>NZ_JBIAHN010000001.1:0-601258 GCF_042870555.1 Streptomyces sp. NPDC006487
CAGATGTGGAAGCCCGGTAACGGGTGGAGCTGACTGGTACTAATAGGCCGAGGGCTTGTCCTCAGTTGCTCGCGTCCACTGTGTTAGTTCTGAAGTAACGAACTGTGTCATATCCGGTTTGGTTAACTTCATAGTGTTTCGGTGGTCATAGCGTTAGGGAAACGCCCGGTTTACATTCCGAACCCGGAAGCTAAGCCTTTCAGCGCCGATGGTACTGCAGGGGGGACCCTGTGGGAGAGTAGGACGCCGCCGAACAATTTTTGAGAAAAGCCCCGTACCGGGTAACCGGTACGGGGCTTTTCTGCGTTTACAGGCCGGTGCACCGGCTCCTGTAGGGTCAGAGGGCATCGTTCGACATTTCTACAGTCACAGTGGAGGCCCCCGGGTGGAGGTCCAGGAGACTCGGGTTCAGACTGACCGAATTTTCACCATTCCGAACATCCTGAGCATGGCTCGCCTCGCAGGCGTACCCTTGTTCCTGTGGCTGATCCTGGCCGAGCACGATGGCTGGGCTCTTGCCGTCCTCATGCTCAGCGGGATCAGCGACTACCTCGACGGGAAGCTGGCCCGGCGCTGGAATCAGATCAGCAGCCTCGGCCGGCTGCTGGATCCCGCCGCGGACCGGCTGTACATCCTGTCCACCCTGTTCGGTCTCACGTACCGCGAAATCCTGCCGCTGTGGCTCACCGGGGCACTGCTCGCGCGCGAGCTGATGCTGCTGGTCATGGTCTGGATCCTGCGCCGGCACGGCTATCCGCCGCCCCAGGTCAACTTCCTCGGCAAGGCCGCGACCTTCAACCTGATGTACGCGTTCCCCTTCCTGCTGGTGAGCACCTGGTCGGGTTGGTTGGCCTGGATGGGGTCAGTTTTCGGATGGGCGTTCGCTGGATGGGGTACAACCCTCTATTGGTGGGCAGGAGTCCTTTACGTGGTACAAGTCCGCCGGATCGTCAAGGCGGACACCACGGCCGATTGAGCTCGCTCGGCGCCTGACTGACGCGGGGGAGTGGTCCAGTCACCGTCCGGGACGGGTGAGGTCGGCGATACGCCGTCTCTCAAGGAGGACTCTTCCGACATGAAGGCCGTCGTGATGGCTGGTGGCGAAGGCACTCGGCTTCGCCCCATGACCTCAAGCATGCCCAAGCCGCTCCTGCCGGTGGCGAACCGGCCGATCATGGAGCACGTGCTCAGGCTGCTCAAGCGGCATGGGCTCAACGAAACCGTGGTCACCGTGCAGTTCCTGGCGTCGCTCGTCAGGAACTACTTCGGTGACGGCGAGGAGCTCGGGATGGAGCTCACCTATGCCAACGAGGAGAAGCCACTCGGGACCGCCGGCAGCGTGAAGAACGCCGAGGAGGCTCTGAAGGACGACACCTTCCTCGTCATTTCCGGCGACGCGCTCACCGACTTCGACCTGACCGACCTGATCCGTTTCCACAAGGAGAAGGGCGGGCTCGTCACGGTGTGCCTGACCCGGGTTCCGAATCCGCTGGAATTCGGCATCACCATCGTGGACGAGGAAGGCAAGGTCGAGCGCTTCCTGGAGAAGCCGACCTGGGGCCAGGTGTTCTCGGACACCATCAACACCGGCATCTACGTCATGGAGCCGGAGATCTTCGACTACGTGGACGCGGACGTCTCCGTGGACTGGTCCGGTGACGTCTTCCCGCAGCTGATGAAGGAAGGCCGGCCCATCTACGGCTACGTCGCCGAGGGCTACTGGGAGGACGTCGGCACCCACGAGAGCTACGTCAAGGCCCAGGCCGACGTGCTCGAGGGCAAGGTCCAGGTCGACATGGACGGCTTCGAGATCTCCCCCGGCGTGTGGATCGCCGAAGGGGCCGAGGTGAGCCCGGACGCGGTGCTGCGCGGCCCGCTGTACATCGGGGACTACGCCAAGGTCGAGGCCGGCGTCGAGATCCGCGAGCACACCGTCATCGGATCGAACGTCGTCGTCAAGAGCGGTGCGTTCCTGCACAAGGCCGTCGTGCACGACAACGTGTACATCGGGCCGCACAGCAACCTCCGCGGCTGTGTCATCGGCAAGAACACCGACATCATGCGCGCGGCCCGGATCGAGGACGGGGCCGTCATCGGCGACGAGTGCCTCGTCGGGGAAGAATCGATCATCCAGGGGAACGTCCGGGTCTACCCCTTCAAGACGATCGAGGCGGGCGCCTTCGTCAACACCTCGGTCATCTGGGAGTCGCGGGGGCAGGCACATCTGTTCGGCGCGCGCGGGGTCACCGGCATCCTGAACGTGGAGATCACCCCCGAGCTCGTGGTCCGGCTGGCCGGTGCCTATGCGACGACCCTGAAGAAGGGGGCGACGGTCACCACGGCCCGCGACCACTCCCGTGGCGCGAGAGCGCTCAAGCGGGCCGTGATCTCGGCGCTCCAGGCGAGCGCCATCAACGTCAGGGACCTGGAGAACGTACCGCTGCCCGTGGCGCGGCAGCAGACCGCGCGCGGCAGTGCCGGCGGGATCGTGCTGCGGACCTCGCCGGGAGTGCCCGACTCGGTCGACATCATGTTCCTCGACGAGCGGGGGGCGGACCTCTCCCTCCAGCAGCAGCGCAAGCTCGACCGGGTCTACGCACGCCAGGAGTACCGGCGGGCGTTCCCCGGCGAGATCGGCGACCTGCAGTTCCCGGGAAGCGTCTTCGACGCCTACACCGGCTCGCTGCTGCGGCGGGTGGACACCACCGGGGTCGCGGACTCCGGGCTCAAGGTGGTCGTGGACGCGTCCAACGGCAGCGCCGGCCTGGTGCTGCCCAGCCTGCTGGGCCGGCTCGGGGTGGACGCCCTCACGGTCAATCCGGGGCTCGACGAGTCCCGGCCCACGGAGACGGCCGAATCCCGCCGGGCGGGACTGGTGCGGCTCGGGGAGATCGTGGCGTCCTCGCGGGCAGCCTTCGGAGTGCGATTCGACCCGGTGGGCGAGCGGATCTCCCTCGTGGACGAGCGCGGCCGGATCATCGAGGACGACCGGGCACTGCTGGTGCTGCTCGACCTGGTGGCCGCCGAGAAGCGCAGCGGCAAGGTGGCGCTGCCGGTGACCACGACCCGGATCGCCGAGCAGGTGGCGGCGTACCACGGGACCCAGGTGGAGTGGACGACGACCTCGCCCGACGATCTGACCCGGGTGGGCCGGGCGGAGAACACCATCTTCGGCGGTGACGGGCGGGGCGGGTTCATCGTCCCCGAGTTCAGCAGTGTCTTCGACGGGTCGGCCGCCTTCGTGCAGTTGATCGGGCTGGTGGCGCGGACGCAGCTCACACTCAGCCAGATCGATGCCCGGATCCCCAGGGCGCACGTGCTGAAGCGGGACGTGCCGACCCCGTGGGCGGTGAAGGGGCTCGTCATGCGGCGGGTCGTGGAGGCGGCCGGGGACCGGCAGGTGGACACCACCGACGGGGTGCGGGTCGTGGAGGCCGACGGGCGGTGGGCCCTGGTGCTGCCGGATCCGGCGGAGGCGGTCACCCACCTGTGGGCCGAGGGACCCGACGACGCGTCCGCGCAGGCCCTGCTGGACGGCTGGGCAGCGGTGGTGGACGGCGCCGGGCACTGAGCACCCCGCCCGGGACGGCGTGGGCCGGAACGCAGCGGCGTAGGGCCGCAAGTCCGGTGGAGCGGGCGGGGCGAAGGTCCCGTCCGGTCCACCGGGCGTCCGCATTCGGTGGGAGCGGCGCCGACATGCGACGATGTGCGGCATGTCGCAGCCGCCCCACAACCGCAGTTCGGCACCTCCGGCGCGGCCGGACGCCTCCATGTCGCTGCTGACGCACGTGATGGACCACTCCCTCGACGAGGGCTACGCGGAGGCTTCGGCCCGGCGCGAGGCCGAGGGCACGTCCGGCCTGCCGCGGACCCTCAAGGCCAAACTGGGTCTCGCCGCCGGGCTCGTGCTCGCCGCGATGGTCGTCACCCTGGGCGCCGCGCAGGCGCGGGCGACCGCGCCGGTGCTGGCCAAGGAGCGTCAGGAACTCATCGACCGGGTCGAGCGGGCCGACGCGCACGCGGACGGTCTGGAGCGGGACATCGAAGGGCTGCGGGACAGCGTCGCCGCCCGGCAGCGCGAGGCGCTCAAGCAGCACGGCGGCGAACAGGGTCAGCTCGTGGCGCTGCTGTCCGGGGCCACCGAGGTGCACGGGCCCGGGATCAAGCTGACGGTGGACGACGCGAAGGGCTCGACGACCGGAAACGGCACCAAGCCGCGCGAGAGCGCCGGATTCTCGGACACCGGACGGCTCCGCGACCGCGATATGCAGAAGATCGTCAACGGGCTGTGGCAGTCGGGGGCCGAAGCGATCTCCATCAACGGGCAGCGGCTGACGTCCCTCTCGGCGATCCGGGCCGCAGGTGACGCGATACTGGTCGACAACAGGCCGCTGGTGCCGCCGTACGAAGTGCTGGCGATCGGCGACAAGAAGCGCCTCGGGACCGAGTTCCAGGACTCCGCGGACGGCCAGTACCTGCACGTGCTGCAGGAGAACTACGGGATCCGCTACTCCTTGTCGTCCGAGGCCGAGATGCGCCTCCCGGCCGCGTCGAGCCTGACCGTACGTACGGCTACAGCAGCAGAGCAGCAGAAGGGTGCATCGTGATCGCGGTACTGGGCCTCGTGGTCGGAGTGGTGGTCGGACTTCTCGTCCGCCCCGAAGTACCGGCCGTGGTGGAGCCTTATCTGCCGATCGCCGTGGTCGCGGCGCTGGACGCGGTGTTCGGAGGCTTGCGCGCGATGCTGGACGGCATCTTCGTGGACAAGGTCTTCGTGGTGTCGTTCCTGTCGAACGTGGTCGTGGCGGCGCTGATCGTCTTCCTCGGAGACAAACTGGGCGTCGGCTCGCAGCTGTCCACGGGTGTGGTCGTCGTCCTCGGCATCCGCATCTTCTCCAACGCCGCGGCCATCCGCCGGCACGTGTTCCGGGCGTGAGGCCGATGAGTACGAACGACACCCCGCCCGAGGAGCCCGGGGCCTCGGCCTCGGCACAGGGGCCGAAGGCACAGCCTCCGCAGGCACAGCCTCCGCAGGAGCCGCCGGCCGGGCCGGTGGGCGACGGGCCCGAGTCCGCGGGTGACGTGCCCGGGCCCGAGCAGGTCCGGCCCGAGCAGACCGGGCCCGAGGAGACCGGCCGGCAGCGGCTGGCGGCCGGGCTGTGGCCGCCGCGGGTGAGCCGTGCCCAACTGATCGTCGCGGTGCTGCTGTTCGTCCTGGGGCTCGGGCTGGCCATCCAGGTGCGGTCGAACAGTGACTCCAGTGCGTTGCGCGGAGCCCGTCAGGAGGACCTCGTACGGATCCTCGACGAGCTGGACGGGCGGACCAAGCGGCTGGAGGACGAGAAGCAGACGCTCGATGACCAGCGCCGGGAGCTCGAGAGCAGTTCCAACCAGGCCGAGGAGGCCCGGAAACAGACCGTGGAGAAGGAGCGCCAACTCGGGATCCTGGCCGGTACGGTGGCCGCGCAGGGGCCGGGGATCGTGCTGAAGATCACGGACCCCAAGGGCCAGGTGCTGTCGGACAAGCTGCTGGACACCCTTCAGGAGCTGCGGGCCGCCGGGGCCGAGGCCATCCAGATCAACGGGGTGCGGATCGTGGCGGACTCGTACTTCTCGGACGAGGAGGACGGGGTCGCGATCGACGGTAAGAAGATCACACAACCCTATGAGTTCAAGGTGATCGGCAAGCCTCAGGACCTGGAGCCGGCGCTCAACATTCCCGGTGGCGTCGTCCAGTCGCTGGAGAAGGAGCAGGCGGTCGTCGGCATCACACGTCCGGCGAAGATCGTTGTGGATGCCTTGCGGGCTGCGAAGCAGCCTGACTACGCTCGGTCGTCGTCGTCGTCGTGATGCGGGAGGTGCGGGAGACCGGCTCAGGCGGGCGAATGCCTGCGGGGGGTCGAGGCACCGAAGTCGCGGTGCGTGGTGGAAACTGTCTGATGGTTACGGACGTTGTAAGTATGTCCGGGTCGGCAGGTGTTGCATTCGGAGTTCGTCCTGCCCCACGGGCGGGTCTGTTTCGGTCAAGGGGAATCGCCCGTGAAGTTGTTTGAGAAGTTGTTCGGCAAGAAGAACCGCGAGGAAAGCGGTGCGGCCAGGCACCGCGCGGGGCACGGAGACGTGGAAGGGCAGGGCGACCGGCCGCTCTTCCGCGACGAGGTCGCCGGAGCGGGTGACATTTCGGGCGCGCACGGCGCGTCGGCTGTTGACCCTGCCGGTACCGGACGCATAGGTTTCGGTGAACCATCAACCTCGAGTACGGGTGGAGGGTTTGCCCCCGACCCGTATGCCACCAATGCCTCCGCGGGGCAGCCGCGGCGCGAGGAGCCGTCCATGTCGGCCGAGCAGATTTGCAGCAGGTGCGGGCACCGCAGCGATGCGGCGAGCCGGTTCTGCTCCAACTGCGGGGCGCCGCTGCGGGCGGGTCTGACGCCGGAGCGTGCCTCGGAGACCACGTCCACCATCTCGATCTCGGGCCTGGAGGCCTACGAGGCCGAGGTGTCGGGACAGACGCACGTGTCGTCCTCGCTGTCCCCCGAGGCCCAGGCCGCGGTGGAAGCGCTGCCCCCGGGTTCCGCCCTGCTGATCGTGCGGCGCGGCCCGAACTCCGGCAGCCGGTTCCTCCTGGACGGTGAGCTGACGACGGCCGGCCGGCACCCGCAGAGCGACATCTTCCTGGACGACGTCACCGTCTCCCGGCGCCATGTCGAGTTCCGCAGGAGCCACGACGGTTTCACCGTCTCCGACGTCGGCAGCCTCAACGGCACGTACGTGAACCGTGAACCGATCGACTCCGTCGCCCTGCACAACGGCGACGAGGTGCAGATCGGCAAGTACCGGCTGGTCTTCTACGCGAGCCTGCGGGGGCACTGACCCTTCAAGGGAAGGTCCCATGCTGCGTATCCCGGCAGGCGGTGCCGCCAAGGGCGGCACCGCCACCGCCGCCTCCTCGGGCGTGCGGCTGGTGAGCATCGGAACAGTGCTCACGATGCTGCGTGACGAGTTCCCCGAAGTCACGATCTCGAAGATCCGTTTCCTGGAGGCGGAGGGGCTCGTCGAGCCCAGGCGCACACCTTCCGGATATCGCAAGTTCAGCACGGACGACGTGGAGCGTCTCGCCCACATCCTGCGGCTCCAGCGCGACCACTACCTTCCGTTGAAGGTCATCCGCGAGCATCTCGACGCGCTCGCGCGGGGCGAGCAGATCCGTATCCCGGCGCCCACGGCGCACGGCGAGTCCGTCGACCCCGCGAGCCCCGTCGCCCTCTACGGCGAGGTGGGCCGGGAGCGGCCGACCGTGGCCCGGGTGGGCCGGGCCGAGCTGATCGCCGCCGCGGAGGTGGACGAGGTCCAGCTCGTGGAGTGGGAGTCCTACGGGCTCATCGCGGAGGCGCCCGGCGGCGGTTTCGACGCCGAGGCCGTCACCGTCGCCCGTCTGGTGGCCGATCTCGGCCGATTCGGTCTGGAGCCGCGCCACCTGCGGGCGATGAAGGCCGCCGCCGACCGGGAGGCCGGTCTGGTGGAACAGGTCGTCTCGCCGCTGCGCCGGCACCGCAATCCGCAGACCAGGGCCCATGCCGAGGCCACCATGAAGGAGCTCGCCGGGCTCTCCGTACGGTTGCACGAGGCCCTCGTACAAACTGCTCTCGGGGTGCGGCTGCACTGATCCTGAGGGGTTTTCGGGCCGACTTCTGGTGACTTGGCAGGGGCTTGGGGGCAGGCTTGGGGGAGCCCGACTACCCAAACCTGCCGAGCAGGTCCTAGGGTTGCTGTGTGAACGAGCTCGACGTTGTGGGTGTCCGGGTGGAAATGCCCTCGAACCAACCGATCGTGCTCCTGCGTGAAGTGGGAGGCGACCGGTACCTCCCCATCTGGATCGGACCAGGGGAGGCGACCGCCATTGCCTTCGCGCAGCAGGGCATGGCCCCTGCCCGCCCGCTGACACACGACCTTTTCAAGGACGTGCTGGAGGCGATCGGCGAGGAGCTCACCGAAGTCCGGATCACGGATCTGCGGGAGGGCGTTTTCTACGCGGAGCTCGTCTTCGCCAGCGGAGTCGAGGTGAGCGCGCGGCCCTCCGACGCCATAGCGCTCGCCCTGCGGACCGGGACGCCGATCTACGGCAGCGACGGTGTGCTCGACGACGCCGGAATCGCGATTCCCGACGAGCAGGAGGACGAGGTGGAGAAGTTCCGCGAGTTCCTCGACCAGATCTCGCCAGAGGACTTCGGTACAGGCCCGCAGTGATGCGCGGGTCGCGCCGTCCTCCCGGATATTTCAGCCCATTCGAGTAGCCTTTCCCCGCAATGGGGTACGGGAAACCACTCTCAGGGTGATTATCACTCGGCGTGCCGAGTGTGGCGATCGTTGACGCACCCCTGGTGACTGCCTACCTTCGAGATGGCAGGTCAAGGACGGAGGGTCGGCGTGAGAGTCACGGGCGACGGTATGACCGGGGGCATCCCCGCACGGAGTGACGGTGGGCCGTACCCGCTGCACGGTGGTGCGGTGAACTCCGCGCGCCGTCAGCCGGAGCCCGCGCCGGTCGGTTCGGTGGGGCCGGTGGGACCCCAGGGCGGCGAGCCCGCACCCGAGCAGGTCGGATACCGAGGGCCGACGGCGTGTGCCGCGGCCGGCATCACGTACCGGCAGCTCGACTACTGGGCGCGGACCGGGCTGGTGGAGCCCACGGTGCGTCCCGCCTACGGGTCGGGGACGCAGCGCCTCTACAGCTTCCGGGACGTGGTCGTCCTCAAGATCGTGAAGCGCTTCCTGGACACCGGGGTGGCGCTGCAGAACATCCGCACTGCCGTGCAGCACTTGCGCGACCGGGGTTTCTCGGACCTGGAGCGGATGACGCTGATGAGCGACGGCGCCACCGTGTACGAGTGCACTTCGCCGGATCAGGTCGTCAGCCTGCTCCAGGGCGGCCAGGGCGTCTTCGGCATCGCCGTGGGCGTGGTCTGGCGCGATGTGGAGAACGCGCTGTCGCAGCTGCACGGGGAGCGCGTGGACACGGGCGAGACGGTGGTCGGGCACAACCCCGCCGATGAGCTGGCCGCCCGGAGGAACCGGGCCGTCTGAGGGCGGTGTGCGGGGCTGGGGACCGGGGCGGGCCGGGTGGTCCGTCCGGGTCCGGTACGGTCCGCGGCGGGCCGCCCGGCCCGCCTGTTGTGGGTTCGGACCGATTGTCAGTGCCGTAGGGCAGCATCGGAGCTGTGAGAGCCGCGCCGACCATCCTGCACCTGGACATGGATGCCTTCTACGCATCCGTGGAGCAGGCGTCGAAGCCCAGCCTGCGCGGCAAGGCCGTCATCGTCGGCGGGCTCGGGCCGCGCGGGGTCGTCGCCACCGCCTCCTACGAAGCCAGGCGGTTCGGGGTGCATTCCGCCATGCCGATGGCCCAGGCGCGGCGGCTCTGCCCCAACGGCGCGTGCCTGATTCCACGCTTCAGCCTGTACCGCGAGGTCAGCGACACGGTCATGGGGATGCTCCGGGAGCTGTCGCCCCTCGTGGAGCCGCTGAGCCTGGACGAGGCCTTCGTGGACCTCGAGGCGGGCGGCGTCGCCTTCGACGCGCAGGCCGCGCGGGCCATTGGCGAGCGGCTGAGGGCGGACATCACCGCCGCGACCGGGCTGAGCGGGTCGGTGGGGCTCGCGGGGTCCAAGATGCTGGCCAAGGTCGCCTCCGAGGAAGCCAAGCCGGCCGGGCTGCTGCTGATCGAGGTCGGCACGGAACGGGCGCACCTGGCACCCATGTCGGTACGGACCCTGCCCGGGGTGGGGCCGGCCACGGGGGAACACCTGCGGCGGGCCGGAATCACCACGGTGGGGGAGCTGGCGGAGGCCGGCGAGGACGAACTGATCCGGATGGTGGGGCGCTCGCACGGCGTCGGGCTGTACCGGATGGCGTTGGGGGTGGACGAGCGGCCGGTGGTCGCCGAGCGCGACGCGAAGTCCGTGTCGGTCGAGGACACCTTCGACGTGGACCTGCACGACCGGGTACGGATCCGCAACGAGGTGCAGCGGCTCGCGGACCGGTGCGTGGAGCGGCTGCGCGGGTCGGGGCACTCGGGGCGGACCATCGTCTTGAAGGTCCGGCGGTACGACTTCTCCACACTGACCCGCTCGGAGACCCTGCGGGGGCCCACGGACGACCCCGCGGTGGTGCGGGAGGCGGCGGCACGGCTGCTGGAGGCCGTGGACACCACGGGCGGGATTCGGCTGCTGGGGGTGGGTGTGACGGGGCTGGCGGACTACACGCAGGAGGATCTGTTCGCCTTCGCCGACGCGATGGCTGCGCGGGCTGGGGCGGGGGCGGGTGACGGCGGCGTCGCGGAGCGGCCTGCGGCCGGCGCTGACGGCGCTGACGGGGGGCAGGAGGCCGAGAGTCCTTCTCGGGGGCTGGGCGCGCTCCCAGGGCCGGAGCCGGAGCCGGAGCGGGACGAGAGGGACGGTCAGGGCCAGGGTGGGGGGCCCTTCACCGCCGGGGCCGTGCCGGGCGAGCACACCGGGCAGGGCCAGGCGGCCGGGGAAGGGCGGGCGGAGGCCGTTGGGTCGGGGCCGTCGGAGGGGCTCGGGCAGGGCCGGGGCACTCAGCGGGGCCTTGGCCGGGGGCATGGGCAGGGGCAGCGTGAGGTCGGTGGGCCGGGGCCGGGTAGCGCGTTGGCTCAGGGGGAGAGCTTCGGGCAGGGCCCGGGTCCGGGGCAGGGGCCGGAGCAGGGGTCGGGGTCGGGGCCGGGTGAGGTTGCCGGGCCACGGGGTGTCGGGTCGGGGCAAACGGACAGCATCGGGCACGGCCAGGACGACCTGCAGGGGCAGGGCGTTGGGCGTGGGCGCGGTGAGGTCGCTGGGCACGTGCAGGGGCCGGGGGAGGCTGCTGGGCAGGGGCTCGGGGGCGCGGGGGGTGTCGAAGGTCTGGTGGAGCGGCGCTGGGCGGCCGGAAGCGATGTGCGGCATGTGGTGTACGGGCCCGGGTGGGTGCAGGGGAGCGGCGTCGGGCGGGTGACCGTACGGTTCGAGCAGCCCGGATCCGAGCCGGGGCGGGTGCGGACGTTCCTGGTGGGCGACCCCGAACTGGAGCCGTCCGACCCGATGCCGCTGGTCGGGGACCGGGCCGCTTGCTAGCGGCCCCGCCGGGGCGCCTGCTGTGGGCTGCTGGGTGTGAGCGGCGGCCGCGAACGTGACGGTGGGTTCCGGCTGCACGTGGTGAGTCGCTGAGTGCCCGCTACCCGCTGAGAGGCGCCGGGTTCCCCGCTGCCGCTGCCGCTGCCGCTGCCGCTGCCGCTGCGGTCAGGTGTAGGGCCGCCGAGCGCTCCGCTGCTTGCTGCCCGCCGTCCACGGCCCGCCGTCGGGGTGGCGGCCCGCTGCCGCGTGCCCGCCGGGTGCGCGCGGGCTGTTGCCGGGGGTTCGTGGCTGGGGTGGGGGGCGTGGGGGAGCCCTTTTGAGGGGCGCGTCCTGGGCGAGGGGGCACCCGCTGCCCCGGGGGCTGGTGGGCAGCGGGTGGTGGGGTCAGGGGGTGTCGGGGGTTTTGTGGCCGAAGTCGTGCTGGAAGTCGGAGGGAAGGGCCAGGTCCAGGCCGTAGTGGTGGTAGAGCTGCAGCTCCTGTTCGGGGGAGAGGTGGCGGCCGACGCCGAAGTCGGGGGCGTCCTTGATGAGGGAGCGCTCGAAGGGCACGCGCAGGGTGTCGCCCACCATCTCGCTGGGCTCCAGCGGGACGAAGGCGTCCCGGCTGAAGAGTCCGGTGCGTACGGCGGCCCATTCCGGGACGCCCGTGGCGTCGTCGAGGTAGACCTCGTCGACGGTGCCGATCTTGGTGCCATTGCGGTCGAACGCCTTGCGGCCGATCAGGCTGCGGGGATCGATGTCGGTCTGCACGGTCCGGTCCCTCCATTTGGGCGCAACTCCTCCGGTAATGACTACAAAAGTGCATTTCCGGAGAGGGGGCCACTCGAGGGAGGGTCCCAGATCCTCGCTGGTAGGCTGGGTGACGGCTGTTGACCCTGTGCGGGAGAGTCCTCCGAGTGAGTGAGACGGAGGCGCCGAAGGAGCAAATCCTCCCCGGAATCTCTCAGGCATACGTACCGCACGTGGTGAGGCCACTCTGGAAAGCAGGTGCGGGAACCGGGCGCGCAGTGCCGGTCCCTCTCCTCACCGACGGTGAAAGCCGGATCTCGTGGGCGATCCCCGCGCGGCCCGGTGAAGCTCTCAGGTTGTGATGACAGAGGGGGAGGCCGTCCGGGTGCCCGCGCCGTGGTGCCCCTCGCAGGTCGTACGACCAGGAGGCCTCCGTACATGACCGCCAACCGCATTTCGCTCTCCCAGCTGGAGCGAGGCATCCCCTTCGAGCAGCGCCACATCGGCCCGGATGCCGAGGCGCAGGCGAAGATGCTCGCTCAGGTGGGCTACGGCTCCCTCGACGAGCTCACCGCCGCCGCGGTGCCGGATGTGATCAAGACCACCGCCGCGCTGAACCTGCCCGAGGCGCGGACCGAAGCCGAGGTGCTCGCCGAGCTGCGTCAGCTCGCCGACCGCAATCAGGTCCTGTCGTCGATGATCGGCCTGGGTTACTACGGCACCTTCACGCCGCCGGTGATCCTGCGCAACGTCATGGAGAACCCGGCCTGGTACACGGCGTACACGCCGTACCAGCCGGAGATCTCCCAGGGCCGTCTCGAAGCCCTCCTGAACTTCCAGACCGTCGTCGCCGAGCTGACCGGCCTGCCGACCTCCGGCGCCTCCCTGCTCGACGAGGGCACGGCGGCCGCCGAGGCCATGACCCTGGCCCGCCGCGTGGGCAAGGCCAAGGGCAACGTCTTCCTCGTCGACGCCGACGCGCTGCCGCAGACCATCGCGGTGATCGAGACCCGCGCCGAGCCGATCGGCATCGAGGTCGTGGTCGCGGACCTGTCGGACGGGATTCCGGCCGAGATCGCCGAGCGCGGCGTCTACGGCGTGCTCCTGCAGTACCCGGGTGCCTCCGGCGCCGTGCGGGAGATCAAGCCGGTCATCGAGCAGGCGCACGCGCTCGGCGCCATCGTCGCCGTCTCCGCCGACCTGCTCGCCCTGACCCTGCTGACCTCCCCGGGTGAGCTGGGCGCGGACATCGCGGTCGGTACCACCCAGCGCTTCGGCGTCCCGATGGGCTTCGGCGGACCGCACGCCGGCTACATGGCCGTCCAGGCCAAGCACGCCCGCTCGCTGCCCGGCCGCCTCGTCGGCGTCTCCGTGGACGCGGACGGCAACAAGGCCTACCGTCTGGCGCTGCAGACCCGTGAGCAGCACATCCGCCGCGAGAAGGCCACCAGCAACATCTGCACCGCGCAGGTGCTCCTCGCCGTCATGGCCGGCATGTACGCCGTCTACCACGGCCCGGACGGCCTGCGGACGATCGCGCGCCGCACCCACCGCTACGCCGCCCTGCTCGCCGCGGGCCTGACGGCCGGCGGGGTCGAGATCGTGCACGGCGCCTACTTCGACACGATCACCGCGCGGGTTCCGGGCCGGGCCGCCGAGGTCGTGGCCGCCGCCCGCGAGGGCGGGGTCAACCTGTACCAGGTCGACGCCGACCTGGTCTCCGCCTCCTGTGACGAGACCACCCTGCGCGCCGACGTCGACGCGGTGTGGGCCGCCTTCGGGGTGACCGCGGACCTGGAGGCGCTCGACGCCACCACGGCCGACACGCTTCCCGAGGGGCTGCTGCGCCAGGACGCGTACCTGACCCACCCGGTCTTCCACCAGCACCGGTCCGAGACGGCGATGCTGCGCTACCTGCGCAAGCTCTCGGACAAGGACTACGCGCTGGACCGCGGCATGATCCCGCTGGGCTCCTGCACGATGAAGCTCAACGCGACCACCGAGATGGAGTCGGTCACCTGGCCCGAATTCGGCCAGGTGCACCCGTTCGCCCCGGTCGAGCAGGCCGAGGGGTACCTCACGCTCATCACCGAGCTGGAGGAACGTCTCTGCGAGGTCACCGGCTACGACAAGGTCTCCATCCAGCCGAATGCCGGCTCCCAGGGTGAGCTCGCCGGCCTGCTGGCCGTCCGCGCGTACCACCGGGCGAACGGCAACGAGCAGCGCACCGTCTGTCTCATCCCGTCCTCCGCGCACGGCACCAACGCCGCGAGCGCCGTGATGGCCGGCATGAAGGTGGTCGTGGTCAAGACCGCCGACGACGGCGAGGTGGACGCGGACGACCTGCGTGCCAAGATCGAGCAGTACCGCGACGAGCTCGCCGTGCTGATGATCACGTACCCCTCCACGCACGGTGTGTTCGAGGAGCACGTCGCCGACATCTGCGCCCAGGTGCACGACGCCGGCGGTCAGGTCTACGTGGACGGCGCCAACCTCAACGCCCTGGTGGGCCTGGCCAAGCCGGGTCACTTCGGCGGCGACGTCTCGCACCTGAACCTGCACAAGACCTTCTGCATCCCGCACGGCGGCGGCGGCCCGGGCGTCGGCCCGGTCGGTGTCCGGGCGCACCTTGCCCCGTACCTGCCCAACCACCCGCTCCAGCCGACCGCCGGTCCCGAGACGGGCGTCGGCCCGATCTCGGCCGCTCCGTGGGGCTCGGCCGGCATCCTGCCGATCTCCTGGTCGTACGTGCGCCTGATGGGCGGCGAGGGCCTCAAGCGCGCCACCCAGGTGGCGGTGCTCGGTGCCAACTACATCGCCAAGCGCCTGGAGCCGCACTACCCGGTGCTCTACACCGGCCCGGGCAACCTGGTCGCGCACGAGTGCATCATCGACATGCGCCCCCTGTCGAAGGCGACGGGCGTGAGCATCGACGACATCGCCAAGCGCCTGATCGACTACGGGTTCCACGCGCCGACCATGTCCTTCCCGGTCGCCGGCACGCTCATGATCGAGCCGACGGAGTCCGAGGACCTCGCCGAGATCGACCGGTTCTGCGACGCGATGATCGCCATCCGCGCCGAGATCGAGCGGGTCGCGGGCGGCGAGTGGCCGGTGGACGACAACCCGCTGGCCAACTCCCCGCACACGGCGGCGGCGCTGGGCGGCGAGTGGAACCACCCGTACACCCGCGACGAGGCCGTCTTCCCGGGCGGGGTGTCGGCCGCGGAGAAGTACTGGCCGCCGGTGCGCCGCATCGACGGTGCCTTCGGCGACCGGAACCTGGTGTGCTCCTGCCCGCCGCTGGACGAGTACGACAACTGATGCGGTGACGTGGCGCCGTGACATGACACGGTGACATGACGAAGGGGCCGGTCCGGGAGTTCTCTCCTGGGCCGGCCCCTTTCGTTGCGTCGGCGGCTAGGCCGCCTTCATCACCTGCGTCGCCGCGAGGGCGCGGTGCGGGGCGATGATCTGGCCGTCCGGCAGCAGCTCACCGGTGTCCTCGAAGAGCAGGACGCCGTTGCACAGCAGGCTCCAGCCCTGTTCCGGGTGAACGGCCACGGGGTGCGCGGCCTCCCGGTCGGCGGAGTCGGCGGACGGGCATGCTGGCTTGTGCTGGCACATGGATGCGTTCTTTCGCTGCGGTGTGGTCTGTGTGCTGCGGCTCGATGCGTTGGTCATGGCCGCCCCCCCGTATCAACGACTTGGCTCGGTCAGAGTCCCCAGTGTTCCCCCACGACCTAGTGTCCGGAGGGATTTCCCGGCAGCTGTCCTCATAGATTGATGACGCATCACCCGTGCGGGCGGTTCAGGTCAACTCCCCTGTCATTTCGGGTGGTTCGTTGGGGGCCCGAGTGGGCTAGGCCGAATGGGCAGAACCGGCCATGGGCCGGATCAGGCGGCCGGCGCGGCCATGGAAGGCGGGACCGGGGGCGCCGTCGGCGTGAGCCGATGGGTCAGTACGGGCAGCAGTTCGGACACGGGGTGCGGCCGGTAGGCCGCGATGCCGGGCGGGGCGGGCGCCAGGGGGACCAGGAGGTCGGCGGCGGCCGGCAGTCCGGCGGAGGCGTCGGCGCCCACCGATCCGTGCAGCCACAGGGTCAGCATGTAGAGCTCCGGCACGGACAGCAGCCGCGGCTGGTAGTTCTTGCCGAGCGATTCGGCCTGGCGCAGCGCGCGTTCGGTGGCGGCGACGTAAGGGCCCTCGAAGAAGTGGGAGAAGACCCACCCGTCCGGGGTCAGCCGGGTGTCGGCCGCCGCGACGTAGCGGTCGCCGCTGCGGATCAGGAACCGCCAACCGGTCAGGCGGGTGCGCGGCGGCCTGCCCCCGGCGGTCAGGCCGGAGACGTGCAGCCGGTCCAGGACGTGGACGGGCAGCGGCAGTTCGGCGGTCATCGGCCCCTGGAGGGCGCGCAGGGCCGGGGTGTGCGCCTCGTGGACGGCGGTGGGGGAGCCGAGAGCCGCGAGGACGCTGCGCAGGGCGGGCGCGGGAGCCGGAGGGACGTGCAGCGGCATGGTGGGTCGCCTCTCGCTTGGGAGACCTGTGGAACGGGGCGGGTGCGGGGTGCGGACGGCGCTGTCGCATTCTGGGGTCAGAGGGGGGCTGAGGGGCAATGGCCGCGCGCCAACTCTCTGCCTCGCATGCGGAGTTTATCTGACATGTGTTCACGCAGTGTTTCGGCTAGCTGTCCCGCCTATTGCCGACAAGGCGCTTACCGGTCCCGCTGACGTGGCATTCATGCCGGGTGCGCGCAAAAGTTCCGCGCTGACCTCGGAGGTTACCGGATGGGGGCTCGGCTGAAAAGCATCGGTTATCGATAACCGGCAAGGTCTACGCTGTATTTGCGCAAGGGTGCTTGCCAGGTGAATGTGCCAAAGCGCCTGTCGGCCAAACCGGCGCGCGCTCCCCGCCAGTCACGCCCCTTCCGCGTTATCGATCACGCCGCCGGGGCATCATCGACCGTAACGTGCGCCTGGGGGCGGATCCATTCCACGCCCGCCAGGCCCAGTCGAGGAGGGACGCTCCGATGGGGGAGAAGGTCGTGGCGGGCGGATTCGACCTGTCCGATCGGCAACGGTACCGGAGGAAGCTTCACGAGTGCCTGGAGGTACTGGAGCGACTTCTGGAGGAGAAGAGGTTCGATCGCCCCAAGAACATGATGGGGCTGGAGATCGAATTGAATCTCGCGGGTGCCGACGGGTTGCCGAGAATGGTGAATGCGCAGGTCCTCGAACGTATTGCGAGCAATGATTTCCAGACCGAGCTGGGAATGTTCAACCTGGAGGTGAACGTCCTCCCGCACCGGCTCGGTGGCCGGGTATTCGACCAGCTCGCCGAGGAACTGAGCGCGGGTCTCGGCTATGCCCACCGGCAGGCGCTGGAGGTCGACGCCGGGGTGGTCATGATCGGAATTCTGCCGACGATCTCCCGCACCGACCTGGTCACCGCCAACCTCTCGGCGGTGGACCGCTACTCCCTGCTCAACGAGCAGATCCTGATGATGCGGGGCGAGGACTTCGTGCTCGACATCGAGGGGGTCGAGCGGCTGACCTGGACTTCCGGGTCGATCGTGCCGGAGGCCGCCTGCACCTCCGTGCAACTGCACCTGCAGGTGACCCCGGCCCGGTTCGCGGACGTGTGGAACGCGGCCCAGGCGGTGGCGGCCGTACAGATAGCCGTCGGCGCCAACTCGCCCTTCCTGTTCGGGCGGGAGCTGTGGCGGGAGTCGCGGCCGCCGCTCTTCCAGCAGGCCACCGACACCCGGCCGCCCGAGCTCCAGGCGCAGGGGGTGCGCCCGCGCACCTGGTTCGGCGAGCGGTGGGTGGACTCGGCGTACGAGCTCTTCGCCGAGAACGTCCGCTACTTCCCGGCCCTGCTGCCGATCTGCGACGAGGAGGAGCCGCTGCGGGTGCTCGCCGAGGGCGGGGTGCCGAGCCTGCAGGAGCTGGTGCTGCACAACGGCACCGTCTACCGCTGGAACCGGCCCGTCTACGGGGTCGCCGACGGGGTGCCGCACCTGCGCGTGGAGAACAGGGTCCTGCCCGCCGGCCCGACGGTGGCCGACGTCGTCGCCAACGCGGCCTTCTACTACGGGCTCGTACGGACGCTCGCGGACGAGCAGCGCCCGGTCTGGAGCCGGCTGCCCTTCGCGGAGGCGGAGGCCAACTTCGACGCGGCCTGCCGCTACGGCATCGACGCCCGGCTGCGCTGGCCGCGCCGGGGCCGGGGCGGGGGACTGGCGAGCGTGCCCGCGATCCGGCTGGTGCTGGAGGAACTGCTGCCGATGGCGGCCGCCGGACTGGACGCGTGGGGCATCGAACCCGCCGACCGGGACCACTACCTCGGCATCATCGAGGAGCGGTGCCGGCGCCGGGTGAACGGAGCCACCTGGCAGGTGGACACGTACCACCGGGCCCTCGCGGGCGGTCTGGAGCGGGACGCGGCGCTGGCCGCGACCACGCGCCGCTACAGCGAGCTGAGTCACCGCGGCGATCCCGTGCACACCTGGCCGGTGGGCCTGGGGGGTGGCGCCGCGGCGGCCGGACCGGCGGCCGCCGGCTGATCCCGGCACCTTCCGGTACGTTCCGTCGGGTTCAGCCGCCCGCACGGTCCCGCCCGGTGATCCCGTTGCCCCGTGGAGGAGGCAGTATGGGGTGATCGGGGCGGGACGCCCCGCGAGATGTCGCAGCCGAGATGTCGCGGCGGTGGCGGGACGGGAGACGGGCGTGCGGACGGAGCCGGAACCGGTGGTCGGGGAGCTCGAACTCGGCGAGGGCCTGAAGGAGCGCAGGATGCTGCGCTCCGAGACGCTGCTCGTGCTCGCGCTGTCCCTGGGCGCGAGCGGCGTCTCGGCGCTGATCAGCTTCATCGGCTCGCTGACCAAGCCTGGTGGGCTCAAGGACCAGGCCGCCACGCTCAACGGCTCGTACGCCCCCGGGCGGCCGTGGCTGGACCTGGCCTGGCAGCTGTTCGGCATCGCGAGCGCCCTCGTCCCCGTCCTGCTCGTCGCGCACCTGCTCACCCGTGAGGGCGCACCCGGGCTCAAGGTGCTGGGCTTCGACCGCACCCGGCCCTGGTGGGACCTGGGCCGGGGCGCGCTCGTCGCCGCCGGCATCGGCAGCGCGGGACTGGCCTTCTACCTGGGGGCCCGGGCGACCGGCTTCAACCTCACGGTGGTGCCGGAGGCGCTGCCCGACGTGTGGTGGAAGTTCCCCGTACTGATCCTCTCCGCGGTGCAGAACTCCGTGGTGGAGGAGGTCATCGTGCTGGCCTACCTTCTGCGCCGGCTCGACCAGCTCGGCTGGTCGCCGATGGCCGCCCTGCTCGCCAGCTCCGTGCTGCGCGGCTCCTACCACCTCTACCAGGGCATCGGCGGATTCATCGGCAACGTGGTGATGGGCGTGGTCTTCGTCCTCGCCTACCGCCGCTGGGGCCGGGTCGGCCCGCTCGTCGTCGCGCACGCGCTGCTCGACATCGTGGCCTTCGGCGGGTACGCCCTGCTGGCGGGCAAGGTGGGCTGGCTGCCCACCCCTTAGGCCGTCCGCGCGGATTCCTGCGGTGCGCTGAGCAGCTCGCCGTCGACGACCGTGACCGCGCGCCCGATCAGCAGCGTACGGTCGCCCAGCAGCCGCACCCGGACGAGGCCGGTGCGGGCTCCGCCCTGGAGGCCGACCAGCTCCGTGCGGCCCAGCCGCCGCGCCCAGAAGGGGGCCAGGGCGGTGTGGGCGCTGCCGGTGACCGGGTCCTCGTCGATGCCGACCGCGGGGAAGAAGCCGCGCGAGACGAAGTCGTAGCCGCGGGAGGGGTCTTCGGCCGCCGCGGTCACGATGATCCCGCGCCGGGAGTAGCCGCGCAGGGCGGCATGGTCCGGCGTGAGCTCCCGTACGGTCCGCTCGTCGGCCAGCTCCACCACGAGGTCCCCGATGTGCTCGGAGGTGTCGTGGACCGACTTCGCCGTGGCGCCCAGCGCGCGCTCCACGGCGGCGTCCGGCTCGACCTCGGTCAGGGAGGAGGTCGGGAAGTCCATGACCAGGGACCCGTCCTCGGCGGCCGTGACCTTCAGGATTCCGCAGCGCGCCGAGAAGCGGACCGTCCCCGTCGTGAGGCCGCCGGCGGCCAGGACGTGGGCGGTGGCCAGGGTCGCGTGGCCGCACATGTCGACCTCGGCGGCCGGGGTGAACCAGCGCAGCGCCCAGTCGGCCTCACCGCCCGGCGGGAGCGGATGGGCGAAGGCGGTCTCGGAGAGGTTGACCTCGGCGGCGACCTGCTGGAGCCAGGCGTCCGGAGGGAATCCGCCGTCGAGGAGCAGGACCCCGGCGGGGTTGCCGCCGAAGGGGCGGTCGGTGAAGGCGTCGACGATTCGGATGCGCATGTCACCGACCGTAGGGACGCGGCGGAGCCGCCTGCAAAGGCCAATTCGGGATGACTGGACTGGCTACTGCCAGTCGGAGCGGACCGGGGCGGTCGCGGGTGTTCGTTGAGAAAGTTTCCGATATATCGTTGACGCATCGCGATGGGTCAGTGATAGTAGAAACATCGCAACAGCGACAACGAGATGCCGATGACGAAAGGAGCGCAGTCATGCGTTCACACGGACAGCACGGACACGACCACGGACATGAGCACGGACGGGGTCACGGCCACTGCGGGCCGGACCGTCGGGAGGAGTTCCAGGGGCGGCGTGCCGCCTTCGGGCCGTTCGGGCCGCCCTTCGGCGGCGGGCCCTTCGGTGGGCGCGGCGGGCGCGGCGGACCGCGCGGCCGGGCCCGGCGGGGTGATGTGCGCGCCTCCATCCTGGCGCTGCTCGCCGACCGGCCGATGCACGGCTACGAGATGATCCAGGAGATCGGCGAGCGCAGCGGCGGGGCGTGGAAGCCCAGCCCGGGGTCGGTCTACCCGACCCTGCAGCTCCTGGAGGACGAGGGCCTCATCACCAGCGCGAGCGAGGGCGGCAAGAAGCTGTTCACGCTCACCGACGCCGGCCGTACCGAGGCCGAGTCCGGCCCGGACGCTCCCTGGGAGCAGGCCGGCCGCGGCTTCGACTTCGAAGCGATGAACGAGGTCCGGACGGCCGGATTCGGCCTGATGGAGGCCTACGGCCAGGTCTTCAAGACCGGCACTCCCGCGCAGCGGGAGAAGGCCCTCGCCGTCATCAACGACGCCCGCAAGAAGCTCTACCTGATCCTGGCCGACGAGCACTGAGTGCGCGTCGGCGGGACCTCCCGCACCACATGACGGCGCGCCCCGCGAGGTTTCTCGCGGGGCGCGCCGTCATGTGTGTGTGGGTGCGTGTGCGTACGGACCTGCCCGACCGGGACCGGTGCTCAGGCGACCAGGCCGGAGAGCTTGCGGAGCGACTCGTTCAGGGCGGCGGTGGCCGAGTCCTTGAGCTTGCCCGCCATGAGGGAGACCGCGGCGCCGGTGAACTCGCCGTCGATGCGGACCGTGGTGGCCCCGCCGTCCGGGATCAGGGTGTAGCGGGTCAGGACGGCCACGCCCATCGGGCCCTTGCCGGTGATCGCGAAGACGCGCTCGTCCTCCAGCTCCGAGACCGTCCAGAGGACCTCGGCGGGGAAGCCCATCATCTTCATGTTCTCGGCGAAGGTGGAGCCCACCGCGAGGGTCTCGGGGCCGCCCTTCGGGAAGTTGGTGTGGGTCATGCTCCACTGGCCGTAAGCGTCCCAGTCGGTCAGCTGGGACCAGAGCTTCGCGGCGGACGCCTCGATGCGTGATTCCGCGGTGACTTCAGCCATGCGACCACCCCTTCTCGTCAGGTACGTGCGGCGGAAGGTAGTCCCGGCGGACGCAACATTCAAGACTGACGACCTGTCAGATATTGGGGAACGGGGCGGAGGAGGAGCCGGCCGGTGTCGGGTCGGTCTCGGGAGTGTCTCAACAGGTGTCACGGTCCCGTCGCTCCTGACCGACCCTGCCATGATGTCCGAATGCAAGCGTCAGGGAGACATGCCGGACTGGGCCTCGCCCTCGTTTCGGCGATCGCGTTCGGTGGTTCGGGTGTGGCGGCGAAGCCGCTGATCGAGGCGGGTCTGGACCCGCTCCACATGGTCTGGCTCAGGGTGGCCGGGGCTGCGCTCGTGCTGTCCCCGCTGGCCTGGCGCCATCGCGATCTCGTACGCCGCAAACCCCTGCTGCTCGCCGGTTTCGGGCTCGTCGCCGTGGCCGGGGTCCAGGCCTTCTACTTCGCCTCGCTGTCCCGGATCCCGGTCGGTGTGGCCCTGCTGCTGGAGTACCTCGGCCCGGCGCTGCTGCTCGGCTGGATCCGCTTCGTGCAGCGCAAGCCCGTGACCCGGGCCGCCGCGGCCGGCGCCGCCGTGGCCGTGGTGGGTCTCGCCTGCGTGGTGCAGATCTGGGCCGGGCTCAGCCTCGACCTGCTCGGCGTGGTGCTCGGTCTCGCGGCCGCCTGCTGCCAGGCCTTCTACTTCGTCTTCGCCGACCAGGGCAGCGACGGGGACGACGTGCCCGACCCGATGGGCATGATCGCGTACGGCATGATCGTCGGCACCCTCGTGATGACCGTGATCGCCCGGCCCTGGCGGATCGACTGGCAGGTGCTGGGCGGCGAAGCGGCGCTCGGGGACCTGATGGTGCCCGCGCCGCTGCTGCTCGGCTGGGTGGTGCTGATCGCGACCGTCTTCGCGTACCTGACCGGTGTGGTCTCCGTACGCAAGCTGTCCCCGCAGGTCGCGGGCGTGGTGGCCTGCCTGGAAGCGGTCGTGGCGACCGTACTGGCCTGGGTCCTGCTCGGTGAGCACCTCTCGACCTGGCAGATCATCGGCGGCGCGCTGGTGCTGGGCGGGGCCTTCATCGCGCAGACCTCCCGGCAGATCCCGCCCGGGGTCGCGGAGCCGGTGGCCGCTCTGGACCGCGATCCGAGCAAGGTCTAGGCTCTCGATCATGCCGTCGACCGTGCTTCCGCCTCCCGCCGCCTAGCGCGGGCGGCTGCCACCACGTAGGAGAACCCGGCCCGGGCCGTGACCCGGGCGGATTCGCGCTGCCCGCGAAGCGATGACCTGCTCCTTTCATCCTTCACGCACGCGCGGAGACCTCTCGTGTCGATCCATTCGGACCCAACGCCCGCCACCGGGCGCAGCCTGCTCTTCCTCGTCATCGCCGGAACCGCCTGGGGTACGGCGGGGGCGGCGGCCTCGCTCCTCTACCTCGCCAGTGACCTCGGCCCGCTCGCCCTGTCCTTCTGGCGGTGCGCGGGCGGGCTGGCGGTGCTCCTCGCGGTGCTCGCCGTACGCCGTCGCCCGCGGGGCGGCGCCGGCAGGGCGGGCGCCGTCCGGAAGCGGGCCTCGGTGGGCTCGCTGATCGGGACCGGGCTGATGTTCACCCTCTTCCAGTCCGCGTACTTCGCCGCCGTGCGCGAGACGGGCCTGGCCGTGGCCACCGTGGTCACCCTGGGGTCGGGGCCCGTGCTCATCGCGCTCGGGGCCCGGTACTGGATGGGGGAGCGTCTCGGCCGGGGCGGGATCCTCGCGGTCGGCGGGGCGCTGGCCGGGCTGGCCGTACTCGTCCTCGGCAGCGGCGGCGGCGAGGTGCGGCCGCTAGGTGTCGGCTGGGCGCTGCTGTCGGCCGCCGGCTACGGGGCCATGACCCTGCGGGCCAGGCTGCTCGGGCGGCGCGGTACCGGCGGGGACCCGCTGGTCACCACCGTCTGGTCGGTCGGGGTGGGCACGGTGTGCCTGTTGCCGTTCGCCCTGCTGGAAGGGCTGATGCCGCACACCGCGGAGCCGGTCCGGGTGCTCTGGCTGCTCGCCTACATGGCCACCGTGCCGACCGCGCTGGCCTACGCGCTCTACTTCAGCGGGGCCGCCGCGGTGCGGGCCGCGACGGTGTCCGTGATCATGCTGATCGAGCCCGTCGGCGCGGCGGCGATCGCCGTCCTGGTGCTCGGGGAGCGGCTGACCGGGCCGGTGGCGCTGGGAACCGTACTCCTGCTCACGGCCGTGGGGGCGCTGATCGCCGCCGAGTCGCGGCGCCCGGCGGACACCGGCAACGCGGACACGCCGAAGGGCGGGCCGGAGGTCCGGCCCGCCCTTGCCGGCGAGGCTGCCGTCAGAGTGCGGTGACGTAGTCCGGGACGGCGATGCCCGCCGCGAGGTTGTCGGCCGGGACGGGGATCCCGTACGCCGGCGCGACCGGGACCACGCCCGACCAGAACGGCAGCCCCAGGTCCTCGGGGTCGTCGTTCGGCCCGCCCGTACGGAGCTTCGCGGACACCTCGTTCAGGTCCAGGCGGATCACGGCCGTGGCCGCGAGCTCCCTGGCGTTCGCAGGCCGCGAGTCGGCCGAGCGGCCCGGGACGACCTGGTCGACGATGGCGTCGAGGGCGATCCCGCGCTCCTGCGGGTCGGTCACCTGGTAGGCGGTGCCCTGCACGACCACCGAGCGGTAGTTGAGCGAGTGGTGGAAGGCGGAGCGGGCCAGGACCAGGCCGTCGACGTGCGTCACGGTGAGACAGACCGCCAGCCCCGGGTCGGCCTTGCCGGCCGCGAGGAGGGGGCGCGAGCCCGTGGAGCCGTGGATGTAGAGGGCCTCGCCGACCCGGCCGTAGAGGGTCGGCAGGACCACCGGGGCGCCGTCGCGGACGAAGCCGAGGTGGCAGAGGTAGGCCTGGTCGAGTATCGAGTGCACGGTCTCGCGGTCGTAGCGCGCGCGGTCGCGGGACCGGGTCGGGACGGTACGTTCGGTGGGCGCGTACCCTGCGGCCTGCTCCTGGAAGGGTGCGGTCGCGTCCGCCGCCGCAGCCGTCGACGTACCCGTGGTGGTCTCGGGGGCAGGTGTGGCGCTCATCGTGCGGACTCCGTTGTATTAGTGCATACTTAGCTTTGTGCTAGGAGAGTATCTGATCATCGGGCGGCGCGCATCGGAAATCGCCGCGAGTGTGGAAGCGGGCGTCGCCTCGGGCGCGCTCGCGCCGGGAGCGCTGTTGCCGCCGATGCGGGAGCTCGCGGGCGTGCTGGGGGTGAACCCCAACACCGTGGCCGCCGCGTACCGCACGCTGCGCGAACGCGGGGTCATCGAGACCGACGGACGGCGCGGCAGCCGGGTGCGGTCCCGCCCGGCGACCGCGCCGCGCGACCAACTGCGGATGGACGTCCCGGCAGGGGTGCGCGACATCGCCTCCGGCAACCCGGACGTGCGGCTGCTGCCCGCGCTGGACGCCGCACTGGCGGGCGCTGCGCGCCGTTACGCCGCGGAGCCGACGCTCTACGGCCACGACCCGGTGGTTCCCGAGCTGGCCCGGCTCGCCAGGGCCGCCTTCGACGCGGACGGGGTGCCCGCCGGGGAGATGGCGGTGACCTCGGGCGCGCTGGACGGCATCGAACGGGTACTGGCCGCGCACCTGCGGCCCGGAGACGCGGTGGCGGTCGAGGACCCGGGGTGGGGGAGCGTGCTCGACCTCGTCCCGGCGCTGGGGCTGCGGGTGCTGCCGGTGGCCGTGGACGACGACGGACCACTGCCCGACTCGGTGGAACGGGCGCTGGCGCAGGGGGTCCGGGCGCTGCTCGTGACGGCCCGGGCGCAGAACCCGACCGGGGCGGTGGTGAGCGCGGAGCGGGCCGCGGAACTGCGGGCGGTGCTCGCCGGGCATCCGGACGTGCTGGTCATCGACGACGACCACGGCCACGGCATCGTGGACCTGCCGCTGAACGCGCTGGCGGGCGCGACCCGCCACTGGGTGCTGATCCGCTCCACCGCGAAGGCGTACGCACCGGACCTCAGGCTCGCCGTGCTGACCGGGGACGGGGTCACGCTCGACCGGGTCCGGGGGCGGCAGCGGCTGGGCCCCGGTTGGGTGAGCAGGCTGCTGCAGTACACGGCGGTGGAGCTGTGGCAGTCGGGAGCGGTCGACCATGCGGCGGTCGCGCGGTCCTACGGCGAGCGCCGGGACGGACTCGTCGCGGCGCTCGCCCGGCGCGGGGTGCACGCGCAGGGGCGGAGCGGGATGAACGTGTGGGTGCCCGTCGCCGAGGAGACGGCGGTGGTGACGCGGCTGCTGGGCTCGGGCTGGGCGGTCGCTCCGGGGGCCCGCTTCCGGGTGGAATCCGGTCCGGCCGTGCGGATGACCATGTCGACGCTCTCCCCGGCGGACGTACCGGGGCTGGCGGAGGCGGTGGCCTCGGCCGTGCGCCCGGCGGCCGGGGGGCGGCTGGACTGACGGCGGGGTGCGGCGGCGGCCCCGCCCTGGTCCGAAGGGCGCGTCTCAGCGGCGCCGGGTCTGGGTGAGGGCCGCGCCGGCCAGGACCACGGCCGCGCCCACCGGGGTGTTCCAGTGGAGCTGTTCGTCCAGGAGGAGGACGCCCGCCGTCGTCGCGATGACCGGGATGAAGTACGTGACCATCTGCGCGGTGGTCGGGCCGATCTCCGTGACCAGGCCGTACTGCATCTGGAGGGCCATGCCCGTGCCCAGGGCGCCCAGGGCGATCACCGACAGGGTCGGCCAGAGCGGGAACGAGGCGGGCGTGGAGGTGAACAAGGCGCTGACCGCCGCCAGCTGGAGGGTCGAGACCAGGAGCTGGGCGCCGGTCAGGGCGACCGGGGAGCCCGGCGTCGAGGCCAGGGTACGGCGTACGTAGATCCAGCCGATCGGGTAGCAGAGCGCGGCCAGCAGGGCGAGCGCGGTGCCCTTGGCGTCGAGACCCGAGAAGCCCTGCCAGGCGCCGAGGACGGTCAGGACGCCGAGGAAGCCCAGGCCCAGGCCGGCGAAGCGGCGGCGCGTCGGGCGGTCCTCGGACAGGGCGACGAGGGACAGGGCCATGCCCCACAGCGGCGAGGTGGCGTTGCAGATGCCCGCCAGGCTGGAGGGGATGCTCAGTTCCGCGTACGCGAAGAGGGAGAACGGGGCCGTGTTGAGCAGCAGCGCGGCCACCGACAGGTGGGCCCAGGTGCGCCGGCCCCGGGGGAGCGGTTCGCGGCGGATCAGCAGCACGGTGAGCAGGGCGAGCGCGCCGAAGAAGACCCGGCCGAGGGCCACCTGGAACGGGGCGTACGCCTCCGTTCCCACCTTGATCAGCAGGAAGCTGAAGCCCCAGATGACCGAGAGGACCGCGAAGCGCAGGCGCCAGTCCAGCCGGGCGGTGGCGGGAGCCTTCGCGGTGGGGACGGGACCCGGGGCGCGGGTGGTGGCCGGGGACAGGGGCGGGGTCGGGGTGCTGGGTGGAACCGGGGTGCTGGGGGCGCTCATGACAGCAACCTTGGCCCTCGCGACCTCGTAGGACAAGCGAAAGTTGTTGAGGGTGACGTCGTAGGATCGCTTACATGTTGAACCTGGAGCGGCTGCGCACCCTCGATGCCCTCGCCCGCCACGGCTCCGTCAGCGGTGCCGCCGACGGGCTCCACGTCACCACCTCCGCCGTTTCCCAGCAGATGGCGAAACTGGAACGGGAGGTCGGCCAGCCGCTCCTGGC
The DNA here is from genome assembly GCF_042870555.1 of Streptomyces sp. NPDC006487. Lineage (NCBI taxonomy): Bacteria > Bacillati > Actinomycetota > Actinomycetes > Kitasatosporales > Streptomycetaceae > Streptomyces > Streptomyces sp. NPDC006487. The sequence goes on from NZ_JBIAHN010000001.1 coordinate 27,294, forward strand.
CAAGAACGGGCGCGGGGTCCGGCTCACCGATGCCGGCCGGCTCCTCGCCGAGCACGCGGCCCGGATCATCTCCCAGGTCGAGCTCGCCCAGGCGGATGTCGAGGCCCGGCGCGGGTGTGCGGTCGGCGAGCTGCGGATCGGAGCCTTCCCGACCGCCATGCGCGGGCTGCTGCCCCAGGTCCTGGCGGAATTGCGGGCCGAGCACCCCGAACTGCGGCCCCGCGTACGGGAACAGGAGCCGGAGGAGAGCATGACCGCCGTGGTGCGGGGCGATCTCGACTTGGCCCTGGCCATCGACTGGCACAACAAGCGGATGCCCGTACCGGCCGAGCTCACCCGGGCCCACCTCCTGGACGACTCCATGGACATCGCGGTGCCGGCGGGGCATCCGCTGGCCGGCCGCGACGGGGTCCGCCTGGCCGAGTTCGGAGCGGACGACTGGATCTCCTGGACCGAGGGGCAGTTCTGCCACGAGTGGCTCGTCTCCACCCTGCGCGGTACCGGCATCGAGCCCCGGATCGCGCACATCGCCGAGGAGCACCACACCCAACTGGCCTTCGTGGAGGCCGGGCTGGGCGTGTGCGTGGCCCCCCGGCTGGGGCGCGGACCCGTGCCGCCGGGGGTTCGGCTGCTGCCGGTGCGCGACAGCGTCCGGCGCCACGTGTACGTCGTCTGGCGGGCCGACGCCGACCGCAGGCCGTCGATCCGGGCCGCCGTCGAGGCCTTGAAGAGAGCGGCCTCGGCCTCGGCCGCCGCTGCCGCCGCCGGAGGGGAGGGCAGGGCGGCCGGCGGGACGGGAGGCTAGATCTTGCGGAAGTCCCAGGACACGATCGAGTCCGGGGTCAGCCGGATCCAGGCGTGCCGTCCGTCGTGCGGCATCTCCGTGATGCCGAAGTTCTTGACGGGGAACAGGCGCTCCGGCTCCGCGAGTTCCTCGCACGGCTCCCCCGTACGGGGGGCCTCGCCCACGAAGACGGCGGTGCCGGACAGTTCCACCCCGCGCAGTTCGTCGTAGGCCTCGCCCGAGTCCACGACCACCGAGATGCGGGGGTCCTTGCGGAGGTCGGACCAGCGGCGGCTTCGGGTGATCGAGTACAGCCACAGGGAGGTGCCGTCCCAGACGAACCAGAGCGCGCCCACGTGCGGACGCCCGTCGGGGGAGACCGTGGCCACCCGGCAGGTGCGCTGCTCGCGCAGGAAGTCGTCCGCCTCCTCGGCGGTCATCATGATGCGGCGCCCCCGCCGCTGCGCCCGGTCCGCGGTCGTGCCGTCCGCGAGTGTCCTGTCCGTTGGTGTGCCGTCCACCGGTGTCCCGTCCATATGGTCCGCGCCCCTTCACATCTGACTATGTGTCAGGAATCATGCGTGCTCTTCCGTCGCCACGCCAGGGGGAGCCATGGCCGATCTCGATCCCGCCACCACCGCACTGCTCACCGTCGAATGCCAGAACGGCGTCGTCGGCGAGGAGAGCGCCCTGCCGGAGCTGGCGAAGGAGGCGCGGGACTCCGGCATGCTGGACCGGGTCGCCGCGCTGGTCGAGGCCGCGCGGGGGGCCGGGGTGCAGGTGCTGCACGCGGTCGCCGAGCGGCGGCCCGACGGGCTCGGAGCCAACAGCAACGCCAGGCTGTTCCGGGCTGCGGAACGGCTGCCGGTGCGCCAGCTGACCGGCAGCCCGGCCGTGGAGGTCGCCGCGCCCATCACCGTCGCCGAGCAGGACCTCGTGGTCCGCCGTCTGCACGGCCTCTCCCCGATGGCAGGCACCGACCTGGACGCCCTGCTGCGCAATCTCGGCATCCGCACGCTCGTCGTCACCGGGGTCTCCTCCAACATCGCGATCCCGAACACCGTCTTCGACGCGGTGAACCTCGGCTACCGGGTCGTGGTCCCTTCCGACGCCATCGCGGGGGTGCCCGCCGCCTGCACCGCCGAGGTGATCCGCAACTCCCTCTCCCTCGTCGCGGCCATCACCACGGCCGAAGCCCTCCTGGCCCAGTGGGCGCCGGGGCGCTGATCTCCGTAAACCGCGGGAAACAGGCGGTTTCCGGGAAGGTCCGGTAGTCGCGGCGGCGTAGAGCGAGAACCTTGTCGCGGCAGGCGGGACGCGTAGCGTGTTGGGGAGCGGAATCCGCACGCCGTGTGCGTGACGGCCCACGGGGAGGGAGCGGGGCGCTCGTCCGGCGGCCGCCCCTTCCCCCGACGGCGGCGGATCGAGGTCTGTGCGCACATGACCAGTCATCAAGTGCAGTTGCTACTCCTGGACATCGCGCTGATCCTGGTGCTCGCCCGCGGGCTGGGTGCGCTGGCCGTCCGCGTCGGCCAGCCGCCCGTGGTGGGTGAGATCCTCGCCGGGATCCTCCTCGGTCCCACCCTCCTGGGCGACGCGGCCGCGGGCCACCTGTTCCCGGCCGACGTGCGGCCCCTGCTGGCGGGCCTCGCGAACGTCGGGGTCGCGCTGTTCATGTTCGTCGTCGGTCTGGAGCTGGAGCACCGCTTCCTGCGGGGCAGGGTGCGGGCCGCCCTCGGAGCGGCCCTCGGGTCGACCCTCGTGCCGTTCGGCCTCGGCGCCCTCCTCGCCCTCCACCTGCTGCGCAACCACCCCACCGAACAGCGCGCCGCGTTCGTGGTGTTCGTGGGACTGTCGGTATCGGTGACCGCGTTTCCCGTCCTCGCCCGGATCCTCGTCAGCCGGGGGTTGTCCCGTACGGCGATCGGAGGCCTCGCACTGGCGACGGCGGGGGTAGTCGACGTCGTGGCCTGGTCGGCACTCGGCGGCGTGCAAGCGCTGGCCGGCGGCGCCGCGGACTACTGGCTGGTGGCCCTGCTGATCCCGTTCGCGGTACTGCTGCTGGCCGTACGGCCCCTGCTGCGCAGGGTGTTCGCTCCGGGAGGCATCGAAAAGCCCCTCACCCAGACGATCCTGGCCCTCGTGATCGTCGGGGCCCTCCTCTGCGCGGCGGCCACCGAAGCGATGGGGACGCACTACATCTTCGGCGCCTTCCTGTTCGGTGCGCTGATGCCGCGCGAGGGGGTGGGCGTGCTCCGCGAGCAGATCCTGGAACGCACCGGGCAGATCACCTTCGTGCTGCTTCCCGTGTACTTCGTGGTGGCGGGCCTCAAGGTGGATCTGCGGGGCGTGGGGATCGAAGGACTCGCCGAGTTCGGAGCCATCCTGCTCGTCGCCATCGGTGGGAAGCTCGGCGGCACCTACCTGGGTGCGCGCTCGCAGGCCCTGTGCAAGGGGGACTCCGCCACCCTGGCGGCCCTGATGAACACCAGGGGCCTGACCGAGCTGGTCGTCCTCGGCGTGGGGCTGGAACTCGGCTTGCTGGACGGCTCGTTGTATTCCTTGATGGTCGTGATGGCCCTGGTGACGACGGCGATGACGGGGCCGCTGCTGTCACTGATCGGCGCCAAGGGCGCCGCGGAGCCGGACCCGACTCCGACTCCGACTCCGGCCCCGGCTCCGGCCCCGAAGCAGAGGCAGAGGCCGAGTCGGATGCCGACGGCGACCCCGACCCCGACCCCGATCTCGGGTGCGCCGGGCGGAGGGCCCGCGGAGGGTGCCGGCGGCGCGGTCCGGGGGAGCCGTGCGCCTGGCGGGGCCGGGAGCGCCAGGTCCGTTTCCGGCCCCGATGTGTAGTGTGGCGACATGAAGGCGGAGACCTTGCGAGGCAACCTGGAAGGCATGCTGCTGGCGGTTCTGGAGCCCGGAGAGCAGCACGGCTATGCCGTCATCGAAGAGCTCAAGCGGCGCAGCGGTGACGCGATCAACCTGCCCACGGGGACGGTCTATCCGGCCCTGCACCGGCTGGAGGCCGCGGGGCTGGTCGGCAGCGAATGGGCGACCGTCAACGGCCGCCGCCGCCGCAACTACTTCCTCACCAACGCCGGACGCCGCGCCCTGGCCGACAAGCGCACGGCCTGGCGGGAGGTCTCCTCGGTCATCTCGGTGGTGCTCGGGGGCGGGGCGTGACGGAAGCGGCGGTCCTGCGGCGGTACACGGCCCGCATCGCCGAACACCTCGTCGGACCGTCCGCCAGGCGGTCGGCGATCCTCGACGAGGTGCTGGACGGCCTGGAGTGCGCGACCGAGGGCAACCTGGAGCACTGTCCCGACGCCGAGGAGGCCGCGCGGCGCGCCGTCCGGGAGTGGGGTCCGCCCACCGAGGTGGCCCGGGCCTACAACGACGCCACCCTGCGGATCAGTGCCAACCGCCTGTCCGCGCGTGCCGTGTGCGCGCTGCCGCTGCTGGCGGCGACCTGGGCGTCCGCGATGCTCGGGGGCCCGGCCGGCCCCTGGGCGTACCGGCATCCGCCGTTGCTGCTGCTGGGGCTGTCGATCGTCGCGTTCGGCTGTGTGCTCTCCCTGGCGGGCGCCGTCTCCGGGCTCCGCAAGGGCCGCGGCATCGAGGCGGCGGACGTCCGGCGGGACCGGGGGGTCACGACCGGGACGCTCGCGGCCCTCATCGGACTGCTCTGCGTGCTGGGCGCGCTGATCCTGCTGATGCTCAACCGCGGCCTGAGCCATCCCGAGTCCCTGGACTGGCCGATGGTTTCCGTCGCGACGGCCCTGACCCTCCTGGCCGGCGGCTACTTCGGGCTGGCGCTGAACCGTTTCCTCTCGGTCATGCGGGGAGTCGGCCCCTTGTAGCCTCCGCGCTCCACAACGCCGCGCAACACCATGATCGGAGCCCCCGGCGGGGGTGGCATCCACGGACGGATGCCACCCCCGCCGGGGGCTCTTCGCGTTTCCCGGCGGGGGGCGCGGCCCGTGCAACTTCCCTGTGGGGCCGTGGCCTTGTGTTGCGGACGCCATGCCCGGCGACTACGTTGACCACCCATGTGTAGCGTGGCTACACAATAGCGTCGCTACAGGAGGTGTGTCGTGGAGCGCATGACGCGATGGGTGCTCGCCCATCGGCTGCCCGTGGTCCTGGTCTGGGTGGTGCTCACCCTGGTCGGGGGCGCCCTGTCCGGCAGCACGATCGAGAAGCTCTCGTTCGAGTCCCGCCTCCCGGACAAGCCGGCCCAGGAGGCGAACGACACCCTCGCCCAGCGCTTCTCCCGGACCGGCGGCAAGAACGCCCCGCTGCTCCTCGTGGTGACCGTGCCGGACGGCGCGACCGCCGACGGCGAGGACGTCCGCAGGGCCTGGGGCGACCTGATCGCCCGGGTCACCCCACGGGGCGGCCGCAGCGTGTCCTACGCGAACACCGGCGACGACTCCCTTGTCTCCGGAGACAAGCGCACCACCGTCGCGCTGGTCTACCCGCCGGCGAACCGCACCAACATGCCCTACGAGCAGTCGCTCCCGGGGATCAGGCGGACGGTCGAGCAGGCGAAGATCGCGGGCGCCCCCGTCGAGCTGACCGGACAGCCCGTCCTGTCCGGCCGTGACGGCGGAGCCCGGCGCAGCCCCGTCCACGAGACGCTGATCGGCGCCCTGGGGGCCCTGGTCGTGCTCGCCCTCGTCTTCACCAGCGGCCTGGCCGTCGTTCCCCTGCTGATGGCCGCGGTCGCCATCCCCGCCACGTTCCTGCTGGTGCGCGGCATCACGGGGGTCACCGAGGTCTCCTTCATCGTCCAGTACCTGGTGGCGCTCATCGGCCTGGGCATCGCCATCGACTACGCCCTCCTCGTCGTCACCCGCTGGCGGGAGGAACGGCAGAAGCAGGGAGCCGACGGCACCGATCCCGCCGCCCGCCGCGAGGCGGTCGTACGCACCCTGGCCAGTGCGGGCCGCGCCGTCGCGCTGAGCGGCGCCACCGTGGCGATCTCGCTCGCCGCGCTCGTGGTGCTGCCCGTCCCCTTCCTGCGCAGCGTCGGCTACGCGGGACTGCTGATCCCGCTCGTCAGCGTGGCCGTCGCCCTGACCCTGCTGCCCGTCCTGCTGTACTCGTGGGGCGACAAGCTCGACCGGCCCCGCCGGGCGCACCGCCCGGACAGCAGGATGTGGGGCCGGATCGCCGGGGTCACCACACGCCGCCCCGCGCTCACCGCGGTGATCAGCGGCGCGCTGCTGCTGGCCCTGGCCGCGCCCGTACTGGCCCTGCGCCTGGGGCAGCCGGCCACCGTGACCCTCGCTCAGGGCGGACGGCCCGCGGCGGCCTTCCAGCGGATCGTCGACGCGGGCTTCGGCGAGGGCATCGCACGCCCCCTCGAGGTCGTCGTGGACGCCGGCGGCAGTGACGCGATGGACAGCCGGCTCGGAGGTCTCGAAGGAGTCGCGGGCTCCGTGGCACCCGCGGACTGGGAGCACGGCGGACAGCGCGTCGTCGACGTGTGGACCGAGGCGGACCCGTCGGCCGGTGCCGGCCGGGACACGGTGACGGCGGTCATGGACACGGCGGGGGAGACCCCCGGCACGCTCGTGGGCGGCGGACCCGCCCAGGACGCCGACTTCATCGACGCGGTCTACGGATCCCTCGGGCTCATCCTCGTCTTCGTCGCCCTGCTCACCTTCGTGGTGCTGGCCCGGACCCTGCGCTCGGTCGTCCTGCCCCTGAAGGCCCTGATCCTCAACGCGCTGTCCACCTGCGCGGCGTACGGCGTGGTCGTGCTGGTCTGGCAGGAGGGCCACGGCAGCGAGATGCTGTTCGACACCCCGGCGATCGGGGCGGTGACCATCTGGATCCCCATGGCGGTCTTCGCCTTCCTCTTCGGACTGTCCATGGACTACGAGGTGTTCATCCTCCACCGCATCCGCGAAACCCATCTGGAGCTGACCGCCAAGGGGGTGCGCGAAACGGTGGTCCCCTCCGTCGTGGCAGGCATCAGCCGGACCGGCCGGCTCGTGACCTCCGCGGCGCTCATCCTCTTCCTGGCCTTCACCGCGCTGGGCAGCGTCCCCGTCACCGACGTGAAGGTGTTCGCCACCGCGCTGGCGGCGGGCGTCATCATCGACGCCACCATCGTCCGGGGACTCCTCACCCCGGCCCTGATCACCCTCCTCGGGCGGTCCAGCTGGTGGTTCCCGAACGCCTCGGGCCGGTTGCCCGTCACCTCCTCCTCGGCGACGGGCCCGCGCGTCCGCGAACGTTAGGGATCCGGCGCGTGCCGATGTCTGGCAGTCGAAGCCTCCTCGCCCGATCATGTCCGGACGGCCCCGCCCCGGGACGGGCGGACCGGGACGGGCAGGCCGGGACGGGCAGACCGGGACCGCGGGTCACGCGAAGGCCCCGCGCGGGAGAGGAGCGGCACGTTCATGGAGGACGAGGCGGCGGACGCGGTGGCCACGGCCACGGCGATCGTGCATGCGGCGGCGGTCAGGCGGGCGCGGCAGGAACGGGCCGTACGGGCGGGGGGCTGGCTCTGGGCCGGGGCGTTCCTGACCGGCTGCCCGTCCGGCCTGTGGTGGCGGGGGGACCGGGCGAACATCCCGCTCGTCGGAGAGGTGCTCGCCGGCTGGGGGCCGGGCGCGATGCCCTATCCGACCGATCTGATCGGGCTGATGCTCCTGGTGTACGCGGCCCTCTTCGGGGCCGCCGGAGCCGGGGCCCTGTGGTGCGGCGCGGCGGACGTCGCCCGTCGCGTGAACCCGCTCGCGCGGTACGACGGGCCCCGGGAAAACCATGGATCGTGAACCATGATCGCCGGATAGCCTGGATAAATGCTCACAGAAGTGATCGCGACCCGCTATGTGACGCCCCTGCGTGAGGGCGGCTCGCTCCCGGGAATCGTGGAGGCCGACGACCTCGGCACGTACGTCATGAAGTTCACCGGAGCCGGCCAGGGCCGCAAGACCCTGGTCGCCGAGGTCATCTGCGGCCGGCTGGCCCAGCGGCTGGGGCTGCGCGTCCCCCGGCTGGTGCAGATGCAGCTCGACCCGGTCATCGGCCTCGGAGAGCCCGACCAGGAGGTCCAGGAGCTGCTGAAGGCCAGCGGCGGGCTGAACCTGGGGATGGACTACCTCCCGGGCTCGATCGGCTTTGACCCGCTCGCGTACCAGGTGGACCCAGTGGAGGCGGGGCGCGTGGTCTGGTTCGACGCCCTGATCAACAACGTCGACCGGTCCTGGCGCAACCCCAACATGCTGGTCTGGCACGGGGACCTCTGGCTCATCGACCACGGCGCCACCATGATCTGGCACCACAACTGGCCCACCGCCGAGAGCGCCGCCGCCAAGCCGTACAACGCCTCCGACCACGTACTGGCCCCGGTCGGCCCGGACATCGCCGCGGCGGCGGCCGCACTCGCGCCGCTGGTCACCGAGGAGCTGCTCACCGAGGTCGCCGCCGACGTGCCCGACGAGTGGCTGGTCGACGAGCCGGGCTTCGACTCCACCGACGCGCTGCGCCGCGCCTATGTGGAGGCCCTGCTGCCGCGCGCGGCCACGATCCACGAGAGGATCACGATGGAGGCCGAGGTGAAGACCCGGTCGGGTCCGCCCGGCTGGCTCGCCGACCGCCTCGACCCCCGTCCCCGGAAGATGAAGAGCGACAGCGAGTGATCAAGCGGGACGTGTTCGAGTACGCGCTGGTGCGTGTGGTGCCCCGGATGGAGCGCGGCGAGTGTTTCAACGCCGGCGTGATCGTCTACTGCCGGGCGCGCTCCTACGTCGCCGCGCGCACCCATCTCGACGAGGCGAAGCTCCTCGCGCTGGATCCGGAGGCCGACGTGGCCGGGGTGCGGGCCGCGCTGGGCGGGGTCGAGGGAGTGTGCACGGGCGGAGAGTTCGCGGGGCAGGCGGCCGGTGACGACGCCGGGCGGCGGTTCCGGTGGCTGATCGCACCACGGAGCACCGTCGTGCAGCCCGGCCCGGTGCACATCGGCCTGACGGCCGATCCGGCCGTGGAGGTGGAGCGGCTGCTGGACCTGCTGGTCCGGTAGCCCGGTGGCGGGGCTCCCGGGCGGGGCTGGATCTGCTCCCCGTTGACACGGAGTGCCAGGGCTCCTAGCGTCTCCTCAGCTGAAGCTACTAAGCGGTTGCTCACCTTTGGGGGGCCGCTTTCCTAGGGCGAGGAGATCCAGCATGTCCACCACCGAGCAGCGCGTCGCGATCGTGACCGGGGCGGCCCGGGGCATCGGCGCGGCCACCGCCGTACGCCTGGCCGCCGAAGGCCGGGCGGTCGCCGTACTCGACCTGGACGAGGCGGCCTGCAAGGACACCGTGGAGACGATCACGGCAGCCGGCGGCACGGCCGTCGCGATCGGCTGCGACGTCTCCGACAGCGCGCAGGTGGAGGCGGCCGTCGAACGGGTGGTGAGCCTGCTCGGCGCCCCGACCATCCTGGTCAACAATGCGGGTGTGCTGCGGGACAACCTGCTCTTCAAGATGAGCGACACCGACTGGGACACCGTCATGAACGTGCACCTGCGCGGTGCGTTCCTGATGTCGAAGGCCTGTCAGAAGCACATGGTGGCAGCCAAGTTCGGCCGGATCGTGAGTCTCTCCAGCAGCTCGGCGCTCGGCAACCGCGGCCAGGCCAACTACTCGGCGGCCAAGGCCGGTCTGCAGGGCTTCACCAAGACCCTGGCCATCGAACTCGGCAAGTTCGGCATCACCGCGAACGCCGTCGCCCCCGGGTTCATCGTCACCGAGATGACCGCGCACACGGCCGCCCGGGTCGGGATGGACTTCGAGGACTTCCAGGCCGCCGCCGCCACCCAGATCCCGGTCCAGCGCGTCGGGCGCCCGGACGACGTGGCCAACGCCATCGCCTTCTTCACCGGCGAGGCCGCCGGCTTCGTCTCCGGCCAGGTCATGTACGTGGCCGGCGGCCCGCTCAGCTGACGAAAGGCAGGGTGCACGTCATGACGTACGACGGAACGGACAGCGGCAAGGTCGCGCTGATCACCGGGGCGAGCCGGGGCATCGGCTACGGCATCGCCGAGGCCCTGGTGGCGCGCGGTGACCGGCTCTGCATCACCGGCCGGAACGAGGACGCCCTCAAGGAGGCCGTCGAGCGGCTCGGCGCGGACCGGGTGATCGCGGTCGCGGGCAAGGCGCACGACGAGGCCCACCAGGCCGTCGCCGTGGAGCGCACGATGGAGGCCTTCGGCCGCGTCGACTTCCTGATCAACAACGCGGGGACCAATCCGGTCTTCGGGCCGATCGCGGACCTGGACCTCGGGGTCGCCCGCAAGGTCTTCGAGACGAACGTGATCTCGGCGCTCGGCTTCGCCCAGCGGACCTGGCACGCCTGGCAGAAGGAGAACGGCGGCGCGATCGTCAACATCGCCTCGATCGCCGGCGTCTCGGCCTCGCCCTTCATCGGGGCCTACGGGATGAGCAAGGCGGCGATGGTCAACCTGACCCTCCAGCTCGCCCACGAGATGGCGCCGGGGGTCCGGGTCAACGCGATCGCGCCCGCGGTGGTGAAGACCAAGTTCGCGCAGGCGCTCTACGAGGGCCGGGAGCAGGAGGCCGCCGCGGCCTATCCGCTGGGCCGGCTCGGGGTCCCGGAGGACATCGGAGGGGCCGCCGCTTTTCTCACATCTGCACAAGCGGAATGGATCACGGGACAAACTCTCGTCGTTGACGGGGGAATGTTCCTCAATGCCGGAGTGCATTGACCGATAATCGGACGCATTTGCCTCCCAAGGGGAGGTAAATGCGTACCGAATAGGCACGTAATCGGTCAAGTGCCTCATGAAACCTACCCATTGGTTTCGTGATGCTCTGCGGTAGGGTCTGCCGCACCCCTGGCTGATCGAGGAGCGTGCACGTGTTCAACCGGACCAGATGCCTGCAGATCACTGCGGCCGTTGCGTCCATATCCCTGCTCTCCGGATGCGGCCTGTTCTCGGACGACGGCGGCAATGGCGAACAGCGGATTGTCGTCGGAACGACGAGCGCACCCACGACCCTCGATCCGGCCGCGGCCTGGGACGGCTCCTGGGAGCTCTACCGGAACGTCTACCAGACCCTGCTGGCGTTCCCCACGGGTGCCACCAAGCCCCAGCCCGACGCCGCCCAGAGCTGCGAGTTCACCGACTCCGGCAACGAGTCGTACCGCTGCATCGTGCGCAAGGGCCTGAAGTTCTCCGACGGCGAGCCGCTCGACGCGAAGGCCGTCAAGCACTCCCTGGACCGGATCAAGACCATCGACGCCCCGTCCGGCCCCAAGGCCCTCTTCGGCAGCCTCGACAAGATCGAGACGCCGGACGCGCAGACGGTGGTCTTCCACCTGAACACCCCGGACGCCACCTTCCCCTTCGTGCTCGGCTCCCCGGCCGCCTCGCTCGTCTCGCCGAAGCAGTACCCGGCCGACAAGCTGCGCGAGGGCAGCAACGTCACCGGCTCCGGCCCGTACACCCTGGAGTCGTACAAGGAGGGCAGCGAGGCGGTCCTGAACCGCAACGAGTCCTACAACGGCTTCGCCAAGCGCCGCAACGGCGGGGCCACCATCCGCTACTTCGCGGACTCCAAGAAGATGATCTCGGCCCTCAAGGGCAAGGAGATCGACGCGACCTACCGCGGCCTCTCCGCCGAGGAGGTCAAGGACCTCCAGGCCCCCGCCTCGCACGACGCGGGCGTCCAGGTCGTCGAGAACGTCGGGGCGGAGATCCGCTACCTGATCTTCAACCCCAGGGACCCGCAGGTCGCCAAGGTCGAGGTGCGCCGGGCCATCGCGCAGATCATCGACCGCGGGGCGCTCGTCTCGCAGGTCTACCAGGGCACCGCCGAGCCGCTCTACTCGATGGTCCCCAAGGGGGTCGTCGGCCACAAGACGCCGTTCTACGACAAGTACGGCCAGCCGGACGTGGCCAAGGCCAAGAAGACCCTCAAAGACGCCGGCATCCCCACGCCGGTGGACCTGACCTTCTGGTACACCACCGACCGCTACGGCGCCTCCACCGCGGACGAGTTCACCGAGCTCAAGCGCCAGCTCGACGAGAGCGGGCTCTTCAAGATCACCCTGCGCGGGCAGCCCTGGAAGGCCTTCCAGGAGGGCTACAAGAAGGGCGACTACCCGGTCTTCGGCCGTGGCTGGTTCCCCGACTTCCCGGACCCGGACAACTTCATCGCTCCGTTCGTCGGCAAGGAGAACGCGGTCGGCACCCCGTACGAGTCCAACGAGATCCTGAGCGTCATCCTGCCCAAGTCCCGCCGCGAGAGCGACCGGTCGGCCGGCATCCACGAGTTCGAGAAGGCCCAGCAGATCTTCGCCGACGACGTCCGGCTGCTGCCCCTGTGGCAGGGCAAGCTGTACGTCGCCGCCCGCGAGGACATCGCCGGCGCGGAGCGGGCGCTCGACCCGCAGACCGTCATGCAGCTGTGGGAGCTGTACCGCAAGACCAGCTGGTAGCAGGCCCGTACGCCGCCCCGCCCGTCCGCACCGCCCACCCGGGCGGGGTGGGCGGGCGCCGCGTTGTCAGTGGCCACCGGTAAGTTCTTGATCCGTCGCGCGAAGCAGTTGCGCGAGCGCGGAGAACGCGCGGACGTGAAGTCTCGAACAACGTGTAACCGGAGGTTGTCGCCGTGACCCAGATGCTGCCCGAGTCCTGGCTCCCCGTCCTCGGCGGGGAGCTGGACCAGCCCTACTTCAAAGAACTCACCGAGTTCGTCGAGAAGGAGCGGGCGAACGGGCCGGTCTACCCGCCCCGCGAGCAGGTCTTCGCGGCCCTGGAGGCCACTGCGTTCGACCAGGTGAAGGTACTGGTCCTCGGCCAGGACCCGTACCACGGAGCCGGACAGGGCCACGGGCTGTGCTTCTCCGTGCAGCCCGGCGTCAAGACCCCGCCCTCCCTGCGCAACATCTACAAGGAGATGCAGGCCGAGCTGGGCACCCCCATCCCGGACAACGGCTATCTGATGCCGTGGGCCGAGCAGGGCGTCCTGCTGCTCAACGCGGTGCTCACCGTCCGTGAGGCGGAGCCCAACTCGCACAAGGGCAAGGGCTGGGAGAAGTTCACCGACGCGGTGATCCGCGCGGTGGCGGCGCGCCCCGACCCGGCCGTCTTCGTCCTGTGGGGGGCGTACGCGCAGAAGAAGCTCCCGCTGATCGACGAGGAGCGGCACGCGGTCGTCAAGGGTGCCCACCCCTCCCCGCTGTCGGCCAAGAAGTTCTTCGGATCCCGGCCGTTCACCCAGATCAACGAGGCCGTCGCCGCCCAGGGCCATGCGCCGATCGACTGGCGGATCCCGGACCTGGGCTGATGCCCGACCGCGCCTAGGCGGCATTGCCGGTGCCTCCGGCTAGCGTCTTGATGACCAGACCGGAGCAGGTCTGACGGGAACAAGCCGGAGGCCGCGTTGACGGAGCAGCAGGAGGCGTCCGAGGACGCCGTCATGACCAGGATCGGCCAAGCGGCCATCCTGCTGCACGCCGGCGACCGCGAGGAGGCCCGCAACCGGCTCGGCGAGATCTGGTCCGAGATCGGCACGGAGGGCGACTCCCTGCACCGCTGCACGCTGGCGCACTACCTCGCCGACGCGCAGGACGACCCCGCCGAGGAGCTGGCCTGGGACCTGCGGGCCCTGGCCGCCGCGCACGCCGACTCCGACGGGCCCGGTCCCCCCTCGGCCGTCCGGGTCTTCTACCCATCGCTGCACCTGAGCCTGGCCGGCGATTACCTGAAGCTGCGGCGTCCCGAGGCGGCCCGGATCCACCTGGCGCGGGCCCGCGCCGCCACCGGGGAACTGGCCGACGACGGTTACGGGAACGGCGTACGGGCCGCCATCGCCCGCCTGGAGCGCCGGCTCGCGGCGGAACCGGGGGAGGGGCCCAGGCCGTTCCCGGAGCAGAACCAGTAGCGGCGGCCGGGACAGCGGGCCGGGTGTCCTGGGGCCGTGTACGGGGCCATGTCCTGGGCCATGTCCGGGAGACCGGCACGGGGGCCCGGCAGGACGGGTCTGTCAGCCGCCCTGGACACCCGCGCAGATGCGGGCCTCCGGACTGTCCGGGTGCCAGCGCCCGTGCCGGCGGCCCAGCGCGCACACGTCGGCCGGCCGCACCGGCAGCTCCCGCACCAGCTCGCGCGGCACCTCGCCGCCCCCGGAACCGGGCCGCCCGGGGTGCTGTCCGCCCGGACGCCCGTCGGCGTGGTCGCGGTGCCCGCCGGGCTGCCGGGGTTCCGGGATGTCCGGGACCGGCGCAGCGGCCGGGGCTCTGCGGGCTCCGGGCCGGCCCTCCCGCGCCGCCTCTGCGGCCGGGACTCCGGTCCGCGGGACGGCGGCCCGGCCGGAAGTGGAGGGGGCCGGCCCGGCCGGCCGTCCCGGCCCTGCCTCCACGGCCTCCAGCGCCTCCAGGGCGGGTGCCCGGACGACCACCGGCGCGGCCCCCGGCCCGCCGCGGGGCTCGTGCCGGGGCGGCGCGCCCGGGGTTCCTGGGGCGGTCGCCGGCGGCAGGGGGGCCGGTGTCACGTTCACGCAGCCGGAGACCGCCGAGACCGCACAGGCGACGCCGAGCAGCAGCTTTGTCGTGGTTCGGGTTGGATGCACTCACACAACTCTGCTGTGCGAGGACCCCGTTGCGAAAACCCGGAGCCGATATTCACCCCGCACGGGTGACGGCTACTCGCCCGTGGCGCCGTCGATGTGCTCCCGCAGCAGGTCCGCGTGGCCGTTGTGGCGCGCGTACTCCTCGATCATGTGGCTGTAGACCCAGCGCAGGCTGAACACCTCGCCCCGGCGGTGGCTCTCGGGCTTGGAGGCGAGGTCCAGGGAGTGGCCGGCCGCGGCCTGCCGGGCCAGCTCGATCTCGGTCTGCCACACCTGCTCGGCGTCGGCCCAGGTGTCCTCGTCGGCGAAGTGGAAGTCCCCGTCCGGGTTCTCGCCGCTGCTGTACAGCTCGGGCAGCTCCTCGTCCAGCATGATCTCCCGGAACCAGTACCGCTCCACCTCGGCCATGTGCCGCACCAGCCCCAGCAGGCTCAGCTCGGACGGCAGCAACGGGGTGGTGCGCAACTGTGCGTCGGACAGCCCCTCGCACTTCCAAGCCAGGGTGGAACGGTGGTAGTCGAGCCAGCCTTCGAGCATCTCGCGCTCGTCGGCCGTGGTGGAGGGTTCGGAACGGTGGGATCCGTCACTGATCGTCATGGGCCCATCCTGGTCGAACACGGCCGTGGTCACCACCGATTAGGCTGCGTACTCCCACGAGGAACAAACCTGGAGGTCCCGGTGAAGGTCGGCTGTATCGGACTCGGCGATATCGCGCAGAAGGCGTACCTGCCCGTCCTGACCACCCGCCCGGGGCTCGAACTGCACCTGCAGACCCGGACCCCGGCCACCCTCGAACGCGTCGCCGCCCAGCACCGCGTTCCGGCCGAACGCCTGCACACCGACCTCGACTCGCTGCTCGCGCAGAAGCTCGACGCGGCCTTCGTGCACGCCCCGACCGCCGTCCACCCCGAGATCGTGGAACGGCTGCTGGAAGCGGGCGTGCCGACGTACGTCGACAAGCCGATCGCCTACGAGCTCGCCGAATCGCGCCGCCTGGTCGAACTGGCCGAGGAGCGCGGGGTCTCGCTCGCCGTCGGCTTCAACCGCCGCCACGCGCCCGGCTACGCGCAGTGTGCCGACCACGCGCGCGACCTGATCGTCATGCAGAAGAACCGGGTCGGCCTGCCCGAGGACGTACGGACCTTCGTCCTGGACGACTTCATCCACGTCGTCGACACCCTGCGCTTCCTGCTGCCCGGCGAGGCCGACCAAGTCGACGTACGGGCGGTGGTGCGGGACGGACTGATGAGCCAGGTGGTCCTCCAGCTGTCCGGTACGGGCTTCACCGCGCTCGGCATCATGAACCGGCTCTCCGGTTCCACGGAGGAGGTGCTGGAGGTCTCCGGGCAGGACACCAAGCGCCAGGTCGTCAACCTCGCGGAAGTCATCGACCACAAGGGCCAGCCGACGGTCCGGCGGCGCGGGGACTGGGTGTCGGTGGCCCGCCAGCGCGGCATCGAGCAGGTCGTCGACGCCTTCCTGGAGGCCGTCGCCGCGGGCACGACCCTCAGCGCGCGCGACGCCCTGCTGACCCACGAACTGTGCGAGCGGGTGGTGCGCTCGGCTCTGGAGCAGGCGTCCTGAACGCATCCCCGACGGGCGTCCCGGCCGGTTCCCCGGCCGGCGTCCCGAGGGGCCGGTCGAGGAGCCTGCCGGGGGGCTTCCCGCGCCGTACGGAGCGGGCGCCGGCGACCGTGCAGTACGCGGAGAGGATGGCCAGCGCCGTGCCCACCGCCCAGTCCCCGTAGCGGACGTAGAGGGTCGTGCCCCGGGCGAGCGGGACCTCGTACACCCGCGCCGTCCGCGCGGAGGTGGGCAGCGCGGCCCCGATCCGCTCGCCGGAGGGGCCGTGCACCGCGCTGATCCCGGTGAGGGCGGCGTGCACCTCGGGCCGGCCGGTCTCCGCAGCCCGCAGCGCGGACAGCGAGGCGTGCTGGGCCGGGGCCCAGCCGTCCTGGAAGCTGGACGTGGCCGACTGGTCGATCAGCACGGCGGCCCCGTCGCGGACGAGGCGCCGGCTCATGTCGGGGAACGCCGACTCGAAGCAGACCAGCGGGCCGAGCCGGACGTCCGCACGGCCGGGCAGGTCCATCAGGACCGGTGCCCCGCCCGGAACGCGGTTCTCCTGCGCGGCCTTGCCGACCGAGGTGGCCCAGCCCAGCAGCTCGCGGGCCGGCACGTACTCCCCGAAGGGGACCAGGCGCATCTTGTCGTACCGGTCACCGGTCGGGCCCCCGGGACCGACGAGCACCGCCGATTTGCGGATCCCCGGCCGGTCGGCGGCCCGCGCGTCCACGTTCACCAGCAGCGGAGCCCCCACCCGCGCCGACAGTGCGGCGAGCCGCCGGGCCAGGTCCGGGCGGGCCGTCAGGTCCTCGCCGACACTGCTCTCCCCCCACACCACGAGGTCGGGCCGCTGCGCGGCCAGGGTCCCCGTCAGCTGCTCCCCGGCGGCGAAACGCCGCTCCGCGCTGTCCGGGCCGTCCTCGACCGGGCCCGGCTGTACGAGGGCCACGCGCAGCACGCCCGAGACCTCGGGGCGCGGCGCCCACAGCCAGACCACCCCCGTCAGCACCGCGCAGCCCGTCACCCCGGCCAGCGCCGGTGCCCGCGCCCCCGGTGTCGTGATCAGCAGCACCAGCGCGCAGTTCACCGCCACGACCAGCAGGCCGACCAGCCAGACCCCGCCCACCGAAGCCAGCCGAAGCGCGGGCGCCACCTGCCACTGACTGGCACCCAGCAGCCCCCACGGCCCGCCCAGCCCCTGCCACGACCGGGCCAGCTCCGACAGCAGCCAGCCCGCCGGTACGAGGAACAGCGCGGCACCCGCCCGGCCCGCGCCGGGGGCGCCGCGGAGCAACTCCCGTACCAGCAGCGCCCAGGGAATCCAGAGCAGGCCCAGCAGCGCCGCCAGGGCGAACAGGAACACGTGCAGGCTGGGCAGCAGCCAGTGGTGGACCGCGAAGACGAAGCCGGCGCCGCCGAGCCAGCCCTCCAGGGCCGCGCGCCGGCCGGTGGGGGCCGACCTCAGCAGCAGGATCCAGGGCACGAGGGCGACGTAGGCGAACCACCACAGCGCCGGGGCGGGGAAGGCGAGGCACGGCAGCGCTCCCGCCGTGACGGCCGCCACCGCACGCCACCACGGGACCCGCTCACAGACCGTCGAGACCGTCGGCATTACGTAGGGCCTCCGCTTCCCGTGTGGAACAGCCCTGCCCGTCGAACCAGCTGCCCGGCGAACCAGCTGCCTGTCGGACCACCTGCCAGCCGGACCGTCAGAACGACATGTGCCGCCACTTCTCGTGGACGGTGACCCGCGCGAGCCGCCAGCCGGACCGGGCGGTACGGGCCACGGCGAAGGTGTAGCGGCCCGCCGCGACGAAGTTGGGCGCGGTGACGGCGGGGCCACCCTCGTCGGGCTCTTCCCCGGCCAGCCGCATGGGATTGAGGAAATCGGCCCGGACCTCCGCGGTGTCACCGGGGGAGCCGCCCTGTTCCGGGATCCGGATGAGCCGGTTGACGATCAGGTGCTGGCGCACCGGGAACAGCTTCATCGTCTCCGCGAGCCAGTCCGCGACCTCCCCGGCCGGGCCCTCGATCCCGCCGGCCGAGGCGTAGTCGGCCCGCCCGCCCGGGGCGAACAGGGCGCGGTAGGCGTCCCAGTCCCCGTCGTCCACGGCGATGGCGTACCCGGTGACCAGCTCGTCGATCGCCAGTCGGTCCATCACGCCCGCAAGGTCCACACGCTGCGTCATCGGGTCAGTGTGCGGGCGCGGGGCGCGGAGGCCAAGGGGCGTGCGCGGCCCGGATCTTCCGCCCCCCGGTCAGTGACCGGAACGCGCCTCCCGGGGACGGACCACCACGAGGTAGGCGTCGCTCGCCAGATCCATGACCACCTCCGCGGGCACGCCCTCGCGCATCCGCTGCGCCGCGTACTCCTCGGCCGGCCAACTCCCCCTCGGACTTCCGGCCGGAAACCGCTCCAACACCACTCGACCCATGGGACACCCCCTGCTGCTCGTCTTCAGGTCTCTCCCTGCACAACGACGCGAAGGCCGCCCGGGAACGTTCCCGAACGGCCTCCGATTCGCCCGAAGCGGTGAGCGGGAGGTGTACTAGCCGGCCGACTCGCCGGCGTGGGGGCTGAGGACACCCATGCCGATCAGGACGAACAGCAGGATGCCGAGCAGCACCCGGTAGATCACGAACGGCATGAAGCTCTTGCTGGAGATGAACTTCATGAACCAGGCGATGACCGCGTAGCCGACGACGAAGGCGACGACCGTGGCGAAGATCGTCTGAGGCCATTCGATGTGCCCCGGGTCCTCCATCACGTCCTTGATCTCGAACAGGCCGGAGGCCAGCACGGCCGGGATGGCGAGGAGGAAGGAGTAGCGGGCGGCCGCCTCGCGGGTGAAGCCCAGCAGCAGACCGCCGGAGAGCGTCGCACCCGACCGGGACACACCCGGGATCAGGGCCATCGCCTGGCAGAGACCGAAGATGAGGCCGTCCTTGACGCCCAGTTCCTTCAGGGTCTTGCGCTCGCGGATGGCGCGGTGCCGGCCGCCCTCCTCGTCGCGCGCGGCCATCCGGTCGGCGAAGCCGAGCACGAGGCCCATCACGATGAGGGTGGTGGCGATCAGTCGCAGATCGCGGAACGGACCCTCGATCTGGTCCTTGAAGGCGAGGCCGAGGACACCGATCGGAATCGAGCCGACGATCACCAGCCAGCCCATCTTGGCTTCCTGCTCCGAGCGCAGCGCCGGCGTGTACAGCGAGCGGAACCAGGTCGAGATGATCTTCGCGATGTCCTTGCGGAAGTAGATCAGTACGGCCGCTTCGGTGCCGATCTGCGTGATGGCGGTGAAGGCCGCGCCCGGGTCGTGCCAGCCGGCGAACGCCGCGGTCAGCCGGAGGTGGGCGCTGGAGGAGATCGGGAGGAACTCCGTAAGTCCTTGGACGAGACCGAGGATGAGGGATTCGATCCAGTTCATGTCGGGGTGCGCTCGTCCTTGTGATCGTTGGGCAGTTCGGGTCCGATGCTAGGGCCCGTAGGGTGCCGCCGTGACCACAGGGGGGTGTACGGCCGTCAGTTCCCGCGCCGGGGCGGGCCGCTCGGGCTTGCGTGCGGGAGCCAGCCGGTGCCGCTTGCGCCAGGCGACGACCGACGCACCCACCGCGGAGACGGCGATGAAGCCGAACGAGGCGAGGAACGCGGGGGAGGTCGGGGAGGAGGCACTGGCCCCCGCGATCACGTACGCGGCGGTGTTCGGGACCACGCCGATCGCGGTGGCGAGGAGGAAGGGGAGCCAGCCGCAGCGGGACAGCGCGGCGGCGTAGTTGGCCATCGCGAAGGGCAGACCGGGGAAGATGCGGATGGCCAGCATCGAGCGGAAGCCGTGCCGGGCCAGCTGGTCGTCCGCCGCCTGCAGCCAGCGGCCGCGGATCAGCGGACGCAGGGCGTCGCGCCCCATCATCCGGCCCAGGCCGAAGGCGATCCCCGCGCCGATCACCGATCCGGCAACTGCCGCGACCAGGCCGAACTGGGAGCCGAAGAGGGCCCCGGAAGCCAGGTTCAGCAGGGGGCGGGGCACCAGGGCGGCCGTGCACACCCCGTACGCCGCGGCGAAGAGCAGGACCGCGGTGCCCACCGGGAGTCCCGGGGGCCAGCCCTCCGCCAGCAGGCGCTGGGGCTCGTACAGCACGACGCAGACGCCGGCCGCGAGGAGCAGCACGACGAGCAGCGAGAGCCGCGTCCACGGCGCGAGGAGGAGGGACATTCCGGGAGACTAGCCGACCATCCTGGCCGAGCGCCGTAATCTGGGCCTCATGCAGTCGAACGACCGGCGGCCTCCGACCGAAGCCGGGGGCCCGGACAGCGGCCTCGCCGAGCTGTTGGTGGCGCGGCTCACGGAGGCCTACGGCGCCGCCGCCGACGCGGAGCGGGCCGGGCCCATGGCCGCGTACATGAAGGACGTCTCGCCCTTCCTCGGGATCCCCACGCCGCTGCGCCGCGAGCTGTCGCGGGCCGTGACCAAGGACACCCCGAAACCGTCCGAAGCGGACTGCGCGGCCCTCGCGCTGCGCTGCTGGGATCTTCCGGAGCGTGAGTACCGGTACTTCGCCGTCGACTACCTGCGCCGGCACGTCTCCCGCTGCTCCTCCGGCTTCCTGCCCGTGGTCCGGCACCTGATCGTGACCGTCCCCTGGTGGGACACCGTCGACCTGCTCGCCGCGCACACGGTGGGGCCGCTCGTGGCGGCGGACCCGGAGCTCGCCGCCGTCATGGACGACTGGATCGGGGACGAGGACCTGTGGGTGGCCCGCACCGCCCTGCTCCACCAGCTCCGGTTCAAGTCCGCGACCGACACCGAGCGGCTCTTCGCGTACTGCCGCCGCCAGAGCGGCCACCCCGACTTCTTCGTGCGCAAGGCCATCGGCTGGTGCCTTCGCGAGTACGCGAAGACGGACCCCGGCGCCGTGCGCGCCTTCGTCACCGCCGAGCGGGAGTCGCTGTCGCCGCTCTCGGTGCGCGAGGCGCTGAAGAACATCGGCGGGGCATGAAGATCGGCGGGGCGTAGGCCCGTCGCGCGCGGCGGCCGGAGTGCCCCCGCGCCAAGTCGGTTCCGCCACCGCGTAATTCGCTGGCCCCGCCGACCCCGGTCCGGCAGGATCGGGCACATGTCCAGGCACGCCTTCCCCGCAGCGCCGTCCGCAGTCGCGGACGCGCCGAAGGCTGCCGTCCCCGCACAGCTCGCCGCAGGCGCACCCGCATTCGGCGGCGCACGAAGCTGACCCTTCCCGGATCGTCCGGCGGACCCCACAGGGGGAGGGTCGGTTCGCTCAGGGGTCCCGTCATTCGAGTTCCAGCTGCGGAATCACACGGGAAGACATCATGGCCAAGACGGCCTTCGTGCGCACCAAGCCGCACCTCAACATCGGCACCATGGGTCACGTCGACCACGGCAAGACGACGCTGACCGCCGCCATCACCAAGGTCCTCGCCGAGCGCGGCGGCGCCTCCTTCGTGCCGTTCGACCGGATCGACCGGGCCCCCGAGGAGGCCCGGCGCGGCATCACCATCAACCTCACGCACGTCGAGTACGAGACCGACACCCGCCACTACGCCCACGTGGACATGCCCGGCCACGCCGACTACGTCAAGAACATGGTCACCGGCGCGGCCCAGCTCGACGGGGCGATCCTCGTCGTCTCCGCCCTCGACGGGGTCATGCCGCAAACCGCGGAGCACGTGCTCCTCGCCCGTCAGGTCGGCGTCGACCACATCGTCGTCGCGCTGAACAAGGCCGACGCGGGGGACCCCGAGCTCACCGACCTCGTCGAGCTGGAGGTCCGCGAGCTGCTCACCGCCAACGGCTACGGCGGCGACGGCGCCCCGGTCGTACGGGTCTCCGGGCTCGGGGCGCTGGACGGCGACCCGCGCTGGACCTCGTCGATCGAGGCCCTGCTCGACGCCGTGGACACGTACGTGCCCATGCCCGTGCGGTACACCGACGCGCCGTTCCTGATGCCGGTCGAGAACGTCCTGACCATCACCGGGCGCGGCACCGTCGTCACCGGCGCCGTGGAGCGGGGCACCGTGGCCATGGGCGACCGCGTCGCGCTGCTCGGCGGCGACGGCGCGGCCGTGGAGTCCGTGGTCACCGGGCTGGAGACCTTCGGGAAGCCGATGGACTCCGCCGAGGCCGGGGACAACGTCGCGCTGCTGCTGCGCGGGGTGCCCCGCGACGCGGTGCGCCGCGGCGACGTGGTGGCCGCGCCCGGCAGCGTCGTACCGAAGCGCCGCTTCACGGCGCGGGTGTACGTGCTGTCCGCCCGCGAAGGCGGCCGCAGCACGCCGGTGGCGACCGGCTACCGGCCGCAGTTCTACATCCGCACCGCCGACGTGGTGGGGAACGTGGACCTGGGCGGGGCGGGCCCGGCCCGGCCGGGGGACACGGTCACCATGACCGTGGAGCTCGGCCGGGACGTCCCGCTGGAGAGCGGCCTCGGCTTCGCGATCCGCGAGGGCGGCCGCACCGTCGGGGCCGGGACGGTCACCGAGGTCGGGTAGCGGCAGGGCAGTCGTCGGGCGGTACCCGCTGTGGTGGCGGTGGTCGGCTTGCGCCAGACTGCCGTCACCACTGGCATGTGCGGAGGGAACGGTTCGTGGAAGACGGCAGCACGGGCGGCGGCAGCGGAGAAGGCAGCGGGGAAGGCAAGGGCACGGCTCTGGTGCTCGGCGGCGGCGGGCTGACCGGCGTCGGCTGGGAGGCCGGGATGCTCTACGGGCTCGCCCGCGCGGGCGTCGACCTGACCGGAGCGGACCTCGTCGTCGGGACCTCGGCCGGCTCGGTCGTCGGCGCGCAGCTCACCTCCGGACTGCTCACCGCGCAGGAGCTGTACGAGCGCCAGCTCGGCGACCCCGGCGGGGAGCTCCCCGCGAAGCTGGGGGCCACCCTGATCGGGCGGTACGCCGTCGCGATGGTGCGCTCCCGCGACGCGAAGTCCTACCGGCGCCGGATCGGCGCCTTCGCGCTGGCCGCCGACACGGAGCCGGAGGCGGTGCGCCGCAAGGTGCTGGAAGCCCGGCTGGTGTCGCACGACTGGCCCGAGCGGCGCTTCGTCGTCACGGCGGTGGACGCGCTGACCGGCGAGCTCGCCGCCTTCGAGCGCGGGAGCGCGGCCGGGCTGGTCGAGGCCGTCTCGGCGAGCTGCGCCGTACCCGGGGTGTGGCCGCCCGTGACGGTCGCCGGACGCCGGTTCATCGACGGCGGGATCCGCTCCGCGACCAACGCCGACCTCGCCTCCGGCTACGCGCGCGTGGTGATCCTCGCGCCGATGGCCACGGGCGCCGGGCTGATCCCCTCGCCCGCGGCGCAGGCCGCACGGCTGCGGGAAGCCGGGGCGAAGGTGCTGCTGATCACCCCGTCTCCGCAGGCCCGCAAGGTCTTCGGACGCAACGTACTGGACCCCGCGCGCCGCGATCCCGCCGCGCGGGCGGGGCTGGAGCAGGCCGCGGTCCACGTGGAGCAGGCGCGCGAGGTGTGGGCGGCTCCGGGGGCCTGACAATGGTCCGGTGAGTGACGAACAGATCCCGGTGATCCGGGACGTGGCCCAGGGCACCGCCAAACTGATGCCGGACATCGACCGGGAGCGGGCCTGGCTGCTCACCGTGGACGGGGCGCCGCAGTCGTACGTGGACCTCGACGATCCGGAGCACCTGGAGTTCGAGTACGTACGCCGCCTCGCGCACGTCCTGGACTGCGTGGGCGAGCCGGGGGCCGCGCTGGACCTGTTGCACCTGGGCGGCGGCGCGCTGACCCTGCCCCGGTACGCGGCGGCGGGCCGGCCGGGGTCGCGCCAGGACGTGGTCGAGTTCGATGCCGGGCTCGTCGCGCTGGTCGGGGAGTTCCTGCCCGTGAACCCCGGGAGCGGGATCACGGTGCACGTCGCCGACGCGCGGGCCTGGCTGGCCGGGGTGCCGGACGCGAGCGCGGACGTGGTGGTGGGCGACGTCTTCGGTGGATCCCGGGTGCCCGCTTCGCTGGCATCGGTGGAGTACGCGCGCGAGGTGGCGCGGGTGCTGAGGCCCGGCGGGGTCTATGTGGCGAACCTCGCCGACGGGGCGCCGTTCGCGTTCCTGCGCGGGCAGCTCGCGAACTTCGGGGCGGTCTTCGGGGAGTTGGCGCTGATCGCCGAGCCGGGGGTGCTGCGCGGGCGGCGGTTCGGGAACGCGGTGCTGCTGGCTTCGGCGCGGGAGCTGCCGGTGGCGGAGCTTTCGCGGGCGTGCGCGGGTGACGCGTTTCCGGCGCGGGTGGAGGTGGGGGCGGCCCTGGCGCGGCTGATGCGGGGGGCTCTGCCGGTGGCCGACGCCGATGCGGTGGCTTCGCCCGAGCCGCCGGAGGGGGCGTTCAGCCTCGGCTGAGGGACTTGCCGCCGCGCGGGGCGTAGCCCCTCAGCGGCCCTTCGCCCGTTCCCCGAGCCATGCCCCGGACCCTTCCGGGGCTCCGCCCCGGCCCCCGCGCCTCACACGCCGGCGGGGCTGGACGCGGCGGAGCTGGGCTGGACGGGGCCCGGTTCGGTGGGGAGCGACTTGGTGAGGGCGACGGGCGGTTTGCGGGTCATGCGGCGGACGTCCGGGACCAGCAGCACGGCCGCGGTCACCACGATCACCAGGGCCGCGCAGCCCCAGAGGGCCGAAGTGCGGCCGATCGCGGATTCGACCGGGCCGGCCACCGCCGTGGCCAGCGGGAGCATCGAGAGCGAGCCGAACCAGTCGTAGGCGGAGACGCGGGAGAACATCTCCTCCGGGATCTCCTGGTGCATCGTCGTCATCCAGCTCACGCCGAACACCTCGATGGCCGCTCCGCTCACGAACATCACCGCGCACAGGCCCCACACGGGAAGCGGCACCGCCAGTCCGGCCGAGGGGAGCGCCAGCGGGAACACGCACAGGGTGCCGGCCAGCAGCAGGCGGCGCGGTTTCCAGACCATCATCAGGACGGCCCCGCCGATGGTGCCGAGGCCGAAGAAGGCCAGGGCCACGCCCCACGGAGCCGCCCCGCCCAGTTGCTCCAGGGCGACCAGGGGACCGTAGACCGCTTCGGCGGCGCCGACGACGGCCACGACGACGGAGAACTGGAGCACGATGCTCCACAGCCAGGGGCGGCTCCTGAATTCCGTCCAGCCCTCGCGCAGATCGGACAGCAGGCCGCCGCCGGGAGCGCGTTCGGCGATGTGACCGACGTCGAGGAAGGCCCGCAGGGCTCCGGCGACGGCGAAGGCGGCCGCATCCACGGCCAGCACCCAGCCGGGGCCCAGCAGGGCGACCATGGCTCCGCCGAGGGCCGCTCCGCCGACGCCGGCGCCGTTCATCGCCATCCGGAAGAGGGCGAAGGCGCGGTTGGCCTGCGGGCCGGAGACGCTGGCCATGAGCATGCCCTCGGCGGCCGGGTTGAAGAAGGCCGTACCGGTGCCGCACAGCGCCGTGAGCAGCATCATCTGCCACAGCTTCGGATCGCCGGTCAGGACGAGGAAGGCGAAGGCGGCCTGCGAGAGGCAGTTGAGGGTGTTCGCCGCGACCATGACGTGGTGGCGGGGGATCCGGTCGGCGACCGCTCCGCCGATGAGGAGGAAGAGGACGAGCGGCAGCGTTCGGGCGGCGGCCACCAGGCCGACGTCGCCGGCCGAGCCGCCCGCCTGGACGACCGCGAAGGCGGTCGCGATGAGTGCTCCGTGGCTCCCGAGGTTCGTGATGACCGCGGCGCCCGTCAGCAGGGTGTAGTTGCGGCCGGCCCATTCCGGCCTGCGGCGGAGGGTGCCGCGGAGGGAGCCGCGACGGGAGCCGCGGCGGGACGAAGCCGGGCGGGCGGGACCGGGGGAGGAAGGAGAGCTCACCTCCGGACTATCCCCGGCCCGGGCCGGGAATCCAAACGGATTTCCGGCCCGGGCCGCAGGACGGGAGGAGTCAGCCCGCGTTGAGGCGGACGCTGCTCAGGATCTTCTCGTAGGTCTCCTGGCTCACTTCGCCCGGGACGCCCGCGACGCCGTAGAGGACCCAGGTGGAGAGGTCACCGTTGGAGGTGGTGAAGCTGAAGGCGACGGACTTGCCGTCCGTGGAGCACTTGTTCTCCTTGGGCAGGCCGCTGACGGTCGCGGTCGCCATGTGGCCCTTGAGGCCGGAGGCGGTCGTGTACTCCTTCGCCTGGGCGACCTTGGTGGTGCCCTTCGGCGCCTTCTGCGCGTACGCGGCGAAGGCCCAGTTGCCGGCCTCGTTGTACGCGGCCTCGGCGGTGCTCTTCGCGCCCATGCCGCCCTTGGTGGCGGTGCCCGCCAGCTCGGTCGACTCCTCCTTGCCGTCCTTGTCGGAGTCGACCTTGCACCAGTCCTCCTTGAGGAAGGCGGGGGCCGACATCATGACCAGGGGCGAGCCGTCGCTCTTGGAGTCGTCCTCGAAGCCGATGGACAGGCCCGAGGACTTGACCTCCCACTCCGGCGGGACGTCGAAGGCGGTGCCGTACTTCGGGTTGAGGACGACCTTCCAGCCCGGGATCACCGGCTTGGCGTCCGCACCGCCGCGCGGGTTGGCGCTCGGGCTCGCCGGGGCGGAGGCGGCCGGGGCGGAGGAGGCCGGGGCGGAGGGGGAGGAGCTCGGCTTGCCGTCCGCCTGGTCGGAGGTCTTGTCGTCCCGGGTCAGCACGAAGGCCCCGGTCGCGACGGCCGCCACGACGACGGCCGAGGCCGCGACGATGGCGACGGTCTTGGTCGCGAAGGGGCTCCCGCCGCGCGGGGCCTGGGGCGGCGGGGTGCCGCCCCACTGGGGTACGGGAACGGTCTGGGGCTGCTGGCCCCAGGCCTGGGGAGCGGGGGGCTGCTGCGGGTACCCGTAGCCGGGCTGCTGCTCCCCGTACGCCACCGTCGGCGGTTGCTGCTGGTACGGGTTCGGTGTTCCCGGCTGCTGCTGGTACGGGTTCTGATGCGCGTCCTGGGGGTTGGGTTCTCCCCCGGGCGGCTGCTGCTGTCCTGGCCACATGGCCGGTAACGATAGTGGGAGGGCGGGCAGGGAGCCACGGCCGCCCCCGTACGGGTATGGCCAATGCCTACTACTCGCGGGTAACATCGCGTTCCATGAGCGCTGAACAGATGAACGTGGGCGAACTGCTCGCCGCGACCGTGCCGATGGCCAAGACCCTGAACCTCCAGTTCCTGGAGACCACCCCCGAGCGTGCCGTCGTCCGCCTTCCGGACCAGGCCGAGTTCCACAACCACCTCGGCGGCCCGCACGCCGGCGCCATGTTCACCCTCGCCGAGTCCGCGAGCGGCGCGATCGTCCTGGCCGCCTTCGGCGACCAGCTCTCGCGCGCCGTGCCCCTCGCGGTGAGCGCGGAGATCGGCTACAAGAAGCTCGCCAAGGGCGTCGTGACGGCCACCGCCACCCTCGGCCGCCCGGCCGCCGAGGTCGTCGCCGAACTCGACGCGGGCGGCCGCCCCGAGTTCCCCGTCGCCATCGCCATCCAGCGCGAGGACGAGGCCGTGACCGGCGAGATGACGGTCGTCTGGACCCTGCGCCCCAACGCCTGACCCCGCTGGGTCGTCTCGGGCGTCGCGCCCCGTGGACCCTTCCGGTCGCAGCGCTGGAGTCCCTCCTCCGACGACGGACGGAGGGGGTCCCGTGCCGGGCCGAGCCAAGATCGGCATCTGCCTCGGCGCCGAGCTCGTGGTGGAGGTGATGGTCCTCGCCGGGATCGGGTCGCCCCAGGACCCGGTGGAGGCCGTCGTGCGGGACTACGTCGAGCGCGGCCACCGCACCGAGGCGCGGGTCCGGCTCCAGGACGAGCCCCGGCGCGAGCCCGACCCCGGCGGGCAGCCGCCGCAGGGCTGAACATCGGCGTCGCGGTGGCGCGCCTGAAGCGGGCCCGCGGGGCGGGCGGCGCACAGTGGGCGGCGGGAGCGGTCCGGCGCGGGCCGCTCCCGCCACCTGACGCCGATGCCCACGCCGCAGGGAGCGCCCATGAGCGAGGCCGTGTCCAGACGCCGTGCGATGCGCCTCTTCGGGGCGGTGGGCGGCCTGGGTGCCGCCCTCGGCGCGGCCGGCTGCGTACCGGCACCGCCGCCCGGCGCGCAGCTCCGCGAGGCCTCCGGCTCCGCGGCGTCCCCCGCCGCCGCGCCCGCGGCCGGCCGCACCGCCCGGATCGACGCCCTGCTGGAGCGGCTCACCCTGGAGGAGAAGACCGTCCTGCTGCACGGCGGCCCGGACCCGGATCCGCTCGGCCAGGCCGGCTACGTGCCGGGCATCCCGCGCCTGGGCATCCCGGCGCTCCGCCTCGCCGACGGCCCGGCCGGAGTCCGCGTCGCCAGGCCCGCCACGGCGCTGCCCGCGCCGGTCCTGCTCGCCTCCGCCTTCGACCCGGCGCTCGCCCGCGCGTACGGTCGGGTCATCGGCCGCGAGGGCCGCGCGCTCGGCATCGACGTGCTGCTCTCGCCGATGGCCAACCTCATCCGCACCCCGTACGCCGGGCGGAACTTCGAGACGTTCTCGGAGGATCCGAAGCTGACGGCCGACCTGGTCGCCGAGGTCGTCCGGGGCATCCAGGACGAAGGCCTCATCGCCACCGTCAAGCACTTCGCGCTCAACAACCAGGAGAAGGGCCGCGACACCGTCGACGTGATCGCCGCCGAGCAGACCCTCCACGAGACGGAGCTACGGGGCTTCGAAGCCGCCGTGGCCGCCGGTGCCGGCGCCGTGATGGGGGCCTACAACAAGGTCAACGGGGTCTATGCCTGCGAGAGCAAGCCCCTCCTCGACGAACTGCTCCGCGGACGCTGGGGGTTCGACGGCTGGGTGATGTCCGACTGGAACGCCACCCACAGCACCGTCGCCTCGATCGGCGCCGGCCTCGACATGGAGATGCCCGCGGGCACCCACTACGGCGCCCCGCTACGAGAGGCGGTGCGCGGCGGCTCCGTCCACGAGGGCGCGGTGGACCTCGCCGTACGCCGGATCCTGACCACCCTGGACCGCTTCGGACTGCTCGCCGGGCACCCCGCCGCCCGGCCCGCCCGGGACGCCGCAGCGGGAGCCCGCACCGCGCGGCAGATCGCCACCGCCGGAGCGGTCCTGCTGCGCAACGAGCGGGCCACCCTGCCGCTGACGGGCCCCGCCGCCCGCTCCATCGCCGTGATCGGCCCCACCGGGCGGACCCCCTTCGTCGGCGGCGGTGGCAGCGCCCACGTGGTGCCGGACGCGGCCGCCGCGCCCCTCGACGAGATCCGGCGGCGGGCCGGGAGCGGCTCCACGGTGGGCTACGCCCTCGGTGAGGACCTCTACGGACGCCCGCTCCCGGCGAAACTCCTGACGCCCGACGCGGGCCTCGACGACCGCGTGGTGGCCCCCGGGCGCACCTGGGGCTTCGAGGGGACCTTCCGGCTGGCCGCCGACGACGAGTGGACCCTGCTCGTCCACTACACCGGCAAACGGCCGGCCGTCCGGCTCGACGGGGAAGAACTCTTCCCCGTACGGCAGGGCGTGGCCGAGCAGTTCGCGGGCGGGCTGCTCGGCGCCGCGCCCGACGGCCGCACCGTGCGCCGCCGCACCCTCGCGCTCAAGGCGGGCGAACACCGGCTCGCCGTGTTCGCCGAGGGCGGGCCGAAGGGGCAGCGGCTGCGGCTGCGGCACACCACGAAGGCGACCCGGGCCGCCGACCTCGCCGAGGCCGTCAAGGCGGCCGGGGCGGCCCGCAGCGTGGTGCTGTTCGCCTACGAGGACGCCACCGAGGGCAGCGACCGCACCTCCCTGGGCCTCCCCGGCGGCCAGGCGGCTCTGATCGAGGCCGTCGCCGCCGTCAACCCGCGCACCACGGTGGTGCTCAACACCTCCTCCGGTACGACCATGCCGTGGCTCCCGCGTACCGGAGCGGTCCTCCAGATGTACTACCCGGGCCAGGAGGGCGCGGCCGCCACCGCCGACGTGCTCTTCGGCGACGCGGACCCGGGCGGCCGCCTCACCCAGACCTTCCCGGCCGACGAACGGGCGACCCCGGTCGGCGGCGACCTGATGCGCTACCCCGGGGTGGGCGGGCGGCAGGAGTACACCGAGGGGGTGCACGTGGGCCACCGCTGGTACGACCGGCAGCGGGTGGCTCCGCTGTTCGCCTTCGGGCACGGGCTCTCGTACACGACCTGGGCGTACGAGAAGCTGGCCGTCCGGCCGGGCGGCGCGCGCGGGAAGCGGAGCGGGCTGCGCGTGGAGTTCACCGTCCGCAACACCGGCCGCCGCACCGGCACCGAAGTGGCCCAGGTCTACGTAGGGCCGTCCCCGGACCTGAAACTGGACCAGCCGGTCCGGGCGCTGGCCGGATACCGGCGCCTGACCCTCGAACCGGGACAAGCGCGGCGGATCGTCCTGGACATCGACCCGCGCACGCTGTCGTCCTGGGATCCGGAGCGGGACGCGTGGGTCCTGGGCACGGGCCGCCGCGAAGTGTTCGCGGGGCGTTCCTCCCGCGAACTGCCGCTGCGGGCAAAGGCTGTGGTGGCGACCGGATAGGCTGCCCGTTCGGCCCGCCACAGGGGGCGGGCCGGGCGGAATACTCGGGAGGACGTACCGGTGCACATCCAGGAATGGCTGGAGACGATTCCGGCGGTCAGCATCTACCTCCTGGTGGGGCTCGTCATCGGACTGGAAAGCCTCGGCATCCCGCTGCCGGGGGAGATCGTCCTGGTCAGCTCGGCGCTGCTGGCCTCACAGCAGGGACACATCGACCCCGTTGTCCTGGGCATCTGCGCGACCACCGGCGCGATCGTGGGCGACTCGATCGGCTACGCGATCGGGCGCAGGGGCGGCAAGCCGATGCTGGAGCGGCTGGGGCGGCGCTTCCCCAAGCACTTCGGGCCGGACCAGGTGGCCATGGCGGAGCGCTCCTTCGACAAGTGGGGCATGTGGGCCGTCTTCTTCGGGCGGTTCGTGGCCCTGCTGCGGATCTTCGCGGGGCCGCTGGCGGGCGTCCTGCACATGCCCTACTGGAGGTTCCTCGTCGCGAACGTCCTCGGCGGGATCCTGTGGGCCGGCGGCACGACGGCCGTCATCTATTCGATCGGGATCGTCGCGGAGCCGTGGCTGAAGGGGTTCTCGTGGGCGGCCCTCGCCCTGGCCCTCGTCTGCGGGCTCGCCATGACCTTGGTGGTGCGCGGACGGATGAAGAAGGCCGCCGCGGCGGCGCGGGCCGAGGCCGGTACCGATGCGGCCGCCGAGGCGGCCCCGGAGGCGGCCGACGCGGCCCCGGTGCCGGGGCAGGCTTCGGCCGCGCCGACCGTGCGCACCGACTGAGGGGCCCGGGGATCGCCCCCCCGCCAAGCCCGAGGGCGGGGGCGGGGGGCTTCGGCGCCCGAGCCCGTTACGCGCCCGGGGTCACCGCGGCGCGGTGCTGCTCCGCCAGTTCGTTGTACATGAGGGCGTTGACCTTGAGGCCCTCGCGCTCCTCCGCGGTCAGTTCGCGCCGCACCTTCGCCGGAACGCCCGCGACCAGCGAACCGGGCGGGACGACCATCCCCTGCGGGACCAGCGCCTGGGCGGCCACCAGGGAGCCGGCGCCGATCACCGCGCCGTTGAGGACCGTCGCGCCCATCCCGATCAGGCAGTCGTCCTCGATCGTGCAGCCGTGCACGACGGCGTTGTGACCGATGGACACGCGCTCGCCGATGGAGACCGGGAATCCGGGGTCCACGTGCACGGTGCAGTTGTCCTGCACGTTGCTGTCGGCGCCGAGCGTGATCGGACCGCAGTCCGCGCGGAGCACCGCCGAGTACCAGATGCTCGACCCCGCGCCGAGGGTCACGTCCCCGACCACGACCGAGGTGGGAGCGGTGAACGCCGTCGGATCGATCACGGGGTTCTTCCCGCCGACACCCGCCACGAGTGCCTGGGCCGCCTGCTGCGTCATGTGTTCTCTTCCTCTTCCGGTACGTCGAGTCGCGCTACCGGCACCGTAGGCCACGCCGACCGCGCCCCCGGAGATGGGGTGAAGATCACGGCGCGGCCCCGGCTCCCGGCGCGCTACGGTGACCCGGTGGCGAAGAACCAGAACACGTTCTCTTCTCTGACGGCGCTCTCCTCCCTTACGGGCCTGCGCCGCCGGCTCGCCGGGCGCGCGGTCCACGCGGGCTGGCGCTGGATGCAGCGGGCCGGTGCGGTCACCGCCCAGACCCCCGGAGGGCTGCGCTTCGGCGCGATCGGGCACGGCACCCGGCTCGCCTTCCCGCAGGGCACGGTCTTCGGCGCGCCCTGGATCCGCCTCGGAGACCACTGCATCATCGGGGAACAGGTCACGCTCACCGCCGGGATGATGCCGGACCTCGACCTCGGCGCCGAACCGGTGCTGGTCCTCGGCAACGGCGTGGTCATCGGCCGCGACAGCCACGTCATCGCCGACACCCGGATCACCATCGGAAACGACACCTTCTGTGGTCCCGGGGTCTACATCACCTCCACCAACCACAGCTACGACGACCCGCACGAGCCCATCGGCAAACAGTGGCCGCGCAGCGCACCCGTGGAGATCGGACCGGGCTGCTGGCTGGGGACCGGCGCGGTGATCCTGCCCGGCGCGCGTCTGGGCCGCAACGTCGTGGTGGCGGCGGGAGCCGTCGTACGGGGCGACGTGCCGGACCACGCCGTGGTGGCGGGGGCGCCGGCGCGGATCGTCCGCCGCTGGGACCCCGAGGCGGGCTGGCAGCCGCCGCTGCGCACCCCGGCCCCGGTACCGATCCCCGACGGGGTCACCCCGGAGCAGCTGCGCGCACTGGCGGACGTGACGGAGCCGGAGTGAACCGGGGTGAATGCGCCGCCTGCCGCCGGGTCGCCTAGCCCGCCGCCAGGAGGACCGTGCCGGCCAGGGCCAGGCCCGCGCCCGCCGCCTGGACGGTGCGCAGGCGTTCCTTGAGGACGGTGAAGGCGGCCAGGGCGGTGATCACCGGGTAGAGGGAGGAGAGCACCGCGGCGGTGGTGACCGGGCCGTGCTGGGCGGCGATGGAGTAGGTGCCGTTCGCGGCGACGTCCGCGAGCCCGACGAAGGCGAGCGCCGGCAGCAGAGCCCACAGGATCCGCAGGCCGCCGGTACCCGCCGGGAGGGCGGGGGCGCCGCGCCGGGTCCGCACCCACAGGGCCGTGCCGCCGACGGCGACGTTGGTGACGCGCTGGACGAACAGTGCGAGGAACAGGCCGGGCACGGTGGAGGAGGCGGGGGCGATCAGGGCCATCACCGCGCCGAAGCCGAAGGCCGCGACGAGGGTGAGGACGACCGCCTGCCGCTGTACGGGAGCGCCGCGCAGCTCGGGTCCGCCCGCGAGGACGATGCCCACGACGGCCACCGCGATCCCCGCGAACTGGGCGGCGCCGGGCCGCTCGCCCAGGAGCAGCCCCGCGGTCATCGGCACCACCACGCCGAGGGAGCCGAGCGGGGAGACCACGCCCATCGGGCCCAGGGCGAGCGCCTTGTAGAAGCTGAGCATCGCGACCGGCCCCACCAGCCCCGCGCCCACCGCGAACCAGAGCTGCGGTCCGGCCTCCCGCCAGGCGCCGGTGCCCAGGACCACCGCACCCAGCACGAGGACGGCGAGGATCTGGGAGGCCACGACCACCGTGAGGGCCGGTATCCGGCGGGTCAGCAACCCGCCGCCGAAGTCGGCGAGCCCCCACAGGACGGCGGTGGCCAGGGCGAACAGGGCGGTCATGACAGGCCTCGCAGTACAGTGCGTTGAACGGTGGAGTACAACGCACGATAGTTCAGTCTAATGGACCCTGTCATTCAAAATATTGTACGGAGTGGACGGAACGGTGTCGGATCTCGAACAGCTCACCCAGGCGCTCGGCCGCAACCTCAAGCGCTGGCGCGGAGAGCGCGGATTCACCCTGGAGGCCCTGGCCGCCCGTGCGGGGGTGAGTCGCGGCATGATCATCCAGATTGAGCAGGCCCGTACGAACCCCAGTGTCGGCACGACGGTCAAACTGGCCGACGCGCTCGGCGTCAGCATCACCACCCTGCTCGATCACGACCGCGGTCCGCGGGTGCAGGTGGTACTGCCGGGGCAGGGAGTGCGGATGTGGTCCACGGAGGGTGGAAGCGGCGCCAGCATGCTGCTCGGTGACGACCGGCGCGGGCCGGTGGAGATGTGGACCTACCGGCTGGAGCCCGGCGAGGGGACCGCCTCGGACCCGCATCCGCCGGGCACCTTCGAGATGCTGCACGTCACCGTGGGGGAGCTGACGCTGGTGGTCGCCGACGAGACGTACGCCGTACCGGCCGGCGGGGCCGTCTCCTTCGAGGCGGACGCCCCGCACGCCTACCGCAACGAGGGGCCGGATCCGATGGAGATGACGATGGCCGTCTCCATCCCGCCGGTGACCGCCCACGCCTGACCCGACCTGACCTGACCCGACCTGACCTGACCCGACCTGACCTGACCCGACCCGGCCCGGCCTGGGAGGCGCGGTCTCAAGTATGGGCGCTGGGACCCCTGGGCTCTCAGAGGGCGGGGATCTCGATCGCCGGACAGCGGTCCATGATCATGTCCACTCCGGCCGCGCGGGTGCGGTCGAAGGCGGCCTCGTCGACCACGTTCAGCTGGAACCAGACGGCCTCCGCCCCCTTGGCGACGGCCTCGTCGGCGACCGTGCCCGCCAGCGCGCTGTTCACGAAGACGTCCACCACGTCCACCTTGAAGGGGATCGCCTCCAGCGAGGGGTAACCCTGCTCGCCGTGGACCGTCTCGGCCTTGGGGTGCACGGGAACCACGCGCTTGCCGTACCGCTGGAGGACTTCTGCCACGCGGTACGCGGCCCGGTCCCGGTTGTTGGACAGACCGACCACCGCCCAGGTGTCGCCGAGCTCGGTGAGGATCTTGCGGATGGTTGCCGGATCGCCGTACACGTGTGCCGCCTCCTGCTGCGTCTGACTGTGGATTGCCGTCAGACCGATCAACAGAAAAGACGCATGTCGGATTCCCCGTAAGGTGGACGAGTGAAGGCAGACCAGTACGTGACGGTGGCCCGTGAGGGTGTGCACGAGTCCGAGATCAACCGCTCGCGGTTCCTGTGCGCGCTCGCGCCCGCGGCGACCGAGCGGGAGGCGCAGGAGTTCGTCGCGCGGATCCGCAAGGAGCACCCCACCGCCTCGCACAACTGCTTCGCCTACGTCATCGGCGCCGACGCCTCCGTGCAGAAGGCCAGCGACGACGGCGAGCCCGGTGGCACCGCCGGGGTGCCGATGCTGCAGATGCTCACGCGCCGGGACATCCGCTACGCCGTCGCCGTCGTCACCCGCTACTACGGCGGCGTGAAGCTCGGCGCCGGCGGGCTCATCCGGGCCTACGGCGGGGTCGTCGGGGAGGCCCTCGACGTGCTCGGCACCGTCACCCGCCACCGCTACCGCCTGGTCACCGTCACCGTGGACCACCAGCGGGCCGGCAAGACCGAGAACGACCTGCGCTCCACCGGCAGGACCGTGCTCGACGTGCGCTACGGGGCCGCCGTGGAGATCGAGGTCGCCCTGCCCGAGGCCGACCTGCCCGCCTTCGAGGCCTGGCTCGCCGACAGCACCGCCGGGAGCGCCACCCTCACACCGGGCGGGGAGACGTACGCACCCTGAGTGCGGGCAGGGGATCCGCCGAGCGGGTCTCCTCCTGAGGGGAGGGGCGTCAACTCACCGGCTGCGCCGCCCCCATGAGCCGCGGGTCGGAGAAGAACTCGCCGGGCTTGGTGATCCCCGCGTTCACCCGGACGAAGCCGTCCATGGTGTCCTGGCTCTCGGCGACCTTGCCGAGGACCCGCTGCATTTCGGGCGGCGGAGGTTCCAGGGCCGCGAATCCGGCGGTGAACTCGTACATCTGCATGACCCGTTCGTCCCTGGCCTGCTGGTAGCCGCGCATGGCGTCGTCGAAGGCGCTGCGGCCCGCGAAGGCGTCGCCCAGGGCTCCCGCGCACAATTCGGCGTCCTGGAAGGCGTCCTGGATTCCCTGGGCCGTGATGAAGTCCTTCAGGTACCCGGCGTCGCCGACCAGCGCCCACCCCGGTCCGTACGGGACCCGGAAATGGTTCTCGACGGCCGTGCCGACCAGCCGTCCGGTACTGGTGGCGGAGGCGATCCGGTCGGCGAAGGCCGGCGCGCGGCCGAGGGTCTCGTGGTAGCCGCCCTCGATGTCCGCGCGGTTCGCCTCGAAGTCCCGCATCGGCAGTCCGCAGACCACCAGCGTCACGTCGTCGTTCGTCGGCCAGGCCGCGAAGGCGCGGTCGCCCCGCATGTACGCCTCGAACCCGCCGTGCATCGGCAGGTTCGCCCAGTACGTGTAGTAGCTGACCTGGAGCTTCGGCTTCTCCGCGTAGCGGGGGGCGTCCACGGCGCGGGCGACCGTCGAGTGGGCGCCGTCGGCGCCGATGACCACCCGGCCGTACTCGGCGGTCGCCGCCCCGTCCGGGTCGTGGCCGCGGATGCCGGTCACCGCGTCCCCCTCCGTGACCAGGCCCTCCATGGTGAACTTCTCGCGCACCTCGGCGCCGGCCTCCACGGCCGCGTCGACGAGGATCTTGTCGAGGACGGTCCGCCGGGGCGCGTACGAGCCCTCGCAGCCCTCTCCGGCCGGTGACCCGGAGATGACGAGGGGGCCCAGGTCGTAGGTGTACGTGGTGATCTCCGGGCAGCCGGTGGCGACGACCCGGTCCAGCAGGCCCCAGCGCCGCAGGGCCGCGAGCCCGGGCGGGTGGATGAGGTGGGTGGAGAGCGTGTCGCTGGGGAAGGCCGCCCGGTCCACCACCAGCACCCGGTAGCCCTGGCGGGCCAACAGCATCGCCGTGCTCGCGCCCGCGCAGCGGGCTCCCACGATCACGGCGTCGTAGGTCTTTCCGGTCATCTGGATCGCCTCCCCGAAGGGGTGGGGCTCTTGTTTCCACGGTAGGCGGCGGCACCGGCCACCGCCCAGGGAGAACCACCCCTCGCCGTGCGCGGGTGCTTCCCCCTGCGCGGCGGTACGGCGGTACGGCGGGCCGCGTCAGGGAGCGGCACCTTTCCGAGGTGAGTGGCGGGTCAGGGGGCGGCATGCGTTAGCGTGGCAGGGGGCCGCTGTGGGTCCTGGGGTGGTTCGTGCGGGTCTTAGAGGGGCAGTAGGGGTAAACGTGCAGGTCGGGGCCGTTCTGTGAAGTTCCTGCACACCTCCGACTGGCACCTGGGGCGGAGCTTCCACCGGGTGAACCTGCTCGGTGCCCAGGCCGCCTTCATCGACCACCTCGTCGAGACCGTCCGGGAGCACGAGGTCGACGCCGTGCTCGTCGCCGGTGACGTGTACGACCGGGCCGTCCCTCCGCTGCCTGCCGTGGAGCTCTACGACCGGGCCCTGCACCGGCTTGCCGATCTCGGCGTGCCCACCGTGATGATCTCCGGGAACCACGACTCCGCCCGCCGCCTCGGTGTCGGGGCCGGGCTGATCGGGCGGGCCGGGATCCACCTCAGGACCGACCCCGCCGGGTGCGCCGACCCCGTGGTGCTGGCCGACGTACACGGTGACGTGGCGCTGTACGGGCTGCCGTACCTGGAGCCCGCGCTGGTCAAGGACGAGTTCGGTGCCGGGAAGGTGAGCCACGAGGCCGTGCTCGGTGCGGCCATGGACCGGATCCGGGCGGATCTGGCAGGGCGGGCGCCCGGGACGCGGTCCGTTGTCCTCGCGCACGCCTTCGTCACCGGCGGGCAGGCCAGCGACAGCGAGCGCGACATCACCGTCGGCG
The DNA here is from genome assembly GCF_042870555.1 of Streptomyces sp. NPDC006487. NCBI lineage: Bacteria > Bacillati > Actinomycetota > Actinomycetes > Kitasatosporales > Streptomycetaceae > Streptomyces > Streptomyces sp. NPDC006487. The sequence continues at coordinate 64,948 of NZ_JBIAHN010000001.1, forward strand.
GGGTCGAGGCCGTGCCGGCCTCCGTCTTCGACGGGGTCGACTACGCCGCCCTCGGCCACCTCCACGGCTGCCAGACGATCAACGAACGGGTGCGCTACTCCGGTTCCCCGCTCGCCTACTCCTTCTCCGAGGCCGACCACCGCAAGAGCATGTGGCTCGTGGAACTGGGAGGGGAGGGGGAGATCCTGACCGCCGAGCGCGTCGACACCCCCGTACCGCGCCGCCTCGCCCGGGTCCGGGGGCCGCTGGAGGAACTGCTCTCCGAGGAGGCGTACGCCCGGTACGAGGACTCCTGGCTGGAGGCCACCCTCACCGACCCCGTCCGGCCCGAGGACCCCATGGCCCGGCTCGCCGTCCGCTTCCCGCACACCCTCAGCCTGGCCTTCGACCCCGAGGGCCGCAGCGAGGACGCCGGCGGGTCCTATGCCCAGCGGCTGAAGGGCCGCAGCGACCGGGAGATCGCCGAGGACTTCGTCGCCCACGTGAGAGGCGGCGGCGGTTTCTCCGATGACGCCGAACGGGACGTGCTCCAGGGCGCCTTCGACGAGGTTCGGGCCGAAGACAGCCGGCAGGAGACCCACCGATGAGGCTGCACCGGCTCCGCATCACCGCCTTCGGCCCCTTCGCCGAACCCCAGGAGATCGACTTCGACGCCCTCTCCGGCGCCGGGATCTTCCTCCTGCACGGTCCCACCGGCGCGGGCAAGACCTCCGTCCTGGACGCCGTCTGCTACGCCCTCTACGGTTCCGTCCCCGGCTCCCGCCAGGCCCCCGGCACCAGCCTGCGCAGCGACCACGCGGCCTCGGACACCCCGACCGAGATCACCCTCGAACTCACCGCGGGCGGCCGGCGCCTGGAGATCACCCGGCGCCCCGAACAGGACCGGCCCAAGAAGCGCGGCACCGGGACGACCAAGGACAAGGCGCAGAGCTGGCTGCGCGAGTACGACGGGGAGCGGTGGGACGCCCTGAGCCGCTCCCACCAGGAGATCGGCGAGGAGATCGAGCAGCTGCTCGGCATGAGCCGCGAGCAGTTCTGCCAGGTCGTGCTGTTGCCGCAGGGGGAGTTCGCGCGCTTCCTGCGCGCCGACGAGGTGGCGCGCGGCCGGCTGCTGGGCCGGCTCTTCGACACCCGCCGCTTCGCCGCCGTGGAAACCCTGCTCGGCGAACGCCGCCGCGCCGCCGAGGCCAAGGTCCGCGCCGGTGACGAGCAGGTGCTTCACACCGCCCAGCGCCTCGCCCAGGCCGCCGGGGACTGCGCCGATCTGCGCGCCTGGCCGCTGCCCCGGCACCAGCCGGGCGACCCCGGGCTGGCCGGGGCGATCCGCGCCTGGGCCGCCGTCGCCCGCTGCTCCGCCCGGGAGCGGCTCACCGTCGCCGAGTACGCCCTCGCCGCCGTCGAAGGGCGGTACCACGCCGCCCGGCGGGCCGCCGAGGACGCGCGGGAGCTCGACCGGCTGCAGCGCCGGCACGCGGAGACCACCCGCCGGGCGGCCCTGCTCGCCGAGTCCGGTCCGGAACGGGAGCGGGTGAGCGCCCTGCTCGACCGGGCCCGGCGCGGAGCACTGGTCGCCCCCGCCCTGGAACTGCGCGGAGCCGCCGCCGGCGCCCACATGGCCGCCGCGCACGCGGAGTCGGTGGCCCGGGCGGAGCTCCCGCCCCAGCTCGCCGAGGCGGGGACCGAGCAGCTGGCCGCGGTCGAGCAGCGGCTGCGGGGCGATCTGGGAGCACTCGCGGCCGCCCGCCGCGCCGAGCAGCGCAGCGCCGAGATCGGCCGCGAACGGGCCGACCTGGAACGGGAGTCCCGGGCAGCCGAGGAGCAGCAGCAGGAGACCGCCGAGTGGCTCGCCCGCTGGGACGCCACCCGGACCGAGCTGGCCGGGCGCGCGGACGCCGCCCAGCAGGCCGCGACCCTGGCCGAGCAGCTCGCCGGCAAGCTGGAGCCCGCCAGGCTGCACCTGCACGCCGCCCGGCGGCGCGACGCCCTCGACGAGGACGCGGAGCGGGCCTCCGGAGAACTGCTCACCGCCCGCGAGGAGTCGGCCGCCACCCGGGAACGCTGGCTCGAGCTCAAGGAGACCCGGCTGCGGGGGATCGCCGCCGAACTCGCCGCCGCCCTGGTGGAGGGAGAGCCCTGCACCGTGTGCGGGGCCGCGGAGCACCCCTCCCCGGCCCGGCCCGCCCCCGGTCACGTCGACCGGGCCGCGGAGGAGGCGGCGCACGCCCGCTTCGAGGGGGCCGAGGAGCGCAGGGCGAGCGTCGAGCGCAGGCTGGCCGCCGTACGGGAGGCCCGCGCCGAGGCCGCGGCCGCCGCGGGGGAGGCCACCACCGCCGAACTCCTGGAACTCACCTCCGCGCTGAGTTCCCGTCACGCCGAGGCGCACGCCGCGGCCGCCGGACTGCACACCGCCCGCGAGCGGCTGGCCCGCGCGGAGCGGGAGCACGCCGTGCGCAGCGCCGAGCGGAGCGAAGCCGAGGCCCGGGCGGCGGCGCGGGCCTCGCGCCGCGAGGCCCTCGACCGGGAGCGGGCCTCGCTGGAAGCGGAGCTGGCCCTCGTACGGGACGGCGCGCCCAGCGTCGCGGCCCGCGCCGGAGTCCTGGAGGACAGGGTCCGCATGGTCACGGCGGCGGCCGCCTCGCTGCGCCGGGCGGAAACCACCGCCGCCCGGCTGAAGGAAGCCGACGACCAGCTCGCCGACGCCGCCTTCAAGGCCGGCTTCGACACCACCGATGAGGCGGCCGACGCCGTCCTCCCCGAGTACGAACGCAGCGCGCTCCAACGCCGCACGGACGCCTGGCAGGCGGAGGAGGCCATGCTGGCCGACCGCCTCGGCGAGGCCGACACCGCCGCGGCGGCGGCCCTGCCCCCGGCCGCGCCGGAGGAGGCCGAGGCGCGTGCCGACAGGGCCGGCGCGAAGCTCCGTACGGCCGGGTCCGCCGTGGACGCGGCCCGGGTCCGGTGCAAGGACCTCGACGGGCTCTCCCTCCAGGCCGAGCGGGAGCTGCGCTCCCTGGGACCGCTGCGCGAGGCCTACGAACGGGTGGCCCGGCTCGCCGGACTCACCGCGGGCACCTCCGCGGACAACGAGCGCAAGATGCGGCTCGAGGCCTACGTGCTCGCGGCCCGGCTGGAGCAGGTCGCCGCCGCGGCGACGGTACGGCTGCTGCGCATGTCGGGGGGCCGCTACACCCTGCTGCACTCCGACGCCAAGGCGAGCGGACGGGGGCGTTCCGGGCTCGGGCTGCACGTGGTCGACGCCTGGACCGGCAGCGAGCGGGACACCGCCACGCTGTCCGGCGGCGAGACCTTCTTCGCCTCGCTCGCGCTCGCGCTGGGCCTGGCCGACGTGGTCACCGACGAGGCGGGCGGCATGCGGCTCGACACCCTGTTCATCGACGAGGGCTTCGGCAGCCTCGACGACCAGGCCCTGGACGAGGTGCTCGACGTACTGGACTCGCTGCGCGAACGCGACCGCAGCGTGGGCATCGTGAGCCACGTCGCCGATCTGCGGACCCGGGTGCAGGCCCAGCTGGAGATCGTCAAGCAGCGCGGAGGTTCGGTGGTGCGGCATCGCACGGCGGGCGGAACGGGCTGACGGACGGACGGGCCGGCTCCGTGAGGTGCGAGCCGGCCCGTCCGTCCGTGGTGCGGTCCGGCGATCAGAGCTTCGACAGCTCGTCCACCAGGTCGTCCAGGCCCAGTGAACCCTGGGACAGCGCCGCCATGTGCCAGGCCTTCAGATCGAAGGAATCGCCGTGCGCGGCACGCGCGTTGTCACGGCCCAGCAGCCAGGCGCGCTCGCCCAGCTTGTAGCCGATCGCCTGGCCCGGCATCGACAGGTAGCGGGTCAGTTCGCTCTCCACGAAGTCGCCCGGCCGGCCGCTGTGCAGGCCGAAGAACTCCTGCGCCAGGTCCACCGTCCAGCGCTCGCCCGGGTGGAACGGCGAATCCGCCGGGATCTCCAGACCCAGGTGCATGCCGATGTCCACGATGACCCGCGCGGCGCGCATCATCTGGCAGTCCAGGTAACCGAGCCGCTGCTCGGCGTCCTTGAGGTAGCCCAGCTCGTCCATGAGCCGCTCCGCGTACAGCGCCCAGCCCTCGGCGTTCGCGCTGACGAGACCGACGCTGGCCTGGTAACGGGACAGCTGGTCCGCCACGTGCGTCCACTGCGCCAGCTGGAGGTGGTGGCCCGGGACGCCCTCGTGGTACCAGGTGGAGACCAGGTCGTAGACGGGGAAGCGGGTCTGGCCCATCGTCGGCAGCCAGGTGCGCCCCGGACGGGAGAAGTCCTCCGAGGGGTTCGTGTAGTACGGGGCCGCGGCGCCGCCCGGAGGGGCGATCCGCGACTCCACGCGCTTGACCCGCTCGGCGAGTTCGAAGTGGGTGCCGTCGAGGTTCTCGATGGCCTCGTCCATCAGGCCCTGCAGCCAGGCCTGGACCTCGTCCACGCCCTCGATGTGGGTGCCGTGCTCGTCCAGGTGCTTGAGCACCTCCCAGGGGCCGGCGTCCGGCAGGATCTTGGCGGCTTCGGTCTTCATCTCCGCCAGCAGCCGGTGGTACTCCGACCAGCCGTAGGCGTACGCCTCGTCCAGGTCCAGGTCGGTGCCGTTGAAGTAGCGCGACCAGCGGGCGTAGCGCTCGCGGCCCACCGGGTCGGGCTTGCCCTCGACCGCGGGGGCGTACACGTCCCGCATCCAGTCGCGCAGTTCCACGACGGCGGCGGTCGCGGCGGCGGCGGCCCCGTCGAGCTCGGCGCGCAGTGCCTCGGGGCCGGCGGCGGCGAACTCGGCGAAGTAGCCGTCCTTGCCCTCGGCCTCGGCGCCCTCGCCCTCGCCGGCCCAGGCGGTGAGCTGTTCGACGAAGGTGGCGGCGGGGCGCGGGCTGCCGAACAGGCCGCGCTCCAGGCCGAGCGCGAGGCACTCGCGGTAGCCCGCGTAGGCGGCCGGAACGGCGCGCAGCCGCTCGGCGATCGCGGCCCAGTCCTCTTCGGTTTCGGCCGGGGTCAGGGAGAAGACCTCGCGGACCGAGTGCGCCGGGGAGTGGATGTTGCTGACCGCGCGCAGGTCCTCGTCGGCCTCGTGGACGGCGAGTTCGGCGGTGAGCCGCTCGCGCAGCAGCCGGGCGCAGCGGCGCTCGACGTCGCTGTCGGCGCCGGGCAGGCGCTCGGCGGCGTCGAGCTTCGCGAGGGTGGCGCGGGAGAGTTCGGCGGCCGCCGCGCGGCCCGCGGGGGAGAGGTCCGGGAGTTTTCCGGAGCTTGCGGCGACACCGAGATAGGTGCCCGTGATCGGGTCGATGGCGATGAGGTCGTCGACGTAGGCATCGGCGACCTGGCGGGGCAGCCGTGCGGCGCTGTCACTGGTGATGATGTCTGACATGTGGACATCTTCGTATGCGGGAAGGGTCCGCGTCATCACCAAAGATCGTCAGCCTGCTGACGCAGGGGGCGCCGCCGGCCTCGGCGGCGAGATCGCGGTAGGTGGTCCGGGCGTCGTGCCGCGGACTCGCCGGGCCGCTCGCCGCCGACCCGCGGGTGCTTGCGGGTGCACCACCCCGGGATCGGCGGCGCGGGCCGGGCAAGGCCGGAGAGATCCGGCCCAGGTCACGGCTGGCTGCGGGGCAGGCCGCGGGATTCGGCCGGGAGCTCGTACGGCAGCCGGGAGCTGACCGGGGTCGCGTCCAGCCGGGCCGTGATCACCAGGGTGCCCTCCTCGATCTGGTAGTCGAGGGGGAGGCCGAGGCCGCGCATCGCGGCGACCATGCCGGTGTTGTGGGCCTGGGTGACGGCGTAGACGCTGTCGCATCCGGCCTCGACGGCCAGCCCGATCAGCCGGCCCAGCAGCTCGGAGCCGACGCCGCGGCGCTGCCAGTCGTCCTCGATGAGCAGCGCCACCTCGGTCTCGTCGCCGTCCCAGAGCAGGTGGCCGAGGGCGACGAGCTTGCCGGAGGCGGTGGTCGCGGCGAGGGTGCGGCCGAAGCGCGGGCTCAGCAGGTGGCCGAGGTAGCGGTCGGCGTCGGCGACGGGGCCGTGGTAGCGCAGGCCGAGTGTGCGCTCCGAGCAGCGGTCGTGCATGGCACGGGCCGCGGGCAGGTCGGAGCCGTCGGCGCGGCGGACGGTGATCTCGTTGCCCTCGGGGAGGGTCAGCACGTCCCGGCTGCGCGGGACGCGCGGTCCGAGCCGGGCGTCCAGCTCGACGAGCGCGCGGGCGCGGGCGAACTCGGTCGGGGTGAAGGGCAGGTAGGGCCGCTCGATGGTGATCGCACCGCCGGACGGGTCGCGCAGCCGCATGACCGTGGCTTCCAGGACGCCCTCGACGGGCGCGTCGGCGCCGGCGTTGGGGCGCCCGGAGAGGGTGGTCGCCGGGATCGAGTGGATGGTGCAGCGGCCGAGCAACTGGCGCAGGGCGAGCGGCAGCTCGGCGGCGTCCAGCGCGGTGCGGGTGGCCAGTCCCAGGACGCGGGTCGGGGTGTCGACCAGGTCGTGCGCGTCGGCGCGCTCGATCCAGGTGCTGTGGCCGCCGGCGCCGGAGATGGCCCGGGTGAGGTCGGCGGAGGGCAGCTGCTGCGGGGCGCGCAGCAGGAACTCGTCCACCGTGCCGCCCTCGGGGAGCGGGTGCGTCTGCAGCGTCAGGATGTCGACCCCGCTCCGGGCGAGCGCGGTGCAGAGCGCGGCGAGGCTGCCGGGCTCGTCGCGCACGGTCGTCCGCATCCGCCACAGGGCGGAGGCCAGCGCGGCGTCCGTACCGGCCGTCGCCGCGACCGCCTGTGCGGCGGGGTCCGCGGCGGGGTCCGAGAGTGCGGTGTCCGTGGGCGGCGGCGCATGGCTGTGGCGGCGTGCCCACCAGGTGTGGAACGCCGCCGTGACCAGGAGTGCGACGGCCGAGGCCACGAGCAGCACCGGGCCGCGGGGGCCGTGCACCACGAGATTGGCGATGGCGTCGGCGACCGCGACGGCGCAGAAGAGAGCGGCGAGCTCGACGACGTCGCGGCGCCAGTGGTGGCGGTGGGGACGCTGGGCAGAGGCAGGAATACGCTCAGTCATGCAGACCACTGTGACGCCTGGGTGTTGCGTGATCACGAACGATCTGTGACCGACTGGTTAAGGATCCATCTGGCCGATTTCGCCCTGTTTTCCGGCCGATTTCAGATCCCGGCGTCTCGGCGGGCCGCCCTCGTCGGCTTCCGCTCCCGCACGCACCGCAGGCACCGCACGCACCGCCCGCACCGCCCGCGCACTGCCCACTCATGTGCGCGGTGGCCGTCCGCCCGGTGTCCGCCTACTGCCCCACCCGGCCGGGCTGCAGGGTCCGGGTGAAGAGCACGCCGCCTCCCTGGCGGCGCAGCCGGACGGTGAGCTCGCCGCCGTCCCCGTCGATCTCGACCTCCCCGTAGTACGGGGGGTTCTCGGACGGGGACATGTTCGCGAAGGGCGCGGACTGGACGTACGCCGTCTCCGGGCCGAAGGTGGCGTCCAGCCGGCCGGACGGGAAGCCGCCCGCGCCGATGGGGCCGGAGACGAACTCCCAGAACGGCGCGAAGTCGGTGAAGGAGGCCCGCTCGGGCGCGTAGTGGTTCGCGGCCGTGTAGTGGACGTCGGCGGTGAGCCAGAGGGTGCCGGTGATGCGCTGGTGCTTGACGTGGCGCAGCAGCTCCGCGATCTGCAGCTCGCGCCCGAGCGGCGCGCCGGGGTCGCCCTGGGCGACGGCCTCGAAGTTCGCGGCCCCGTCGGCCACCACGATGCCCAGCGGCATGTCGGCGGCGATGACCTTCCAGGTGGCGCGTGAGCGAGACAGCTCGCGCTTGATCCACGCCAGCTGCTCGGGGCCGAGGATGCCGACGGGGTCGTCGGTCTGGCGGCCGGGGGAGTTCGGGTCGCGGTAGGTGCGCATGTCGAGGACGAACACGTCGAGCAGCGGGCCGTAGCGCATCACCCGGTACATCCGGCCTTCGGCGCGGCCGCCGCGCAGGTCGGTGACGGGGAAGTACTCGCCGAAGGCCCGGCGGGCCCGGCCGGCGAGGGTGTCGACGTCCTTCACGGTGTAGCGGGGGTCGTCGAGGATCTGGCCGGGGTACCAGTTGTTGCGCACCTCGTGGTCGTCCCACTGGGCGAGGACCGGCACCTGGGCGTTGAAATCGCGCAGGTTGCCGTCGAGCAGGTTGTAGCGGAAGTTGCCCCGGAACTCGGCGAGGGTCTCGGCGACCTTCGCCTTCTCCTCGGTGGTCACGTTGTGCCACAGGGTTCCGTCGCGCAGCGGTACGGAGGCCTGGATCGGCCCGTCGGCGTAGATGGTGTCCCCGCTGAAGAGGAAGAAGTCGGGGTCCCGCAGGCGCATTTCGTCGAAAACGCGGTAGCCGCCGAGCTCCGGGTTGATGCCCCAGCCCTGGCCGGCGAGGTCCCCGGACCACAGGAAGCGCACGTCGCGGCGGCGGGAGACGGGGGTGGTCCGGAAGGTGCCGTGGACCGGCTCGCCGGTGCGGCGCGGATCGTCGGGGTCGGCGAGGAGCACCCGGTAGTGGATCTGCTGTCCGGGCGGGAGTTCGCGCAGGGTGGTGGTGCCCGTGAAGTCGGTGTCGGGGCCGAGCAGCGGGCCGCGGTGGCGGCGGACGGCGTAGCGGAACGACTCGCTCGGGGAGGTTTCGACGCACATCCGTGCGGGGCGGTCGGAACGCGTCCAGACGGTGGCCGAGTGGGCGGTGATCTCGCCCGACTGGACACCCCAGAAGGCGTTCGGGCGGCCCGAGCGGGCGAAGGCGGGAGCCGCCGCGTGGGCGGGAGTGCTCAGGGCGCCCGTCAGGGAGCTGGACAGGGCGAGGCCCACCGGGACGGCGAGGGAGCCGCCGAGCAGGGAACGTCGGGTGTGCGGCAGAGGTGCCATCGGTGCGTCTCCAGAGGCCGGCGGGGGCGGGCCGGACCAGTGTGCCGCCGTACACCGGCCGCACGCCGGACCGCCCGCGTCGCGCACGCGAACCATGCGTGAACACTGATGCGGATGGCTGATGCCCCGTCAATGTCCGGTCGATGCGCAGACGATGTCCCCGTCCATGCCCCGACGGCGCCCCCGTCGACGCCAGTCAACGTCTCATCGGGCGAGCTCGGCCGTGTCCAGGATGACGCGGGCGACCAGGGCCGGGTCGTCGTTCATGGGGACGTGGCCGCAGCCGGGGAGCCGGACGAGGCGGGCGCCGGGAATGGTGTGCTTCGCGCGGACGCCCTGGCGGCGCAGGAGCAGCCGGTCGCGACTGCCCCAGGCGATGGTGACGGGGAGGTCCGGCAGATCCGCGGTGAACCGTACGGAGCCGCCCGCGGACAGGGTCTGCTCGAAGCCGGAGGCCTCGCGCAGGGCGAGGGTCTCGGCGACCACGGAGCCGGGCGAACGCCGTCCTGGGCGGGCGTAGATGCTTCCGGTGAGCGCGGCGCGTCCGGCGGCGCTGCGGGCGAGCCGTTCCACGGCGGAGCGGGGCAGCACGCCGGCGCCGGCGCGCATCGCGCGGAGTGCGGTGAAGGCGTAGCGGCGCTCCCCCTCCGACCAGAACCCGGCGGGGGAGAGGGCGGTGACCGAGCGCGCCAGGCCCACGCGCCCCATTTCCAGGGCGAGCAGCCCGCCGAGGGAGTTGCCCGCGACGTGCGGCCGCTCTATGCCGAGCGCCGCGCAGAGCGAGCTCAGCGCGGAGGCGACGGTGCCCAGATCGTACGGAACCCCGTGCGGCAGCGGCTCCGAGACGCCGAAGCCCGGCAGGTCGACGGCGATCACGTCGTACCCGGCGGCCAGGACGTCGGTCACCGGGTGCCAGGCCTGGAGGTGGTGGCCGATGCCGTGGAGGAGCAGCAGCGGCTCGCCCGCGCCCTTGCGCTCGTAGGCGGCGGTGGTGGTGCGGGGGCCCAGTGGCGAATCGATCGTGAACGAGACCGTGGCGGTCATGGTGCTCCTCGTCGGGGGTCGGGCGCTGCGGCGGCCGCGTGAGACGGCGGTGTGAGACGGCCGTGTGAGACGGCTTGTCAGTAGTGTCTCTCGGTCGGTTACCGCCCGGTAGCCCCTGGGGGCGGACTTCTGCTTTCGCGGCGTCCTTGGAGGTGCCTTTTGGGGTGGCTTCCGTGACGTCTTCCGCGCGGTTTCCGCGGTGCTCGCGAACATCCCGTGAACAGCTTGATGCATATGCCCGATCTGCCCGACAAAGGGATGAGCATTGGTCTTGACCAAGGGGGTGCGCCGTCCTATCGTCGCAGGCATAGTGCAGGAACCTTTAATAAACAAAGGCGCGGAACTCCCGCTGGAACACGGCGAGTGCGGCGATAGCAGGAGGAGTCAGGGTGGGGACCACGCAGCTCGAAACGGTGCCGGAGCCGAAGTACTTGCACCTCAAGACCGTCCTCAGTGAGGCGCTCGACCAGGACTTCGCCGTGGGCGAGATCCTGCCGAACGAGCGCGAGCTCGCCGCCCGCTTCGGCGTCGCCCGGGCGACCTTGCGCCAGGCACTGGAGCAGCTCGAGCTCGAAGGCCGCCTCCAGCGCCGCCGGGGCGTCGGCACCACCGTCGCCCCGCCGCGCGTGGGCGTCGACGTCGGCAGTGCGCAGCACAGCTGGCCCGGTGAGAGCGTCGACGGGTGGGAGCCGGTGGACGCGGCGGAGGAAGCCGTGCTCACCCCCGCCCTCCTGAAGCTCCTCGGGGCCGCCCCCGGCGAGATGGTGCTCGCGGTACGCCGCAGCCGCGTCGAGCAGGGCCAGGTCCTCGCCGCCGAGCTGCTGTACGTGCCGGCCTCCTCGGTGCCGGGCCTCTCCGCCATCGACGCCCCCGCCGGTCCGGCCCGCGCCCGCACGGTCATGCGCGAGCTGCAGAAGCTGGTCCTCGACGGCCAGGATCGCTCCGTGGAGCTCGGCTCCGCCCGCGCCGACGACGCGAAGGAACTGGACCGCCTGCCCGGCGCCCCGGTCCTCCTGGTCACCACCCGCTACTTCACGGCGGCCGGCACGGCGGCCGTCTCGGTGGCCACCTACCGGGCGGACACCTGCCGGCTGACCTTCGGCGACTCGGGCGACGTGCAGATCACCCACGACACGCGGGTCGCGTCCTGACCGTCCCGACCATCCCGCCCGCCTGCTGACCGGGGCCGCCACGCTGTGGGGGCCCCGCTCGGTGAGCGGACGGGCCGCGAGCCAACAGCCGGGGCGGAGTCCGGTAGCCCGGGCGCAGACGTGCGGCCGTCCTCAGCGTGTCCCGCGTTTGAGGACCGGGTCCGGGCGGGGCCCGGCTGGGGGTCCCCCGGACGGGGTCTGGGGGATGGGTGAAGGGCGGGTAGGGGATCTCGCCCCGCGTGGACCCACCGACGCCGAACCGCACCCTCGACCGGCGCCGACTCCTGAGCGGTGGCGTGGGCGCGGATCCGCAGCCCCGGAGGAACCGGCGCCGGCGCGGACCTGTATCCGTACCGGCCCCGGAGGGGATCAGCGGCGGGCGGTGACCGTCTTCTCCACGGCGAACAGTTCTTCTTCCACGTGGTCCAGCGCCAGCCGCAGCGCTCCGGTGGCCACCGCCGCCTCACCCAGCAGGGACAGCGCCACGCGCGGCGGGCGCAGACAGTAGCGCTCCAGCTCCCGGCGCAGGGGATCCAGTACCCCGTCCAGCCCGGCCGCCCAGCCGCCGACCACGACCAGCTCCGGATCCATCGCCAGGACCAGCGCGGCCACGTCGTGGACCAGCCGCTGGATGAACCGCTCCACCGCTGCCACCGACCCCACGTCCCCGCGCTTGGCCATCGCGAAGACCTCCGCCACCGCCCGCTCGTCCAGCGGGTGCAGCGGTTCGCCGGTGGTCGAGAGCAGCTTCTCGGGGGTGACCTCGCGCCCCAGCAGGTGCAGGGCGCCGATCTCCCCGGCAGCCCCGCCGAACCCGCGGTGCAGCCGGCCCCCGATCAGGGAGCCCGCTCCGGGGCTGAGCCCGGCCATCACGAAGACCATGTCGTCGGTGTCGGTCGCGGCGCCCTTCCAGTGCTCGGCGACCGCCGCGGCGTTGGCGTCGTTCTCCACCTGCACCGGGCAGCGGAACGAGCGCCGCAGCCGCTCCCCGAGCGGCAGCCCGGTCCAGCCGGGCAGGGCCGTGCCGAGGCGGACGGTGCCGTCGGCCTCCACGATCCCGGGGCTGCCCACGCCGACCGCACGCAGTGAGTCCCGCGGTACCCCGGCGCGGCGCAGCAGGTCGGCCACCGCACCGCGGACCCGTTCGAGCCGTTCGTCGGCGGAGGCCGTCTCGGCGACCTCCTTGGTGCCGGCGCCGATCACCCGGCCGTCCAGCCCGGACAGCAGCACCGCGATCCGGTGCGCGCCGATCTCCACGCCGAGCAGGTGCCCCGCCTCGGCACGGAAGCGGAACCGTCTGGCCGGGCGTCCCTGGCGCCGCGCACCCTCCTCCGCGCCCGCCTCGACGACGAGGCCCGTCCCGATCAGCCCTTCGACGACTCCCTCGACCGTGGGCCGCGAGAGTCCGGTGACCCGGGTGAGGTCAGTGAGCGTCGGCGCTTCGGCCGCGCGCAGGGCCCGCAACACCACCGCGGAGTTGATCCGCCGCAGCAGAGAGGGGTCCCCGCCGGTCAGCTGCCCCAACGTGTGTCCTCCCAGCTAGCGAGCTTGTCAGGCGGATCGTACTGCGCACCGGGCGCGGCGGCGAGAAGCAGCCCCCCATAGGCCGGAATCCGGCGTTCCCCTCGTGGGCCGGTCACGCGGGAGCGACGAACCCGGACTCGTACGCGGTGATCACGGCCTGGGTCCGGTCCCGAGCTCCCAGCTTCCCCAGGATCGCACTGACGTGGGACTTCACCGTCTCCGTGCCGACGATCAGCTCGCGGGCGATCTCGATGTTGGTCAGTCCCTTCGCCATCAGCCGGAGCACGGCCTCCTCGCGCTCGGTCAGCGCCGCCCGCTCCAGTGCCGTCCGCGCAGAGCGGTTCCCGTACTCGGCGGCCAGCGAGCGGACCGCCGCGGGGAAGAGCAGCGTTTCGCCCTCCGCCACCAGACGGACCGCGTGCACGATCTCCGACGGGCGGGCCCGCTTGAGCAGGAACCCGTCCGCGCCGGCGCGCAGTGCCTGGTAGACGTACTCGTCGTTCTCGAACGTGGTGACCACGAGGATCTTCGGCGGCGAGTCCACGCTCCGCAGGACCGCCCGGGTCGCCTCGATCCCGTCGAGCAGCGGCATCCGCACGTCCATCGCCACGACATCGGGACGCAGTTGCCGCACCAGCGGGACCACCGCGGCGCCGTCGGCGGCCTCGCCGATCACCTCGATGTCGGGCTGGGCGTCCAGGACGGCGCGCAGACCAGCGCGCACCAGGGGTTCGTCGTCGACGAGCAGAACGGTAACCGGCATCCGGTCAGCGTATTCGCTCCAGCGGGAGCCGCGTACGCACCCTCCAACCCCCCTTGTACAGACCGGTCTCGGTCTCCCCGCCGAGCAGCGCGGCCCGCTCCCGCATCCCGCGCAGTCCGGTGCCGCCCCCGGTCATGACGGAGGGCCGGTCCGGCAGCGGATTGGTCACCTCCAGGTCCAGCCGGTCGGCGACCATGCCGATCCGCACCCGTACCGGCACGGGACCGCAGTGCCGCAGCACATTGGTCAGCGCCTCCTGCAGGATCCGGTACCCCTCCTGGCTCACGGAGTCGGGCAACTGGTCGAGCGGGCCGATCAGTTGCGCGTCGACGGTGGCGCCGGAGGCGCGCGCCGACTCGAGCAGCCGGTCGGCCTCCGCCAGGGTGGGCCGCTGGGACGGCCGCTGACCGGACTCCCGCAGGACGCGCAGCACCCGGTCCAGGTCCTCCAGCGCGGCCCGGCCCGTCTCCTCGATCGCGCTCAGCGCACGGTCCGTGAACTCCGGATCGCCCGCCGCCCGCGCGGCCCCCGCCTGGACCACGGCCACGGTCAGCGCGTGCCCGATGGAGTCGTGCAGCTCGCGCGCGATGCGCGTGCGCTCCAGAAGCTGCTCGGTCCGCACCTCCAGCGCGGTGAGCCGCTCCGCCGCCGAAGGCCCCAGCAGCCGGCGGGCGATGGCCGTGATCATGTCGCCGAGCAGGACCACGAGGACGATCAGGAGGACCGGTGGCAGTGGAGCCAGCGCCCATGCCGCCCAGGCCGGGAATCCGGCGGGTATCACATTCTCCTGGTCTACCCTGCCGCCGAGTCCGGCCGTGATCAGCTGGACGGTCAGCACCGGCAGCCACACCGTGGCCATCATCGTGGCCAGTGAGACGACGAGCCGTATCTCCAGCCACAACAGGGTCCGCCATCGGTCGCTCCACGTCCGGGACCCGACGGTGCTGAAGCTGTTCTCCTCGGACTCCCGCGGGCCTCGGGCGCCGCGCTCGGAGGGGGTGAGGAGGAACTGCGCCTGGAGTCCTTCGGCCACCCGCATCCAGGGCAGCAGTCCCATGGGTATGACGAGGACGAGTGGTACCCACGGAGCCTCGGGCCCGATGAACATCCACACGGCCAGCATCAGGATGGGAACGCACAGGTGCACCCAGCGCGAGTAGGTCACTGGGCGCAGTGCGGCGCGGAACAGTCGGTGCATCTCCTCATCGTCGCAGTTCGGGGCGGTGCGGCTCCTCCCCCACGTGGGGGAGAAGGAACCCTCGCTTGGGGGAGGAAGAGGGGTGGGGCCGGGGGCGAACCTTGAGACATGAACAGCATCGAGATCCGAGAACTGACCAAGGAATTCGGCCGGACCCGGGCCGTGGACCACCTCACCTTCGATGTCATGCCCGGCCGTGTCACCGGTTTCCTCGGACCCAACGGGGCCGGGAAGTCGACCACGATGAGGCTGCTGCTGGGCCTCGACCGGATCACCTCCGGGACGGCCACCATCGGCGGCAGGCGGTTCACCGAACTCCCCGACCCGCTCCACCGGGTGGGGGCCCTGCTGGACGCGCAGTCGGCGCACGGCGGACGCACGGCCCGGGACCACCTGCGTTTCCTCGCCGCCGCCAACCGCATCCCGATGAGCCGTGTGGAGGCGGTCCTGGAGCAGTCCGGGATAGCCTCGGCCGCCAAGCGGCGGATCAAGACCTTCTCGCTGGGCATGCGTCAGCGCCTCGGCATAGCGGCCGCGCTGCTCGGAGACCCCGACGTTCTGCTCCTGGACGAGCCCACCAACGGCCTCGACCCCGAGGGCATCATCTGGATCCGCGAGCTCATGCGCGGCCTGGCTGCCGAGGGGCGCACGGTCCTGGTCTCCAGTCACCTGATGACCGAGACCGCCGCCCTCGCCGACCACCTGATCGTCCTCGGGCAGGGCAGGCTGCTGGCCGACACCTCCATGGAGGAGTTCATCGACGCCGGCAGCACCCCGAGGGTGCGGCTGCGCACCACGGACCCCGTCCGGCTCCGGGCCACCCTGGCCCGGGAGGGCTTCGAGCTGGTCACCGCCGAGGGCGGGCGGTGGACCGTGGACGGCATGCAGGCCGAGCAACTCGGCGTCATCGCAGCCCGCGAAGGCATCCCGATGCTGGAACTGATCGACGAGCGGGCCTCCCTGGAGCAGGCCTACCTCGACCTCACCGCGGACAGCGCCCAGTTCGCCGCCACCAGCTGACCCACCCTTTCAAGGAGGCTTCCCCATGAGCACCGCTCTGCCCACCGTCCCCGTCCTGCACTCGGAATGGATCAAGATACGGTCCCTGCGCGGCACCTTCGGGGCGCTGATGGCCGTCTTCGCCGCCACGGTGGGCATCCAGGTACTGACCGCCTCGCTCATCGGCGACGCAGAGTCCGGCAGCATGGGGGACGACCCGCTCCTCGCGGCCTTCTACAGCCTCAACTTCGGTCAGGTCGCCGCCTTCGCCTTCGGTGCGACCGCGCTGTCGTCCGAGTTCCACAACGGCGCGCTGCGCACGTCACTCGCCGCGGTACCGAACAGGGCGCGGCTCTACCTCTCGAAGATGGCCGTCATCGGAGGGCTGGCCTTCCTCGTGGGACAGCTCACCGCACTGGCGACCTTCCTCGGCGGACAGGCGTTCATGGGCCCCTACACCCTGGAACTGGGCAGCCCGGGCACCTACCGTGCCATCTTCGGCTGCGGTGCCTACCTCGCGATGATGGCCCTGCTGTCGGCCGGACTGACGGCGGTGCTGCGCAGCGCTTCGGCCGTCCTGAGCCTGCTCATACCCTTCACGCTGATCGTGTCGTTCGTACTCGCGGCGCACGCCGGGGGCATCGCCCAGTACCTGCCGGACCGTGCGGGCCAGATGATGATGCGGCTGGACACCTCGGTGGGCCTCGCCCCCTGGGCCGGGTTCGGGGTCATGGTCCTCTGGGCGCTGGTCGCGGTGGGCGGCGGCTGGCTGGCGGTCCGGCGGCGGGACGCCTGACGCCGGAGCGGCCCGGCGGGTCGGCTCGACCGACCGGGTCGGCGGGGTGGACGAGCTCCCCGGCAGGCCGAGCCGGGCCGGTCGGTTCCGGTAGCCGTGCAGGCCCCGCCGTCCGGCGGGGTCAGTGGTCGGTGAGGAGGCCGGGGAGTTGGCGCATGTCGTCGAAGACGACGGTGCCGGGGCCTTCGAGTTGCTCGGCGGGGGTCAGCCCGCCGGCGTAGCCGAAGGCCCGCATCCCGGCGGCGCGGGCCGCCTGGACGCCGGGACGGCTGTCCTCGACGACCGCGCAAGCGGCGGGATCCACGCCCATCCGCCGCGCGGCGTACAGGAAGAGGTCCGGGGCGGGTTTGCCGCGGGAGACCTCGGTGGCACTGTGGATGCGGCCTTCGAAGCGTGCGTAGAGGCCGGTGCGGCCGAGGGTGTGCCGCATCTTCTCGTGCGAGCCGCTGGATGCGATGCACGTCGGCAGGGCGATCGCGTCGAGCGCCTGAGGAAGACCCTCCACGGGTGACAGCTCCGAGTCCACCGCTTCCCGGTGGAGTTCCTCGAACCGGTCCCACCAGTGCGCGGCCGCCTCGGGACCGAGCCGGTCGGTGATCTGCTCGCGGATGGAGACGGAGGAGCGTCCGATGAACCGGTCGATGACCTCGGCCTCGGTGAGCGGCCAGCCGAGCTCCGCCCCCAGAGCGACTTGGACACGGGCGGCTATCCGTTCGCTGTCGACGAGAACCCCGTCGCAGTCGAATATCACGAGCTCGATCGGCTTGATGATCATCCCCAGATGATAGGGGCCCGTCATACGGCGGCCGCGGGCGTCCTACGGGTCGGCGCCGGCGGGGTCGGTGGACTCGGCGGCCGCGCGGAGGCGGGCGTACTCCTGGGCCATGGAGGCGGCGGTCCAGCGGGCGTTGAGGCCGCTGGGGTTGGGGAGGGCCCAGA
Organism: Streptomyces sp. NPDC006487; assembly: GCF_042870555.1. Taxonomy (NCBI): domain Bacteria; kingdom Bacillati; phylum Actinomycetota; class Actinomycetes; order Kitasatosporales; family Streptomycetaceae; genus Streptomyces; species Streptomyces sp. NPDC006487. Next base: position 82,238 of record NZ_JBIAHN010000001.1, read on the forward strand.
TGCGGGTGGCGCCGATGGTGCGCTCCTGGGGGCCGATCAGGGCCTTTCGCTCGCCGAAGGCGGTGCGGTAGGCGGTGACGCCGACCACGGCCAGCCACTGGGGGCGCAGGAGTTCCACCTTGGCCGTCAGGATGCGGCCGCCCTCGCGGAACTCCTCGGCGCTCAGCTCGTCGGCGCGGGCCGTGGCGCGGGCCACGACGTTCGTGATGCCGAGGCGGTACGTCGGCAACTCGTCCTGCTCGTCGGGGGACAGGAGCCGCGGGGTGAAACCCGACAGATGGAGGACCGGCCAGAAGCGGTTGCCGGGGCGGGCGAAGTGGTGGCCCGTCGCGGCGGAGAGGAGGCCCGGATTGATCCCGCAGAAGAGGACACGAAGACCGCCCGCGACCACGTCCGGGAGGACGCGGTCGCGAGCGGAGTCGAGCTCTTCGGTGGTCAGAGGATCGACCCGGGGGTGTAGCCCGCGGCCTCGGGGTGCTCCTTGGTGATCTCCTCGATGCGCGAGACCACCGCGGCGACCTGGTCGCCCGCAGCGCCGGTGAAGGACAGCTTGTCGGCCATCAGGGCGTCCAGCTGAGCCCGGTCCAGCGGCATCCGCTCGTCGGCGGCCAGCTTGTCCAGCAGCTCGTTGCGCTCGGCACCCTGCTCGCGCATGGCGAGGGCGGAGGCCACCGCGTGCTCCTTGATGACCTCGTGGGCGGACTCGCGGCCCACCCCGGCCCGCACGGCGCCCATCAGGACCTTCGTGGTGGCGAGGAAGGGGAGGTAGCGGTCCAGCTCGCGGGCCACGACGGCGGGGAAGGCGCCGAACTCGTCCAGGACCGTCAGGAAGGTCTCCATCAGGCCGTCGAGGGCGAAGAACGCGTCGGGCAGAGCGACCCGGCGGACCACGGAGCAGGAGACGTCGCCCTCGTTCCACTGGTCGCCGGCCAGCTCGCCGGTCATCGATGCGTAGCCGCGCAGGATGACCATCAGGCCGTTCACACGCTCGCAGGAGCGGGTGTTCATCTTGTGCGGCATCGCGGAGGAGCCGACCTGGCCGGGCTTGAAGCCCTCGGTCACGAGCTCGTGGCCGGCCATCAGGCGGATCGTCTTGGCGATGGAGGAGGGGGCCGCGGCCAGCTGGACCAGGGCGGTGACCACGTCGTAGTCGAGCGAGCGCGGGTAGACCTGGCCGACGGAGGTGAAGGCCTGGCCGAAGCCGAGGTGGGCCGCGATCCGCTGCTCCAGGTCGGCCAGCTTCGCGGCGTCGCCGCCCAGCAGGTCGAGCATGTCCTGCGAGGTGCCGACCGGGCCCTTGATGCCGCGCAGCGGGTAGCGGGTCAGCAGGTCGTCCAGGCGGCCGTACGCGACCAGCAGCTCGTCGGCGGCGGTGGCGAAGCGCTTGCCCAGGGTGGTCGCCTGAGCGGCGACGTTGTGGGAGCGGCCGGCCATGACCAGCTCGGCGTGCTCGCCGGCCAGCTTGCCGAGACGGGCGAGGACGGCGACCGTGCGGTCACGGATCAGTTCCAGCGAAAGGCGGATCTGGAGCTGCTCGACGTTCTCGGTGAGGTCGCGGGAGGTCATGCCCTTGTGGACGTGCTCGTGGCCGGCGAGGGCGTTGAATTCCTCGATGCGGGCCTTCACGTCGTGCCGGGTGATCTTCTCGCGCTCGGCGATCGAGGCGAGGTCGACGGTCTCCAGGACGCGCTCGTAGTCGGCGAGGGCCTCGTCGGGGACCTCGATGCCGAGATCCTTCTGGGCGCGGAGCACGGCGAGCCACAGCCGCCGCTCCAGCGTCACCTTGTACTCGGGGGACCACAGGACGGCGAGCTCCGCGGAGGCGTAGCGGCCGGCCAGGACATTGGGGATGCGGGGCTTGGCAGTCACGTGGATGGATTCTACTTGGGCCCCGGCTGTGTGTTTACGCAGGTAGGGGACCCGGCCGCGATTGTGCCTTGCTACGAGAGGCGCGGGGGCGGAGCAGGGGCGGGCGCCGGGCCCGCGGGCTATGCGAGCCGGTCGGCCGCCGGAGCCTCGTACGGCAGCAGTTCCGGGCGCTTCGCGGGCCGGCCGTCCCCGCTGGAGCGGCCCGTCAGGCGGCGGCCGACCCAGGGGAGGAGGTGCTGCCGGGCGAAGCTGAGGTCCTGCGAGCGGCGCGCGGTCCAGCCGGGAGGGGGTGTGGGCGGCAGTTCGGCGCTCCAGTCCGCCTCGGGCGGCAGGCCGAGGGTCTGCCAGACTGCCTCCGCGACCCTGCGGTGGCCTTCGGCCGTCAGGTGCAGCCGGTCCACGTCCCACATCCGCGGGTCGCCGAGCGCGGAGGACCCGTACAGGTCGACCACGAGGGCGCCGTGCCGCGCGGCGAGCTCCTCGATGATGACGAAGAGCTCCTCCATGCGCGGACGGAAACGTTCCATCACGGGGCCGTTGCGGCCCGGCGAGCGCATCAGGACCAGCGTCCCGCAGGAGGGCGCGAGCAGACCGACGGCCTCTTCCAGGTGCCCGCGCACCCGGCCCATGTCCACCTTGGGGCGCAGCGTGTCGTTCAGCCCGCCGACCAGGGTCACCACGTCGGCGCCCATCTCGGCGGCCGTGGGAGCCTGCTCCCCGGCGATCTGCCCGATCAGCTTGCCGCGGACCGCGAGGTTCGCGTAGCGGAAACCCGGCTCGCGGGCGGCGAGGCGGTCGGCGAGCAGATCGGCCCAGCCCCGGTAGGAGCCGTCGGGGAGCAGGTCCGACATGCCTTCGGTGAAGGAGTCGCCGACCGCGACAAAACTGGTGTACCGCGCATTCATCTCCATGGCGGGAGCGATGCTACCGCCCGGTACCCCGGCCCCGCACGCGGGACCGGGGGAGCGGGCGCACCGCGTCCCGCTACGCCGAAGCAGGCCTGCCGAACAGCTCCCGCAGCACGTCCTCCATCGTGACCAGGCCCGTCATGACCCCGTCCGGCCCGAGCACGGCCGCCAGGTGCGTACGGCTGCGCCGCATCGCGGTCAGCACGTCGTCCAGCGGGGTCTCCGCCCGGACCTGCGCGATCGGCCGCAGCGCGCCGGCCGGGAAGGGCTCGTCCCGCTCCGCCGCGTCCAGCGCGTCCTTGACGTGCAGGTACCCCAGGATCCGGCCCTGCGCGTCGATCATCGGGAACCGGGAGTACCCCGACTCGGCCGACAGCCGCTCCAGTCCGGCCGGGGTGATCCCCTCGCGGGCCGGAACCACCCGGTCCGCCGGCAGCACCACATCGGTCACCGGCCGCCGCCCCAGTTCCAGGGCGTCGTGCAGCCGCTCGCTCGCGCGGTCGTCGATGAGTCCCGCGTCGCTGGAGTCCTTGACGATCCGGGCCAGCTCGTCGTCCGAGAAGGTCGCCGTGACCTCGTCCTTGACCTCCACCCGCAGCAGGCGCAGCAGGGCGTTGGCGAAGGCGTTGATCGCGAAGATCACCGGCTTCAGCCCCCGGGTCAGGGCCACCAGCGGCGGACCCAGCAGCAGGGCGGTCCGCACCGGCTCGGCCAGCGCCACGTTCTTCGGCAGCATCTCGCCGAAGAGCATGTGCAGGTACGTGGCCAGGGCCAGCGCCACCACGAAGGAGATCGCGTGGGTCAGCCCGGACGGCACCCCGAAGAAGTCGAACGCAGGGGTCAGCAGGTGGGCGATGGCCGGCTCGGCCACCACGCCCAGCACCAGCGTGCACAGCGTGATGCCCAGCTGGGCCGCGGCCATGAGCGCCGACACGTGCTCCAGGCCCCACAGCACGGCGCGCGCCCTGCGGTCGCCCTGCTCGGCGTACGGCTCGATCTGGCTGCGCCGCACGGAGATCATGGCGAACTCCGCGCCGACGAAGAAGGCGTTGACGACCAGGGTCGCCAGGCCGATCAGCAACTGGACGGCGGTCATCGGGCCTCCTCCACACCATCACCGGGGGTCGGTTCGGCCGGCACGTGCAACAGCACCCGCGCGGCCCGCCGCCCGCTCGCGTCCACCACGTCCAGCCGCCAGCCGTCGAGCTCCAGGCTGTCGCCGACCAGTGGGATCCGCCCCAGCTCGGTCGCTATCAGGCCGGCCAGCGTCTCGTACGGGCCGTCCGGCACGCGCAGCCCGATCCGCTGGAGCTGGTCGGTGCGCGCGGAGCCGTCCGCGGAGAACAGGGTGCGCCCGGAGGCATCCTCCCCGGCCGGGGCCAGGTCGGGGGTCTCGTGCGGGTCGTGCTCGTCGCGGACCTCGCCGACGACCTCCTCGACGATGTCCTCCAGCGTGGCCACACCCGCCGTGCCGCCGTACTCGTCGATGACCACGGCCATCGTCTGCTTCCCGGACAGCCGGTCCAGCAGCCGGTCCACGGTCAGCGACTCCGGTACGAGGAGGGGTTCGCGCAGCAGCGAGGACACGGGGTGGTTGTGGCGCTCCTCGGCCGGCAGCGCCAGTACGTCCTTGATGTGGACGGTGCCGACGACGCTGTCGAGGTTGCCCCGGTAGACGGGGAAGCGCGACAGCCCGGTGGCCAGCGTCGCGTTGGCCACGTCCTCGGCGGTGGTCTGCAGTTCCAGGGCGGTGACCTGGACCCGGGGGGTCATGACGTTCTCCGCGGTCAGGTCGGCGAGGTTCAAGGTCCGCATGAACAGTTCGGCGGTGTCCTTCTCCAGGGCGCCCGCCTTTGCGGAGTGCCGGGCCAGGGCCGCCAGCTCCTGGGGCGTGCGCGCCGAGGCGAGTTCCTCGGCGGGCTCCATGCCGAACCGGCGGACCATGTGGTTCGCCGTGGTGTTCAGATGGCTGATGAGGGGCCTGAAGGCGCGGCTGAAGACCCGCTGCGCGGTGGCGACCCGCCTGGCGACGGCCAGCGGGGAGGAGATCGCCCAGTTCTTGGGGACGAGCTCACCCACGACCATCAGGACGATGGTCGACAGCACGGTGCCGAGGATCAGGGCGGTGGAGGACGCGGCTCCGGCGGACAGTCCGATGGCCTCGAAGGGCCCCTTGAGGAGGGCGGCGATCGAGGGCTTGGAGATCATGCCGATGACCAGGCCGGTCACCGTGATGCCGAGCTGGGCGCCGGAGAGCTGGAACGTCAGGCTGCGGACCGCCGCCAGGGCGCTGTCGGCGCCGCGGTCGCCGCGCTCGACGGCCCGTTCCAGTTCACTGCGCTCGATGGTGGTCAGCGAGAACTCGGCCGCGACGAAGACTCCGCAGGCAAGGCAGAGCAGCAGCGCCACGACGAGCAGGAGCACTTCGGTCATCGGTCCTTCACCTCCGTCCCATGATCAGACAGGAGGAGGGGTGTCGCGCGCTGTCGCGGACGGGAAGGGAGGGGACTGGGAGGCTCGCCCATGGACGGACGCTCACACCTTTCGTTCGGGGGAGGAGAGGAACAGCTGCCTACAGGGTAAAGGAAGAGCAAAGTAGGCGGATCATTCCTTCGGTCGACCACCCGGCCATGACGGGGTCGGATGTGAAGGATCTTCGCATCCCACCCGCGTCCGCGTCCGGGAGATGGGCGCGGGTGCGCCCGCGGTACGTCTCGGCAGGCGGAAGTCGGTGGCGGGCCGCGGGGCGGTCGTGCTTGGCTCCGGAGCATGACCGATCTGCACATACGGGCCGCCGTGCCGGCCGACGCCGAGAGCGTGCTCGCCTTCTGGAAGGAAGCGGCGGAAGGCACGTCGATCACGGACGACGCGGACGGGGTGACCCGGCTCGTCACCCGGGATCCCGAGGCGCTGATCCTCGCGGAACGCGACGGGGTCCTGGTCGGGTCCGTGATCGCCGGCTGGGACGGGTGGCGGGCGTCCCTCTACCGGCTCGCCGTACTGCCGTCCCGGCGCCGCCAGGGGATCGCCACGGCGCTCCTGGAGGCGGCCGAACGGCGTTTCGTCGCCGTCGGGGGCCGCCGGGGTGACGCCATGGTCCTCGAGGCGAACGAGAGCGCGCAGCGGGCGTGGGCCGCGGCCGGCTACCACCGCGAGGATCACTGGCGGCGCTGGGTCAAACCGCTGGTGGAGACGGCGTGACGACGCCCGGCACCGGCCGCCGCACCGGCCCCCGCCCCAGCACCGGCCCCCGTACGGGCCCCCGCAGGAGGTCCCTCGCCGTACCCCTGCTCCTCGCCGCCGGAGCGCTCGTGCTGAGCGGCTGCGGTACGCGTACCGCGGGCGCCGGGGAGCCGGAGGAGCCCGCGGCCCCCTCCGTGGACTACGCGGCTCAGGCCGCCGCCGCGGTCGCGCGCCACGACAAGCTGTTCCCCGCGATCGCGGCGCGGTGCGCGGACGTGGGGACGGCCGGCGCGAGCCCCCGGGCCACGGGGCGGGAGCTGCCCGCGGATCCCGAGGCGCGGAAGTACGCGGAGAACCACGCCTTCAAACAGCAGGCGGAGCTCACCCCAGGGGCCCGGTGCCGGGGTGACGCGCACGCCGCACGGATCAGGGCGGCGGTGTCGGGCGGCTCCGGCGCGAAGGGTGCGCCCCACACGGCGGAGGAGCTGCGCGCGGTCCTGACCGGGCTGGGCTACGGGTTCGACGCCGGGGGCGTGTACGGATCCGGGTCGGTGAACGTCTCGTTCGTCCTGTCGGTCCCCGAGAGCGGCCCGTGCGTGACGGGCCGACTGGGTCCGCCGGTGACCGTGGAGGCCCACGGGATGTACGTCGAAGGCGGCTGCCTGGAGCCCCGCGGAGGCCACTGACCCGGCGGCGGCACCCTTGCCCCCTCGGGCCGCCGGCCCCACGGGCCACTGCCCACACGGGCCACTGCCCCCACGGGCCGCTGCTCCTGCGGGAGCCACCGGTTCTGCTGGGACGTTCGTCTCACGGGGGCCACAGGTTCCGTGGGGCCACTGACCCTGCCGGTGCACCGGTTCCGCAGGGGCCACGGATCCCGCGGAGTCCGCTGGTCCGGCAGCGGCCGCGGACCCCGCGGGGGGTTTGGTTCTGCGGGGCTGGTGGTCCTGTCGGGGCACTGGTCCCGCGGTGGTTGCTGACCCCGCAGCGGCCGCCGACCCCGTGGACGCCGCTGACCCCGTGGACGCCGCCGCCCCCGCGGCGGCCGGGCCGCCGGGTCACGTCGTGCCCGCGTCGGCTCCCGCGCTGTGCCTGGCCAGGGCGAGCACTCCGGCGCAGATCAGGGACAGGCCCAGCAGCTGCGGCAGCAGCCACCAGTGGGCCCGGAGGTGTTCCTCGTACAGCAGCACTCCCAGAGCGACGCTCACGCCCGCGTCGCCGAGCGTCAGGGCGGGCTGCGAGGCGACCAGTGGGCCGCCCTGCATGGCGTGTTCGAGGAGCAGGAGGGCGCAGATGCCGGTCGCGGCGAAGCCGTAGGTCTCCCAGGTGCGAAGGAAGGCGCCGATGCCGCCCTCGTCGAGTACGTGCATGGCCGACTTCATCAGCGCGGCGGTCAGCGCGTAGCAGACGGCGGTGGCCGCGCCGAGGCATCCGGCCCGCATCCGGCCGGGCCGCTGGCGCAGGCCGGCCACGGAGAGCGCCGCCACCGCCACGGCGGACGCCGCCAGGGCCGTGACCCACCGGTCGGCCGGAACGTCCGTACGGTTCCCCGCGGGTGAGGCGGCCACGAGCGCGATCCCGAGCCCGGCCACCACTCCCGCCACGGCGAGCCACAGCGGCCCCGGCATCCGGGTCCGCGTCACCAGCGAGGCGATCAGGAGCGCGAGCGGCAGCTCGAGGACGAACAGGGGCTGTACGAGGGCCAGCGCGCCCGTGGCCAGCGCAACGGCCTGCCCGGCGCCGGCCGCGATGACGGCCAGGATCCCGCCGATCCAGAGCGGCCGGCGCAGCAGGTCGAGCACCAGCCCGGGGCGGAATCCGTCGCTCTGCGGCACGGTGAGTGCCGCCCGCCGCTGGAGCACGGTCGCGAGGGCGTTGCTGAGCGCCGCGAACAGCGCGAAGAGGACCGGCACGAGGAAGCCCACCCCCCCGATACTCATCGGCCCCGGCGCGGCCGCCCACCACGACACCGCCGGGTGACCGGGAGGCACCGCCCGTTCCCCCGTCCGGCCCCGCGGACCGGGCGACGGGGCGCCGCCGTGACGGGGGTACGGAGCCTTGCCGCCCGTTGTGCCCGCGGAGGCGGGGTTGGTCAGCCGGCTTGCGCCGACCAGGTGCCGTGGAGGGGGGCGGCGAGCCATGCGGGCGCCGCGGTGCGGAAGGCGGCCGGTGGGAGGGCGCCCGCGCCGGCCGGGACCGCGCCCAGGAGCGGGAGGTCGGAGACCGAGGGCAGGTCGGCCAGGTTGCACCGGGACGCGAGGTCCGGTTCGGCAGGCCAGCTGCCGATCACCACGCCCGGGGAGGTCAGGCCGCGGGCCCGGAGGGCTTCGGCCGTCAGGGCGGTGGAGTTGAGGGTGCCGAGACCCGCCGGAGCCACGATCAGCACCGGCGCGCCGAGCAGGCGGGCCGCGTCCGCCAGGGTGTGGCCGGCCTCGTCGAAGCGGACCAGAAGGCCGCCCGCGCCCTCGACCAGGACCAGGTCGTGGGAGAGGGCGAGCTCGCGGGCCGCTTCCGCGATCCGCTCGGGGGACACCGTAGGGAGCCCCGCGCGCCGGGCCGCCGTGTCCGGGGCCAGCGGCTCCGGGTAGCGGGCGAGCTCCACCGTGGTGACGGCCGGGCCGGCCAGCCGGCCGACCTCGGCCGCGTCTCCGGGCTCGTCCGGGCCGACGCCGGTCTGGGCGGGCTTGAGCACGGCCACCGAGAGGCCGGCCGCGAGGGCGGCCGCCGCGACGGCCGAGGTGACGACCGTCTTGCCGATCTCGGTTCCCGTCCCCGAGACCATCAGCACCGCCATGTCAGGCCTCCTTCGCGGCGGCGACCACGGCCCGGCAGATGCGGGCCATGTCGCCGTCGCCCGTCACGAACGGCGGCATCGTGTAGATCAGGTCCCGGAACGGGCGCAGCCAGACGCCCTCCCGGACCGCCGCCGCCGTGGCGCGGGCCATGTCGACCTGGCGGTCGAGCTGGACGACGCCGATCGCGCCCAGGACCCGTACCTCCCGGACGCCCGGCAGGTCCGCGGCCGGGGCCAGGCCCTCCAGCAGGGCCGCTTCGAGGCGCTTGACCTCGCCCTGCCAGTCCTGTCCGAGCAGCAGGTCGATCGAGGCCAGGGCCACCGAGCTGGCCAGCGGGTTGCCCATGAAGGTCGGGCCGTGGGCCAGGACCGGGACCTCGCCGCGCGAGATCCCGTCCGCGACCCGCTCCGTGCAGAGCGTCGCCGACAGGGTGAGGTAGCCGCCGGTCAGCGACTTGCCCAGGCACATCACGTCCGGGGTGATCCCGGCGTGGTCCGCCGCGAACAGCGCGCCCGTGCGGCCGAAGCCCGTGGCGATCTCGTCCAGGATCAGCAGCACGTCGAACTCGTCGCACAGCTCCCGCAGCACCCGGAGGTAGCCCGGGTTGTGGAACCGCATGCCGCCCGCGCCCTGGACCACCGGCTCCACGATCACGGCCGCCAGTTCGTCCCGGTGCGCGGCGAACATCGAGCGCAGGTGGGCGACGTAGGACTCGTCCACGGGTGCGGAGAAGCCGCTCGGCGGGGCGTCCGCGAAGAGCTGGCGCGGGAGGATGCCCGACCACAGCTCGTGCATGCCGCCTTCGGGGTCGCAGACGGCCATCGGCTGCCAGGTGTCCCCGTGGTAGCCGCCCCGCCAGGTGAGGAGGCGGCTCTTGCCGGGGCGCCCCACCGAACGCCAGTACTGGAGGCACATCTTCACCGCGACCTCGACCGAGACCGAGCCCGAGTCTGCGAGGAAGACGTGCTCCAGCCCGGCCGGGGTGAGCTCGACGAGCTTCGCGGCCAGCCGGACGGCGGGCTCGTGGGTGAGCCCGCCGAACATGACGTGCGACATCCGGCCGAGCTGGCCGGTGACGGCCTCGTTCAGCGCCGGGTGGTTGTACCCGTGGATCGCCGACCACCAGGAGGACATGCCGTCGACCAGCTCGTCGTGGCCCTGCGAGGGCTCGGCGAGCCGCAGGCGGACCCCGGAGGCGGAGGCGACGACGAGCGGCTCCTGCCGCCCGGGCATCGGGCCGTACGGGTGCCAGACGTGCTGCCGGTCCAGGGCGAGCAGTTCGCGGGCCGACAGCACGTCGGGCGCGGGGTGCGCGTGGTGCTGATCAGGCATTGGGCGCGAGATCCGTTCCCGCACCGCGGCGGCGCACCGCCACCAGATCCGGCCGGACCTCGCCCGCCCCGGCCTGGGCCGGTACGGGTTCTGCGGCCCGAGCCGCTACGGGGGCCTCGTGCCCGGCGTGCCCGGAGCAGCCGCCGCACGCCGAACCGCAGCCGGCGCCGGCCTCGTCCGCCGGGGCGGAGGAACCGCAGACCGAGGCGCCGGAACCCTTCGAACCGCAGCCCCCGGAGGCCGCCGCGATCTCGGAGCGGTGCGCGGGAAGGGTCGTCGTACCGGCGCCCTCCACCTCGAATCCGGCGTCCGCGATCATGTCGAGGTCGGCCTGCCCGGCCTGGCCCTCGCTGGTCAGGTAGTCGCCCAGGAAGATCGAGTTCGCCACGTGCAGCGCCAGCGGCTGCAGGGTGCGCAGGTGCACCTCGCGTCCGCCGGCGATCCGGACCTCGACGTCGGGGCAGACGAAGCGGACCATCGCGAGGATCCGCAGGGCGCGCTGCGGGGTGAGGTTCCACTCCTTGGCCAGCGGGGTGCCCTCGAAGGGGATCAGGAAGTTGACCGGCACCGAGTCGCTGTCGAGCTCACGCAGCGCGTAGACGACGTCGACGAGGTCCTCGTCGCTCTCGCCCATGCCCGCGATCAGGCCCGAGCAGGCCGACAGACCGGCGGCGTGCGCCTTCTGCACGGTGTCGACCCGGTCCGCGTAGGTATGGGTCTTGGTGATCTGGCCGTACGTGGCCTCGGAGGTGTTGAGGTTGTGGTTGTAGGCATCCGCGCCCGCGTCCTTCAGGCGCTCGGCCTGGCCGTCCGACAGCAGGCCGAGGCAGGCGCACACCTCGACGCCCTCGTTCTGCTCCTTGATGGCCGCGATCGTCTTGCCGACGCGGTCCACGTCGCGGTCCGTCGGACCCCGCCCGCTCGCCACCAGGCACACCCGCTTGGCCCCGCCGGCGACGCCCGCGGCCGCGGCCTGGGAGGCCTCGTCGGGCTTCAGCCACGTGTACTTGAGGATCTCGGCCTTCGATCCCAGCCGCTGGGAACAGTACGAGCAGTCCTCGGGGCAGAGCCCCGACTTCAGGTTGACCAGGTAGTTCAGCTTGACCCGGCGACCGAACCACTGTCGGCGCACCTTGCCGGCCGCGGCCACAACGTCGAGCAGTTCGTCGTCAGAGGTCGCCAGCACGGCGAGCGCCTCTTCGCGGGTCGGCAGCTCACGCCGCAGCCCCTTGTCCACGAGGGTGTTCAGCAGGTCCATGATGCCGATCCTGTCCCACACGGGCACTCCCGGCCAAGGAGAGATCGAACAACATGGCCGGAAGAGAGTGTGTGTATCGCCACACCTGACGCAGGGGGCACGGGCGGTTAGGGTCGGGCAGGTCTGTGGACTGCCGACAAAAAACGCGAGGACCCGTCGATGCCAGACCAGCACACCCCCGCCCCCGTGGACGTCTTCTCCTGGATCGACGACGCGGAGCAGGCCCGGGAGCAGGCCGGACTCGTCCGGACGCTGCGCCCGCGTCCGGCCGCCTCCCCGCTCCTGGACCTCGCGAGCAACGACTACCTCGGGCTGTCGAGGCACCCCGAAACGGTGCGGGGAGCGAGCGAGGCGGCCGAGCGCTGGGGCGCCGGAGCCACTGGATCACGTCTCGTCACGGGTACGACCGAACTTCATGCGGACCTCGAGCGGGAGCTGGCGGCCTTCTGCGGCTTCGAGGCCGCGCTGGTGCTCTCCTCCGGATACGCGGCCAACCTGGCCGCCGTCACCGCGCTCAGCGACCGGGGCACCCTGGTGGTCTCCGACGCGGGCAACCATGCCTCGATCGTGGACGGCTGCCGGCTGTCGCGCGCCGAGATCGCCGTCGTCGCGCACTGCGACCCGGACACCGTCCGCAAGACCCTCGCCGCCCACCGGGGGCAGGCGATGCTGGTCACCGACTCGGTGTTCTCGGTCGACGGGGACGCCGCCCCGCTCGCGGCCCACGCCGAGGCCTGCCGCGCGGAGGGCGCGGCCCTGCTGGTGGACGACGCGCACGGCCTCGGGGTGCTGGGCGAGGGCGGTCGCGGGGCGCTGTACGCCGCCGGGCTCGCGGGGGCCCCCGGGGTGGTCGCGACGCTGACCCTCTCGAAGTCCCTGGGCAGCCAGGGCGGGGCCGTGCTCGGCCCGGCCAAGGTGATCCGGCACCTGGTCAACACGGCGCGGACCTTCATCTTCGACACCGGGCTGGCCCCGGCCGCGACGGGCGCCGCACTGGCCGCCCTGCGCCTGCTCCGGCGGGAACCGGAGCGTGCGGACCGCGCCCGCGAGGTGGCCGCCGAACTGTACGGGCGGCTCACCGCGTCCGGCCTGACCGCGGCCCGGCCGGACGCGGCCGTGGTGTCGGTACGGGCCCCGTCGGCTTCGGCGGCACTGCGCTGGGCCGCCGACTGCCGCGAGGCAGGTCTGTCCGTGGGGTGCTTCCGGCCGCCGTCGGTACCGGACGGCATCTCCCGGCTGCGACTGACCGCGCGGGCGGATCTCACGGGGGTGGAGATCAGCCGTGCGGTGGAGACGATCCTGAGGACCGCTCCGGCCGGAGCCACGGACCGCTGAACGGAGCCGTTAAGGGCGCTCCGGCGTTCCCGCGCCTTGCCTGAAGTCTTGGCCCTGTGCCGTGCATGACGTCATGTCCGACGTCATGCGCCCGCCTTGCCTACGTCTCGAGATCCGCACGAACGGAGACGAGGAAGCCGTCCCAGGCCGGCCCGGTGAAGAGCACGGCCGGGCCGTCCGTCCGCTTGGAGTCGCGGACGGCGAGCAGACCGCCACCGAGGACGGCCGTTTCCACACAGTTGTTCATTCCGGTGCTGCGGCTGCTTCGCCGCCACCGCGCGCTGTTCAGAAGTCCGCCTGTGGATAAGGGGGTTGCGGACACGGAGGTGCCTCCTTACGCGTCGTCAGCGAGGGCGCTGATGAGATCCGACGAATCGCGGGGCGGGAGGGCGTGCGCCTGGATGGTGCGGAACGCGGCGCTGTACGCCTCAAGGTCTTCCTTCCGCTCCAGATAGAGGCTACTCGTCAAATGGTCGAGTACCACCACATCCAGATCGGCGATGTTCGGAAATGAGAAGATGACGAACGGTCCGGTGAGGCCGAGATGTCCCCCCACGCTGAACGGCAGTACCTGAAGCCGCACTTGGGGCAAACGCGCCACCTCCACCAGGTGCCTCAACTGTTCCTCCATCACCCCCGTCCCGCCGATCGTGCGCCGCAGGACCGCCTCGTCCAGCACCGCGCTCAGCTCCAGCGGCGGATCGGCCCGCAGTACGGACTGACGGGCCAGCCGTACGTCGACCAGCGCGTCCACCTTCGGCTCCGGCAGCCCGCCCAGCGCGGCCCGGGTCACCGCGCGCGCGTACTCCGGAGTCTGGAGCAGTCCCGGCACCACGGACAGCTCGACGGTGCGGGCCGACCGGGCGCCGGCCTCCAGGCTGATGAAGTCCCGGTACTCCTGCGGCAGCAGCCCCCGGTAGTCGTGCCACCACTGACGGCCGCGCCCGGTCTCGGCATCCGGTGCCGGGCCCGCCGCCGAGGCCGAGAGGGCCTCCAGCAGGGCGCGCTGCTGCGCGCTCACGACGTCCTCCCCGTAGACGTCGAGCAGCAGCCGGATGTCCTCCACCTTGACGCCGCTGCGCCCCGTCTCGATACGGCTGATCTTCGACTGGTGCCATCCCGCCAGCCGGGCCGCCTCACCGCTGGTGAGTCCGGTCCGGTCGCGAAGGGCACGCAGTTCCTCGCCGAGCTTGCGTCGGCGCACTGCGGGACCATGCTGCACACCCGCCTCCTTCCACCGGCACAGCTCGCACCAGTCTGCCGTCCAAATACGCTCTTCCGTAGCAGAGTTCACCGCATTGAGCGACAGATATATGCATATCTTGAGGGATCTGCGGAAACGGCGGGACGATGGGTGGCACTCTGGCGTCCAGCACAGATCCGGGGCGGCTTCGCCCCGGTGGGAAAGGGACCGTCGCCATGGCAGATCATCTGGAAGCATCCGTCACTCTGCCGAGCGATCCCGCCTCGGTCGCGGCCGCCCGCCGCTACGTGGCGGAGGTGCTGGGCGAGTGGGGACTGTCCGAGGGGACCGAGGCCGCCGACAGCATCCGGCTCATCGTTTCCGAACTGGCCACCAACTCCGTGCAGCACACCTTCGGCCAGTCGCCGACGTTCACCGTGGAGATCCGCCTGGAGCGCGAGGAGTGGCTCCGCATCGGGGTCACCGACAGCCACCCGCGCTGGCCCAAGCGGCTCCCGGCCGCCGTCCAGCAGGACAACGGCCGGGGGATGGTCATCATCCGCTGGCTCGCCGCGGAAGCGGGCGGCCGGCTCTCGGTCAGCCCGACCGAGGACGGCGGCAAGACCGTGTGGATCGCGCTGCCCTGGGTGGCGGCCGGCGCTCCCGCGAGGACGCCCACCGGCTGCTGAGGCCGGTCAGGACCCGGCGCGCTCCGAGACGCTGCGCTCGATGCACAGTTCGTTGCCCTCGGGGTCGGTCAGTGTGACCCAGCCCATGCCGCCCTCCCGGCGGTGGTCGGCCTGCAGCTTCGCGCCGAGAGCTATCAGCCGCTCGACGTTCTCGTCGCGGGTCCCCGTGACGGGCTGGATGTCCAAGTGGACGCGGTTCTTCGCGGACTTGCCCTCGGGCACCCGGACGAAGAGCACCCCGGGTACGCCCGGCTGAGCCGGGTCCAGCAGGATCTCGTCGTCATCCGGCTGGTCGTCGGGGTGAATGGGGAAACCGGTCACCGCGGACCAGAACTGCGCCAGCCGGTACGGCTCCTGCGCGTCGAAGGTGATGTGGCGGACGGGATTGACGAACATGCGGCTCCTCGTGGGCGGCTCCGTATACGGAACCGGGCTGTGCGGCGCCCGGAGTTGAACCGGGTACCTGCTCGAAACGTGGGTTAACTCAACGGAAAAGCGCGGCCCCTAGCGTGGCGGCCACGTTCCTTCCGTCAATGGTCACCCATGCGCCGGCAAAGCGGCGGTGGGCGGGACGGAAAGCCTTTCCCTGTGTTGGGCAAGACACGCTTGGCTCGGATATGCGCAGGTCAACAAAGTGTTGACGGCCCATAGGGTCGGCTCGGCGCGTTGTTGATCATGTCCCGGAAGCTTGGTGATTGCTGTGCAGCTGACCCCCCACGAGCAGGAAAGACTGCTCATCCACGTCGCCGCCGACGTGGCCGAGAGACGCAAGGCGCGGGGCGTGCTCCTCAACCATCCCGAGGTGATAGCCCTGATCACCGCACACATTCTCGAAGGAGCCCGCGACGGCCGGACGGTGGCCGAGCTGATGGCCTCCGGGCGGACCGTGCTCTCCCGCGAGGAGGTCATGGAGGGGATACCCGAGATGATCCACGACGTCCAGGTCGAGGCGACCTTCCCGGACGGCACCAAACTCGTCACCGTCCACGACCCCATCGTCTGAGAGCGAGTCCCCGCATGATCCCCGGCGAAATCGCCTACGGGGACGGCCCGGTGCGCCTCAACGAAGGCCGGCCCGTCACCCGACTCACCGTGCTCAACGCCGCCGACCGGCCCGTCCAGGTCGGCTCGCACTACCACTTCGCCGAGGCCAACCCCGGCCTCGACTTCGACCGCCGCGCCGCCCACGGACTGCGCCTCGACATCGCCGCGGGCACCGCGGTCCGCTTCGAGCCGGGCATCCCGGTCGCCGTGACCCTCGTACCGCTGGCCGGGCTGCGCACCGTCCCGGGGCTGCGCGGGGAGACCGGAGGGCCGCTCGATGGCTGAGATATCGCGCCAGGTCTACGCAGACCTCTTCGGGCCCACCACGGGCGACCGCATCCGCCTCGCCGACACCGACCTCTTCGTCGAGATCGAGCAGGACCTCGGCGGCGGCCCCGGCCGGGCCGGCGACGAGGCCGTCTTCGGCGGCGGCAAGGTCATCCGTGAATCCATGGGCCAGGCCCGCACCACCCGAGCCGAGGGCGCCGCCGACACCGTCATCACCGGGGTGGTCATCCTCGACCACTGGGGCATCGTCAAGGCCGACGTGGGCATCCGCGACGGCCGGATCTGCGGCATCGGCAAGGCGGGCAACCCCGACACCATGGACGGCGTCGACCGCGCACTGGTGATCGGCCCCGAGACCGAGATCATCGCCGGCAACGGGAAGATCCTCACCGCCGGCGCCGTCGACGCCCACGTGCACTTCATCTCCCCGACCGTGATCGATGAAGCCCTGGCCTCCGGAATCACCACCCTCGTCGGCGGCGGCACCGGCCCCGCCGAGGGCACCAAGGCCACCACCGTCACCCCCGGACCCTGGCACCTGGCCCGGATGTTCGCCGCGCTGGAGGCCCACCCCGTCAACATCGGCCTGCTCGGCAAGGGCAACACCATGTCCCGCGAGGGCATGTACTCCCAACTGCGCGGCGGAGCGCTCGGCTTCAAGCTTCACGAGGACTGGGGGTCCACCCCCGCCGTCATCGACGCCTGCCTCACCGTCTGCGAGGAGACCGGCGCCCAGGCCGCCATCCACACCGACACCCTCAACGAGGCCGGGTTCGTCGCCGACACCCTCGCCGCCATCGGGGGACGGACCATCCACTCGTACCACACAGAAGGCGCGGGCGGCGGCCACGCTCCCGACATCATCACCGTGGTCTCCGAGCCGAACATCCTGCCCAGCTCCACCAACCCGACCCGGCCGCACACCGTCAACACCGTCGAGGAGCACCTCGACATGCTGATGGTCTGCCACCACCTCAACCCCGCCGTCCCCGAGGACCTGGCCTTCGCCGAGTCCCGGATCCGGCCCTCCACCATCGCCGCCGAGGACGTCCTGCACGACCTCGGAGCCATCTCGATCATCTCCTCCGACTCCCAGGCCATGGGCCGCGTCGGCGAGGTGATCCTGCGCACCTGGCAGACCGCCCACGTGATGAAGAAGCGGCGCGGCTCCCTGCCCGGCGACGGACCCGCCGACAACCACCGGGCCCGGCGCTACGTCGCCAAGTACACGATCAACCCCGCCGTCGCCCAGGGCCTGGCCCGCGAGATCGGCTCCGTCGAGACCGGCAAACTCGCCGACCTCGTGCTGTGGAAGCCCGCCTTCTTCGGGGTCAAACCCGAACTGGTCATCAAGGGCGGCCAGATCGCCTACGCGCAGATGGGCGATGCCAACGCCTCCATCCCCACCCCGCAGCCGGTCCTGCCGCGCCCGATGTTCGGGGCCTACGGGCGGGCCCCCGGGCTCAACTCGGTCAACTTCACCGCCCAGGCGGCCCTCGACGACGGACTGCCCGAACGGCTCGGACTCGGCAAGGAGTTCGTCGCCATCGAGAGCACCCGCAAGGTGACCAAGGCGGACATGCGCAACAACGATGCCATGCCGAGGGTGGAAGTCGACGCCGACACCTTCACCGTCACCATCGACGGCGAGGTGGTGGAACCGGCCCCGGCGGCGGAACTGCCCATGGCCCAGCGCTATTTCCTCTTCTGATGGGAACCCTCTGATGGGAAGGGGTCCCGTCCGATGAGCCTTGCCACCCTCCTCGTCCTCGCCGACGGACGCTTCCCCGCCGGAGGGCACGCCCATTCCGGCGGGGCCGAGGCCGCCTGCAAGGCGGGCCGGATCCACGACGCCGCCACCCTGGCCGAGTTCTGCCGGGGCCGGCTGCACACCGCCGGGCTCGTCGCGGCCGGGCTCGCCGCGGCGGCCGCCCTCGGGATCGACCCGGCGGCCCTCGACGAGGCCGCCGACGCCCGGACCCCGTCGCCCGCGCTGCGCGCCTGCGCCCGGCGGCTCGGGCGCCAGCTGATGCGGGCCGCCCGGGCCACCTGGCCCGGCGCGGAACTGGACGCACTCGCCGCCGCGTTCCCGCGCGGGGCGCACCAGCCCGTGGTGCTCGGCGTGACGGCCCGGTCGGCCGGGCTCGGGCCGCTCGACGCCGCGCACGTGGCGGCGTACGAGAGCGTGAGCGGGCCGGCCACCGCCACCGTACGGCTGCTCGGCCTGGACCCCTTCGAGGCGAGCCGGGTCCTGGCCGGGCTCGCCCCCGAGCTGGACTCCGTGTCCCGGCGCGCGGAGCGGGCCGCGCTGCGGGCCCGCACCGGCGGTACGGGCACCCTGCCCGCCGCCTCCTCGCCGCTGCTGGACATCGCGGCACAGGCCCATGCCGACTGGCCGGTACGCCTGTTCGCCTCCTGACCCCGCATCCCTCCGCCACCCCGCGCCGCACCCCCCTGCCTCAGCTCAAGGAGACCCCCCATGCACCTCGACTCCTCCCTCGGCGGTGTGACCTTCCCGCACCGCCACACCCACAGCGCCGAGCCGCTGCGGGCGGACGGGACCCGACGGGCCCTGCGCATCGGCCTCGGCGGGCCGGTGGGCTCCGGAAAGACGGCCACCGTCGCCGCCCTCTGCCGGGCCCTGCGCGCGGAGCTGTCCATGGCCGTGGTCACCAACGACATCTACACCCGGGAGGACGCCGAGTTCCTGCTCCGCGAAGCCGTCCTGCCGCCCGAGCGGATCAGCGCCGTGGAGACCGGGGCCTGCCCCCACACCGCCATCCGTGACGACATCTCCGCCAACCTGGAGGCCGTGGAGGAGCTGGAGGAAGCCTTCCGGGGGCACGGACGGCTCGACCTGATCCTCGTCGAGTCCGGCGGCGACAACCTCACCGCCACCTTCTCCCGCGGGCTCGTCGACGCCCAGATCTTCGTGATCGACGTGGCCGGCGGCGACGACATCCCGCGCAAGGGCGGCCCCGGCGTCACCACCGCCGACCTGCTCGTCGTCAACAAGACCGACCTCGCCCCGCACGTCGGCTCCGACCTGGACCGGATGGCCCGCGACGCCGCCGCGCAGCGCGGCGAACTGCCCGTCGCCTTCCAGTCCCTGCGCGGCGGGGAGGGCGTGGGCCCGGTGGCCGCCTGGGTGCGCGAGCGGATCGCCGCCTGGACCGCCCGGTGAGCCCCGCGGTGAGCCCAGCGGTGAGTCCCGCGGTGAGACCTACGGGGGTCCCCGCGCCCGACCCCGTGCCCGTCCCCGCGGCGACGGGCACGGTACACCCCGACCGCCCCCCGGCCCCCGCTCCGGCCGGCCTGCGCGCCACCGCCCGGATCGCCGCCGCCGCCGACGGCCGGGGCTCCACCGCCCTGCCGCTGCTGGCCGGGGAGGGGCCGCTCGCCCTGCGCCGCACCCGGGGCGGGCCCGGGGAGGCGGGCGTCATGCTGGTCGGCGCCATGAGCGCCCCCCTGGGCGGTGACCACCTCACGGTCGAAGCCACCGCGGGACCGGGCGCCCGGCTGGTGCTCCGCTCGGCGGCGGCCACCCTGGCGCTGCCCGGCCGGCACGGGGAACCCGCGCGGTACGACGTACGGCTCCGGCTCGGGGACGGAGCCGCGGTGCGCTGGCTGCCGGAGCCCCTGGTCTCGGTGCGCGGCAGCGACCTGCGGGTCCGTACCCGCGCCGAACTCGCCCCCACCGCCCGGCTGCTGCTGCGCGAGGAGCAGGTGCTCGGCCGCACCGGGGAGGCTCCGGGCCTGCTGCGGTCCCGGCTCACCGTGACCCGGGACGGCCGCCCGCTGCTGGACCAGGAGGTGGCCTGCGGACCCGGCGCGCCCGGCGGCTGGGACGGTCCGGCGGGACTCGCGGGCCACCGGGCACTGGGCCAGCTGCTGGTGGTGGACCCGGAGTTCGCGACGGCCCCGCCGCAGGCCGGGATGCTGGGGGAGTTCGCCGCGATCACTCCGCTGGCGGGTCCGGCCGTCCTGGTCACGGCCCTGGCCCCGGACGCACTGCGGCTCCGCGACCTGCTCGACTCCGCCTGCGCCGCCTACGGTTGGTGAACCCTGACGGCCGCCACGGCAGACCGCCGCCGAACCCGGGACGAACCCGACACCGCTCAGCGGTACACCCGCTTCCGGATATCGGGTTGGCAAAGAACGGCCCCGTGCTCTGTCGCCCGCTCCCGGTCAGGCGGAAGTATCCCCTGCACATGCCGACGCACATCCACACCGGCACGAACCACGCCGCCCACGGCGGCAGATGACGCAGGGGGAACAACCACGTGATACGCAACGCGGTGCTGGGGAGCGCCGCCACTCTGGTCACCGGCACGCTGGCGGCGAGCCTGCTGCTCGCCCCGTCGGCGTCGGCCTCCTCCACCTTCTCGTCCGGCCCCTCCGGCCGCGACAACCCGATCGCCGAGGCGTTCGGCACCCAGATCGCCGCCGCCCGCGCGGCGCGCGCCGGGATCGACTGGAAGGACTGTCCGCCCGACTGGGGATTCGCGGCACCCATCCAGTGCGGCTTCGTGAAGGTCCCGCTCGACTACAGCAAGCCCTTCGGCAAGACGATCGACCTCGCGGTCGACCGCGCCGTCAGCACCGGCACCAAGGAAGAGCGCCAGGGCGCGCTCGTCTACAACCCCGGCGGCCCCGGCGGCTCCGGCATGCGCTTCCCCCGCCGCATCACGACCAACAGCCCGCTGTGGGTCAACACCGCCAAGGCGTACGACTTCGTGGGCTTCGACCCGCGCGGCGTCGGCCACTCCGCGCCGATCTCCTGCATTGACCCGCAGGAGTACGTCAAGGCCCCCAAGGCCGACCCGGTGCCGGGCAGCAAGGCCGACAAGGACGCCCAGCGCAAGCTCGCCGAGGAGTACGCGGACGGCTGCAAGGAGCGCAGCGGCGAGATGCTGCCGTTCATGACCACGCCGAACGTCGCGCGTGACCTGGACGTCATCCGTGCCGCCCTCGGCGAGAAGAAGCTGAACTTCCTCGGCGTCTCCTACGGCACCTACATCGGCGGGGTCTACGCGACCCTGTTCCCGACGCACGTGCGCCGCATGATCGTCGACAGCGTGGTGGACCCGTCCCGCGACAACATCTGGTACGAGGCCAACCTCGGCCAGGACGTCGCCTTCCAGATGCGCTGGAACGACTGGGAGGACTGGGTCGCCAAGAACGACGCCTCCTTCCACCTCGGCACCACCCGCGCCGCGGTCGAGGCCAAGTGGCTGGAGCTGCGCGCCAAGGCCAAGGCCAACCCGCTCGGCGGGATCGTCGGCCCGGCCGAGCTGATCGGCTTCTTCCAGAGCGCCCCGTACTACGACTCCTCCTGGGTGCCCGTCGCCCAGACCTGGGCCGCGTACGCCGCCGGTGACGAGCAGGCGCTGATCGACGCCATCGCCCCCGACATGAGCGACATCCAGGGCAACGCATCGGCCGAGAACGGCAACGCCGTCTACACCGCCGTCGAGTGCGCCGATGCCAAGTGGCCCACCAGCTGGTCCAAGTGGGACCGGGACAACACCAAGCTGCACGCCCAGTACCCCTTCATGACCTGGGCCAACGCGTGGATGAACCTGCCCTGCGCCACCTGGAAGTCCAAGCAGCACCACGCGATCGAGGTCGGGGTCGGCGCTCACCGCGGCCTGCCTCCGGTGCTGATCGTCCAGGCCGAGCGGGACGCGGCCACGCCGTACAAGGGCGGGGTCTCGCTGAACCAGCGGCTCGCCGGCTCGCGCCTCATCACCGAGAAGGGCGCCGGCTCGCACGGTGTCACCAACCTGGTGAACCCCTGCATCAACACCCGGGTGGACACCTACCTGCTCACCGGCAAGGTCGACGCCCGGAACGTGACGTGCGATCCGCACGCCACCCCCGTGGCCCCGGCCCCCGTCGCCGCCAAGCTGATCGCGCCGGCCCCGGCCGCCGACCAGCAGGCGATCGACGAGCTCCCGGCCATCCGCTAGCCGGACCGGGCGGGAACGGCTCCACACCGCACGGGAGAGGGCTCAGCGCAATCTGCGCCGGGCCTTCTTCCGTGCTTCCTCCTCCTCCGCCTTGACCTCGGCGGCGTACCGGTCCACGTACTCCTGGCCGGACAGGGCGAGGACCTCGTACATGATCTCGTCGGTGATGGCCCGCAGCACGGCCCGCTCGCCCTCCATCCCCGCGTACCGGGAGAAGTCCAGCGGCCGGCCGAAGCGGATCGTGACCCGGCGGATCTTGGGGATCTTCTGCCCGGGCGGCTGGATCTCGAAGGTCCCGACCATCGCGCACGGGACGACGGGCACCGCGGCGCCGAGTGCCATCGCCGCGACGCCGACCTTGCCCTTGTAGAGCCGCCCGTCGTGCGAGCGGGTGCCCTCCGGGTAGATGCCGAGCAGCTCTCCCTTGGACAACACCCCGAGCCCCTCGCGGAGCGCCGCCTGACCGGCGTCCTTACCGGACCGGTCGACCGGGATCTGTCCGGCGCTGCGGAAGAAGGCGGCGGTGAGCCGTCCCTTCACGCCCGGTCCGGTGAAGTACTCGGCCTTGGCGAGGAAGGTGATGCGCCGCTTGAGGATCGCGGGCATCAGGAAGTGGTCCGAGAACGACAGGTGGTTGCCCGCGATGATCGCGGCCCCGTCCTCCGGGATGTTCTCCAGTCCTTCGATGCGGGGCCTGAACAGGAGCCGCAGCAGCGGCCCCAGGATCACGTGCTTGAGCAAGTGGTAGAACACCAAGCGGCTCCCGTCGACGTCCCGTGGTCACGGACATCCTACGGACGGCTCGCGAGGGGGTGGAGGGGGCGGCGGCTCAGGCACCGCCCGTGGCCGCCATTCCCGCGGTGAGCAGCCCCAGCACCACCCAGCCGAACCACAGCCAGCCGTTGCTTCCCAGGGCCACGGAATACGTGGCGATCGCCACCAGAGAGGCGAAGGTCATCACTGCCATCGCCTTCACGGATCCGGTCATGCCCCATGGTGGCGCCTGAAGGTGGTCCGGCGCTACTGGCCACGCGCTTGGAGCGAGGCGAGATACGAGTTGTAGGCCGCCAGCTCCTGGTCCCCGTTGCGGTCCTCGGACCGGTCGGAGCGCTTCGCGGCCCGCTGTTCCGAGTGGTACCACTGGTAGACCAGCGCGATCAGCACCAGCACCGAGGGGATCTCGCTGAAGGCCCAGGCGATGCCGCCGCCCCACTGCTGGTCGAGCAGCGGGTCGATGCCGAGGGAGGCGGGCGGGTTCGCGTACGTCTTGATCATCGGCTCGCTGCCCATCATCAGCGCGATGCCGAAGAAGGCGTGGAAGGGCATGCCGGCGAACAGCTCCAGCATCCGCATCACGTAGCCGGGGCGGTGCGGGCCCGGGTCCACGCCCATGATCGGCCAGAAGAAGACGAGGCCGACGGCGAGGAAGTGCACCATCATCGCGATGTGGC
This sequence comes from Streptomyces sp. NPDC006487, assembly GCF_042870555.1. Classification (NCBI taxonomy): domain Bacteria; kingdom Bacillati; phylum Actinomycetota; class Actinomycetes; order Kitasatosporales; family Streptomycetaceae; genus Streptomyces; species Streptomyces sp. NPDC006487. Next base: position 105,545 of record NZ_JBIAHN010000001.1, read on the forward strand.
CGGTCTTCGAGCCCATCAGGAAGTCGAAGAGCGGGGTGAAGTACAGCCCGTAGAGGCTGGCGATGAACATCGGGATGGTGAACACCGGATGGGTGATCACCTTCATGTACCGGCTGTGCAGGAGCATCAGCAGCAGCTCGCGCGGCCCCTTGTGACCGCGGGCCGCCGGCGGCAGCGCGCGCAGGGCCAGCGTCACGGGCGCGCCCAGCAGCAGCAGGATCGGGCTGAGCATGCTGATCACCATGTGCTGGACCATGTGCACGCTGAACATGACCATGCCGTAGTCGTTCAGCTTGGTGCACATCACCAGGGCCACGCTCAGCACGCCGATGGTGAAGGCGACCGTCCGCCCGACCGGCCAGGCGTCCCCGCGCCGGCGCAGCCGCACCACGCCCCACCCGTACAGCGCGAGGCCGAGGAGCGAGCCGATGAGGAAGAAGGCGTCGAAGGAGAACTCCAGCCCGCGCCCGAGGGTGAAGGGCGGCAGGTCCATGTCGTGCATGTCCATGCCGTCGTGCGCGAGGTAACTCAATCTCTTCACTCCCTTGACCCGTGGTGCCCCACCACAGTAATGCCGCCCCCGGACGGGAAATCGTCCGGGGGCGGCCATTACGGGAGTGACACGCAGAAAAGGGGAAGGATCACAGCACGTTCTGCGCCTCGTCGTAGCGCTCGGACGGGACCGTCTTCAGGGTCTGGACCGCCTCGTCGAGCGGGACCATGACGATGTCCGTGCCGCGCAGCGCCGTGAGCATCCCGAACTCGCCCCGGTGGGCGGCCTCCACGGCGTGCCAGCCGAAGCGGGTCGCCAGGACGCGGTCGTACGCGGTGGGAGTGCCGCCGCGCTGGACGTGGCCCAGGATGACCGGCCGGGCCTCCTTGCCGAGGCGCTCCTCCAGCTCGACCGCGAGGCGGTTGCCGATTCCGGCGAACCGCTCGTGGCCGTACATGTCGGTGCCGCCCTCCTCGAGGGCCATCGAGCTGCCCCCGGCGGGCTTGGCGCCCTCGGCGACCACGACGATCGCGAAGCGCTTGCCCTGCTGGAAGCGTTCGCCGACGATCGCCGTCAGCTCCTCGATGTCGAAGGGGCGCTCCGGAACGACGATCGCGTGCGCGCCGGCCGCCATGCCCGAGTGCAGGGCGATCCACCCGGTGTGCCGGCCCATGACCTCGACGACCATGACCCGCTGGTGGGACTCCGCGGTGGTCTTCAGCCGGTCCAGCGCCTCGGTGGCGACCCCGACGGCGGTGTCGAAGCCGAAGGTGACGTCGGTGGAGGCGATGTCGTTGTCGATCGTCTTGGGGACGCCGACGATCGGCAGGCCGCCCTGCGAGAGCAGGTTCGCGGCCTTCAGGGTGCCTTCGCCGCCGATCGGGATGATGGCGTCCAGGCCGAGATCGGCGACGTGGCCGCGGGCCCGCTCCACGCCGTCGCGCAGATGGGCGGGCTGGACCCGGGAGGAGCCCAGAATCGTTCCGCCACGGGCCAGGATGCCGCTCACGGCGTCCAGGTCGAGCTTGCGGTAGTCGCACTCCAGGAGGCCGCGCCAGCCGTCGTGGAAACCGATGACCTCGTCCCCGTGGTCGACGACGGCGCGGTGCACGACGGAGCGGATGACGGCGTTGAGCCCGGGGCAGTCGCCTCCGGAAGTGAGCACACCTATGCGCATGGCAGGGAGGACCTTTGCAACGTGGGCCGACGACCGGACCACGTCGTCCGGTTGGAACTACCCAGCACCCTACAAGCGGATCGAGGGTGGACTGAACCATCCTCCACATGCTGGTCAGATCAGTCGTACGAAAACACGTCGGCCCGGATGCCCCGAGGGGAATCCGGGCCGAACGCCGGGTATCGGCGGTGCCGGTGATGCCGGTGGCGGTGCGGCTACGCGGGCTGCGTGGCCGCCGCGATGCGCTCGGCGCGCAGCGCCTCGTACCAGCGGTCGTCGATGGGCGGCAGCGCGTTCACGTCGAGGGCCAGCTTCAGCAGCAGGTCCGCGATCTGCGGGTTGCGGGCCATCACGGGACCGTGCATGTACGTGCCGAACACCGTGTCGTTGTACGCGCCTTCGGTGCCGTCACCGGTGCCGTTGCCCCGGCCCATCGTGACCCGCGCGAACGGCCGCGCCGTGGGGCCGAGGTGCGTGACGCCCTGGTGGTTCTCGAAGCCGGTCAGCTGCGGCAGCCCCAGCCGCGGGTCGATGTCCGCCAGCACGTCGCCGACGCACCGCTCGCCCTCGCCGCGCACGGTCACCACGTCCAGCAGGCCGAGGCCCTGCTGGCGCTCGCCGACGTCGTTGACGAACTCCTGGCCCAGGATCTGGTAGCCGGCGCAGACGGAGAAGACGATCGCCCCGTTCGAGACGGCGCGCTCCAGACCGCCGTCGCGCAGCAGGCGCTCGGCGGCCAGCCGCTGCGGCCGGTCCTCGCCGCCGCCGATCAGGTAGATGTCGCCCGAGGTCGGGATCGGCTGGTCGCTGCGCACGTCCACGCGCTGTACGTCCAGGCCGCGCCGGCGGGCCCGGCGCTCGACGACCAGGGCGTTGCCCTGGTCTCCGTACGTGCTGAGCAGGTCGGGGTAGACCCACACCAGACGCAGGCTGTTGTCGCTCATGCTCTTGTCCTTATGGGTACTAGTTGCCGACGCGGCGGCGCACGTCCTGGAAGGCGGTGTAGTTGGCGATCAGCTCGATCTGCCCGGGCGGCGCCAGCTGCACGGCCTCGTCGAGGGTCTCGCACACGCGGAAGTCCAGGCCCGCGACTTCCAGGCGGACCGCGAGGTCCAGCTTGCGGTCGCCGATCACGAAGATCGGGTGGCCGGCCAGGCGCGGGTAGTCCACGTCCCACAGCCAGGAGGTGTCGGTGCCGTCCGCGCCGCGTGCGTTCACCGACAGGATCACCGGGGTCGGCGGCGGGTCGATCAGGGAGAAGGTCTCCAGCCAGCCGGCCGGGTTCTTCGCGAGCAGCAGGCGCAGTTCGCGGCCCTGGAAGCTCACCACGTCGTAGCGTCCGGCCACGGCCTGCACCTGGTACATCCGCTCCAGCGCCACCTGCGGCGGGACGCCGAAGACGGCCGCCACGGCGGCCGAGGTGGCCGCGTTGGCCTTGTTGGCGCGGCCCGGGAGCTGGAGGCTGATCGGCCAGGCGCTGCCGTGCGGGTCGAGCACGTGGTCACCGGAGAGCACCCAGCTCGGGGTGGGACGGCGGAAACCGCACTCGGCGCAGAACCAGTCGTCGCCCGGACGCTGCATGACGCCACCGCAGGAGGGGCACGACCAGGCGTCGTCCTTCCACTCCTGGCCGGCCGCGACCCACACCACGTTCGTGGAGGAGGAGGCCGCCCACACGATCAGCGGGTCGTCCGCGTTCGCGACGACGACCGCCTTGGAACCGGAGAGGCCCTCGCGCCACTTCTCCGCGAGCATGCGGGTCTCGGCGGCGCGGTCCAGCTGGTCGCGGGAGAGGTTCAGCAGGGCGATCACCTTGGGGGTGACGTCCCGGGCCACTCCGGCCAGGTACTTCTCGTCCACCTCGATGACGCCGTAGCGGGCGTCGGAGCCGCCCGCCAGGGCGGAGGTGATGCCCGCGGGCATGTTGGCGCCCAGGGCGTTCGAGACGACCGGGCCGCTGGCCCGCAGGGCCTCGGCGATGAGCCGGGTCGTCGTGGTCTTGCCGTTCGTCGCCGAGACGAGGACGACGTCGAGATGCTGCGCCAGCGCGCCGAGGAGATCGGGGTCGAGCTTGAGCGCGACCTTGCCTCCGATCACCGATCCGCTTCCGCGTCCCGCGGCCCGCGACACCGCCGCTGCGGCCTTGCCCGCCGTCACGGCCAGCTTGGCCCGCGGCGAAAGCGGCTCTGTGTTGCCTGCCATCGTCCCTTGTCCTCCTTGCGTCGGTCGCCCCCAGCCTATCCATGACCTGCCCGCGCCCCGACCGCGGCGCCCCCGGTCTGCCGAAGATCTCCTCATATAGTCGCCCGTCGTAGGCTTACGGCCATGCGACAGCGCCCCCTCCCCGGTACCTCCGGCATCGTCCGCACCATGAGCCTCCTGGGCGACCCGGTGCTCCATTCCGCTTGCGCGGAGGTCACCGAGTTCGGCCCGGCCCTCGACCGGCTCATCGAGGACATGTTCGCGACGATGTACGCCGCCCAGGGCGTCGGCCTCGCCGCGAACCAGATCGGTGTCGGGCAGCGGGTGTTCGTATACGACTGCCCCGACGACGAGGACGTCCGCCACGTCGGGCACATCGTCAACCCGCGCCTGGTGTCGGCCGACGGGGACGAGTTCCTCGGGCCCGAGGGCTGCCTGTCCCTGCCGGGGCTGGAGGCGGGAACGCTCCGTTACGACAGTGCGGTGGTGGAGGGGGTCACGTCGGACGGCGCGGCCGTACGGATCTCGGGGACGGGGTTCTTCGCGCGGTGCCTGCAGCACGAGTGCGATCACCTGGCCGGTGTGGTGTACGCGGACCGGGTGACCGGGCTGCGGGCCCGGCGCCTGCGCAGGGCCATCCGCAAGACGGACTGGGGCGCGGCGGCGCTGCGCGATTAGCCTGCGGACGGCCGGTGCAAGGCTGACCTTCCCGGCGGCGCCGGGTGTGACCGGTTGGGCTCAGAAGCCCGGGCCGTCCGCCCGGTTGCCGGCTGTGGCCAGGCGGCCCCACAGGAGGTCGGTGAGGGCGCTGACGAGTTCGGTGCGGTCACAGGGGCGTTCGCCGAGCCACCAGTCGCCCGCCGCGTGCATCATGCCGACGATGCCGTGCCCCCAGACCCGGGCCAGGCGTTCGCCGCCGGGGCCCAGGTCCACGCGTTCGCCGATCACCTGGGCCAGTTCCTCGCCGAGGCGGCGCAGCAGCGGGGCCGAGTGCAGGCCGACGTCGAAGCCGCGCTCGGGGGCCTGGGAGTCCTCGGCCGGGTGCATGAGGAAGCGGTAGACCTGGGGGCGGGCCTCGATCGCGGCGAGATAGGTGTCGAGGGTGGCCTCCACCCGGCTGCGCCGTTCGGCGGGTGCGTCCAGCGCCGTGCGCAGCGAGTCGAGCAGGGCGTCCGTGTGCCGGACGGCCAGGGCCTGGTAGAGGCCCGCCTTGTCGCCGAAGTGGCGGTAGAGGATGGGTTTGGTGATCCCCGCTTCCGCCGCGATGGCGTTCATGGACGCTTTGGGGCCGTCCCTGAGGACGACCCGGTCGGCGGCCTCCAGCAGCTCCCGCCGCCGGCGCTCGCCCGCTCCCGGCTCACCGGACTGCCGTGTGGTCTCCATGCCCTGTTCACTCCCCGCCCTTGCGATGTCCTGAGGCCCACGCAACGTAACACCCCGCACACCCTGGTGATCTCATCGGCGGTCCGTCATCGCTGCTGCTTGACAGTGCTTACCGGCCGGTAACAGACTGGAGTCGAAATGGGGGTTACCGCTGGTAACTACTACTGGGTAACCATCTGCACGGCAGGCGAGACGAAAGCTGGAGGGGACATGGCGGAGTTCACCATGGAGCTCAACGACGACCAGAAGCAGGTGCGGGACTGGATCCACGGCTTCGCCGCCGACGTGATCCGCACCGCCGCCGCGGAATGGGACGAGCGCGAAGAGACTCCGTGGCCCGTCATCCAGGAGGCCGCCAAGGTCGGCATCTACTCCCTCGACTTCTACGCCCAGCAGTTCTTCGACCCCACGGGCCTCGGCATCCCGATGGCCATGGAGGAGCTGTTCTGGGGCGACGCGGGCATCGCCCTGTCGATCGTCGGCACCGGGCTCGCCGCCATCGGCGTCGTCGCCAACGGCACCGAGGAGCAGATCGGCACCTGGATCCCGCAGATGTACGGCACCCCCGACGACGTGAAGGTCGCCGCCTTCTGCTCCTCCGAGCCCGACGCCGGCTCCGACGTGGGAGCGATGCGCACCCGCGCCGTGTACGACCAGGCCACGGACGAGTGGGTGCTCAACGGTACGAAGACCTGGGCGACCAACGGCGGCATCGCCAACGTCCACATCGTGGTGGCCGTCGTCGACCCGGAGCTGGGGACGAAGGGGCACGCCTCCTTCATCGTGCCGCCGAACACCCCGGGCCTCTCCCAGGGGCAGAAGTTCAAGAAGCACGGGATCCGCGCCTCGCACACCGCCGAGGTGGTGCTGGAGGACGTACGGATCCCCGGTTCCTGCCTGCTCGGCGGCAAGGAGAAGCTGGACGAGCGGCTCGCGCGGGCCCACGAGCGGGCCAAGGCGGGCGGCGGGGAGCGCGTGAAGAACGCGGCCATGGCCACCTTCGAGGCCTCCCGCCCGGCCGTCGGCGCCATGGCGGTGGGTACGGCGCGCGCCGCGTACGAGGTGGCGCTGGACTACGCGAAGACCCGTACGCAGTTCGGCCGCCCGATCATCGACAACCAGGGCGTCGCCTTCCAGCTCGCGGACATGCGGACCTCCATCGACGCGGCCCGGCTGCTGGTGTGGCGGGCCTCCTGGATGGCGGTCGCGGGCAAGCCCTTCACCTCGGCCGAGGGCTCGATGTCGAAGCTGTTCGCGAGCGAGACCGCGAAGAAGGTCACCGCGCAGGCGCTGCAGATCCTGGGCGGCAACGGCTTCACCCGCGAGTACCCGGTGGAGCGCATGCACCGCGACAGCGCGATCTACACCATCTTCGAGGGCACCAGCGAGATCCAGCGCCTGGTGATCGCCCGCACCCTCTCGGGCATGCCGATCCGCTAGCGCGGGGCCGGAAATCAGGGAAGGGGCCCGGGGTTGCCGTGGGGCGGCCCCGGGCCCCTTCGTACGCCGTCGGCGGGCCCGCCGGGCCTGGCCGGGGCTCCTGCGCCCCGCTCAGGGGCGCAGGAGGGCCTCCAGGGCGCGGGTGAAGAAGAGGCGCGCCGCCGCCGCCACCAGGGGGTCGAAGGGGCGGCCCAGGCCGCGCACGTGCAGTTCCTCGCGCCATTCGGCCTCGCAGCCGCCCGCCGGCGCGGGGCGGATCTCGATCTCCGCCCTGCCCCGCACCACGCGGCCGTGTTTGACCAGCCGGACCAGTCCCGCGGAGCCGGCGTGCGGGGGCTGCCAGAGGGTGACTTCCATCGGGTCGTCGAAGGTGATGCTCCCCACGCCCGTACGCATGGTGAAACGGGTCCCGGTGTGCGTCGGGGGCGGCGTTTCGATGATCGCCCGGGTGAGCGGGACGGCGGAGGCGTGGCGTTCCCAGTCCGTCAGCCTCCTCCACGCCTCCCCGGTGTCGAGAAGTGTGTGGTGAATGATCCGGATAGCGGGCATGAGCGCATCGTAAGCGGGCATACACACCCTGAACTGGGCGGCGAATATGGGTTCCGCCCGGGGGTGGCGATCAGCAATACTCACCGCCACCGTGGATCGCGGATTCGACCGGGTGACCACCGGCCTTCCCGCCCCACTCTGCGAGGAGGTGCGCCATGTGCTCCCACCAGCCCCCCTGCCCGACCGCCGACAGCGTTGACCACGACGCCGCACGCACCGTGGCCTTCCACCCCGAACAGGGCTGGAACCTGCTGTGCAACGGTGCCGTGGTCTTCGATGACACAGGTGAACTGCTCCCCGACGGCCGCACGGTGGAACCCCGCCGCCCGGCCCTGGTCTGAGCGAGGAGGCAGCATGCGCCAGCAGCTGATCCGAAAGCCCGTCCCGAAGCCCGCACCCCGAGACCTGGACCTGCGTACACCGTCGGGCAGACCCCTCCCGTACTGACGGGAGCCCCGGATTTACGCCACGGCGCCATCGGCTGCGTCCACCGCGTGGGCCCACTGCCCGGGCCCACGGGTCGGGCGTCAGCCGGTGGACGCCGCCGCGCCGCCCAGGAAGGCGTTCTCGTACGCCTCGTCGCCGATCGCCGCCCTCGCCTGCCGTTCGCCCTGCTCGCGCACGGCCGTGAGTGAGGGGGAGCCCATCTGCGGCCGGCCCACCGTGCGCCACCATGCGTGCCCCGTGCCCAGCAGCCGGGCCGCCAGCTCGCCGTCTCCCATGGCCGCCACCGCCGCCGCCAGCAGGTCGAGACCGAGCGCGATCCCGAAGCGGTCGCCCAGCAGCCGTTTGCCCGACAGCATCGCCCGCGCGTGCCGGGCCGCCTCCCCGTGGTGGCCGAGCCCGAACGCCGCCACGGCCAGGATGTAGTCCGCGTACGCCCGCAGCCAGCGCTCGCCCAGCTCCGTGCAGGCCTCGCGCAGGCCCTGGGCCTCCTGCTCGGCTTCCTCGAAGCGCCCGAGGTCGCACAGGGCGTAGCCGGTGGCCAGCCGGCACAGCAGCCAGCCCACGCCGCTGGGTCTCCCGCCGTGCCCCCCGCGCGCCCGGGGGCCGGCGAGCGCCAGGGCCCGTAGGGGGTCGCCCGGCATCAGCACCGACACCGCGTGCAGGTACGCGGCGCGCAGCTCCGGCTCCGGGTCGGCCAGGGTGGCCGCGGCGCCGGTGCAGGCCTTGCCCAGCTCCTCGGCCGTGGCCAGGTCGCCCTGGAGCAGGGTGGTGAGCCCCAGGGCCCACAGGGCCTGCACGTACGCGGCTCCCGAGCGCGGGCCCCGGCTCAGGGCCCGTTCCAGGAAGGACCGGCCCTCGTGGACGTGGCCGCAGGAGAACCAGAAGAACCAGAGCGCGCCGGTCGTCTCCAGGGCCGCCGTGGGGTCCGAGCGGAGCAGGTGTTCCAGGGCGGTACGGAGCTGCGCCTGCTCGGCGGTCATCCTGCGGTACCAGTCCACCTGGCCCGGGCCCATCCAGCCCGGGTCGGCGGCCTTCGCGAGCGCCGCGTACCAGTGGGCGTGCCGGTCGGCGACGACGCGCTCCTCGCCGAGTTCCGCCAGCCAGTCCTGGCCGTACTCGCGGATGGTGTCCAGCAGCCGGTAGCGGGCGCCCGCGCCCCGTTCCCGGCTGCACCGGACCACCGACTTCGCCACCAGGGACGCCAGGACCCGCTCCACCCGTGCGGCGGGCAGGGGGCCGCCGGAGCACACCGCGCGGGCCGCGGCCACGTCGAAGTCCCCGGTGAACACCGAGAGCCGGGCCCACAGCAGCCGCTCGACCGGCTCGCACAGCTCGTGGCTCCAGCCGATCGCGGTGCGCATCGTCTGGTGCCGGGGGAGGAGGGCGGTGGTGGTGCCGGACAGCAGGTCGAAGCGGCCTTCGAGGCGCTGCACCATCTGTTCCAGGGTCCACAGCCGCATGCGGGCGCCGGCCAGTTCGAGGGCGAGGGGGATCCCGTCCAGGCGGCGGCAGATGTCCGCGGCGAGGGCCGCGCGGTCCGGGTCTGTGAAGGCGGCCGCGGCGAGCGGGGTGGCGGAGATGGCGCGGGCCCGGAACAGGGCCAGGGCGTCGCTGTCGGGGCCTTCGCTGGGCAACGGGCTGACCTCGACCAGGTCCTCCCCGGGGCTGCGGAGCGGCTCGCGGGTGGTGATGAGCACCGTCAGGCCCGGTGCGGACTGCAGGAGTTCGCCCACCAGGTGCCGGCAGGCGGCCACCAGGTGCTCGCACGTGTCCAGGACGAGCAGCAGCTCCTTGTCGGCCATCCATGCGCACAGTTCCTCGTCCAGGGGGCGCGGGGACTGGTGGGCGAGGCCGAGGGCGTGCGCGACGGTGGCGGTGAGCAGGTCGGCGTCGCGCAGCGGGGAGAGCTCCACCCACCACACCCCGTCGGGCCTGCGCTGGCGGGGGTCGGCGGCGGCCCGCAGGGCCAGCCTGGACTTGCCCACGCCGCCGACGCCCGTGAGCGTCACGAGCCGACGCTCGCGCAGCAGGTCGGACAGGAGGCCGAGTTCACGCTCACGGCCCACGAAGCTCGCCGTTTCCGGCGGCAGGTTTCCCGGCACGGCGCCAGAGTCTGGCCCAGGATCGCCGTCCATGGAATCTGCCTGATTGTTGTTGACCGAGTACTCACCGAACACGGGAGTATTCTGCGCGATCTTCTTTCTCCGCAGTACCGTTCGGGGCAGATCGAACGAACAGGTTGTCAGGAACTGCTCCGTCGACGGGAGTTCGCGAGTCGTTCCGCAGGCCGCTCGGGAGGCGTTCGGGAGGGCGTTCAGGAGGCCAGTACGACCCGCCGTTCGGCGGAGAAGGCGCCCCAGGTGCCGTCGGGCAGCCGCGCCCGGAGCTTCACCGTCCATACCGTGCCGGGCGGTTCGGCGACCGTGAGGCGGTGTTCCGCCCGGCCGTCCGGGACGGCGCCCTCGCCGAACTGGATGACGGTGGTGGGGCGGCCGTTGACGTAGAGCTCGTACGCCGTGGTCTGCCGGCCGGTGGCCGGGGCGTTCCAGGCGAGGGTGACCGCGCCCGGCGAGGCGACCGCGGTGAACTCGGCCGGAGCGGTGCCGGTCCGCTGTCCGGGCCCGGGCGGGGTGGTCACGTCCGCGGCGGGGCCGGCGGGGGAGGAGTTGTCGGAGCCGTCGCGGGCCCGGACGGTGAAGGTGTACACGCTGTCCGGCCGGAGGTCTTCCAGGACCGTGGTGGTGATGCCGGGGCCGACCGTGTGGATCCGGGCTTCGCCCTGGTAGACGTCGTACGCGGTGACGCCGGTGTCATCGGTGGCCGCGGCCCAGGTCAGCCGGGCGGAGGTGGGCCCGAGGGCCCGGCCCTCCGTGCGGGGCGGGGCGGTCGGGGCCAGCCGGTCCTCGGCCGTGGCCGCGGGGGTGGTGGCCGAGGCGGCCGCGCCGGCCTGGGAGGTGTTCCCGGCGGCGTCCCGGGCGCGGACCGTGAACGCGTAGGCCGTCCGCGGGGTGAGGCCGGTGATGTCCGTCATCGTCTTGTCGGCGGGCAGTTCACGGACCAGCCGGTCCGCCTGGTAGACGAGGAAGGAGGTCACCCCGTCGGCGGGCGCGGGCGACTGCCACATGACGTGGACCGAAGTGGCGCTGCCCGCTTGGGCGGTGAGCCCGGCCGGAACCGCCGGGGGTGTGGTGTCGGAGTCGCCGCACGCCGTCAGCGAGGCGGCCGCGAGGGCCAGGGCCAGGGCGGGTGCGGCTCCGCGTACGGACGGCCGCCGGGAGCGGCGCAAGGGGCGGCGCGGGGGGTGCGGCGCGGTGCTGGGTGCGGGGTCGTGCACGGCGGGCACCCTCGTCTTCCGTTCTGCGGGTCTTCCGGCTCCTCGGAAAGGTCTAGACATATATGGCATGCTCCGCGGCGGCCGGGCAAGACCCCTGCGCGGCCCCTTCCCGCCGGTGCGGCCCGGTTCGTGTTCCTCCGTCCCCGTCTGGCATTATTGCGTGCTCTTTGCAATAACGAAGGAAGTGCACCAGATGAAGGCCCGGACCGTACGGGGAATGGCCGGGGCGACCGCGGCCACGGTGATCGTCATGGGGGCGGCGGCCTGTTCGAACCCCGGGGGAGGCGTCGCGGCGGGCGCGGGAGCGGCCGACTCCGCCGTGGTCGGCATAGCCACCGAGCCGGAGAGCCTCAGCCCGCTGCTGGGCTACGGCAAGGACGGCAACTCGAAGATCTTCGACGGACTGCTGGCGCACGACGCCGACATGAAGCTGAAGCCCGCACTGGCCGAAACCCTCCCGGAGGTCTCCGCGGACGGACTCACCTACACCTACCCGCTGCGCCGGGGCGTGAAGTTCAGCGACGGACGGCCCTTCGGTGCCAAGGACGTCGTCTTCACCTACCGGACGATCCTCGACGCGAAGACGAAGAACGCGTCCAAGTCCGAGCTCGACGCGATCGCGGACGTCACGGCGCGCGGTGAAGACGCCGTCGTCTTCACCCTGAAGTACCCCTACGCCCCCTTCGCCGAGCGGACCGTCCTGCCCATCGCCCCCGAGCACGTAGCGGGCGGACAGGACGTCAACAGCGGCGAGTTCACCACCAGGCCCATCGGCACCGGACCCTACGTGCTCACCACCTGGTCCAAGGGTGAGAAGCTGAGCTTCAAGGCCAACCCGTCCTACTGGGGCGGCGAGCCCGCGGTGAAGAAGTTCACCATGGCGGTCATCAAGGACGACGACGTACGCGCCACCCGGCTGCGCTCCGGCGAACTGGACGGGGCCGTCCTGCCGCCGAACCTGGCCAAGGGATTCAAGTCCGACGAGGCCGGCAAGGCCGCCGGGACGATGAAGACCTACGCCGCCAAGACCTTCGACTACCGCAACGTCACCCTGCCGACCGGGCACCCCGTCACCGGTGACACGGCCGTCCGCCGGGCGCTGGACATCGCCGTGGACCGCGGCGCGCTGGTCGACAAGCTCCTGGAGGGCGCGGGCAAGCCCGCCTACGGCCCCGTCCCGACCGGCAGCCCGTGGTTCGCCGCCGGCACCGAGCGTCCGTACGACCTCGCCGAGGCCAAGAAGATCCTCGACGACGCCGGCTGGATCCCCGGCGCCGACGGCATCCGCGCCAAGGACGGGGTCCGAGCCGCCTTCCCGCTCTGGTACACCTCCGGCGACAAGCTCCGCCAGGACCACGCGCTCGCCTTCGCCTCCGACGCCAAGAAGGCCGGCATCCAGGTCACCACCGAATCGGGCAGCTGGGAGGTCATCGAGCCCCGGATGAAGACCGACGCCGTCCTCGCGGGCGGCGGCTCACCGGCCGACCCGGACTTCGACCAGTTCCTGACGCTGAACTCCGCCCTCGCGGGCGACGGCTTCAACAACATGGCCCGGTACGACAACCCGGCCGTCGACAAGGCACTGCTCGAGGGCCGCAGGAGCGCGGACCCGGCCGTGCGCAAGGCCGCGTACGACACGGTCCAGCGCGAGCTGGTCAAGAACCCGGGCTACGTCTACCTCACCCACATCGACCACCTCTACGTCGTGGCCGACCGGTGGGACGGGCCCTCCACCCAGATCGAGCCGCACGACCACGGCCTCGGAACCGGCCCCTGGTGGAACGTCGAGAGCTGGAAGCCGAAGCACAAGTGAGCCGTCTCCAGGGTCTCCGGCGTCTCCGGCGTTTCCCCTGGGGGCCGATGGCGCGCATGGCGGGACGGCGGACCCTGTTCGCCGGCCCGGTCCTGCTCGTCGTGACCTTCGGGGTGTTCGCCGTCGCCTCGCTGTCCCCCTTCGACCCCGTCAAGGCGTACGCCGGCACCGCCGGGCTCACCGCCTCCCAGGCCGGACTCGACCAGCTGCGGGTCAACCTCGGCGCCGACCAGCCCCTGCCCGCGCGATGGTGGGAGTGGCTCACCTCGGCGCTGACCGGCGACCTCGGCACCTCCGCCGTCATGCGCCAGCCCGTCTCCGACGTCATCGCGCAGCGCCTCGGCTGGTCGGCGCTGCTCGCGCTGTGCGCCTTCGCCGTCGCCGTGCTGCTGGGCACCGGGCTCGGCGTCCTGGCCGCGCGCCGGCAGGGCGGGCGCCTGGACCGGGCCGTCTCCGGGCTCGCGTACACCCTCGAAGCGGCCCCGGCCTTCTGGCTGGGCCTGCTCGCCGTCTGGTTCTTCTCGGTGCGCCTGGGCGTACTGCCGTCCGGCGGCCTCACCGACGCGGGCAGCGACGTCGTCACCGCCGGGCAGGTGGCCCGCCACCTGGTGCTGCCCGCGCTGGTCCTGGGCATCTCCCAACTGCCCTGGTTCTTCCTGTACGTCAGGCAGGGCGTGGCCGACGCGCTGGAGGAGGATCCCGTACGGGGCGCCCGTGCGCGGGGCCTGGGGGAGCGGCGGGTGCTGCTCGGCCACGGGCTGCGCTCCGGCATGCTCCCGATGCTGACCCTGATCGGGTCACGGGTGCCGGAGCTGATCACCGGAGCGCTGATGGTGGAGACCGTCTTCAGCTGGCCCGGCATCGCCGCGGCCACCGTCCAGGCCGCGACCGCGGTGGACTTCCCGCTGCTGGCCGCGCTGACGGTCCTGGCCACGGCTGCCGTGCTCGCCGGGAACCTGCTCTCCGACCTGCTCTACGGGCTGGCCGACCCGAGGGTGGGCTTCGATGGCTGACGCGACCGGGACGGCTGACGCGACCGGGACGGCCGACGCGACCGGAGAGCGGCTCTGGCGGTCCCACGGCCGCGACCGGAGTTCCACCCGGACCCTGCGGGTGCGGACCTCGGCGGTGATCGTCGCCCTCATCGCGCTCGCCGTGCTGCTCGTGCCACCTCTGGTCCAACTCGACCAACAGGCAGTCGACTTGTCGGCAAAGCTCCTGCCGCCCTCCTGGGCCCACCCCTTCGGCACCGACGACGTGGGCCGCGACCTGCTGCTGCGCTGCGTCTACGGGCTGCGCGTCTCGCTGCTGGTCGGGCTGGTGGCCGCGCTGGTCGCCACCGTCCTCGGCACGGCGGTCGGCGCGCTCGCCGGGGCGCTCGGCGGGTGGCCGGACCGGTGCGTCATGCGGGTGGTGGACGCCCTGTCCTCGATCCCGCACCTGCTGCTCGGCATCTTCATCGTGGCGATGTTCCGGCCGGGGGTGTGGCCGGTCGTCGTCTCCGTGGCCCTGACCCACTGGCTGTCCACGGCCCGCATCGTCCGCGCGGAAGTCCTCTCGCTCCGCTCGCGGCCCCACGTGGACGCGGCCGTCTCGGGCGGCGCCTCGCGGTGGCGGGTGGCCGTACGCCACCTCGTGCCCGGAGTGCTGCCGCAGGCCGGGCTCGCCGCCGTGCTGATGATCCCGCACGCCATGTGGCACGAGTCGGCCCTGTCCTTCCTGGGCCTCGGCCTGCCGGCGCACCAGGCGAGCCTGGGCAACCTGGTCCAGACGGCCCGCGGTTCGCTGCTCGCCGGCGACTGGTGGCCCACTCTGTTCCCCGGGCTCCTCCTGATCGTCCCGACCCTGGCGATCGCCGGTCTCGCGGGCGCCTGGCGCGAGCGCCTCAACCCCCGCCGCCGCTCGGAGCTGACACTGTGAAGACCCCCACCCCGCCGGCGCCGGAGTCCTCGGCGGCGCCGGCCGGCGTCCCGCAGGGGCCGGACCGGCGTTCCACCCGGCCCGTCCTCGAACTGGACCGGCTCTCCGTCCGCTTCCGCATGCGCGGCGGCCGGTACGTGGAGGCCGTCACCGACGCCACCCTCGCCCTGGCCCCCGGCGCGTGCCTCGCGCTCGTCGGGGAGAGCGGCTGCGGCAAGTCCGTGCTCGCATCCGCCCTCCTCGGACTGCTCCCGGGCAACGCCGAGACCGCCGGCTCGGCCCGCCTCGCCGACGGGACCGACCTCCTCGCCCTCGACGAACGCACCCTCGCCCGCAGCATCCGCGGCCGCCGCGTCGCCCTGGTGCCGCAGAGCCCGGCCGCGCACCTCACCCCGGTCCGCACCATCCGGTCCCATCTGGAGGAGACGGTCCGCGAACTGACCGGGGCCGCCAAGGCGGAACTGCGCGGGGCCGCCGAAGCCGCGGCCCGCCGGGCGGCCTTCCCCGCCACGCACCTCGACCGCCATCCCCACGAGCTCTCCGGCGGGCTCGCCCAGCGCGCCGCCACCGCGCTCGCGCTGATCGGCGACGCGCCCCTGCTGCTCGCCGACGAGCCGACCACCGGTCTCGACCGGGACCTCGTCCGCCGCACCGTCGACGAACTGCGCGCCCACACCCGGGACGCGGGCCGGGCCCTGCTGATGATCACGCACGACCTCGCGGCGGCCCACCGGATCGCCGACACCGTGGCCGTCATGTACGCGGGCCGCATCGTGGAAACCGCCCCCGCCGACGTCTTCTTCGGCGCTCCGGGCCCCCGCCACCCCTACGCGCGCGGACTCCTCGACGCCCTCCCCGAGCGGGCCTTCAGGCCCGTCCCCGGCGCTCCGCCCGAGCTCGGCGCGCTCCCGCCCGGCTGCGCCTTCGCCGCCCGCTGTCCACGCGCCGACTCCCACTGCCGGGCCGAGCGGCCCCCGCTCACCGAAGGGGTGGCCTGCCACCATGCTTGAGCTCACCGGCATCACCGCCGGCTACGACCGCCGGGCCCCGGTCGTCCGCGGCGCCCACCTGAGCCTCGCCCCCGGCGAATCCCTCGGACTGCTCGGCCCCAGCGGCTGCGGCAAGTCCACCCTGGCCAGGGTCGCCGCACTGCTGCACCGGCCCGACCGGGGGACCGTGGCCTTCGACGGCCGTGCCGTGACCGGCTTCCGGCACCGCGCCCCGCGCGCCCTGCGGACCTCCGTCGGCATGGTGTTCCAGCAGCCCCGGCTGGCGGCGGACCCCCGGCTCAGGCTGCGCGAGCTGGTCGCCGAACCGCTCCGGGCCACCGGCCGGCGTGGCGAAATCGACGCCATCGTGCCCGAGTTGGCGGACCGGGTCGGCCTGGGCGCGGACCTGCTCGACCGTCGGCCCCACGAGGTCAGCGACGGTCAGTTGCAACGGGCGTGCGTGGCAAGGGCGTTGGTGCTCCGGCCGCGGTGGCTGGTGTGCGACGAGATGACCGCCATGCTCGACGCGTCCACCACCGCCGCGCTGGTCGGCGTGGTCGAGGAGTACCGGGCGGAGTCCGGCGCGGGCCTGCTGGCGGTCGGGCACGACCCCGTGCTGCTCGGCCGCTGGTGCGGGCGAACGGCCCACTGGGACGAGATCGTCAAGGGCTGAACACCGGTCACGGACCGTCAACACCCGTTTGGCGGACACGAGTTTCGCCCGAAGAGCCCTCCCGCTGCGCCAGCATGGCGCCGCGTAAGGAGGTGTTCCGATGGTGATCTCCCTCTCCGTCCTCGTCCTGCTCCTCGTCCTCGCATGGATCTTCATGCGCGGCGGCGGCCTCAAGCTGTCGCATGCGCTCGTCTGCGTCCTGCTCGGCTTCTATCTCGCGAGCAGCAGCCTCGCGCAGACCATCCACAACGGAGTCTCGGCCACGGCGAACGTGGTCGGCGGCTTCAAGCCCTGACCCACACCCGCGAGTTGATCAACTGTTGCGCCTTCGTGAATCATCCGGCTCTTCCATGGACTCCTCAGGCAGTGCGATCTAGCGTCTGGCCGCGGCGCGATGTCATACGCAATGTCAATAGAGCCGAGGACAAGAAAGGAAGTCCGGATGTTCCGAAGAGCGCTGAACTGCGCCGTGGCACCCGCTCTCGCCGCATGTGCGGTGTTGTACGGGGTCTCGCCGGCCGCCGCCGACGAGATACCCCTGGCCCCGGGCCACCGCCTGGTCAGCCATTACGAGGGCGCCCCGGCCGCGGCCGCGCCGCTGCCCGGCGAAGCCCCGCCGCAGCACCCCTTCCTCGCGCCCAACGGCCGCAGCGGCATGCACTCCGACGCGGCGGGCAGTGCCACCTCGCCCTGGTCGGGACCGCTCGGCAAGAACCCGAAGGTGACCAGCGAGAAGATCGCCGCCCTCGGCGGCGAATGCGCCACCGCCACCTTCGACTCGGGCGGCCGGCTGGTCACGGTGTGCGGCACCTTCGGCGGCTTCAAGGTCAAGCTGCTGGAGCCCCGTACGCTCGCCACGCTCGCGGAGTACCAGCTCCCGCAGCGTTCCTCGACGGTCCAGGCGATCACCTCGCTCGACTTCTCGAAGATCTTCAAGGACACCTCGGGCGGCGCCTACTTCTACCTGGACAACCAGGACCGGGCGGTGCTGGCCGACTCCCGCCAGCACGTCCTGAGGCTCTCGCACGTGCAGAAGCCGGACGGGGGCTGGGAGTTCAAGGTCGACAACGACTGGGACCTCACCGGCCAGGTCCCGCACGACTGCGTCGACTGGACCAACCTGTGGCCCAGCGGCACCTGTGACCCGGTCACCTCGGTGATGCCCGACTGGGACGGCCGCATCTGGTGGGTCACCCGCCAGGGCCGTGTCGGCACCGTGGACCCGGCGACCTCGGTGATCCGCTCGGTCCGGCTGGCGGGGGAGGAGATCCAGAACTCCTTCTCGGTCGGCGAGGACGGGGTCTCCATCGTCACCGACCACGCGCTGTACAGCTTCACCGCCTCCGCCGACGGCACCCCCGTCGTGCAGTGGCGCCAGACCTACGACCGGGGTACGGGAACCAAGCCCGGCTCGGTCAACCAGGGTTCGGGCACCACCCCGGACCTCTTCGGCAACGGCTACGTCGCGATCACCGACAACGCCGACGACCGGATGAACGTCCTGGTCTTCAAGCGGGGCCTGGACGTGCCCGAGGGGCAGCGCCTGGTGTGCAAGGTCCCGGTCTTCGGGCCGGGTGCCTCGACCACCGACAACTCCCTGATCACCTGGGGCAACAGCATCGTCGTCGAGAACAACTACGGCTACGAGAACGTCACGTCGCTGGTCCTCGGCAAGTCGGTCGTCGGCGGCGTGAGCCGCATCGACGTCCGCGCCGACGGCAGCGGCTGCGACACGGTGTGGCAGAGCGCGATCCGCTCGCCCTCCGTGGTCCCCAAGCTCTCCACCGCGAACGGACTGCTCTACTTCTACGAGAAGGAGCCGAACGTCTGGGGGATCGACGCCTGGTACCTCACGGCCGTCGACTTCCGCACCGGTGAGCGCCGCTGGCGTCAGCTGACCGGCACCGGCCCGCTGTACGACAACAACTGGGCCCCGATCACACTGGGCCCCGACGGGACGGCATACGTCGGCGTCTTCAACGGCATCGTCTCGGTCCGCGACGGCGGCTGAACCACCGCGGGGACCCGTCCACCGGGCGGGTCCCCGCTCAGGGCAGCCGGCCGACGCGTTCGATGGCCACCATCGCCGCGTCGTCGCCCAGGAAGCCGTTCGGGGTGTGGGCGAGGAGGTCCGCGCAGAGGTGGCGCAGGAGGGCTTCCGGGCCGTCCCCCGGCCGGTCCGCTGCCCGCTCCGGCAGGGGGTAGAAGGCCCCCGACGCGTCACGGGCCTCGATGACGCCGTCCGTGTACAGCAGGACCACGTCCCCCGGCTCGAAGGGGAAGGACTGCGGGGTGAACCCGGTGTCCGCGAACTCTGACAGGCCCAGGGGCGGCGCCGGGTGGTCCACTTGGAGGGGGACGACGCGGCCCGCGCGCAGCAGCAGCGGCGGCGGGTGCCCGCAGCTGACCACCCGCAGCGACGGCTCCCCGTCGGGAATGTCGAGCACGGCCGCGGTGGTGAACCCCTCGTCCGGCCGCCCGGGGCCCGAGGAGCCGTCCGCACCCCGGTCCGGGTCGGCGGCCACGGCGGCCTCCAGGTAGCCCACCAGCCCCGGAAGGTCGGCCTCCAGGTGGGCGGCGGCCCGGAAGGCGCCGAGGACGACCGAGGCCTCTCCGACCGCCTCCAGCCCCTTGCCGCGGACGTCGCCGATGATCAGGCGGGTGCTGTCGGCGGTACGGGCGGCCGCGTACAGGTCGCCTCCGATCTGCGCCTCGGCCTCCGCCGACAGGTACACCGAGGCGATCCGCAGCGGACCCATCCGGTCGCGCAGCGGTCGTAGGACCACCTGCTGCGCCGCGACCGCCACGGAACGGAGCTGGGTGAGCTGTCGCTCGTGCACTTCGCGCAAGTGTGCGAAGAAGGTGACGAAGGCCGAGATCAGGACGAGGGCGATGATCTGGAAGGTGTGGTTGAGGTCCGTCAGGGAGGTCCGCGCGACGGCCACCGCCACCTGTGCGAGGACCGCCACGGCGCCGACGAAGCCCGTCGTGCGCGGCCCGGCGAAGGAAGCGGTGAGGGCCGGGGCGGCCACCAGGAAGGGGCCCAGGTGGACCTCCGGCGGTGCCAGCACGTCGACCACCGTGACCACGGCGATCAGCGCGAAGGGGACCGACAGCAGCACCGCGCGTGATTCCCGGAACCTGCTGGCGCGTGCGTGAGCCGGTGAGTGGTCCATGCCTCCTGCATACACCGCACACGGCCGGGCGGCACCCGCTCCGGCCGTGTGGCCGGGGCGGGTGCCGCCCGGGTGGTGCTCAGGGTGCCGGGGGCGTCAGCTCACCTGGAGGGTGACGTCGTCCACGACGAAGGAGGTCTGCAGGGAGGCGTCCTCCAGGCCCTGGAACTTCAGCGTGACCGTCTGGCCCGCGAACTGGGAGACGTTGAACGTCTTGAGCTGATAGCCGGAGGCCGCGTTCACGTTGGACAGGGTCGTCAGCGTCTGGCCGCCCACCGAGACCGTGAAGGTGTCGTAGACCGTGTTCTCGGTCTCGGCGGTGTCGATGTGCAGGTAGAAACCGAGCTGGTACGAGGAGCAGCCGGTCGGGATGGTCACGGACTGCGAGGCGCTGTCCGTGCGGGTCGTGCCGTAGCCGTTGAGCCAGGCCTTGTACGTGCCGCCGTGCGGGGTCTGCCCCGCCTGGTTGGTGATGACGTTCGTGGTGGTCGTCCACGGGGTGGTGCCGCTCTCGAACCCGCCGTTGGCGACGAGCTGGCGCGGGGTGCAGGAGGGGCCGGTGCCCGTGACGGTCAGGGTGTAGGTGGTGGTGTGGCTGACCGAGCCCGAGCCGGTGACGGTCAGGGTGTACGTGCCGGGCGCGGTGCTCGCGCCGACCTGGACGGAGAGCGTGGAGGAGCTGCCCGACTGGACCGAGGTGGGGCTCAGCGAGGCGGTGGTGCCGGCCGGAGCTCCGGTCACCGACAGGGCGACGGTCTGGGCGGCGCCACTGGTGGTCGCC
Source organism: Streptomyces sp. NPDC006487 (assembly GCF_042870555.1). Classification (NCBI taxonomy): domain Bacteria; kingdom Bacillati; phylum Actinomycetota; class Actinomycetes; order Kitasatosporales; family Streptomycetaceae; genus Streptomyces; species Streptomyces sp. NPDC006487. The sequence continues at coordinate 125,922 of NZ_JBIAHN010000001.1, forward strand.
GTGTTGATCGTCGAGCTGGTGGTGCCGCCCTGGGCGGCGCTGCCGGTGGCCGGGGAGGCGCTGATCGAGAAGTCCGGGCCGGGGGTGGTGCCGCCGACGGCCTGGTTCCAGACGGTGTAGGCCACGCCGTCGGCGCTGCGGTCCAGGACCGTGGCGCTGATGTTGTTCGTGGTGTCGCAGGAGGCGTGGTAGCAGGGGTCGTACGCCGCGTTCGCGGTGCCGCCCCACTTCGTGGCCTGAGCCGAGGTCTTGCGGGCGCTGGCGCCGGCCGCGTAGCCGGAGGTGGGGATGCCGCCCTGCTGGAAGGAGTAGTCGTCACTGCGCCCCTGGCCCTCGGTGTTCTCCTCGGGAGCGAGGTTCAGGGAGGTCCAGTAGGCCTTGAGCGGGGCGGCCGCGGTGGAGTTGACGTTGTTGATGAAGTAGCCGCCGTTGGTCGAGCCGACCATGTCGAAGTTGTAGTAGGCCTTGATGGCGGTCTTCTGGGTGCTGGTGAGCTGGTTGACGTAGAACTTCGAGCCGTTGAGGCCCTGCTCCTCGTCCGTCCACCAGGCGAAGCGCACGTGCTTGGTCATGGTGGGGTTCTTCTGGGCGAGGACGAGCGCGTTCTCCAGCAGGGTCGCGGAGCCCGAGCCGTTGTCGTTGATGCCCGGACCCGCCGAGACGCTGTCGAGGTGCGAGCCGAACATGACCGTCTGGTCGGCGGGGCCGCCGGGCCAGTCGGCGATCAGGTTGTTCGACGGGTAGGTGCACGAGGTGCAGTTCTGCTCGGTCACCGTGTAGCCGGCGGCCTGCAGCTTGCCCTTGACGTATGCCAGCGACGCCGAGTAACCGGCGCTGCCCGCACGTCGGTTGCCGCCGTTCTGGGAGGCGAGCGTGTTGAACTGGCTCAGGTGCGCCTGGACGGCGGCCACGTCGATGTTCGGCGCGCCCGGGTTGGGCGTGGTGCCGCCGACGGTGAGCGCGTAGTCGACGGTGTGCGAGAGGCTGGTGCCCTGGCCCTTGACCACCACGGTCGAGGATCCGGGGGCCGCGCTGGAGGAGGCGGTCAGCGTCAGCGTCGAGGACTGGCCGGACTGCACGGTGGCCGGGCTGAAGGTGGCGGTGACCCCGGCCGGCAGGCCGGACGCGGTGAGGGTGACCTGCTGTGCCGTGCCCGTGGAGACGGCGGTGGCGACCGTGGTGGTGGCCGAGGCGCCCTGCTGGACGGTGCCCGAGGCCGGGTTCAGCGCCATCGAGAAGTCGCTGTTCTCGCCGCTCGGGATACAGGCCGGGTCACCGGCCTGGGCGGGCACGCTGATGGCGTCCCAGGCACCCTTGGTCTTGTTGAACAGGTTGCAGGTGGCGTCCAGCGACTTGGCGGAACTGAGGGTCGCCGTCCGGTACTTCTTGTAGGACATGCTGGAGGTCTTCAGCAGCATGCCGCCGTAGAAGATCTTGCCGGCGTTCTGCACGCCCACACCGGTCAGCGTGGACTGGTTGCACGTGCTGCTGTTGGGCTTGCCGCCGCCCGGGCTGGTGCCCTCGGCGAGCAGGTAGAACCAGTGGTTCAGGGGGCCGGCGGCCGCGTGCACCTCGGTACCGGGTATCGCGGAGCTGTAACAGGCCGGGTCGTTGTTGACGGCCGGCGGGTTGTACATGTTGCGGATCGGACCGTTGCCCACGAGGTTGATCATCTCGCCGACGGTGTAGTCCGGAGTGTCGTACGGGGAGGGCTCGTTGATGAACGCCTCGGTCAGCGCGCCGAAGATGTCACCGGTGGCCTCGCCGAGCCCGGACTCCTGGCCGCTGGTGCCGCCGGGGGTGTTGGAGTCGATGGCGTGCCCGTACTCGTGGGCCACCACGTCCACGCCGGCGATCCACTCGTTGGCGTTGTTGTGGCCGATGCTGACCGAGGTGCCGTCCCAGTACGCGTTGACGTCGTTCAGGCCGACCTTGGCGGGGAAGCTGCGGCCGCTGCCGTTGACGCCGTTGCGGCCGAGCCACTGGCTCAGCATGTCCCACTGCTTCTGGGCCGCGAACATCAGGTCCACGCAACCGGTCTCCTTGGAGGTCGGGTTGCCCGTACCCCAGGAGTCGGAGGACTTCGAGAAGACCGAGCCGGAGCTGTAGTCGGCGCAGCTCAGACCGGTCCGGTTCGGGTCGCGCAGGGAGTACGTGCCACCGGAGGCCGTGGTGTCGATCGTCAGCGGGTTCGGGCCGTTCCACTTGCTGTTGCCGCTGCCCGCGACCACCTCGTCGAAGCGGTCGAGCACCTTGCCGGTACGGGCGTCCACGAACACGTGCAGCTTGCTGGGGGCCTTGGCGGTCCGCCCGACCAGGACGGTCTCCCAGGCCAGCACCGCCTTGTCGTCCTTGAGTTTGACGACGAGCCGGCGGCTCTCCACCTTGTCCGTCTTGACCTGCTCGGCGCGCGAGACGGTCTCGGCGGCCTGCGCCGAGACCGACGCGGTGGTGGCCACGTCGATCACGGTCGCGGAGGCCGACTGGAGGGCGCGCACCCGGCCCTGGCCGTCGGCGAGCACGACCGCGTCGCCGCCGACGACCGGCAGGCCGCGGTAGCTGCGCTCGTACGCGACGGAGTAGAGGTCCTTCACCCAGGGGGTGACCAGGCGGCGGTCGTACTGCTGCTGCGGGGAGTTGACCAGGCTGTCGAGGCCGCTGCGCACGGCCGCGTCGGCCGCGGCGACCGCCCGTTCGGCAGCGGTGGGCGGGAGGGGATCCGCGTTCTGCGAGGCGGTGGCGGTGGTGGCCAGCGTGCCGGCGAGGCCCGTGGTCAGCACCATGGCCGCGAGGGCGGCCATCCATCTGGTGGGCTGCAAGAGTCCACTCCGATCGTGTGGGGGGTGGGACGGGGAGGGGAGGTGCGCGAAAAGGCGGTCTGGCTGTTCGCGGCCGAGTATGGGCGTGTCCATGACGAGATCGGGACATCCCTGCCGACATAAGACCGGCGTTATGGTGCCGACGGATGACGCTGCGTAAGCTGCCGGGATGCAGCTGGAGTTGAGACATCTGCAAGCCGTCTGCCAGATAGCGGAGACCGGAAGCCTGGGGGGCGCGGCGCGGGTCCTCGGGGTCTCCCAGCCGGCTCTCTCCGCCCAGCTGCGCCGGATCGAGCGGGTCACCGGCGGCGAACTCTTCGTCCGGGGCCGGCTCGGGGTCGAACCCACCCCGCTCGGCCAGTTCGTCCTGGCGAAGGCCCGCCGGGTGCTCAGCGAGATGGACGCCCTCGGCTCGGAGGCTCGGGCCCGGACGGCCGACGCCCCGCTGCGCCTGGGCTGCATCCTGCTGGTGCTGATCGACGGCCTGATCGCCCGGCAGGACCTGGTCCTGGCGGGCCGGGAGATCACCGTGGACCTGGAGGACTCGGTGACGGCCCTGGTGCGGATGCTCGGCGCGGGCCGCTACGACGTCATCGTGTACGGCGAGGTCAACGACCACGAGGTGCCGCTGCCCGCCGGCGTGACGGCCCGCACCCTGGTTCCCAAGGAACCCTTCTGCATCAGGATGTCGGCCCGGCACCCGCTGGCCCGGCTGGAGGCCCTCGACCTCGCCGACCTCGCCGACGAGCAGTGGATGACCCTGGTGGAGGACGACGACGGGGGACCCGAGGCGCTGGTCGAGGCCTGCGCCAAGGCCGGCTTCGTACCCGCGCTGCGCTACCGGATCACCGACCGCATGATGCAGTACGACCTGATCTCCGCGGGGCGCGCCGTCTCCCTCAGCCAGCCCACCGCACCCGCCGTGGCGGGCACGGTGATGCGGCCGCTGATCGGGGCGCCGATCACCGGGCGCATCCGGCTGGCCTGGAACCGCTCGACGGTCTCGGCCCGCCAGGCGGAGCTCTTCTACCGGTCGGCCGTCTACGCGTACCTGGCCAATGTGGACAACAACGCCTTCCACCGGGCGTGGTGGGACGAGCATCCGGAAGCCCATCCGGTCCTCGACTGACGTTGTTCACGGACCCTGACGTCATTTCATACTCCGTACATGGAACGCCTATTGGGATCCCTTTACGCTCTCCGCATGGCAGTGGCTGCCACACCATCTTTTGAAGTTGATGGGGCGCCTTCGGAGAGCAGGAGGAAATACCCATGAGCAAGAGAATCCGTACGCAGGTCAGCCGGAGAGGATTCCTCGCCGGGACCGCGGCGGCCGCGGCCGCCGCCACCGTGCCCGCGATCGGCCAGGCCGCCGCGGCTCCCGCGGCAGCGGCCGCCGGCCGTCCGAACATCCTGTTGATCGTCACCGACGACCAGCCCAAACAGACCGAATGGGCCCTCCAGAAGACCATCGGCTGGCTGGCCGGGGAGGGCGTGAAATTCAACCACGGCCACGTCACCACCCCGCTGTGCGCGCCCTCCCGCTCCTCCGTGTTCTCGGGCCGCTACGCCCACAACCACGGCGTCCGCAACAACGCCGCGTCGGCTTCCCTCGACCAGAACACCACCGTCCAGCGCTATCTGAAGCAGGCCGGATATCGCACGGGCCTCTTCGGCAAATACCTCAATGCGTGGAACATTGCCGACGCGCCCCCGCATTTCGAGGATTTCGCACTGCTCCAGCCCTCGTACGTGGACGGCAAGTGGAACGTCAACGGGACGGTCCAGACGATCAACGGCTACACCACGAACATCATCAAGAACCGGACGCTGGGCTTCCTGGACAAGGCGGCCACCGACACCCGCCCCTGGTTCGCCTACGTCACCCCGTACGCCTCGCACGGACCCCGCACGCCCGAGGCCAAGTACGCGGGCGTGCCCGTACCCGAGTGGAACGGACGCCCCTCCGTCACCGAGGCCGACCGCAGCGACAAGCCGACCTACATCAAGGAGGCCACCGGCACCCTCGAGGACGGCAAGCGCATCCGCGCCGAGCAGCTGCGGGTGCTGCTCTCCGTCGACGACGCGGTCCAGGCCTTCAAGGACAAGCTGGCGGCCACCGGCCAGCTCGACAACACGCTCGTCATCTACATCGGCGACAACGGCTTCGGCTGGGCCGACCACGGCTGGACCGCCAAGTCGGTGCCCTACAGCCCCGCGCACGAGGTGCCGTTCTACCTCTCCTGGCCCGCCGGAGGCCTCGGCGCCGGCACGGTGGACAACCGCATCGTCGCCAACATCGACATCGCGCCCACCATCCTGGACGCCGCCGGGATCACCCCGAACACCCCGCAGGACGGCACGTCGCTGCTGAGCGCGTACAGCCGCGACCACCTGCTCGTCGAATGGTGGCGCAAGGGACAGGGCACCGACCACCGCACCTGGTCCTCCTACGTCTCCAAGGACAAGCAGTACGTCGAGTACTACACGCTGTACACCGACGCCAACGGCACCGTGGCCGGCACCGGAGAGGTCAAGTTCCGCGAGTACTACGACCTCGCCGCCGATCCGCACCAGCTGGTCAACAAGCTCTACCAGGCCACCCCGGCGCAGGAACGGAACCTTGGCATCCCCGCCCTGGCAGCTCAGCTCGCGGCCGACAGGGTCGGCTAGCCCCCGCCTCCGGCCGGGCGCGCCCCCGCGCGCCCGGCCGGACCGCACCCATCCGCACGTACGTCCACCGGAGCCCTCATGTCCTCCTCCTGCTGCACCCCGGGCCACGACTCCCCGGCCGGCGCCCTGACCCTGCTCGCCGCGCCGGTCGTCGCCGCGCCCCGGGCCGTCCGCGGTCTGCTCGACCTCCCCGGCGGGCGCTTCCTCATGGGCACCGACGACGCGGATGGGTTCCCGGCCGACGGGGAGGGCCCGGTCCGGGAGGTGGAAGTGGCCCCCTTCCGGATCGCGCCGACGACGGTCACGAACGCGCAGTACGCGACCTTCGTCAAGGCCACCGGCCATGTCACGGAGGCCGAGGACTTCGGCTTCTCCTTCGTCTTCGCCGGACTCCTGCCGGACGAACTCGCCGCCTCCGCACCGGCCGTGGACGGGGTCCCGTGGTGGCGGGCGGTGTCCGGCGCGAGCTGGAGGCATCCCGAGGGACCCGGGTCGTCGATCGCCTCCCGGCAGAACCACCCCGTCGTCCACGTCTCGTGGAACGACGCGGTGGCCTACTGCGGCTGGTCCGGAACGAGGCTGCCCACCGAGGCCGAGTGGGAGTACGCGGCGCGCGGCGGCCTGGAGGGGCGCCGCTACCCCTGGGGCGACGATCTCGCACCGGGCGGCCGGGTGCTGCTGAACATCTGGCAGGGCGACTTCCCCACCATCCACACCGCGGGCCGGACCGGCACCGTCCCGGTGAAGTCGTACCGCCCCAACGGCCACGGGCTCTACAACGCCGTCGGCAACGTGTGGGAGTGGTCCGCGGACCGCTTCGCCCCGGGCCACCCGTCCCGCGCGATGCGCGGCGGGTCCTTCCTCTGCCACGACTCGTACTGCAACCGCTACCGGGTCGCGGCCCGCAGCTCCAACACCCCGGACAGCTCGACGTCCAACATCGGCTTCCGTGTGGCTGCCTGAGAGTGGGTCAGTCGGTCCGGACGACGAGCCCCGCCACGTGGTCGGTGACCATGTCCAGGATCTCGGCGGCCGCCTTGTCGTCGCCGAGGACCAGGAAGTTCAGGGTGACCCCGTCCGTCATGGCCGCCAGATAGCGGGCCAGCACGGTCACCGGCACGCTGAGCTCGAACGGGTGGATGAGGCGCAGCTCTTCGAGCAGCACGGTGTACGCGGCGCAGTAGGACTCGTACTGCTTGCGCGCCAGGTGCCCGAACTCCGGCTGGCGCAGCGCGTACTGGGTGAGCTCGTAGGTGAGCATGTGCGCCCCGGGGCTGGCCGCCACGTGGTCCCAGTACGCCTGGAAGCCGGCCCGGACGGTCTCCCGCAGGGTCGGCCTCGGCAGGATCGCGGCCTTCACGAGGGTCACGTAGTGCGCCGTGATGGTCTCGATGACCGACTCCAGCAGCGCCTGCTTGGAGTCGAAGCAATAGTGGAAGACGCTCAGGGAGACGCCCGCCTCGGCGGCGATGGAACGGGTCGTGGTCCTGGACACCCCGTCTCGGGTCATCGCGCGGATCGCCGCCTCCGTCAGCTGCCTGCGCCGGTCGGTCAACGGCATCCGTGCCATGTACGGGTCCCCCTTCGCTCGGTGCGCCCCGGGCGGGGTGTCCGCGGGCGCACCGGCCCCCGGACACCCCGCTCGACGCCGTCAGCTGCTGTATACGCCGACTTCGTACAGGGAGTAACCCCACTGGGTGCCGCGTCCCGCTCCGTGGACGCGTACGTACCGGGCCGGGACCCCCGCGAACTGCGCCGTGTCCAGGCCGCCGTCACCGCTCGCCGTGGACCAGGCCGTCTGCCAGTTCGTCCCGTCCGGGGAGAGCTCGATGCGGTACGACTTCCCGTACGCCCGCTCCCACTCGAGCGTGACCCGCTTGACCAGGGAAGGGGAGCCGAGGTCGAACTGCACCCACTGGTCGTCGCTCCAGTCGCTCGCCCAGCGGCTGCCCCGGTCGCCGTCCACGGCCCTGCCGGGCGCGTAGCTGACGAACGGGTTCCACTCGGCGGAGCTCGCCGAGGCGGCCGTGCCCGAGGCGAGGTTCACTCCGGCCTTGTGCTGCTCGGAGTTGCCCCAGGTGCGCAGGTAGGACTCGGCGCCCTTGAACAGGTCGTCCACCACGCCCTGCCCGCCGACCAGCCGGATGTCCTCGATCCAGTCGGGCACCAGGCCGTAGTGCGAGGCGCCGTCGGTGTTGAGGTCCCACGTGCGCTGGCCGGTGGTCACCTTGTCGATGACGGAGCCGCCGTCGGTGCTGCGGAAGGGATACGTGACCGGGTTCGGCGTGTTCGCCCCGCGCGGGCCGGGCCAGCCGCCGACGCCGTTCATGTCGGTGCCGTAGCCGTAGCCGACGTTGTACTTCTCGCGCAGCGCGTCGGTCCGCTTGGCCTCCGCGCTGAAGCCCTCGGAGCCGCCCATGTACGCGGCGGCGAAACCGCCGAGCTTGTAGAGCCGCTCGGTCCAGCCCAGGTCCATCCAGCTGTGCGAGGAGATCACGCCCGGGTACGACTCGGTTTCGAGGATGTCGAAGGCCTGGCCGGCCGCCTTCACGCTCATGTGGTCGAGCTCGAGCATCATCTTGCGTTTCATCATGCCGCGCACCGCGTAGTCACCGAGGTCGGTGAGCCCACGGGTGTTGCACTGGGCGCCCGAGGCGTACGAGGGCACGCTCACGCCCGCGGGCAACTGCTTCTCGGCAGAGGCCGCCGGGGCCAGGCCGATGGGGTTGTCGTGCTGCGGGCCCGCGCACTGCTCGGTCTTCCAGAAGGTGCCCGTGGAGAGGAACTGCCCGACGTTGATGGCCGTTCCCAGCGCACCCTCGTCGAAGCGGACCCCGCACAGGGCGTTGTCGAACTTGTGGCACAGGAACATGCTGCGCACGCCGAGGTTGTACAGCTCGTCGAGCCCGCGGTCGATGTCCTGCCTGCTGCACTGCGCGATGTCCAGGATCTGCTTGCAGCCGAAGGGCTCGGAGGTCTCGACCCCGAGGACCACGGCCAGCTTGCCCTGCTTGATCACCTCACGGGCCTGGGCGGAGTCGGTGACGATGCGGAACCAGCCCTTGCCCGCGCCGCCGTACATCTTGTCGATGTAGGCCTGCATGTCGTAGGTCTTCTTCGCCTCCAGGCGGATGGCGGTCATCTCGTCGCAGCCGCGGTCCTTGAAGAAGTAGACCGAGCAGATCACCCCGTTGGTGACCAGGTCGTTGACGAGGACGCGCTGTCCGCCGCGCCAGGCGCGCTCGATCCAGGCGTAGTAGTTCTGCTGGTGGGTCAGCGAGTCGTGGGCGGGCCAGTCCTTGAAGGTGGGCCAGCCGTCGGGGTCGTGCTTGCCGTCGCCGCCCTTGGTGATGAAGTCGAAGATCGCGAGGCTGCCGTCGGGGTAGTGCTCGGGACAGTCCTTGAGCGCGTCGGCGATCCCGGCGTCGGAGAAGGGCTTTCCGCAGATCAGGCGGCCACCGAAGCCCTCGTTGGACATGATGTGGTCGTGCGCGTCGACGAAGCCGCGGACGTTGCCCTGGGCGTCGGTGCCCTTGAAGGGCTCACCGGTCACGTTGATCTGGGAGTCGGGCGCGGGCCGTGCGGTGGGGTTCCACCAGCCGTTGTCGGCCGCCGCCCCCGGTACGGGGCCGAGCGCCATGGCGAGCAGGCCGAGGAGCAGGGACAGGATCGCGAACGGCTTGCGCCGGCTGCGGGGGTGTGGTTCCGGTCGTTGCCTTCGTGGTTCTGGGGTCATGGCCACTCTCACGTCCTCGGTCGGCGGAGGGCGCGGTCGAGGACACGGTCCACCGGAGGCGTGGCCGCCCTGGCACCTGTTTGTCATGTCCCGCGCAAGCATTGGGTCGAGAATCGCTACTGCCGGGTACAGAGTCAAGAGTCCGGGTCACATGACCTGATGGATCGTCACCCTACTCGCCCGCCGGGCCGCCGTCAGCGGGATGCGGAGGAGAGGGCGAAGCGCCCCGGGGTGGTGCCGACGACGCGCTTGAAATGCCGGGTGGAGTGGGACTGGTCGTAGAAGCCCTCCTCGGCCGCCTCCTCCAGGGACAGGCCGCCGCCGGCCCGCGCACCTCGGACTACGTCCAGGGCCGCTTCGGCTGACCCGGGGGAGTCCCTCCTGCGACGGATCAATACATTGGGGCACATGTCTACGCTGCCTGTGATCCTCTTGCTGTCCGGAAGCCTGCGGGCCGGCTCCTCCAACGAGACCGTCCTGCGCACCGCGCAGGCGGCTGCCCCCTCCCGGCTGCGGACCGTCCTCTACGAGGGGCTGGCGGACCTTCCGCACTTCAATCCCGACGAGGACACGGAACCGCTGCCGGGTCCCGTGGCCTCGCTGCGCGCCGCGATCGCCGGGGCGGCCGGGGTGCTGATCTGCGCCCCCGAGTACGCCGGCACGCTGCCGGGTTCCTTCAAGAACCTGCTCGACTGGACGGTCGGCGGCACCGAGATCTGCGACAAGCCCGTCGCCTGGGTGAACGCGGCGGCCCCGGGGCGCGGCCAGGGCGCGGAGGCCACGCTGCGGACCGTGCTCGGCTACACCGGAGCGGACATCAGGGACGCGGCCTGCGTTCGGATCCCCGTGGACCGCGGGACGGTCGGCGCCGACGGGACCATCGCCGACGAAGCCGTCCGCGCACGGCTCGGGGAGGTCCTCACGGTCTTGGCGTCCGAGGGCTAGGCGGTGCCCTCGGTCGGCCGCGGACCGGGCTTGAGGCGGCGCAGGGTGTAGCCCTCGCGGTCCGGGTCCAGGGGTCTGGTGGTCTCCTTGAAGAGGTGCTCGGCGCGCTCGTAGGACAGGCGGCGCCGGCCCGTGTCCGGGCAGAGGTCGGCCGGGCCCGGGGTCCTGGCCGGGCCGGGACGCCGCTCGGAGAGGAACACCGGACCCCTGGTGCGGCCGGCCAGCAGAAGGGGCAGGAGCCGGGCCGTCCCGGAGCGCCAGCCCACCCACGCGCGGCCCGCGCGGGCCCGGCGGTCCTCCAGGTCCAGGTCCTCCACGTTCAGGGACAGGACGGCCTTCACCCCCGCCCCCGACTCGTGCAGGAGCCGCCACAACGTCAGTTCCCGCAGGGGTACTTCGGGGTCGCTCCAGAGCGCGTCGAGCTGTACGGGGCCCAGGGCGGAGCCCCGGGGGAGAGGCTCGGTGCGCCGCTCCAGCCCGGCCGCGAGCCCGTCCAGGCCGGCCCAGGCGCCGAAGGAGCGTACGGCCGCGCGGTGCCGGTTCCAGGTCCTGGCCGCCCCGGCGCCCCAGGCGGCCGTGCACACCCGTGCCACCTCCTCGGACGTCAGGCCGGACAGCGGTGTGCCGTCGCCGAGGTCCAGGCGCAGCCGCCGCAGGGTCTGCCCGTACGAGCGGACCGTCGCCGCGTCCAGCTCCGTCCGGCCGAGGAAGCCCTCCGCGGCCCGGCCGAGGGCCGGACCCGGCGCCGTACCGGCCGGGCCGCCGGTGACGGGGACCTCTTCCGCACGCCGGCGCAGGAAGGCGCGCTCGGCGGCGTTCTTGGCGAGGGCAGCGGCCCGGAGGAACTCCAGCCGCGCCTCCGGGCCGCGGTCCAGGCGCAGCAGCAGGTCTCCCCGGACGCTGGGGAGGAGGTGGTAGTCGCGGAGCACGGGATCGGCGACCAGGGAGTCCACCAGGTCGAGGCCGGCCTGCGGCCCGTGGGCCATGCCGAGGGCCACCGCCCGGTTGAGCTGGACCACCGCCGTCGGCAGCAGTCGCGCCAAGGCTCCGTACAGGGTCGCGATCTGCGCCCAGTCGGTCTCCTCGGCGGTGCGCGCCTGTGCGTGGCACACGGCGATCGCCGCTTGCAGCATGTAGGGGCCGGGGGCCCCGCCGGCCTCCCGCGCCCGCAGCATCGCGGTGAAGCCGCGGCGTACGAGCAGCTGGTCCCAGCGCCCCCGGTTCTGCTCGTGGAGCTGGACGGGCTCGCCCGAGGGCCCGGTGCGCGCCGCCGAACGGGAGGCCTGGATCTCCATCAGCGCCACCAGGGCGTGGACCTCGGCCTCCCGGGGCGCAAGCTCGGCCAGCAGCCGGCCCAGCCGGAGCGCCTCCAGGCAGAGCCCGGGCCGCATCAGATCGTCGCCGGAGGTGGCCGAGTAGCCCTCGTTGAAGATCAGGTAGATGACTTCAAGCACCGAGGACAGCCGCTCGGGCAGCTCCGTCTCCTCCGGCAGGTCGAAGGGCACGCGGTGCTCGGCCAGCGTGCGCTTGGCCGCGGCGATCCGACGGGTGACGGCGCTCGCCGTGACGAGGAAGGCCCGTGCGATCTCCTCGGCCGTCAGGCCGCCCAGCAGCCGGAGGGTGAGGGCCGCACGGGCCCGGGCCGGCAGCACCGGGTGGCAGGAGAGGAACATCAGCCGCAGGACGTCGTCCTGTTCGGGCTCCTGGTCCTCCCGGTGCCCCCGGTCCTCCTCCAGCTGGTGGGCGAGCTGCTCCTGCTTGTCCGTCAGCATCCGGGAGCGCCGGATGTGGTCGACGGCCCGGCGTTTGGCCGTGGTCGTCAGCCATGCGCCGGGGTTGTCGGGGACCCCGGCGACCGGCCACTGTTCGAGCGCGGCGACGAGCGCGTCCTGGGCCAGTTCCTCGGCCAGGCCGACATCGCGCACCAGACGTGTGAGCGTGGCGATGATCCTGGCCGATTCGAGCTTCCAGACCGCGTCGATCGTCCGCGAGGTGTCCGGCACGGGTCAGGGGCCGAAGACCTGCTGGACCACGCTCTCGCCGTCACCGACGATCCTGCGGAAGCGGCGGGCCAGCTCGATGGCCTCTTCCCTGGAACGGACCTCGATCAGCGCGAAACCGGCCACGGCCTCCTTGGCCTCGGCGAAGGGCCCGTCCGTCACGGTGATCTCCTCGCCGGAGGAGGCCACCAGGATGCCGCCCGGTTCCAGGCCGCCGGTGGCCAGCAGTACGCCGGCCGCCGTCAGCTCCTCGATGAACCTGCCCATTTCCGCGTACAGCCGCTCGTCGGGGGCGGCGTCGGAAGGCTTCGTCGTCATCAGGTAGCGCATGGGGACTCCCTCGTCTCGTGGTGCCGAGCTGCTGCCCGTACCTGCATACACGTCGAACCGGCGAGAACCGAACGAGAGCCGCGTACGACGAACCCGAGAGGTACCCGCCATGAGCACCCGAACCCCCGCCGCTTCCGCCACCGCCACCGCCACCGTCTCTTCCTCTGCCACCACCCGCTCCCTGCTCACCTGCGTGGTCGTGGCCTCCCCGCTGTGGGCGGTCGTCTCCCTGACCCAGGCCGCGAGCCGCGAGGGCTTCGACATCACCCGCCACCCGCTGAGCGCGCTGAGCAACGGCAGCCTCGGCTGGCTCCAGATCACCAACTTCCTGCTCGCCGGAACCCTGCTTGCCATCGGGGCGACCGGCCTGCGCCGGGCCCTGCGCGGCACCCCCGGATCCACCTGGGCGCCACGGCTGGTCCGGATCGCCGGCATCGGCATGATCGCCGCGGGAGCCTTCGTCATGGACCCGGTCGACGGCTTCCCGCTGGGCGCCCCCTCCGTGGAGACCGCCACGCTCACCTGGCACAGCTACGCCCACTTCGCCGCCGGATCGATCACCTTCACCTCGCTGATCGCCGCCTGCTACGTCCTGGGCCGGCACTTCGGCCGCGCCGGGAACCGCCGGTACGCGATCGGCTCCCGCGTCGCCGGTACCGCCCTCCTGATCGGCAACGGCTGGGCGATGGCCGGTGGCCGGGCCGGCACCCTGACCCTGGCCGTCGGAGCCGTCACGGCACTGCTCTGGGTCTCCGTGGTCGCGTACCGCAGCCGCCGGGGCCTCTGACCCCGCAGGCTTATCCGGCTTTTAACCCGTGGTTCGAAGGGTGTCAAGTCCCGAGTTTCCGGAACATGACCCGGATGGGCCGCCCGGGGCTTACTTGAGGCACAAGGGAAGCGGCAAACGGAAAGCCTCTCCGAGGAACTCCTCCTCTTCCCGACATCACCTCACCGTCCCGAATATCCCGGGTACGCAAGCCATTAGGAGAAGGTCATGAACCGTAAGACTCTCACCAACGACTCCGCCCGCACCAACCGCCGTGGATTCCGCATCGCGACGCTGGTCGCATCGGCCGCCATGATCTCGGGAGCGGTCCTCCTTCCGGCCTCCATGGCCACGGCGGCTCCGGCTCCGGCCCATGTGGCCACCGCCCTCCCGGCGGCCGGTGGCGCCGGAGGGGACGGCGGGGAAGGCGGCGGCGGCCTCATCGGCGGCGGTGGCGGCTCCGGCGGCTCCGGCGGGGGCAGCGTTCTCGGTACCGGCGGTGCCGGCGGCAACGGAGGCAAGGGCGGCGACGGCGTCCTCTCCGGTGGCGGTGGCGGTGGCGGCGGTGGCGGCGGCGAAGGCTTCGTCGGCGGCAAGGGCGGCAACGGCGGCGGGGGCGGCAGCGGCCTCTTCGGTGGCAGCGGCGGCAACGCCGGCAGCGGCGGCGACGGCATCCTGATCGGCGGCGACGGCGGTAAGGGCGGCAAGGGCGGCTTCGGTGTCCTCGAGGGCGGCAACGGCGGCAAGGGCGGCAAGGGCGGCTTCGGCGGCCTGTTCGGCGGCCTCGGCGGCGGTGGCGGCGCCGGAGGCGGCAGCATCTTCTAACCGCTGACTCCTCACCGTGCTCGACGGGGGTGGAGGCCTGCAGGGCCTCCACCCCCACCCCACCCGCTTCACCACCACCCGCTTCACCCCTTTCCCCATCAGCGACATCCGTGCTCACGGAAACGGAGAACCCCCATGTTCACGAGCCCCTGGCAGCGTCCGCTCATCCTGGCGGCGGCCTCCCTGGCTTTCGTCACCGGTACGGCGTGCGCCGCGCAAGCTGCGCAGTCCCACACCCCCGCAAGCTCCGTTTCCTCGATCATGACCGGATCGCCCGCCCACTGCGGGTTCGGCGGTGCAGGTGGCGAAGGCGGCGAGGGCGGCGAAGGCGGCAAGGGCGGTCAGCCCGGCAAGCCCGGTGAGCCCGGCAAGCCCGGTGGAGTCGGCTGCTTCCGGTTCGACGACCTGCCGGACAAGCCCAAGGCGGAGCTGACGATGGTGGACAAGGTGCGCATCGTGGTGACCCTGCTGGCCGACGACTCCGACGAAATGAAGGAGAAGATCGCCAAGAAGTACAAGATCTCGACCGAGCAGATCGACACCTGGAAGAAGAGCTACGAGGACGGCGACTGGTTCGCCCTGATGGGAAGCAGCAACCCCTTCTCCCCCCTCTCCTCCTGACATGCGGGCCCGACCGGCCGGTGGCCGGCCGGGCCCTTTTCCGTCCTCATTCCCGACACCGTTTCCGGTATCGATTTCAACCATCACCATCACCATCAATCGGCAAGGAGAATCCCATGCGTACGCGTTCCTGGAAGTTCCGTATTGGTCTTGTCATCTCGTCGACGTTGATCGGTGCCGGTGCGATGGCGCCCGCGGCCATGGCGGCTCCGGCGTCGACGGCCACCGTCACGACGGCTGCGGCGCCCAGTGGCTGGCAGGACGGTGGTGACAGCAGACCCGGCACGAGCCGCCTCGCCGGCAAGGTCCAAGTGGGCAACGGCAGCGTCCGCGTCGGTGACAGGGTGTGCGCCGGCAACTGCAACGGAACGGTCAACGGAACCAACGGCGGCAACGGCGGAATCTGCGCCGGGCTCTGCAACGGCAGCGCCAACGGAGGCACCGGCGCCCAGGGCCGGCCGTCCGGCAACGGTTCCCAGGGCGGCAACGGCGGAATCTGCGCCGGAGTCTGCGGCGGCAGCGTCAACGGAGGCACCGGCGGAAAGGGCGGCAACGCGGCCCCCGGTGGTGACGGAGGCGCCGGAGGAAAGGGCGGCACCGGCGGCATCTGCATAGGCGTCGGCTGCGAAACCAGTGGCCGCGGCGGCAACGGCGGGGCCGGCGGCGACGACGACTGACCGACGGCACATCCCCGTGGGGCGAGCACCGCTCGCCCCACGGGCATGCCTGTGGACCACTGGATAGACTTTCCGAGGGAGGCGCCTGATGGGCACGGCAGCGAACCAGGGCCTTTATACGGGCCGGGCCTCCGGCCTGATCGGCAGGCAGATCGCCGGCTACCGGATCGAGCGCATCATCGGCCGGGGCGGCATGGCCGTCGTCTACCAGGCCAGGGACCTGCGCCTGGACCGTACGGTCGCGCTCAAGCTGATCGCCCCGGAGCGCGTCCGGGACGAGGTCTTCCGGCGCCGCTTCGCCCACGAATCCAGGGTCGCCGCGAGGATCGACCACCCGCACATCGTGCCCGTCTTCGAAGCCGGGGAGACCGACGGGGTCCTCTACATCGCCATGCGGTACGTCGCCGGGATGGACCTGCGGGCCCTGCTGGACCGTGAGGGACCGCTGCCCGTCCCGACGGCCCTGCGCATCGCCGCCCAGGTGGCATCGGCCCTCGACGCCGCCCACGAGCACGATCTCGTGCACCGGGACGTCAAGCCCGCCAACATCCTGGTCGCCGAGGGCACCGACAGCGACCACCCCGAGCACGTCTACCTCACGGACTTCGGCCTGACGAAGAAGTCGCTGGCGCTCACCGGCTTCACCACGGCGGGCGAGTTCGTCGGCACGGTCGACTACATGGCGCCGGAGCAGATCTCCGGGCGCCCGGTCGACGGCAGGTGCGATGTCTACAGCCTCGGCTGCGTCGTCTACGAGTCCCTGGCGGGAGGGCCGCCCTTCGTCCGGGACGACGCTCCGGCGCTGCTGTGGGCGCACCAATACGACAAGCCGCCTCCCCTGTCGGAGAAGCGGCCGGATATCGCGCCGGAGGCCGGCGCCGTGCTGGAGAAGGCTCTCGCGAAGGTCCCGGAGGACCGCTACGACTCGTGCCTGGAATTCGTGGCGGCGCTGCGTGCGGCGACCGCCACCGCGGCGGTCCGGCGGACAGGTCCGCCGTCTCCCGGGGATCCGGGGAGCGGCGAGCCGCCGAGGGAGCCCCCGGACTGGGCGCGGCCGGTGTTCACAGGCCCAGGGAGATCGCCAGGCGGGTCATCTCCGCCGTGGTGTTGATGCCCAGCTTGGCCCGGATGCGGCGCAGGTAGGCGTCGACCGTGTGCTTGGAGAGTCCCATGGAGCGGGCCGTCTGCACGTAGGTGCACCCGGCGGCGATGTGGCGCAGAGCCTCCTGCTCACGCGGGGCGAGGACGGCTGCGGGGGCTGTGGTGGCTTCGGGGTGCGGTGCGACGAGTGTGAGGCTCATGGGACTTCCTCCGGCACTTCGGCTCGTTCATCACGGCTGCTCGCACCTTTGGAAGCAGAGGACATGTCCACGAATGTGAATGTATGTCCGTGTTAAAGAGCCTGTCGGTGGGAGTTCATCACCCTGTCCGTCGTCTGTCACGAGCGTGTCACAGGGGAGGGGAGAAGGTCCTCGGAAGGACCGCCGAAAGTCCCGGGAAGGTGCTCAGATCCCGGCGAGGGACTGCTCGGCCCAGATGGTCTTCCCGAAGAGGGTGTGCCGGGTACCCCAGCGCTGGGTGAGCTGCGCGACCAGCAGCAGGCCGCGCCCTCCCTCGTCGAAGATCCGGGCACGCCGCATGTGCGGGGCGGTGCCACTGGCGTCCGAGACTTCACAGATCAGCGTCGTGCCTTCGTGGATCAGCCGCAGCTGGACCGGCGCCTCGCCGTAGCGGATGGCGTTGGTGACCAGCTCGCTGACCACGAGCTCGGTGACGAAGGCGGCCTCGTCGAGCCCCCAGGCGGTCAGCTGGTCGGTGGCGCTGCGGCGGGCCTGCGCGACGAAGGAGGGGTCGGAGGGCAGGTCCCAGACGGCGACCTTGTCGGTGTGCAGGGCCCGGGTCCGGGCGACGAGCAGGGCCACGTCGTCATCGGGACGATGGGTCAGCAGAGCCGTCAGCACCCGGTCGCAGACGGTGTCCAGAGTGGAGGCGGGCCGGACCAGGGCCGCGAGCATGCTGTCCAGGGCCTCGTCGACGTCGTGGTCCCGGGCCTGGAGGAGGCCGTCGGTGTACAGCGCGAGGAGGCTGCCCTCGGGAAGTTCCACCTCGACGGTCTCGAAGGGCAGGCCCCCCAGGCCCAGCGGCGGCCCCGCCGGGACGTCGAGGAGGTACGCGTTGCCCTCGGGGGAGACCACGGCGGGCGGCGGATGGCCGGCCCGGGCGGCGGTGCACCGGCGGGTCACCGGGTCGTACACGACGTACAGGCAGGTGGTGCCGATCCCGCCGGAGGATTCGTGACCCGCCTCGTCCGCCGACAAGTGGATGATCAGGTCGTCGAGGTGGGTGAGCAGCTCGTCGGGCGGCAGGTCGACATCGGCCAGCGTGCGTACCGCCGTGCGCAGTCTGCCCATGGTGGCGGTGGCGCGCATGCCGTGACCGACGACATCTCCCACGACCAGGGCCACCCGGGCTCCGGACAGCGGGATCACGTCGAACCAGTCGCCGCCCACACCCGCCTCGCCGCCGGCGGGCAGGTAGCGGGAGGCGATCTCCAGCGCCGACTGCACGGGCATCGTGTGCGGGAGCAGGCTGCGCTGCAGCGTCATGGTGCTGGTGTGCTCCCGGGAGGTCCGGCGCGCCCGGTGGATGGACGTGGCCGCTCGGGCCGCGAGCTCCTCGGCCAGGCGCAGGTCCTCCGGGTCGAAGGGCTCGCGCTGCTGGTGACGGCTGAAGACGGCCAGGCCGACGGTGACCCCGCCGTCGCGCAGCGGCACGAGCATCATCGAATGGGTCCCGTGCTCGCCGATCCAGCCGGCTCCGGGATCCTGCGCCACCCACCGGGCGACGGCCGGGTCGGCGGTCCCGTACACGGCGCCCCGCCCTGCGGCCAGACACTCCACGGGGGGCGACAGCGCCGGGTAGACGGTCGTCTCCCCGACCGCGAACCGGGACTCCTGACTCCCGCCGAGGACCGACCGTACGGCGCTACGGGACACCGTGAGCGCCCCCGTCCCGGGACTCCGGGACGAGGCCTCGCCGCGCGGGGAAGGCTCCAGCAGGTCGACGAGCGCCAGGTCGGCGAGCCGGGGGACGGCCGCGTCGGCCAGTTCCTGCGCGGTGCGGGCGCTGTCCGGGGTGGCGGCGATCCGGGCCCCGGCGAGGGTCGGCGGGAGCGGCTTGCGCGGGGCGGTGTCCCCCGTGGCCCTGTCGTGTGCGGTCAGGTACACGGCCCGTACCCGGCCGTCCGGGCCCGGCACGGGGGCCAGCGCGGTCGCCCAGCCGGACGCCGCGCCCGCGCCGGGCGGCCGTACGAAGCCGTCCACGGACTGCGGCTCACCCGTCTCCAGCACGCGGCGCATCCCGCGCTCGGTCTCCTCGCTCACCGGGTCGGGGGCGATCTCCGAAAGGCGCAGCCCGCGCATCTCGGACTCCGTGAGGGCGAGCAAGCGGTGCATGTCGGCGTTCGCCCGCACCAGCCGCAGGTCCTCGTCGAAGACCGCCAGGACGCAGGGGGCGCGGTCGAAGGCCCATTCGCCCAGGGGCCCGTCCCAGGACGCGTCCGGCGCGCCCGGCACGGCTGACACCACGAACCACTCGGCCGCCCCGCCGTCGGCCGTCCTGCGGTGCGCGAGGAGCCCCGTGTCCAAGCGGCGGCCGTCCCGGTGGCGCAGCGGCACGGTACCGCTCCACCGCTCCCGCCCGGGTGCGACCGGCCGCGCCGCGGTGCCCGTTCCGCCGGATCCGCCGGATCCGCCGTGTTCGCCGTGACGGTCCGCGAGCAGGTCCGCGGCGGGCAGGCCCACGACCTCCGAGGGAACGTAGCCGAGCAGCCGGCGGGCTTCCTCGCTCCACCCGGTCACGATGCCCTGCTCGCTCACGGTGGCCGTGGCCGTGTACGCCGTCCCCGGGGAGGCGTGCGTCGTCCGGGCCGGCCGCTCACCGGGAGGGGTGGGAAGTTGCTCCATCGCCGCTCATCTCGCCTTCGCTGGCCAGGGGCTCCACTGACAAGCATGAGACGGCGCGGCAAGGAGCACCAACGCAGTGCCGTCACGTGCCCGGGTGCGCCAGTACGAGGGCCAGGACCGCGTCCGCCGCCCGCCACACCACCGCGCGCCGCCGCCCGCCGAGGAGGGGCGGCCGCAGGCGCAGGATCTCCACGCGGAGCGGAGCGGCGCCGAAGATCCCGCTGCGGTCGGCCTTGACCGCCGCCTCCTTCAGGGCCCAGGCGGCGGCCAGGAACTCGGGCCGGCCGGTATCGGAGAGGGATAGCTCCCCGGGAGAGAGCACGCGGTCCGCGACCCGGCGTACCGCCTCGGCCGAGGCGGTCTCGCACAGGTCCACTCCGACCGGTTGCGGTGCGAGGGCCGCGGCGACGTGCCCGTCGGTGTGGCTGATGGAGAGCCGCAGGTCCGGCGGCGGGCTGCCGCCGACCAGGACGTACGGGCTGCCGTCCGCGCGGGGCAGGACCTCCACCTCCCGTTCCGGAGCGCCGACGGCCTCGTGGACCAGCCGCTTGGCGAGCAGTCGGCCCGCGGTCCACTCGGCCTGCCGCCGGGCCGGCAGCGCGAGGACCACGCGCAGCTCGGCGGGCGAGAGGAAGGGGGACCGGTCGAGATCGCCGCGCCGGGCCACGAGGAGGACGGCGCCACCCCAGCGGTGGACGTGACCCGGTGCGATCCGCGGGAAGGCGTCGGTGTGCACGGTGCGCATCACGGCGGCGGGCCCGGCGGGCTCAGGCGGCCCGGGCCGCGTCGGCATCGGCGTCCTGACCGGAGCTCGGCGCTGCCATCTCCTTGGCGGAGGCGGAGGCGGAGGCAGCGGCCGCGCGAAGGGCCGGGGCCGGGGCCGCCGGGGCCGCGAGGGGTGCGGCGAGGCGCAGGGCGGCGGGGCCCGGTACGCCAGGCGGGGTGGGTGCGGGCCCGTCCGCGGGGCGACGGGTCGTGACACGGTAGGACCGCCCGTCGAGCTTGGCCACCGGCAGGTCCAGCAGTCGGCGCTCCTGCGCGGGGACCAGCGCGCGCGGGTCGACCGGGGCGCCGAGGACCGCGAGCCGGGCGAGGGCCAGGACGAAGGTGCGTCCGTCGTCCGGCACCTCCCCGGTGACGGGGATGACGTGGACGTCGCCGTGGCCGATGAGGTTGCGGCGGACGGAGGTGAGCAGCGAGGTCCCGCCGGCCACCTGGAGGAAGACGCGGGCCCCCTGGCGGTAGGCGGTGCGGACGGCGTCGTCGAAGAGGACCGGCGCGGACGCGTGCCGGGCCCACAGCTCGCGCAGCCGGCCGGGGTCGGTGCAGACCTGCGCGTTCACGGACGAGACGAACGGCACGGCGGGGCTGCTGATGCGACGGGCGGCGAGGCCCGAGCGCACGGCCTCCTCGGCGCGGGCCAGCCGCGGGGAGTGGAAGGCGTTGGACACGTCGAGCGCCGCCGTGACGATCCCGGCTTCCGCGCAGGCCTCGCGCAGGGAGGCCAGACCTTCCGGCGTGCCGCTGACCACGACCTGCCGCGGCTGGTTGAAGCAGGCGAGCCACACGTCGTCGATCCCGTCGACGAGCCGGCGGCAGGTCTCCTTGTCGGTCTGCACGGCGAGCATCCCGCCCCGGAGCCCGCTCCCGGCCCGCCGCAGGGCCGCGCCCCGGTGCACCAGCAGCCGGACGGCGTCCACGTGGGTCAGGGCCCCGGCCGCCGCGGCGGCCGCGTACTCGCCGGTGCTGTGGCCCAGGGCGAGGTCGGGGGTGATCCCGCAGTCGGCGAGGACCCGGGTGACGGCGATCTGGACGGTGCCGAGCAGCGGCTGGCACACCTCGGTGGCGGCGAGCATGCGCCCGAGCTCCCCGTTGTCCACGGGGGACGGCCGGGACGCCCGGGGCGCGGAGGCCTCGCCGTACAGCAGGTCGGCCAGGTCGAAGCCGAGGTCGGCCCGGGCCACGGCGCTGAGTACGCAGACGGCCGAGCGGTAGGCGGGGAACCTCTCGTAGAGGTCCCGCATCATGCCCGGCCGCTGACTGCCCTGGCCGGGGAAGAGGAAGGCGGTACGGCGCTGCGCGGCCGGCAGCGGGGCGTCGGCGGCGAAGGCGCCGTCGCCGAGGTCGCCCCGGGCCCCGGCCAGGAGCTGCTCACGGGCGTGCCGCAGGCGGCGCAGGAATCCGGCCGTGTCGGTGGCCACGATCGCGAGCCGGGCCGGCAGCGGCGCCCGCGCGCCTAGGGTGTGGGCCACGGCCGCCAGCGGCGTACGGTCCGCCGCGTCGAGTACGTCGAGAACCTCGCCGATGTGCTGGTCCAGCAGCTCGGGGTTTCCGGCCGAGAGGAAGACGAGCTGGTGCCGGGTGACCTCGGTGCCGGGTTCGGCTCCGGCGCCCGCGGTGGCGGCGGCCCCGTGCGCAGGCCGCCGGGGGACCGGGGCGGGGCGCTCCTCGAGCACCACGTGGACGTGGGTGCCGCCGAACCCGAACGAGCTGACGGCGGCACGTCGCGCGGTGCCGCCTCCCGGAAAGGGCCGCGGCGTGTCGGCGAAGCGCAGGCCGGCCGCGGAGATGCCCAGGTCGGGGTGGGTGGTGGTGGCCGGCTGCGGGACGACCGTGCGGTGGTGGACGACCAGGGCCGCCTTGATCAGGCCGGCGATGCCCGCCGCGGACAGGGAGTGCCCGATCAGGGCCTTGCCCGAGGCCAGGTAGCACAGGGCCGGGTCGTCGTCGGGGTACTCGGTGCGCAGCCGGCGCAGGGCCTCGACCTCGGCACGGTCCCCGGCGGCGGTCCCCGTGCCGTGGGCTTCCAGGAAGCCCACGGAGGACGGGGCGACACCGGCGTCCTCGTAGGCCCGGCGCATGGCGCGGAGCAGGCCTTCGGCGGTGGGGACGAGCGGTCCGGGGGAGGCGCCGTCGTCGGCCGAGCCGATGCCCTTGATCACGGCGTACACGCGGTCGCCGGCGGCGAGGGCGTCGGCGAGGGGCCGTATGACGACGACACCGGCGCCCTCGCCGAGGACGAACCCGTCGGCTTCCGCGTCGAACGGGCGGCACACCCCGGCGGCGGACAGGGCGCGCAGCCGGGAGGGGCCGACCGGGCTGTCGGGGGTGAGGTCGAGGTGAACGCCGCCGACGAGGGCGATCCGGCAGGCGCCCTGACGCAGGTGGGCGATCGCCTGGTCGAGGGCGACCAGCGAGCCGGAACGGGTGGTGTCGACGGCGAGGCCGGGCCCGCCCAGGCCGAACCGGCGGCCGACGGTGCCGGACGCCGTGTCGAGCAGGCTCCCGGGCAGGTCTGCGGAGCCTGCGAAGAAGACCCCGGTGTTCTCCCGGTCGAAGTCGCCGCGGCCCATCCCCGCGTCGTCGAGGGCCTCGCGGCTGACGTCGAGCAGCAGCCGGTGCTGTGGGTCCATGTCCCGCGCGCGGGCGGGCGGCACGCCGTGGTGCAGGGCGTCGAAGCGGTCCACGGAGTCCGGGAGCGCCGGGTTCCGGCGATCCCGGGGCTCGGCGGCGGACCGCCGTGCCCCGCTCAGCAGGAGGTTCCAGTAGCCGAGGACGTCGGAGGCGCCGGGAAAGCGGCAGCCGAGTCCGATGATGGCGATGTCAGCAGTCATGGCGGGTCTGCCTTCGGTCCGGATGGCGTCGCTCCCGCTGTGCGCGGGACGGTCGCTTTCCACCGTGCCCGGAGGCGGCGCGGGGCCGTAGACCCGGCTATTCGTTACTTGACAGGTGCCCGCTCGAGTGCCGCTCTCAGGTGCCGCGCGCGCCCTCCTGGAGATGGGCGGCGATCATGGCGACGTCGTTGGCGATGTCGAGGATGCCGCTCGGGTCGGTCGTCGGGGTCGAGGCGCCGGTGACGCCCGCGTAGAAGACGTCGAAGCGGCCGTCCCCCTTGTCCAGGTAGCCGGCGATGGTGATGGCGCCGATGCCCAGGCGGTCGTTCAGGGCGTCCAGCCCGACGGCGGCCCCGGTCTTGGCGAACACCTTGCCGCGCGCCGGGCAGTCGCGGCAGTTCTCGGCCAGCAGCCCGTCGACGCCGAGGACCGGCAGCGCCTCGCGGAAGCGGCGTGCCTCGGGGGAGCGCAGCCAGTACGTCAGCATCTGTATCTCCGCCTGCGGCGTGGACCGGTCGACGGGGTTGCCGCCCCGCCCGTCCAGGAGCTGTACCTGCGCACGGTCCACCTCGGCCGCGTCCAGGAAGGAGGCCAGGACGGGGAAGCCGTCCATGCACGCGCGGCTGCCCGTGGTGACCGCCATCAGGCACATGCCGAGGTTGGCGCCCAGGTTGTGGCTCACCTTGAGGATGAGCTTGGCGTAGTCGGCGAAGGGCGGCGAGGTGTACGCGGCCACCCGCGCCCGGCCCTCGTAGCCGGCGGGCAGCCGGTCCACGGGGTTCCCGCCCACCGGATCCGCGGTCACCTCCACCCCGGCCCGTTCGAGGGCCTCGATCAGCGCGGTCCGGCCGAAGGCCGCCGGGTCCGTGATGGGGGAGACCTTCAGTGCGGGTGCGGCGCCCGCCGCGATCGTGCCGGACAGCCTGATCCGGGTGCCGTTGTCCGAGGTCGTGACCGTGATGGCCGTCGGCTTGCCCGCCGCCACCGTCTTCACGGTCGAAGTGACCCGGTACGGGGCGACCTTCGGCCGCCAGTCCAGCCGGGCGGGAGCGTCGGCGCGGTCCCCGGGGGTGGTCGTCAGGTCGATGAGGTTGTCGTTGACGATCAGCGGGGTCGGGGTGGGGACGAGGACCGGCTCGGGCTGGAACAGCCGGTCGTCGACGATCACGTTTCCGTCGACGCGGGTGATGCCGGAGTCGCGCACCTGGCGCGCGAGGAGGTCGATGCCGGCGAGCGGGTTCTGCGGGGTGAGCGTGGCACCGGGGACGTCGTCGGCGTAGGTGTGGTCGAGGTCGGTGAAGGCGACCGTACCGTCGGGGCGGGTCCTGCCGCCCATGGTCAGATCGCCTTGGGCGACGAGGGCGAGATCGCCGGTCAGGGTCGCGCCGCGCCGCTCGCCCACCGCGTAGAGCGGTGTCACGAAGCGGTGGTCGGGACCGAGGGCGTGCCAGGCGCCGGAGACGCTGAACAGTTTGGCGGTGGACCCGGGGATGAAGAGCTGGTCGGGGAACCGGCTGTGGACGGTCCGTCCGGTGTCCGGGTCGACCTGGAGGAGACCCCACTGGGCGTTGCGGTAACCGGGCTTCCGCATGATCTCCGTGATGCGGGGGTCGAGCGGGTCGGAGCCACCGCGGTCGGAGGGCGTGGGTGTGGGCGCCGGTGGTGTCGCCGCGGCGGCCGTGCCCGCGGTCAGGACCACGAGCAGGAGGGCCGCGCATCCGGCGGCCATGCGCCGCCGCAGGGGCCGGGGGTGCGTTCCTCTTGGCACGGCGAGCCCCGTTCGTCCGGGCGGCGGGCTTCCGCATGCGTCGCCCGGTCGCGTGTACCCGGTACCCCGTAGGCGGTACGCAGGGTTCAGCCAGCGTGGCACGGCCGCATCCGGCGCGCACCTCGCCCGGGCACCACCCCCACGGCAGGTGCGGTCCCGGGGCGGCGGCGTACGTTGGGAGGGGGGCCGTACGAGGGCTGCTGCAGAAAGGGCCGACCCATGGCGCACACGGCTGGTGCCCGGGGCACGAACAAGGTGGCGCAGTTCCTGGAGAGCCCGTTCGTCGGGTTGTCCCCCTGGATCGTCTTCGCCCTCGTGGTGGGGCCCGGGCGCTTCGAGTGGGCGGTGGGGCTGGCCCTGGCCATCTCCGTCTGCCTCGTCGTCGGCAGCCGTCTGGTCAGTCCCGGCTCTTCGCTGAAGATCCTGGAATTCGCCGACGTCGTGTTCTTCACGGTCCTGACGGTGGTCGGGGCCTTCGCCAGTGACGGCACACGGCGCTGGCTGGAGACATACGCGGGCGAGATCTCGAACATCGCCCTCTTCGCCATCGCCCTCGGCTCCATCCTGGCCGGGGTGCCGTTCACCCTCCAGTACGCCCGGGAGCAGGTCGACCGGAAGTTCTGGGACTCGCCCGTCTTCAAGCGGACCAACTACCTGATCACCGGGGTCTGGGGGCTGGCCTTCCTGATCAACGCGATCGTGGGGGCGTACGGCGACCTCGTGCTGCGCGACCCGGACAACATGTGGACCGGCTGGATCATCCAGGTCCTCACCATCGTCGGAGCGCTGCGCTTCACCCGCCGGTACCCGGAGGTCGTGCGGGCCCGTGCCCAGGCCGGCGCCGAGGGACAGGCCCCGACCGGTTCCTGACGCACGAGCCGCGGGGGCCGCCGCGGATCGCGACGGCCCCCGCGGTTGCGAGGCGGTGGATCAGCCGGTGAAGCCGGCCGTGATGGAGGTGAACTGCCAGTCGCTCTGGGCGATGCCGGAGCAGGTCTCCTGCAGGCCGCCGCCGGGGCAGCCGCGGTCGCGGTTCACCGACCAGAAGGCGAGGCGCGCGATGTGGTGGGAGTTGGCCCAGTTGCGGATATCGGTCCAGTTCTGGACGGTGGTGGTCTCCTGGGTGTCGCTGATGCCGTTCATGCCCGAGATGCCGATGTGGGAGTACGCGGTCGCGTCGTCCCAGCCGTAAGTGGACTTGAGCTTGGCCTTGAGGCCCTCGGTCGCGCTGACGGTGCTGGCGTACATGTCCGTCGAAGCGTTGCCGAAGTCGAACGGCATGATCGTGAAGACGTCGATGCCGGCGTTCAGCGCCTTGGACTGCTCGATCAGGCGGTTGCCCCAGCTGGTCGGGCCGGTGGTGGAGGTGCCGAAGGTCAGGATGGTCTTCAGACCGGGGTTGTTCTGCTTGACGATCTTGAGCGCGCCGAGGATGCGGTCCTGGACCACGGCGTTCTCGAACTCGTCGGTGTTCTCGATGTCCACGTCGATGGCCTTGAGCCCGTACGCGTTGATGACCTGCTGGTACGCACCGGCCAGGGCCTCGGCGCTGGAGCAGTTGGGGCCGAGCTTATTGCCCTGCCAGCCGCCGATGGAGGGCACGATGTCGCCGCCCGCCGCGCGGATCGCGGCGATGGTGCTCTGGTCCACGCCGCCGGTCAGCGGGCGCTGGCCGTCCCAGGACGGGTTGCAGCCGCCGGAGGAGAGGATGAACGCCATGGTGAACCACTTGGTGCCGGTCGCGTTCATCACCGTGGTCGGGCTCGGCGGGTTGCCCCAGCCGAGGTAGAGGTACGGAGCGGCCTGCTTGAAACCGGCCGGCGGCGTGGTCCCGGTGTCGGTGGTGACGTTGACGGTGTTCGAGGCCGCCGAGGTGTTCCCCGCGGCGTCGCGGGCGCGCACGGTGAACGCGTAGGCGGTGCTGGGGGTCAGGCCGCTGACGGTCGCGCTGGTGGCGGCGGAGGTGGCGACCTTCGTCCCGCCCTGGTAGACGTCGTAGCCGTTCACGCCGACGTTGTCGGTGGACGCGGTCCAGCTCAGGGACGCCGTGGTGGAGGTCTTGCCGGTGGAGGTGAGGCTGCCGGGCACGGTGGGCGCCTGGGTGTCGACGGTGCCGCCCGGGCCGTCCAGGGTGATGTCGTCGGCGTAGTAAGTGCCCTGCCCGTACCAGCCGTTGAGGTAGATCTCGGCGCTGGTCTGGGAGGCGCCGGTGGTGAAGGCGACGGTCAGTTTGGTGTACGCGGCGGCCGAGGGGGTCCAGGTGGAGGCGCCGCCGGTGACCCCGAGGTAGACGTAGCTGCCGCGGACCCAGGCGGAGAGCGTGTAGCTGGTGTTGGGCTGCACGGCGACGGTCTGGACGCACTTGGCGTTGTCGCTCGCGCCGGCGGCGCCGGCCAGGGCCTTGCTCCCGCCGTGCACCGGTGAGCCGACCACGGAGCCCAGCCCGCCGGAACAGGACCAGCCGGCCGTGGTGCCGGACTCGAAGTCGCCGTTCGAGAGGATGTTGGCGCCGAAGGCCGCCCCGGGGGAGGTCAGCACCGCGGCCGCGCCGAGCAGGGTGGCGCCGAGGGCGCAGGCCAGCCGTGTGCGGGTTCGGTTTGGGGTACGCAAGGAAGTGCCTCCAGTGGGAGTGGGGGGACGGCGTGGAGCGCGAAGCGTGGGCGTGCGGCCTGCCGGGGGCGCGTGGGGACGGGACGGCGGGCCCGTGGGTGGGGCCCTGTGGCCGGGCGGGCGTGGGGAGTTGACGTCGTATCCGCTTCGTGGCCGGGAACCTAATCCTCCGGAAGGACCGCCGTCAACAGGTCTGGACCAACTGATAGGTGGTTATCTCAATCGGAAGGTTTACTAACCGTGGTGCTTGACAAGGCTCCCGCCCCTTCGGAAGCATGACGCGGTGCCAGCCTTCCGCCCCCACCACGTCGCCGTCCTCGTCCTCGAAGGGGCGAAACCCCTCGACGTCGGCATCCCCGCACAGGTGTTCACGACCCGCGCGAGCATGCCCTACGAGGTCCGGGTGTGCGGCGCCGCGCCGGGACTGGTGACCGGCGGTGACGGACTGTCGTACTCCGTCGCCCACGGCCTCGAAGCCCTGGCCTGGGCCGACACCGTCTTCGTTCCCGGCTACCGGTTCCCCGACCGCGAGGACCCGCCGCGGGCCGTCGTCGACGCGCTGATCGCCGCCCACGAACGGGGCGCGCGGCTCGCGGCCATCTCCACGGGAGCCTTCGCGCTCGCCGCCACGGGCCTGCTCGACGGCAAGCGGGCCACCACGCACTGGCACTACACCCGGGCCCTCGCGGCGAAGTGGCCGCTGGTCCGGGTCGACGAGAACGTCCTGTTCGTCGACGAGGGCTCCGTGCTGACTTCGGCCGGCGCCGCCTCGGGCATCGACCTGTGCCTGCACGTCCTGCGCAGCGACCTCGGAGTGGCCGCCTCGAACCACACGGCCCGGCGGCTGGTCGCGGCCCCCTACCGCAGCGGCGGGCAGGCCCAGTACGTGCGGCGCAGCGTGCCCGAGCCGCTCGGCCCGCGGTTCGCCGCCACCCGCGAGTGGGCGCTGCACCGGCTCGGCGAACCCCTGACCCTGGAGACGCTCGCCCGGCACGCGGCGGTCTCCCCGCGCACCTTCTCGCGGCGGTTCGCCGAGGACACCGGGTACACGCCGATGCAGTGGGTGATGCGCGCCCGCATCGACGTGGCCCGCGAACTGCTGGAGCTCTCGGAGCGGAGCGTGGAGCAGATCGCCGCGGACGTGGGCCTGGGCACGGGCGCCAACCTGCGGCTGCACTTCCAGCACATCCTGCGGACCACGCCGAGCGAGTACCGGCGCACCTTCGCCCGGGGCGAGTGACGGGAATGGCGCGGAGCCGCTGAGCGCGGAGCAACCGCCGGACGGTGCGGTGCCGCCGCCGGACGGTGGGCGCGGCCGCCGGAGCGTGCGGTGCCGCCGCCGGACGGTGGGCGGCCGGCCGGACCGTGCGGAGCCCTCCGCCGGAGCGTGGCGCGATCCTTGCGGACCGTGGCGATCGCGCCGCTGTCGCGGACGCCCGGGAGAGGCGAACCTGGTGGCGAACCCAAGGGACAGGGAACAGGGAGACACCATGACTCGCATCGCCATCAACGGATTCGGCCGCATCGGACGCAACGTGCTCCGCGCGCTGCTCGAACGCGACAGCAAGCTCGAGGTCGTCGCGGTCAACGACCTCACCGAGCCCACCACCCTCGCGCGGCTGCTCGCCTACGACACCACGTCCGGCCGGCTCGGCCGGCCGGTGACCGTGGACGGGGACGTCCTCGTCGTCGACGGCCGCCGCATCAAGGTGCTCGCCGAGCGCGAGCCGGCGCAACTGCCCTGGGCCGAGCTCGGCGTGGACATCGTGCTGGAGGCCACCGGCCGCTTCGCCACGGCCAAGGCCGCCCGCGCCCACATCGACGCCGGGGCCAAGAAGGTGCTCGTCAGCGCACCGGCCGACGGTGCCGACATCACGCTCGCCTACGGAGTGAACAGCGACTCGTACGACCCGGCGCTGCACACGATCGTCTCCAACGCCTCGTGCACGACCAACGCGCTCGCGCCGCTGGCCGCCGTACTCGACGAGCTCGCGGGCATCGAGCACGGCTTCATGACCACGGTGCACGCCTACACGCAGGAGCAGAACCTGCAGGACGGTCCGCACCGAGACCCCCGGCGCGCCCGCGCCGCCGCCGTGAACATCGTGCCGACCACGACGGGCGCCGCCAAGGCCATCGGCCTGGTCCTGCCGAACCTGGACGGCAAGCTCTCCGGCGACTCGATCCGCGTCCCCGTTCCCGTGGGATCGATCGTCGAGCTGAACACCACCGTCGCCCGCGACGTGACCCGCGAGGACGTCCTGGCCGCCTACCGCGCCGCCGCCGAAGGGCCGCTCGCCGGAGTGCTGGAGTACTCGGACGACCCGCTCGTGTCCTCCGACATCACGGGCAACCCCGCCTCGTCCATCTTCGACTCGCAGCTCACCCGCGTCGAAGGCCGCCACATCAAGGTGGTCGCCTGGTACGACAACGAGTGGGGCTTCTCGAACCGTGTCATCGACACGCTCGAACTCCTCGCGAGCCGCTGAGGCCCGGCACCCGCTCACGGGGCGCGCCGCGGACCGGGTTTCCGGTCCGCGGCGCGCTGCTTTTACCGTCCCTTCCCGGCCATGCGCAAGGCTTGAACCAGAAAATCCTTGATGTCGCACTAGACTGGCGGGTTGTTTGGCGCTGGACCGGAACAACCTGGGCAGACCCGGGCTCCGCCCGGCGACCCGGAGGGTTCCGGGAACACGACGCGAGGGCCGATGGCAGCCACACCAGAGCACGGTGAAGTCACTCTGCTCGACGACGGGACCGGGCTCGACGAAGGGCCCGCGCCCGACGCCGGGGACGGGCCCGCGGAGTCCGGCAAATCGGCCCTGTTCTCCGCCGGATCCGCCGCCCCGACGCGCACCCTCGTCGATGTCTTCGAGGCCTCCGTACGGGCCCACCCCGACGAGCTCGCCCTGGATGACGGGGCCACCCGGCTGACCTACCGGGCGCTCGCCGTCGAGGTGGAGCGCCGCCGCCAGGCCCTCGCGGCCGCCGGGGTGGGGCTCGGCGACCGGGTCGGCGTACGCGTGCCGTCCGGGACCAACGAGCTGTACGCGGGCATCCTGGCCGTCCTCGCGGCGGGCGCCGCCTACGTGCCCGTCGACGCCGAGGACCCGGACGAGCGGGCCGACCTGGTCTTCGGCGAGGCCGGAGTACGGGCCGTCCTGGGCGCCGGCCAGCGCATCGAGGCCGCCGCACCGGGCAAGGGCGCCGGCCCCGCACACGCTCCGGCCGCCCGCCCCGGACCCGAACACGACGCGTGGATCATCTTCACCTCCGGCTCCACCGGCAAGCCCAAGGGCGTGGCCGTCAGCCACCGCAGCGCCGCCGCCTTCGTGGACGCCGAGGCCGCACTGTTCCTCACCGAGGAGCCGATCGGACCCGGTGACCGGGTCATGGCCGGACTGTCCGTGGCCTTCGACGCCTCCTGCGAGGAGATGTGGCTGGCCTGGCGCTACGGCGCCTGCCTCGTCCCCGTCCCCCGCTCCCAGGTCCGCAGCGGCGCGGACCTCGGCCCCTGGCTGGCGGAGCAGGAGATCACCGTGGTCTCCACGGTGCCGACCCTGGCCGCCCTGTGGGAGCCCGAGGCCCTCAACGAGGTCCGGCTGCTGATCTTCGGCGGTGAGGCCTGTCCGCCCGAGCTCACCCAGCGCCTGGTCACCGAGGGCCGCGAGGTCTGGAACACCTACGGCCCCACCGAAGCCACCGTCGTCGCCTGCGCCTCCCTCCTGACCGGCGAGGAACCGATCCGCATCGGCCTCCCGCTGGCCGGCTGGGAACTGGCCGTCGTCGACGAATCCGGCGAACCGGTGCCCATGGGCGGCAGCGGCCAGCTCGTCATCGGCGGCGTCGGCCTGGCCCGCTACCTCGACCCCGAGAAGGACGCGGAGAAGTACGCCCCGCTGGAATCCCTCGGCTGGGAGCGCGCCTACCGCAGCGGCGACCTCGTCCGCGCGGAACCGGAGGGCCTGGTCTTCCTGGGCCGCGGCGACGAGCAGATCAAGCTCGGCGGCCGCCGCATCGAACTGGGCGAGGTGGACGCGGCCCTCCAGGCACTGCCCGGAGTCGCCGGCGCGGCCGCCGCCGTCCGCACGGCGCGCAGCGGCAACCAGCTCCTCGTCGGATACCTGGTCACCCAGGAGGGCTGGGACCACGCCGCGGCCGTCACCCGGCTCCGCGCCGAGCTTCCCGCAGCGCTCGTACCGCTTCTCGCACCGGTCGAGGAGCTGCCCACCCGCACCTCCGGCAAGGTGGACCGGAACGCACTGCCCTGGCCGCTCCCGGACCTGGAGACCAGCGGCCCCACCGAGCAGCTCTACGGCACCGAGGCCTGGCTCGCCGAGCAGTGGAGCGAGACCCTGGGCGTGGCCGTCACCGGCGCCGCCGACGACTTCTTCGCCATCGGCGGCAGCAGCCTCGCCGCCGCCCAGCTCACCACCCGGCTGCGCACCCGCTACCCGAGCGCGGCCGTCCTCGACATCTACCAGCAGCCCACCCTGCGCAAGCTGGCCCGGCACCTGGAGAAGTCCGCACAGGACGACGGTGCCGTCCGGACCGTCGCCCCCGTGCCGCCGCGGACCAAGGTGATCCAGTCCCTGCTGCTGCTCCCGCTCTTCACCCTGATCGGCCTGCGCTGGACGGTGGCGGTGCTGGCGCTCGGCAACGTACTGCACTGGTTCGGGGCCTATCCGTGGGCGCCGGCCGCCTCCTGGTGGCTCGTCGCCGCCGGGGCCGCACTGCTCTTCAGCCCGCCCGGCCGCCTCGCGATCGCGGCCGGCGGCGCCCGCCTGCTGCTGCGCGGGGTCAAGGCGGGGCGCCACCCACGCGGCGGAAACGTTCACCTGCGGCTGTGGACGGCCGAGCGGCTGGCCGAGTACTCCGGCGCCACCTCGCTCACCGGCTCCTGGCTGGAGCGCTACGCACGGGCCCTGGGCGCCAAGATCGGCCCCGAGGTGGACCTGCACTCGCTGCCGCCCGTCACGGGCATGCTCAAACTCGGCCGCGGCTGCGCCGTGGAGTCCGAGGTGGACCTCTCCGGCCACTGGCTGGACGGGGACCGGCTGGAGATCGGCGCCGTCAAGGTCGGCGCGGGCGCCGTGGTCGGCACTCGCAGCATCCTCTTCCCGGGCGCCCGCGTCGGCAAGCGGGCCGAGGTGGCCCCCGGCTCCGCCGTCGTCGGCCAGATCCCGACCGGCCAGCGCTGGGCCGGAGCCCCCGCCGGCAAACTCGGCAAGGCCAAGCGGAACTGGCCCAAGGAACGCCCGCCGCGCGGCCTGCCCTGGCGCGCCGCCTACGGTGCGGCCGGCTTCTGCCTCACCTCCCTGCCCGTGCTCGCCGCCCTGCCCGCCCTCCTCGTGGCCGGCCGGTTCGTGCCCGCCGACGCCGGGCTCGGCCGGGCCCTGGCCGGAGCACTGCTCGCCGTGGTGCCGGGGGCGCTCGCCTTCGGGTTCGCGTACGCGACCCTGCTCCTGGTCTCCGTACGCCTCCTCAGCCTCGGGCTGCGCACGGGAACCCATCCGACGCACAGCAGGATCGGCTGGCAGGCCTGGACGGTCACCCAGCTGATGGACCTCTCCCGGGAAACCCTCTTCCCCCTGTACGCCGGGCTGATCACACCGGTGTGGCTGCGGCTCCTCGGCATGAAGATCGGCCGGGGCGCCGAGGTGTCCACGGTGCTCGCGCTGCCCAGCCTCACCACCGTCGGCGAGGGCGCGTTCCTCGCCGACGACACCCTGACCGCCCCCTACGAGCTGGGCGGCGGCTGGCTGCGGATCGGCCACTCCGAGATCGGCCGACGGGCCTTCCTGGGCAACTCCGGCATGACCGCGCCGGGCCGTTCCGTGCCGGACGACGGGCTGGTCGGCGTCCTCTCCGCCACCCCGAAGAAGGCCAAGAAGGGCAGCTCCTACCTGGGCCTGCCGCCGGTCCGGCTGCCGAGGTCCGCAGCGGGCGCCGACCAGAGCCGGACGTACGATCCGCCCGCACGGCTGCTGTGGGCGCGCGGGCTCGTGGAGCTGTGCCGGCTCGTCCCGGTGTTCTGCTCGGCCGCGCTGGGCGTGGTGACCGTGGCGGCGTTCTGCGCGCTGGCCGGGGCGGACGGGCCCGGGTTGTGGGGGACCGCGCTGCTGTCCGGAGCGGTCCTGCTCGCCGCCGGGGTGGCCGCGTGCGTGGTCGCGGCGGCCGCGAAATGGCTGCTGGTGGGCCGCCACCGGACGGGCGAGCACCCGCTGTGGAGCGGCTTCGTGTGGCGCAACGAACTGGCCGACACGTTCGTCGAGGTCCTGGCCGTGCCCTGGCTGGTCGGCTCCGTGCCCGGTACGCCGGTGCTGTCCCTGTGGCTGCGCGCACTCGGCGCCCGGATCGGCCGCGGCGTGTGGTGCGAGAGCTACTGGCTGCCCGAGACCGACCTGGTCACCCTGGGCGACGCGGTCAGTGTGAACCGGGGCTGCGTGTTGCAGACGCACCTCTTCCACGACCGGATCTTGAGGACGGATACTGTGGTCCTCCGTGAGGGCGCCACCCTGGGCCCGGGTGGAATCGTCCTGCCCGGGAGCACCGTCGGCGCCCGCAGCACACTGGGTCCGGCCTCCCTCGTGATGGCCGGGGAATCCGTTCCCGCCGACACCCGCTGGCTGGGCAACCCGATCGAGGCGTGGCGGCCCTGACGGGCGGGTCCGACAGGACGGGCCGGCACCACCGCACGTCGTACGAGCACAACGCAGGGAGCGGAAGCGGCAGTGAACGGCCAGAAGACAGCGGCATCGGACCCGTACTTTCCGGCCAACGGCGACCCCCGTTACCGCGTGCACCGGTACGAACTCGCTCTGGAGTACCGTCCCGGCCCCAACCGGCTCGCCGGGACGGCCCGGCTCAGCGCCATCGCCGGACGGGCTCCGCTCACCGAGTTCCACCTCAACCTGGCCGAGTTCAAAATAGGCCGGGTCCTGGTCAACGGCAGGGCGCCGCACTACAGCCACCGGGGCGGCAAACTCCGCATCCGGCCGCCCAAGCCGCTGCCCGCCGGCGCGGCCTTCACCGTGGAGGTGCACTGGGCGGGCAACCCCACCCCGGTGCGCAGCCCCTGGGGCGGACTCGGCTGGGAGGAACTGACCGACGGCGCGCTCGTGGCCAGCCAGCCGGTCGGTGCTCCCTCCTGGTACCCGTGCAACGACCGGCCCGCGGACAAGGCCTCGTACCAGATCTCGGTCAACACCCCCTCCGCGTACACCGTCGTGGCCGGTGGCCGGCTCCTCACGCGGACGACCCGGGCCTCCACCACCACCTGGGTGTACGAGCAGCCCGCGCCGACCTCCAGCTACCTGGTCGGCCTGTCCATCGGCATGTACCAGACGGTGCTGCTCGGCGACCCCGGCCTCGGCGGAGTCCCGCAGAGCGCCCACGTACCGGCGCACCTGCTGCCCCGGTTCTCCCGGGACTTCGCGCGGCAGCCCGCCATGATGGCGCTGTTCGAGGAGCTGTTCGGCCCCTATCCCTTCGGCGAGTACGCGGTGGTCGTCGCCGACGAGGAGCTGGACGTGCCGGTGGAGGCCCAGGGGCTCTCCCTGTTCGGCGCCAACCACGTCGACGGCGTACGCGGCTCCGAGCGGCTCATCGCCCACGAGCTCGCGCACCAGTGGTTCGGCAACAGCGTGACCATCGCCGACTGGCGGCACATCTGGCTCAACGAGGGCTTCGCCAAGTACGCGGAATGGCTCTGGTCGGAGCGCTCCGGCGGCCGCACCGCGCACGAACTGGCGGCCGCCGCACACCGCCTGCTGTCCGGGCAGCCGCAGGACCTCCTGCTGGCCGACCCCGGACGCAAGCTGATGTTCGACGACCGCCTCTACCAGCGCGGCGGCCTCGCCGTGCACGCGATCCGCTGCGCACTGGGCGACGGCCCGTTCTTCCGCATGCTGCGGGAGTGGGCCACCGTGCACCGCCACGGAGTGGTCACCACGGCGGGCTTCACCGCGCACGCTTCCCGCTACGCGCTCGAACCGCTGGACGACCTGTTCGCGGCCTGGCTGTCCGCGCCGGCCCTCCCGCCGCTGCCCGCGCCGGCCCCGGCTGCTTAGAGCCATCCCCACCCCGGTCCCACGGGATGGGCCGAAGGTCGCCGGAGGCGTCCTTGGAGTAGACCTGGACGGCGAAGGACTTCGTCCCGCCGTCGGTGTTGCGGGCCGTGACCGTCACCGCCGACGGCCCTTCGTCGTCGGTGCTGACGCCGCCGAGCGTCATCGCGGGGAGTCTGCGCGCCCAGGGGCCGGGCACCGCGCTCGGCGGCGTCGTGGGAGGTTCACGCCGGACCCGGGGCAGGGGTTTCCCCTCCCGGTGAGGTGGTCCAGACGAGGGGGTACCTTTCGCTCCCCGCCCGGTCGACCCACCGGAGCCGGTCCCGGACGATCCCGCGCCGGCTCTCCGGGATGCGGTCCGCCAGCCCGCTCAGCAGGTCGCGCATCCTGCGCAGGGCCATCGGGGAGCCGGCGGCGGAGGAGAGCACGTCGTCGACGGCCGTCCGCAGGTAGTGCTCCCAGTCCGGCACCGGGATCGTCACCCGCAACCGGCCGCCCTCGTCGGCGAAGTGGCCGATGCCCAGATCCAGGCCGCCGAGTCGGGTCAGCAGGTCTTCGAGGCGGTCCATGCTCTCCACCGCCGTGGCCGGGTCGTTGACGGCGGGGGACAGAGCGCGCAGCGCGATGTCGGCGAGGAGGCGGAAGGGCAGGTCGGGGTCCTGGTCGAAGGTGCGCTCGACTCCAGTCTCCAAAGCGCCGCGCAGCGCCGCCTCGGGGAGCTCGCCTCCGGTCACCCCGGCCAGCGTCATGCCCCGTGACACGGCCGTTCCCGGGGAGACGAGGAAGGCGATCGAGCAGTCGTGCTCCTCGGCCAGGGCGACCAGGGTGCGGACGTCGATCTGCTGGATCACCACGGCCGGTCCGGACCAGAGGACGGCGGTGGAACCGGCGGCCCGGGGCGGCGGGCCCGCGATCGTGGCCGCGTCCGGGTCGTACGGCCGTACGTACACGTCGTCGAACAGCCGGTGCGCGCGCGTGGCGATCGCAGTCAGGGAGTGGCCGAGCTGGATCGAATGGAACGCCCTGGTCTGCAGGGTCCGCATGAGGGCGAGCGCGATCAGCGTGAGCACCATGGCGGTGCCGGGAACGAGGGTCGACACGGTCGTCCTGCGGGCGCCGACGGCCAGTCCCGAGGTGATGCTGAAGACGAACACGCCGACGGTGAAGGCGAAGGTGCGCCACACGATCGGGTCGTCGCGGAAGAGGCCGAGGCGCGGAGTGAAGGTGCTGGCGGAGAACTGGATGACCAGGAACAGCATCGAGTAGATGATGCTCACCAGGCTGATGACGCCGAACCCGAGCGTGAACAGGAGCGTCACCACGGGTCCGGCATCCACCTGGGGGCCCGGCGAGATCCTCGGGACCAGCACCCCCAGGGCCACGCCGGCGACCGCGCAGACGAGCTGGGCCAGATCCCGGCGCATCGCGCGCGGGGGAGGGCGGAACGACGCACCCCGTCCGGGTCGGCGGTCCCGGACCCGGCGGCGCGCGGGGTCGTCAGCCGAGCCGGACATCCAGCCTCCTCCAGGTCCCGGTGAACGCATCCTTCCGATGAGGATGCAACCACGGGAGCCGCGAGAGCGGGCGGCGCAATGCCGGACGCATGCCGTTTCGGGGGAGTCTTGCCGTCCGGGTGCGGGCGGGGCGCCCGGTCGAACCGACCGCGGCCGTACGCCTCCCGTCAACGGGGCTGCCACACGGCGGATTCCGGCCACCGGATAGGGTCCTGCCATGATCACGGCCCGAGCCGCATCCAGCGCGAAGCGGGCCCGCCGTCCGGCGGGTGCGCTGCGGCTGCTGTGGCTGGCCGCCCTGCTGTTCGCCCTCCTGTACACGCATGCCGCCGGAGCCGACAGCGCCTCGGCGCATGTCGCCCGCGGCGCCGTCCCCGTCGTACACCTGGACGCCGTCGGTGCCGACCGTGCCGACGGCGCGGATCCTCACGGCGCCGCGGCGCCCCGCGGGCACGATGGTGATGGTGATGGCGACGGCGATGGGCACGGCGACGGCGATGGGCACGGCCACCCGGCCGAGGCGTGCGTCTCAGGTCATCCCCAGCAGGGTGCGGAGCTGCCCGAGCCACCGCTGGTTCCCCTCGGCGATCTGTCCCCCGCCGTCGCCGCGCTGCGGCCGGGCCCGTGGGCGCCGACCGTCCCGTCCGGCTTTCCACCCTTGCGAAGCGTCATCGGCTCCGTGGTGCAGCGGGTATAGAACCGGGCGCTCCGCCCCGCTCTGACCCGACTCTCATCGCAGACCCCGGCCCGCCCTCGCGTGGCGGACGGGGCGATGAGCCATGCATGCAGCATCCAAAGGAACTCGTACGTGACTTCGCCCCAGCTCCTCGGTGCCCGGACCGCGGACACCTCGCCGGACGCTCCCGCCACGGGACGCGCCGCCCGGCGCAAACACATCGCCGGCCTGGCCCGGAAGCGGTCCCTGGCCGCCCGGTACCTCGGCTACGTCGGCTACTTCGTCGGCGCCGGCCTCATCAGCGGCGCCGTCGTGCACCACCCGCTCGACCCCGACCGCTACACCCGCATCGCCGTGTACGGGGCCCTCGTCTTCCTCGCCGCGACCGCCCTCAACGAGTTCGTGCTCACCAGGGAGCGTCCCGGACTGCCCCGTCTGCTGCTGGTGATGGGCGCCTCGCTGCTGCTGTCCTTCGGCATCGGCATGCTCAGCGGCGGCCTCCAGCACTTCGACGACTTCCCGGCCCGCGGCGCCGTCCTCGTCCCCGCCGGACTCGTCGTCTCCTTCGTCGCCTACGTGATCAGGGACGCCGACACCCCGGCGCGCCGGATCTTCGGCCTCATCGGCCTGGCCGTCCTCGTCACCGCCGCACTGGCCTTCCTCGGCCTGCGGGAGGTCGCGGCCTCCATGGAGAGCGCGCCCGGCGGCGGCCACAGCCACGGCACCGCGGAAGAACCCGCCGCGGACGACCATGCTCCTGCCGCCACCCCGGCGAGCCCGGCGGTGCCCGCCCCCGGCGCCCCGCCGACCGTGGAGCCCGCTCCCGCGCGGACGCCGCACGACGACGGTCACGCCCACTGAGCCACGGGGAGGGGCGGGCTCGCCCGTCCCTCCCCGTGAGGTCGTGGGCGGTGTACTCCCGTGCGCCCCCATGTGCCCCTTCGGCGGCCCGGGTGATTCCGTTTACGGTTCCGGGCCATGAGCGGATACGCAAAGGAACCGGCCACGCCGACGGAAATCAGCACCCGCGACCTGCCTCCCTCGGACCGATGGTCCACGACCCCGGTGGTGCCGGCCCCGGTCTGCCGTCTGGAAAACTTCCTGGGTGCCGAACGCGCCGCCCGCTTGCTGAAGTACGCGATAGCCCGGCAGCCCGACTTTCGCGCCGGAACGGTCCTGGATCCGCTGTCGGGCCAGGTTTCCCGCAAAGGCCGCAGCTCCCTCGTCCTCCCCGTGACCAGCTCCGTGCTGAGCCGGCACCTCGCGGACTGTCTGCCGCTCGTCCAGGAGGTGCTCGGTCACCGGGCCGCGCTCACGCGGACCTCGACGGTCCTGACCGCGCACGGCGAAGGGGGGCACTACGGCATGCACACCGACGCCTCACGGGTCCGCGACGTCGGTACGGCCCTGTCGGCCGTGTACTACCTCCACCGCA
This sequence comes from Streptomyces sp. NPDC006487, assembly GCF_042870555.1. Taxonomy (NCBI): domain Bacteria; kingdom Bacillati; phylum Actinomycetota; class Actinomycetes; order Kitasatosporales; family Streptomycetaceae; genus Streptomyces; species Streptomyces sp. NPDC006487. The sequence goes on from NZ_JBIAHN010000001.1 coordinate 164,965, forward strand.
GGCCCCGCGGCTTCGACGGTGGCCAACTCCGGCTGTACGACACTCTGCTGGCCGGTGGCGCGGCGCAGCCCGCGGAGTCCTACCGCACCGTCGAACCCGAGCACGACACCATCGTCTTCTTCCCGGCGAGCGCCTTCCACGAGGTCGTCCCGTCCACGTGCCCCAGCGGGCAGTTCGCCGATCACCGGTTCACCCTCACGACGTGGATCAGCGGTGTCGAGTCCCAAGCCGCGGTGCACCGCCCGCCGTTCGGGATCCTTTCGTGGATGGCCCGCGCGGCCGAACACACCCGCCCGCTGACGGACATCGGGCACGACCACGACCACGACCACGACGGTGCCGGCCCCATCGCACTCCCGGCCGCCGACCCCGCGACCCGGCTCGCGCTCCCGCCGGCCCGTACGACGTCCCGTACGGCGCCTCGTTCGCGCTGATGCCGGAGAGGGGCCGGCCAACGGGGCAGGCGCCGTTCCGCCGAGTGACGGGGCCGACCGCGTCCCGACGCACGCGGCCGCGGCGGTCAGTCGCGGTAGGCGGCGGTCGCGATCCGGACGAAGGAGCGGACGAGCGGGTTGGTGTCGCCCCGGTTCCAGGCGGCCACCACGCGGCTCGGCGCCATGTCCGTCACCGGTACCACGGCAAGCTCCGCGGGCGTGCCGTGCCCGAGGGGGGTCATGCCGACCGTGCCGTTCCACAGCACGGCCTGCAAGCACTCCTGGACGGCGCGCACGGCCGGGCCCTCACGGGGCTCGCCGCCGTTCCAGTAGGCCCGCCACAGCGGGTCGGTGCCGTCCGGGAACTGGAACCACGGCCGGTCGGCCAGGTCGGCCAGCGTCAGGTGGTCGCGTCGGGCCAGCGGGTCGTCGGCGCGGAGCACGGCTCCCACCGGGTCGGCCCGCAGCTCGCGCAGGGTCAGGCCGGTTCCGTCGAACGGGGCGCGGGTCAGCGCGATGTCCACCAGTCCGGCGCGCAGCCCGCACGTGGGATCGGTCAGGTCGGTCTCGCGGATGCGTACCTCGACCCCGGGATGCTGCCGGCGGTACGCACCGGCCAGCCGGGTCGCACCCGGATCGGTGGAGTCCCCCAGGACGCCTACGGTGATCACCGCGGCGCCGGCCGCCGCCGCCACGCGCGTGCGCACCCGGTCGGCCCGTTCGAGCAGGGCGTACGCCTCGTCGAGGAGCACCGCCCCCACCGGAGTGAGCGCGACCCCGGCGGGCGACCGGTCGAACAGCGCGGCGCCGACCTCGGTCTCCAACTGCTTGACGGCCCGGCTCAGCGGCGGCTGGCTCATGTGCAGCCGGGCGGCCGCCCGGCCGAAGTGGAGTTCTTCGGCGACGGCCACGAAATAGCGCAGCGTGCGCAGCTCCATGACCGGCAACGATACCGGCACGGTATCGGCAGCGCGGAACGGGTCTTGGACGACCGCGGTGCCCGGGCGGTGGAATCGGAGCACGACCGGCGCACCGAAGCCCGCACCGCGCAAGGCCCTCTCCCGCAACCGGCAACCAAGGATGGAAAACGTGAACATCGCCTACTGGATCGCTGCCGGCCTGCTCGCTCTCTTCTCCCTCTACGCGGGCGGGGTGAAGGTGGTCCGCAGCCGTGAGCAGCTCCGGCCGATGATGGCGTGGGTGGACAGCACCCCGATGCCGGCCGTCAGGGCCATCGGGACGATCGAAGTGCTCGGTGCCGCCGGGCTGATCCTTCCGCCGCTGACCGGCATCGCGCCCTGGGCGGCCCCGGCCGCGGCCCTCGGTTTCGTGGTCCTGCAGATCGGCGCGACCGGGGTCCATCTGATGCGGGGAGAACGCCAGGTTGCCCTCAACCTCGCGGTCCTCCTCACCGCCACCGTCACGGCCTGGCTGGCCACGACCTGGCTGTGACCCCGGCCGGCCGTGATACGTGACACCGTGGTGCGCATGTCATCGCTCTCTCTGCGCGTCACCGGCCACGATCTGCCGGGTCGCGAATGCGGCGGATACCGGGACGTCCACGTCGCCGTGCAGCGCGGGCGCGAGCCCGAAGGCCCCGTTCCCGGGGACGCAGCCCGGGCGGTCTGGGAGTTCACCGTCGAGGCGGTCGCCACACCGGAAGGTGCCCGGGACTTCCGGGGGCCTCACGTACACGGGCGACGCGGGGCCCGGTTCCTGTATCTGACGTGGGGAGAGCTGCCGCCCGGCGGAGCGTTCACGATGTTCCGCCGCGCCAAGCTGATGCTCGGAGACCTCCCCGCGCTCGCCGTCGAACGGGGTGCGGCCGAAGCGGAACTCCGGCTGACGGATCCCTGCGGGATGCCCGTGTGCGCCACCATTCGCCCGCCGGGCATCGCCTGGAGCTGATCTGAGCTGAGGCGGCCCGGCCGCGTGCGTGCGTCAGGGTTTCGGGCCCCGGGGGACGGCGAAATCGGCCAGCCGGGCCGAGCCCGGTGCGAGTTCCCGCCAGGGACCGGGGCAGGCGAGCACCGCGATCGCAGACGTCGGGAACTTCTCCGACAGACGCGCGATCGCTTCGGCCTCCGCGGCGTCCGCGGCGTCCACGGCCTCCCGGGCGAGGCTCAGGGCCAGATCCTCCAGGCCCGGGTTGTGACCGACGAGCAGCAGCGTCCTGACCTCCTCCGGCGCTTCCGACACCACCTCCAGCAGTTCCTCCGGCTCGGCGGCGTAGACCCGGTCGTCGAAGCGCACCGGTACCGCCGCGCCGAGCTGCGCGGCTGCCAGCGCCCAGGTCTCGCGGGTCCGCCGGGCGGTGGAACAGATGACCAGCGAGGGCACGCAGCCGGCGTCGCGCAGCCAGAGACCTGCCGCGGGCGCATCCCGGAGCCCCCGCGGACCGAGCGGCCGCTCATGGTCCGCGACATCGGGCCAGGCGGACTTGGCGTGGCGCAGCAGCACCAGGCGGGCGGCGGATTCCGCGCTCATGATCTCGGCCTCATGGCCCCAGCCTCGCACGTTCCCGATGCCCGATGCCCTTCTATACGCTGGTCCGATGGCCGACACGGGTGAGCGCAGTTCCGGTGGGAGCGTCCCGGAAGGGACCGGTGAGGTGAGCCTCCAGGCTTTCGCCGTGCAGTTGAGGCGGTTGAACGGAGAGACCAACCGCCTGGTCCACGGCTTCGCGCACGACCAGGGCCTGCATCCCACGGACGTCCATGCCCTGTCCGTCATCCTGGACAGTGCCGAACCCCTCACTCCCGGCGGTCTTCGCGAGCACCTCGGCCTCACCTCGGGCGCCGTCACGGCCTGCCTGGACCGGCTGGAGCGCGCCGGACACGTCACGCGCTCGAGGGAGAGCGAGGACCGCCGCGTCGTGCACGTCCGCTATGCGCAGGGTGCCAGGGCGGCGGCACGCTCGTCCTTCATGCCCCTGGCCGCCGCCACGGACCGCGCCCGGCAGCGCTTCAGCGACGAGGAGCTCGCGATCGCCCTGAGGTTCCTCGGCGCGGTCAACGAGGAACTCGGCGACCTTCGCGCCCCGCGGCGCTGAATCCGAGTCCGCCGCATCCAGACGCGCCGTTCGCGGAGAAGTAGGAGGTGTGCGAACGCGCATGGGCTAATTTATTTCAATCATTGAGATTCTTGATCAGTGAATTGGATCGGATCCACAGGAGCGTCATGTCCGCAGGCTCATCACGGCTCACCCGATGGCTGGTCCCCGTCGTCCTGGTCGTCACCTGGCTGCTCGTCGGAGGCGGTCTCGGCCCGTACGCCGGGAAACTCGGCGAGGTGGCCACCAACGACCAGGCCGCCTTCCTGCCCACGACCGCCGAGTCCACCCGGGTCGTCGAGGAGCAGAAGGCCTTCCGGCAGAGCGAGAGCCTTCCCGCGGTCATCGTGTGGACCGGGAAGACCGCGGGCGGCAAGCTCGCAAGCCGTCAGCAGGAGGAGGCCACCCGGGCCCTGGCCGGTTTCAACGGCACCGACCTGGTGGCCGGACCGTCCACTCCCGCGGTCCTCTCGGACGACGGCGAGGCCCTGCAGGGCGTCGTCCAGCTGAAGCCCGACCTCGGGGAGATGCTGCCCGGGGCCCTGCGGGAGGTCGCGGACGCCGCAGCCCACGTCCCCGGTACCACCGTGCGGATCGCCGGACCGGCGGCCACCCAGGCCGACCTCGCCGACGCGTTCGCCGGGATCGACGGGCTGCTGCTCGCCGTCGCCCTCGTCGCCGTCCTGCTGATCCTGCTCCTGGTCTACCGCAGCGTGCTGCTGCCCTTCGTGATCATCATCGGTGCGGTCTTCTCCCTCGGCCTCGCCTGCGCGATCGTCTACGCCCTCGCCGACCGCGGTGTCGTCCGCGTCGACGGACAGGTGCAGGGGATCCTTTCGATCCTCGTGATCGGCGCGGCCACCGACTACGCCCTCCTGTTCACGGCGCGCTTCCGCGAGGAGCTCCGGAAGCACGAGGACCGCTTCACGGCCGCGCGTGCGGCCCTGCGCCGGTCGGCCGGACCCATCACGGCGAGCGCCGCCACCGTCGCCCTCGGACTGCTGGCCCTGCTGCTGAGCGATCTCACCAACAACCGCGCACTGGGCCCCGTCGGAGCCGTCGGCATCCTCTGCGCACTCCTGAGCACGCTCACCTTCCTGCCGGCCGTCCTGCTCCTCCTCGGCCGCACGGCCTACTGGCCCGCCCGCATCCGACACGCGGGAGAGGAGGGCGCCGGCCGCGGGATCTGGGAAACCATCGCCAAGACCGTCGACCGCGGGCCGCGAAAAGTCTGGGCCGTCAGCCTGGCCGCACTCCTGGCGTGCGCCGCGTTCGCGCCGACCCTCGACGCCAAGGGGGTACCCCTGGACGAGATCTTCGTGAACGACGCCCCGTCCGTTGCCGCCCAGCAGACCCTGAGCAGGCACTTCCCCGGAGGGTCCGGGAACCCCGCGGTCGTCATCGCCAACGAGAAGCAGCTCGCCCAGGTGGTGCAAGCCGCCCTTCGCGTCGGCGGAGTCGCCGGCGTGACCCCGGTGGGCGCGGCCGGACCGGCGGACAGGACCCCGCTCGTGGCGGGCGGCAGAGTCCGCGTCGACGCCACCCTCGAAGCCCCCGCCGACAGCGGCGCCGCGCAGCAGGCCGTCGTCCGGCTGCGGGAGGCCGTCCACGCGGTCCCGGGCGCCGACGCCCTGGTCGGCGGCTACACCGCGCAGCGGTACGACACCCAGCGAACGGCCGAGCACGACCGCACCCTCATCATCCCGGTCGTCCTCGTCATCATCCTGGCCATCCTCATCGCCCTGCTGCGGTCGCTCCTGATGCCCCTGCTGCTGGTGGCCACGGTCGCCCTCAGCTTCGTGGCGACACTGGGGGTTTCCGCGATCGTGTTCCAACAACTGCTGGGATTCAGCGGAACCGACTCCTCCGTACCCCTCTACGGATTCGTCTTCCTGGTCGCCCTCGGCGTCGACTACAACATCTTCCTGATGTCCCGCGTACGCGAGGAATCCTTGCTGCACGGCACCCGCCAGGGAGTGCTGCGCGGCCTCGTCGCCACCGGCGGCGTGATCACCTCCGCGGGCGTCGTCCTCGCCGCCACGTTCGCGGCGCTCGGCGTCATCCCGCTGGCCTTCATGCTGCAGATCGCCTTCATCGTCGCCTTCGGAGTCCTCCTCGACACCCTCGTCGTGCGCTCCCTCCTTGTTCCGGCCCTCGTCCGGGACATCGGCCCGGCGGCCTGGTGGCCCGGCCGCCTCAGTCGCCGCCAGGAAGAGGCCCCGCCCGTACCCGGCGCCTGACGTACCCGGACCCGCGCCCGGTGCGCGTACCGGGCGGCCCGGCGGAGGATCGGCCGTTCGGCCGAGGCCCGCGGTGCGGGGATTGCGGCAACCTGGGCGGTCAGCCTCGGATCGGGACGGACACAGTGGCACGGCACACGCAAGCACGCGGCGGGCAGGACTCTCCCCGCTCCGCCGCGGCCCTGCGCGTGGCCGGGTGGGCGATGCCGGTCCTCGCCTTCGCGCTCGGAGTCCGGGGCAACACGGGCCCGTCCCCGTGGACGGACGAGATCGTCACCATGGACGTGGCGCGTCGGTCGTGGCCGGAGCTGTTCGCGCTGCTCGGCCGGGTCGACGCCGTACACGGTCTGCACTACGCACTGATGCACCTGGTGGGGCAGGTCGCCTCGGTGAACGAGTTCACGATGCGGGTCCCGTCCGCGGCGGCCGTCGCCGTCGCCGTGGCCGGGACGGTGTGGCTGGGCCGGTCGCTCGGCGGGGCCCGACTCGGCGCGTGCGCGGGACTGGCCCTCGCGGTGGCGCCGACGGCGTCCAGGTACGCGCAGGAAGGGCGCTCGTTCGCCTTCGTCATGGCGGCGGCCGTCCTGGCCACCGGAGCCCTGGCCAAGGTCCTGACCGGCGACCGCCGGCGACGGTGGCCGATCACGTACGCGGTACTCGTCGCGGTGTTGGGCTGGTTCAACATCATGGGGCTGCTCCTGCTCGCGGCCCACGCGATCACCGTCGCCTGGATCCGTCCCGGGCGCGGCACGACGCTCCGCCTGGCCGTCGCCCAGGCAGCGGGCATCACTGCCACGGCGCCGCTCCTCTTCCTGGCCCTGACCCAGCGCTCCGCCGTAGGGACGTCCGCCCCGGTCACCGCCGGCACCCCGTTGGCCCTCTGGTCCTGGCTCCTGTATCCCGGCCAGGACACCCTCCTGACCTCGTTCAAGCTGCTGCTCATCGGCTCGACGCTGATCGCCCTGGGAGCTCTCGCCGTACGGCGGCGCACCAGCCCGCCCCTGATCCGTGCCGTGGGCGTCCCATGGCTGGTCGTACCCCCGGCGCTCCTCGCCCTGGCCACCCTGGCCCAGCCCGTGTTCGCCTACCGCTACCTGGTCTTCTGCCTGCCCGCGCCGGCCCTGCTGATCGCCGCCGGAGTCCTCGCACTGCCCTGGTGGTCCCGTGTCGCGCTGGTCCTGGCCGTGTCCGCGCCCCTGGCCTTCTGCCACCGCGCGATCCGGCTGGAGCAGAGCCGTTCCTGGGACACCCTGGCCGTCGTCAGGATCCTGCGCGTCCACGGCGCACCCGGTGACGCCGTCCTGTTCACCGGTGCCCGCTGCGGCCTGATCTCCACCGCGTTTCAGGAGGCGTTCGCCCGGCGCACCGACCTGGGCCGCTCCGGCACGGCCGCCGCGGCCGATGCGCTCGACAATCCGCCCGCCGACCCGGCCACCCTGGCCCACCGCCTGGAAGGCGCGCCCCGCGTGTGGCACGTGATGTGCACCCATCTCTCCGCCGCGGCCCGGACGGCCGCCGAGGAGACCGCCGCCGCCCAGGAACGGGCCATGCGGGCCGCCGGCCTGCACCCGGGTCGCCACTTCAGCATCCGCGGCATCGAGATCACCCTCGAAACCCGGTCCGAAGAGAAGTACGCCACCACGCCGAAGGCCGCCGTCGCGGACGTCCCCTGAGGGCCGGGCGGGCACGGCCGCGGTGCCGGGGAGGGGCAGGTCTTGCTCAGACCACGGAGAGCAGGTCCACCACGAAGACGAGGGTGGAACCCGCCGGGATCAACGGGGAGGGGGACTGGTTGCCGTAGCCGAGGCGCGGGGGAACGACGATCTCGCGCCGGCCGCCGACCTTCATCCCCCGGAGTCCCCGGTCCCAGCCCTTGATGACCCGCCCGCCACCCACGGCGAACTTGAACGGTTCGCCCCGGTCCCAGGAGGCGTCGAACTCCTTGCCGGACTCGAAGGTGACCCCGACGTAGTGGACCCGTACGACCCTGCCCGGCTTCGCCTCGGCCCCGTCCCCGAGGACGAGGTCCCGGATCGTCAGCTCCTGGGGAGCGTCACCCTCCGGACGTTCGATCTCGGGCTTCGTCAGTTCACTCATCGCAGCCTCATCGCTCTCCGCCGGAATCCCTCGTACGGGCCGGCCGGGCGCATGGTCACTCCATGCCGTAGATGATCACGCTACCCAGAACGCCGATCGACCGAAGTACATCAAACCCCACGGGGTCCTAGCGCGTGGCGAGCCGCTCCAGCAGGGCGGCGCTGCGTGCCAGCACCGACCGCTCCTCGTCGTCGAGTTCGGCTTCGATGGCCTGCGCGAGCCAGCCGGCCCTGCGGCCGCGCTCCGCTTCGAGCGCCGCCCGGCCCGCGTCCGACAGCTCGACCAGCGACTTCCGGCCGTCCGTGGGGTGCGCCCGGCGCGTGATCAGGTTCTGTTCCATGAGGAGCCCCACGGCGCGGGCCATCGACTGGGGGCGGACGCGCTGATCGGCGGCGAGGTCGCTGGTGGTCATGGCGCCGTCGCGGTCGAGGGTGCCGAGCACGGCGACCTGGCCCAGCGGGATGCGGTCCTCGTGCTTGATGCGCCGGGTCAGCTTGCCCATCGCGGTGCGCAGTTCTGCGGCGATGGCGGCGGCTTCCGAGGTGGGCATAGGGCACTTTACCCCGCTGTGCAGCATTGCTGTGCACCTGACCTGCACAGCAATGCTGCACAGCAAAACTGAACAGCATTGCTGTAGGGTTTGAGTCGTCGGGCCCAGCGCCAGCGCTGTCGCAGCCGGGGCCACGGCACACGAGAACGGGGAGGAACCACCATGTCCGCACAGGCAGCCGGACCCACCGAAGTCACCGACGCCACCATCGAGAGCGTGACCGCCCGCCGGATCATCGACAGCCGGGGCAACCCCACGGTCGAGGTCGACGTCGTCCTGACGGACGGGTCCCTGGGGCGGGCGGCCGTCCCCTCGGGCGCCTCCACCGGCGCCCGGGAAGCCGTGGAGCTGCGCGACGGGGACTCGACGCGCTGGCACGGCAAGGGCGTCGACCGCGCGGTGGCCCACGTCAACGGGGAGATCGCGGCGACCGTACGCGGCCGGGACGCCGCGGACCAGGCGGGTCTCGACGCCGCCCTCGTCGCCCTCGACGGCACGGCGACGAAGTCCCGGCTCGGCGCCAACGCGATCCTCGGCGTCTCCCTCGCCACCGCGAAGGCCGCCGCAGCGGCCCACCGCCTGCCCCTCTACCGCCACCTCGGCGGCGCCGGTGCCCACCTCCTGCCGCTGCCGATGATGAACATCGTCAACGGCGGGGCCCACGCGGACAATCCGCTGGACTTCCAGGAGTTCATGATCGCGCCCGTCGGCGCGGACACCTTCGCCGAAGCCGTGCGCATGGGCAGCGAGGTCTTCCACACCCTGCGCCGCGACCTGCTGGCCGCCGGCCACTCCACGGGCGTCGGCGACGAGGGCGGCTTCGCGCCCGCGCTGCGTACCGCCGAAGAGGCGCTCGACTTCGTGATGGCCGCCATCGAGCGCACCGGCTACCGCCCCGGCACGGACATCGGGCTGATCATGGACCCGGCGTCCTCGGAGTTCTTCCGCGACGGGGTCTACGACTACGCGGGCGAGGGAGTGCGCCGCACCCCCTCCGAGAACGTCGACTACCTGGTCAAGCTCATCGACTCCTACCCGGTCATCTCCATCGAGGACCCGATGGCGGAGAACGACTGGGACGGCTGGCGCGAGCTCACCGCCCGCGTCGGCGACCGCTGCCAGCTCACCGGCGACGACCTGTTCTGCACCAGTGAGACCTTGCTGCGCGAGGGCATCCGTACCGGAGCCGGCAACTCGATCCTGATCAAGGTCAACCAGATCGGCACCCTGACCGAGGCACTGGCCGCAGTTGCCACGGCCCACCAGGCGGGCTGGACGGCCGTCATGTCGCACCGCTCGGGCGAGACGGAGGACACCACCATCGCGGATCTGGCCGTGGCGACCGGCTGCGGTCAGATCAAGACCGGCTCGCTGTCCCGGTCCGACCGCACGGCGAAGTACAACCAGCTGATCCGGATCGAAGAGGAGCTGGGCTCCTCGGCACGCTACGCGGGCCGCTCCGCACTCCGCCGGGCATGAGGCTGCCGGCGGGGCCCGTCGGGCAACTGCTCGCTGAAGCCGCCGATTCGGCGTCGCACACCGTCCGCCACGGCCTCGACCAGCCAGGACGGGAAAAGGCCCCGGCCGTCCTGCCCGGCTCCTGTCGATTCGGCTCCTACGGCTCGATCAGGCCCACCCGGATCGCATAGCGGGTCAGCTCCACGCGGTCTCGCATCCCCAGCTTCTGGAGCAGGTTCGACCGGTGGCGTTCCACCGTCTTCGCGCTGATCACCAGCAGCTCACCGATCTCCTTGGACGAGTGGCCTTCGGCCACGAGCTTGAGGATCTCCTCCTCGCGCTCGGTGATCGCCCGGGCCGGCAGCGGATCCCGCTGGCGGGCGCCGTCCAGGTAGTTGCGGATCAAGGTGGTCTCGGCGCCCGGGTAGATGAACGGCTCGTCCCGGATCGCCGCGCGGCAGGCCTCGACCAGGTCGCGGTCGGCGACGTACTTGGGGACGTAGCCGGCGGCTCCGGCCTTCAAGGCCTCGAAGAAGTACTGCTCGTTGTCGTACATCGTGAGGATGAGGATCCTCAGCTCCGGCCGCAGTCGGGAGAGCTCCCGGGCGGCCTGGAGGCCGGTCATGCGGGGCATCGAGACGTCCAGAACGGCGAGGTCGACGTCCTGGGTACGGGCCAGGGCGACGGCTTCGGCTCCGTCTCCGGCCTCGGCGACCACCGTCAGGTCCGGCTCGGAGTCGAGGATGAGCCGTACGCCCCGCCGGACGAGGGCGTGGTCGTCGGCGAGCAGGACGCGGGTCGGGGCGGCCGGTCGTCGCGGTGCGGTCATCGGCGGCTTTCCCCGGTCCTGTCCGTGGGGACGTCCAGTCGTACGTCGGTTCCGCCGTGCGGGCCGCCTCCGATGGCGAGATCGGCGCCGATCAGCAGGGCGCGTTCACGCATGCCCTGAACCCCGGCACCCTCGGCCGCCAGGCCGATGCCCGCGCCGTCGTCCCGCACGAGGAGTCGTACGGCTCCCGCGGGCCGGTCGCAGAGGTGCACTTCGACGTTGCTCGCGCCCGCGTGGCGAGCCGCGTTGGTCAGGGCTTCCTGGGCGACCCGGTAGACGACCAGTTCCGTGGCCTCGTCCAGCTCGGGCAATCCCGGCGCGATGAAGTGCCGTACGGAGAGCGACACGGTGCCGAACTCCGTCGTGAGCGCCCGCAGCGCGCTGTGCAGGCCCAGTTCTTCCAGCACGCCCGGGCGCAAGCGCCGGGCGATGCGGCGGATTTCGTCCAGGCTGGTGCGGGTGGTCTCCTGCACCTGGCGCAGTTCCTCGCGCAGAGGGGCCGGGGTCCGGTCGGCGGCGTGCTTGAGCTGGAGCAGGACGGCCGTGAGGGTCTGGCCGACCTCGTCGTGCAGCTCCTGGGCGATGCGGCGCCGTTCGGCCTCCTGCGCGGAGAGGGCCCGGGCACTGCTGCTCGCGCGCTCGGCCTCCAGCCGGCCCAGCATCGCGTTGAACGAGGTGGTCAGCTCGGCGACCTCACCGGGACCCTCCACACGGGTCCGGCCACCGGGACGCAGCAGGTCGACCGAGCTCATGGCCCGGGTCAGCCGGCCGAGGGGTGCGAGGCCGACGCGGAGCAGAACGGCGTTCGCGATCAGCATGGCCGCCAACCCCCCGAGCAGGACGACGGCTTCTCCGAACAGGACCGGGGTGGAGACGGTGACCGGGCCCAGCAGCAGCGACACGGCCGCGACGAGAACGGCGGCGTTCAGCAGGAAGATCCGCCAGTACAGCGACATGTCCGCCTCTCCCTCGTTGCCCGCCCGGTCGGCGCGCTCACCCCCGCTGGTTCGTCAGCACACGCACGCACCCACTGTGAGCTGCGGTGGGGCCGGTGACCCCTGCAGCCTGTCGTCTTGCCGGGCCTATGTCCATCCGTGCCGGCACCCATATTCCGACCGCTCGGAAAATGGCACGATGGGGCTGCCGAGCGGCCGTCTCCTGCCGGGACCAAGCCCACACCGCCGACGGCATCACGCGTACGGAACGAACACGAGGGGGGACAGCTGTGCCTGCTCCACGGATGAGCACCACACCACTGCCCGGCATCGGGGTCCAGTACGACCTCACCACCCGCGAGCGCCGCCACCTGTCCGTGGTCGCGCACCGCGACGGCACACGGACCGTGAACCTCTACCGGGCCGACGACCCCGACGCCTGCGCCCAGTCCCTGCACCTGACGGGTGCGGAGACGGCCTCGCTGATCGACGCGCTGATGCCCGCCCACCACAGCCCCAACGTCCTGCACACCACCGATCTCGGCCTGGTGGCCGAGCGGATCGAGCTGTCGGCCCACTCGTACTGGAACGGACGGGTGCTGGGCGAGACCCGGATGCGCACCGATACCGGCGTCTCGATCGTGGCGGTACTGCGCCGGGCGGAAGCCCGGCCCTCGCCCGCGCCGGACTTCCGCCTCGCGGGCGGGGACACCCTCATCGTGATCGGCACCCGCGAGGGCGTCGATGCCGCCGCCGCGATACTCGGGCGGGAGTGACGCCGGTGCACTCCGCTGTGTTCCTCATCGAGTTCGGCGCGATCATCCTCGGCCTGGGCCTGCTCGGCCGGGTCGCCGGACGCCTGAAGTTCTCCCCCATCCCCCTCTACCTCCTGGCCGGTCTGGCCTTCGGTACCGGCGGACTGCTGCCCATGGGGGCGAGCGAGGAGTTCGTCGCGATCGGCGCCGAGATCGGCGTGATCCTCCTCCTGCTCATGCTCGGCCTGGAGTACACGGCCACCGATCTGGTCTCCAACCTCAAGACCCAGTACCCGGCCGGGTTGGTCGACTTCGGCCTCAACGCGGTTCCCGGCGCGGCCGCCGCCCTGCTCATGGGCTGGAGCCCCGTCGCCGCCGTGGTCCTGGCCGGCGTCACATGGATCTCCTCCTCCGGAGTCATCGCCAAGGTCATGGGAGACCTGGGCCGGGTCGGCAACCGCGAGACTCCGGTCATCCTGTCCATCCTGGTCCTCGAAGACCTCGCGATGGCCGTCTACCTGCCGATCATCACCGCCCTCCTCGCCGGCGTGAGCCTCGCCGCGGGCAGTGCGACCCTGGCCATCGCCCTCGGCGTCGCCGGAGCGGTCCTGTTCATCGCGGTCCGCTACGGACGCCACATCTCCCGCTTCGTGTCCAGCGACGACCCCGAGAAGCTCCTCCTCGTGGTCCTCGGCCTGACCCTGCTCGTCGCGGGCATCGCCCAGCAGCTCCAGGTCTCCGCCGCCGTGGGCGCGTTCCTCGTGGGCATCGCCCTGTCCGGCGAGGTCGCCGAGGGCACCCACACCCTGCTCAGCCCGCTCCGGGACCTCTTCGCCGCCGTGTTCTTCGTCTTCTTCGGCCTGCACACCGACCCCGCGAGCATCCCGCCCGTCCTGCTGCCCGCACTGGCCCTGGCGGTCATCACCGCCGGCACGAAGATCGCAACCGGGTACTGGGCCGCGAAGCGGGCCGGCATCGGGGTCAAGGGGCGCTGGCGGGCCGGGGGCACGCTCGTGGCCCGCGGGGAGTTCTCCATCGTCATCGCCGGTCTCGCCGTCACCTCCGGCATCGAGCCCGCGATGGGCCCGCTCGCCACCGCATACGTGCTGATACTCGTGGTGATCGGCCCGCTGACCGCCCGCTTCACCGAACCCGTGGCCGCCTGGGTCGGCAGCTCCCGCACCCCTGCGGGAGCGGCCACCCCGGCCGCGGTGCCGTCCGGGCAGGGACCCTCGGAGGACCTTCAGGACCAGGCACAGGATCCCGCCGGCCGGGCGTGAGCGGGGACACGGGGGCGGTGGTCGGCGGCAGCCGTCTTCGCCGTCTCGCCGTGTTCTACGGGGCGCGGTGGACGCGGGCGAGGATGAGAACGGTGTCGTCGGTCGGCGGGGAGGGCAGCAGGTTCGCGAGGATGCGGTCCGCCATTTCTTCCAACGCCACTGATTTTCCGGCCAGTTCGATGCGCAGTGCCTCCAGGCCGGCGTCGATGTCCCGGCCGCGTGCCTCGATGAGGCCGTCGGTGTACAGGGCGAGGGTCGCGTTCGCGGGGAGTTCGATCTCGGTCGTCCGGAAGGGGAAGCCGCCGACGCCGAGGGGGACTCCCAGGACCTCGTCGATGGTCTCCACCGTGCCGTCCGGTCGGAGCACCAGGGGCGGGGGATGGCCGGCGCTGGCGATGCGGGCGCGGCCGGTCTTCGGGTCGTAGACGATGTGCAGGCACGTCGCCAGCTCGATGCCGGCTTCCTGGGCACACGCGTCGAGCTCGGCGAGCAGCTCGGCGGGCTCGCTGTCGTGCCTGGCCAGGGCCTTGGTGGTGATGCGGAGGCGGCCCATGGCCGCGGCGGCCGACACCCCGTGCCCCATCACGTCGCCCACCACGAGGACGACCCGGCCGTCGGGCAGGTTGATCACGTCGTACCAGTCGCCGCCGACCTCGGTGATCCGGCTGCCGGGCACGTACCGGTGGGCCACGTCCACGTACGGGCTTGTCGCCAACGCGCTGGGCAGCAGGGCTCGCTGCAGTGTGAGGGCGATGTCCTGGACACGGCTGTACAGACGGGCGTTGTCCAGGCAGATCGCGGCACGTGAGGCGAGCTCACCCGCCAGGCTGACGTCGTCCCGGGTGAAGGCCGGCCGGTCCCCGGACCGGCCGAACATGGCGATCCCCTGGACGGTGCCCCGGGCGATGAGCGGGGCGACGAGGACGCAGGCCAACCCGCTCTCGGCGAAGAGCCGCGCGCGTGACTCGATGAGGACGGTCCGGGCCAGGAACTCCTCGTTCACCACGGCCGAGATCGCACGACCGGTTCGCAGCATGTCGTGGATGACGGAGCCGGGCGGATACCGCACCGTCTCCACGCCGCTCACGAGTTCGGTGGCCGGAGGGGGCAGGATCGTCCCGGAGGCGATCCGGCGGGTGACCAGCAACCTCGCCGGGTCGAAGACCTCGTCCTCGTCCATCCACTCCACGACCTCGACCACGGCGCCGTCGCAGAAGTCCGGCATCGACGCGTCGACCAGCTCCTGGGCCGTGATGTTCACGTCCAGGGTGGTCCCGATGCGCGTGGAGGCCCCGTCCAGCAGAGCCAGTCGCCGACGGCTGGCGGTGGCTTCCAGGATGGCCTGCTCCCGGTCCGTCACGTCCACCATCAGTCCGCCCACCCCGGGGCGCGAGCCGACCGCCTGACTCAGGGGGAAGAAACTCACCGACCGCACCTGGTCACGGTCCGGATGTCCGCGCGGGCGCAGACCCACCAGCGTCCCCACCACCGGCGCTCCGCCCAGCGCGACGGCCCGGAGCATGCGCAGGTACTCGCCGCCATCGGACATGATCATGAATTCGTCCATGTGCCGCCCGAGGTGCGCCTCGATCGGAAGGCCGTCCATGTCGGCGAGCGCCTGGTTGAGGTGGACGTACCGCAGGTCCGGGTCGAGCATGACCAGACCGATGGGGCAGGTCTCGAAGAGCGCGTCGAGGAAGGCGAGGTTGGTCTTGACCCGGTCGAGCTCACCGCTGCGGCTCGCCAGGACCATCACCACCGAACGTCCTCCGGTTCCGGTCACGGAGAAGGCCCGGAAACCGCACTCGAAGACCGTGGCGTCACGATGCCGTGCCGGCAGCCGGCCCCGCCAGTACCCGAGGGTCCGGCCCCGCTCCGTCAGCCGGGTACAGGAATCGGATCCGCTCCGGGCCCCGTCGGCGAAGAGAACGGCGCCGGGCCCGGACAGGACCTCGGTGGAGTCGTACCCGAAGAGGTCCCGTGCGCCGGGCCCCCAGTAACAGACGAGGTCGCCGTCATCGATGCCGAAGACGGCCACGGGCACGTGCTCCAGCAGCGTCCCCGGCTCGGACCAGAACGGGCCGTGAGCCTTCTCGCCCCCCGGCAGAGCCGATGGCACGAGACGTCCCCTTCCACCCGCCGTTCCATCCATTATGCGGGCCCCACCGGCGGTGCGCGGCGGGAAGCGCGCCGCGCCGCGGGGCAGGGGAACGCAGCGGGCCGGGACCCGTGGCTCGGCCACCGGTCCCGGCCCGCAAGGGGTGCCGGCCCGCAAGGGGTCCCGGCCCGCAAGGGGTGCCGGCCCGCAACGGGTGCCGGCCGGTTGCACCGGGCCGGTTACATCGGGTCGGGGAAGATGTCGCTGATGCTCCAGGCAACGCTGAAGCAGGGGAAGTAAGAGGCCTCCGGCTCGGTGTCCAATTCCTGGAGCGCGAGGATCTGGCTCATGGATGTCCTCCACTTTCTTCTCGGGGTCGTGTCGGTTGGCAACTGCATACCTCGGCACGGGGCTGCTCGCCGCCGTGCCCAGGGGTTCATGGGGCGCCCGCCCGGCGCGATCCGGCGGCTGCCGGGATCCCGGGACGTGCGCGGTGGGGGTCCGTCAGGAGCGGGCCGGTCAGCAGGCGGTGGAGGGCCAGCAGGACGCCGGCCCCGCCGCCGGACAGGTCGGCGGTGAACCGCTGCGAACCCGCTCCGAGGAAACGGACACCGCGCCGGTACGGGACGGCGTACTTCAGCAAGCCGGTCGCGGCGCGGACGGCGTCCCCGCGGGCGGTGTTCCCGCGGTCGGCGTTCGAGCCGGCGGTGTCCGCGCCGGCGTGCTCGGCGTGCTCGGTCAGGAACCAGGTCAGTCCGGCCAGCCCCCGGTACAGGCCCGCCTCCTTCGTGGCGCAGGAGACCCGGATGCCGGCGACCAGCCTCGGCAGCGCCGCGGCGCAGCGCTCGTCCGGCGCGGTGGCCACGTAGCGGGTGAGCGCCGTCGCGACACCGGCCGCGCCCGTGGCCAGGTACGGCATGGCACGGGTGAGCCGCGCATGGTCGGATATGGACAGGGAGCCGTCGTCCAGCGGAAAGGTCCGGTCCAGCTCCTGGTGGAGCAGCAGGCGGCCCGCCTCCAGATAGCGGGCCTCGCCGGTGCCGCGGGCCAGGCGGTGGAGGAAGAGGGCGACCCCCGAGCGGCCGTGCAGCAGGCCGCGGGCGTCGTGCTCGCCGAGCGTGGCAGGCAGGTCGGGGGTCCGCAGCAGGCCCTCTCCTGCCGCGGCGGCCCGCTCCAGGTGGCTGCTCTCTCCGGTCAGCCGGTGCAGGGCGAGCCAGCCCAGGCCGACCCCGGCCCGCCCTCCGGCCAGCGTGCCGCAGGAGGCGGTGAGCGGGTGGTCGTCGGCGTCCCGGAGCAGGTCGGCCGCCTCGTCCAGCAGGCCGAGGCCGGCCAGTACCCGGCCGATGCCGGCCGAGCCGACGAGCAGTCCGGGGGGCAGCGCGTCGCGCTGCGCCAGCGTGTCGCGGCGGAGCCGCTCGCGGATCTCCTCCGGCACCGCGGCCCCGGCGCGGTGCAGGGCGTGCACCACCCCGGCCGTGCCGTACGCCAGGCACACGTTGTTGGTCCGGAAGGCTTCCGGCGAGGGCGGGAAGGCCCACTCCGGCCGGTCGGCGTCGGCCATCTCCAGCAGCCCCGCGGCCACCTCCCCGGCCAGCCGGGTGAGGCAGCCCCGCGGATCGGTGTCCAGCTCGGCGGGGGAGGGCAGGCGGTAGGGACCGTCCTGGGTCTGGTCCAGTGCCTGGGCCTGCGCCGGGGCCTGCGCCTGGGTCTGGTCCTGTGCCTGTGCCTGGTTCCCCGTCAGGTGGAAGGCGGTGGCCCGCTGCCACAGGTCCTGCGGCGGAGCCACGTCCGCGAGGTCACGGCGCAGCAGTGCGAGGTTGGCGGGCGCGTGTTCGGCGAGCTCGTTGAAGGGCGCCAGGAAGGCGAGCGCGACCGCCGCCATGCCGTAACGGTCCTGCAGTAGCGGATCGGCGCCGTCCCGGAGCACGCCGGGCGGCGGCGTGAATCCCGGGGTGCCCATCGCGGAGGGTGCCGCGGACAGCGCCGAGGCCGCCTCGAAGTCCACCAGCCGGATCCCGCCCGACGGCGTGACCATGATGTTGCCCAGGCTGAGGTCACCGAACCGGTACCCGGCGGAGTGCAGCCGCTCGAGCGCGGCGTCCAGCGCGGCCAGCAGGTGCCGGCAGGCCCCGTAGTACGAGGCGACGGACCCCGCCGTGCGGTCGGCGCGGGCCAGCGGGGAAGACCTGCTCAGCCAGCCCACCAGCGGCTGCCCGGCGACGTACTCGGTGACGAGGAAGTCGTGCTCCCACTCCGTGAAGTGGTCCAGCGGCTCCGGCCCCACCCCGGGGGCGGCCGCGTGCAGCTCGCGCAGCACGCGGTGCTCGTGTCGCAGCCGCTGCTGCGCGTCGGTCCCGTCGAAGACCAGGCCGTTGTGGGCGCGGGCCTCCTTGACGAAGACGGTGCGGCCGGTCCGCCGGTCCAGGGCCTGGTAGGTGCCGCCGGCGTTGCTCAGGCGCACCGCGCGGGTCACCTCGTAGTCACGGATCAGGATCGGGCCCGAGTGCGGCTGCTCCTCCTGCTCGACGAAGGGGTCCGCGATCCCCGAGGGCAGGTGGAAGGCGGGCAGCCGCAGGTCCGGGACCTCGCGGCCGGAGCCGTCGCGGACCAGCCCCTCCCGGGTGCCGTCGGCCAGCAGCCGGCCGCGGCCGCTGAAGGAGCCGTAGCGGTAGTGGACGGTCCGCGAATCGCGAAAGCGCCGGTCGGTGAGGACGTACGGACCCTCCTCCCCGTCGAGCGCGTCGCGCAGGCGTTCCAGCAGCCGGCGGGCGGTCGCCGTGTCCGGCGGGTAGACGGCGCAGAACTTGCCCGCCTGGGCCCGCCCCGCATGTTTGTGATGGAGGAACAGGAAGAAGAGCCGGGCGCTCAGATGCTTGAACGGCACGCCTTCGGAGAAACAGATCCGGGCGACGGTGTCGAGCACGTGCTGCGCCCGGTCCAGCCGCGCCGACACGTGGATCTTCCAGCCCTGCTCGGCGAACCCGCCCCGCGCACTGCCCCAGGCGGTCCAGATGCCCTGGTCGGCGCCGCGCAGGCCCGGCGGCACCTCGCTGGGAGCGAAGCGCGGCCCGGGGTCGGCCACGCTGGGCAGCGGCAGGTAGTACTCCCGGTCCGCGAGCGCTTCGCCGAAGCCTTCGAGCACGGAATCTCCTCGCGGGGTGGTGGTGGGCCGCCACAACGGTCTCGCGCGCCGGACGCCGGGACCGGCAGTTGTGGAGGCGGTTCAGCGGCGGCATGGGTCCGGTGTCGCCAGGTGGGGTCGGGGTCGAGGAGGGTGATGGCGGCCGGGCCGGGGCACGTCGAACTTTCGTCGTCGCCGGTCGAGCGGTGGTGGTGTGCCGGGCCCGTCGGTGGTGGAGGGGCCAAGGGCGTCCCAACCGGGCCGTGTTCGAGCCGGTGGCCGGCCGACTCGCACGGCGCCACCGCGACCGAGCCCCTCGTGGGGTATACGTCGTTGGGCTTGGCGGATGTCTGCGAAGGGATGGGTTGCCGTGGAGCGTACGACCTGCTGTGTGGTGGGAGGCGGGCCCGCCGGGATGGTGCTGGCCCTGCTGCTGGCGCGGGCCGGGGTGGAGGTCACCGTGCTGGAGAAACACGGCGACTTCCTCCGCGATTTCCGCGGCGACACCGTGCATCCGTCCACCCTGTCGCTACTGGACGACATCGGCCTCGCCGAGCGGTTCGCGCGACTGCCCCAGCGGCGCGTGACCTCCGTCCAGCTGCCCATCGGGCCGGACCGCTCCCTCGTCACGGTCGGGAACATCGGGGCGCTGCCCGGGAAGTACAACTACATCGCGATGGTGCCGCAGTGGGACCTGCTCGACCTGCTCGCCGACGAGGCGCGCAAGGAACCGTCCTTCCGGCTGCGCATGAACACCGAGGCGACGTCCTTCCTCATGGAACGCGGCCGGGTGGCGGGAGTGCGGTACCGCACCGCGGACGGCGCCACCGGCGAACTCCGGGCCACGCTGACCGTCGCCTGCGACGGCCGCGGATCCTTCGCCAGGATGCTGCCCGAGCTCGGCCTGGAGAACTTCCCGTGCCCGATGGACGCCTGGTGGTTCCGGATGCCGCGCCACGAGAGCGATCCCAGCGGGCTCGTGGGAGGCCTGGGCGAGCGGTTCTTCAGCGCACTCATCGACCGCGGCGACTACTGGCAGATCGCCGGGCTCATCCCCAAGGGAACCGATGCCGAGCTTCGCGCGGAAGGCCTGGAACGGTTCATGGACCGGTTCACGGGGGCCGTCCCCTGGCTGGCCGACCGGGCGCACTCGGTCACCTCATGGGACGAGGTCAAGCTGCTCGACGTACGGCTGGACCGGCTGCGCCGCTGGCACCGACCGGGGCTGCTGTGCATCGGCGACGCCGCCCATGCCATGTCGCCGGTCTTCGGCATCGGCATCAACCTCGCCGTCCAGGACGCGGTGGCCGCGGCCCGGCACCTCGTGGAACCGCTCCGGGCGAGGACCGTGGGGCTGCACGACGTGCGCCGCGTACAGCACCGCCGCATGCCCACGACGGTGGCGACACAGGGCCTGCAACGCCTGGCCCACGCCCGGGTCATCGAACCCCTGCTGGCCGGGCGCACCGCGTTCGGTCACCCGCAGGCGGCGCAGCGGCTGACCGAGCTCGTCACCGACTCGCGGTGGCTGAACCGGGTGCCGGCCTACTTCATCGCCTACGGGGCCCTGCGCGAGCGGCCGCCGGCGCAATCCCTCCGGGGCGGCTCCGTCGTGCGGGAGGCGCCGTGAGCGGGCGCCGCCCGGTCGTTCTCCCCTGCGCCGCCCCGGCCAGCTCGACCTGCTGCGCTGCGATCCCGTCCTGCTGCCGGGCGCGATCGAGGAGTTCCTCCGCCACGACGGCCCGGTCAGCCCCGGCATCGCCCGCTTCGCGCCGGCGGCGAGCCCGTACCCGGTCAGGGGCGAAAGCGCAGCGGGTGGTCCGCCGGCACCTCCACCACCGCGATGCGCACGCCGTCGGGGTCGGCGATCCACATCTCGATCAGGCCCCAGGCCTCGCGCCGTGGCGGCCGCAGCACTTCGGTGCCCCGGACGCGCAGTTCCTCGTACGCGGCCTGCACGTCCGCGACTTGGAGCCACAGTCGCAGGCCGGGCGCGGGCGGAGCCTGGGCGCGCCCCGATACCTCGAGGAACCCGCCCCCGAGGAAGTAGACCGTTCCCCGCTCGGGGCCGGTGCCGAACTCGCGGTAGACGGCGAGCCCCAGGGTGTCGCCGTAGAAGGCGCGCGAGCGCTCGGGGTCCGTGGGACGCAGCAGAATCCTGCTGCCCAGTACGTGCACCGTGGCCCCTATCCTCGCTCGCGCGGCGTACGGGCTCCGAGGGCCGTGACGGCGGCGATCATCCGGTCCCAGAACCGGTCGGTCTCCAGACCCACCGCGACTCGGGCGTTGACCGGGCGGTCGACGTCACGCAGCAGGTCCACCACGGTGGCGCCGCGTGTGTACCGGCCGTGCAACTCCACGACGACGTTCGCGTCCACGCAGTGCACGAGCCCGGGATCGATGACCCGGGCCACCGCGACGGGGTCGTGCAACGGCGGGTGCGGGAACCCCCACAGCGTGCGGTACGTGGACGCGAAGAAGGTCAACAACTCGGCGCACATGTCTCCGAGGGGCGTACCGAGCCCCTCGAAGCGGGCCACCACCTCGGGCGTGGCCAGCGCCTGGTGCGTCACGTTGAGACCGCACATGGTGACGGGCACGCCACTGCGGAAGACGATGTCCGCGGCCTCCGGATCCGTGAGGATGTTGAACTCGGCTGCCGGGGTCCGGTTGCCCCGCTCCGTCGATCCGCCCATCAGGACGATCTCGCGGATACGGGAAGCGTCCTGAGGAAAGCGGGTCAGCAGGAGGGCGATATTGGTCAACGGCGCCGTGGGTACGAGGGTGACCGGCTCCGGATGCCCGTTCAGCATCCGGTGGATGAGGTCCACCGCGTGCTCCGGGACGACGTCCACGGTGGGCTCCGGGAACATCGGCCCGTCGAGGCCGGAGACGCCGTGCACGTCCTCCGCGACGCTGAGCGCCTGGACGAGCGGCCTGCCGCAGCCCGCCGCGATGGGCACATCGGTGATCCCGGCGACCGTGCACACGCGCCGCGCGTTCAGGGTGGTCTTGTCGAGCGTCTGATTGCCCGCGACCGTGGTGATGGCGAGCAGATCGACCGCGGGGTCCCCGGCCGCCAGCATGATCGCGAGGGCGTCGTCGTGTCCGGGATCGCAGTCGATGATGATCGGGACGGGCACGTCGCTCCTACCGGTGCGGGGTCGTGGCCCCTCCAGTGTGGCGCCGCCCGGGGCCCGTGACCAGGAGGCGCCCGGGGAGCGGCCGGGACGAGCCGGAGGAGCTGGGGGAAGGCCGGCGTCCGGATGCCCGAGGCCTATGGGGAGTACGCCGGCTCGGCCCCTCCAGAACGGGTCAGTCGGCTGATTCATGGTCTGAAGTCGTAAACGTACAGACCGCGTTCGCCCCCGACCGCCGGGGTCCCGGGGTCCGACCGCCGGGGTCCGGCCATCGGGGTCCAGGCGAGCGAGCCGGCGCCGTTCGCCGTCCAGATCGTCGAAGACGTCCGGCGGAATTGAACCACGGGGTGGGGCTGCGTGCGCGGAGGGCTGCGACGTAGTACTCCTGGGTAGTCCCGCAGGTGCCCTTCCCTCACGTGGAGTCGTCGGATGTCCGTTCGTCGTGTCGTGCCCAACGTCCGGTCGCAGGCAGTGCAGGAGAGCCGGGAGTTCTACGGATTGCTGGGGTTCGAGGAGGTCATGAACCACGGCTGGATCATGACGCTCGCCTCTCCCTCCCACCCGGCAGCGCAGATCAGCTTCATGGCCGCCGACCGGACCGCGCCGGTCGTTCCGGACCTGAGCGTGGAGGTGGACGACGTGGACGCGGCCTACGCGGTCATGCGGGAGCGCGGCGCCGAGATCGTCCACCCCCTGCAGGACGAGGAGTGGGGAGTGCGGCGGTTCTTCGTCCGCGACCCCAGCGGCCGGGTGATCAACGTGCTGGGCCACCGCTGACGGCGCCCGCCCGCCCTCGCCACCACGACTGTCAGCGGCGAGATGCCCGACGACTGGGAGAGCCGCGTCACTTGACCGACCCGGCGGTGAGCCCTGAGACGACCCGGCGTTCGATGAGTGCGAGGGGGACGGCGAGGGGCAGGACGGCGACCACCGAGCCCTCGAAGAGGTAGTTCCACCGCACTCGGTAGTTCCCGATGAAAGCCAGAGGTCTAGTCCAGCGTGTGAGATGGAGCCTCCCGAGTGAAACTCACCCACTGAGGCCGAGGCGATGCATACCGCAACGGCACCCTCGCTGAACTGCGACGTCACCCAAAGATCCAAGATGGTCCGCACCTTCCACCGGGAGGCCGTGAATTCGGGATATTTCCATTCCGGCCGCCTCGTGCTAGAACTGGGGTTCGTGGCCAGTGGTATAGACCGGTTTGATGCGGTTTTGTGGTCCAACACCCCAAGGCGTCGCCTGGATGTGGGGGCATGCAGGGCAGGTCCCGCCGGTGCCTGGAGAGCCTGGGAACCTCGGCGGATTTCACTGGGTCCGGGCGAATGGAGGTCCGGGGTCGGTCGGCCACCGCACGTGACGTACCAGGACTTGATTCCAGGTCCTGTCGCATGACGGCACCACACGCAAGCAACCGCAGTGGGAGTCGACGACCGGCCCCGGCCCTGCCACCCTCAGGAATGCGCCATGTACTCATCCGCTCCTCTACCGCAGCGCCCCATCGTCCGGTCCGCCCCCCGCTGGGACCTGTCCGCCTGTCCCAAGTCCCCTGGTGCGGCGCGTCGGCAGGTGGCCGCGACGCTGACGCTCTGGAATCTGGAGGGCCTGGTCGATGACGCCCTTCTCATCGTCTCGGAACTCGTCACCAATGCCGCCACACATGGTCTCGGCCCCATTTGGCACAGTCTGACCACGGTCGCCGTCGACGAAGCCACGATGTCGGTGCACATGGTCGTGGGCGACTCGGGCCCCGGGTGGCGCAGCCCTGAACCGGTTCGGGCCACCTCACTGGATACGTCCGGTCGTGGACTGGGCATCGTCGACGCACTCGCCACTTTCTGGGGCACGGTCCAGACGGCAGTCGGCCACGAAGTCTGGGCCGACCTGCTCACACCGGTGACAGTGGCCCGAGAACCCCAAAGGCTCGCCGCGCTGCCGGAACGGCTCGTCACGGACGGTGCCGGGTGCGCATGTGCCGATATTCCCGGCGGGGGCGTACGGCGGACTTCACAACGAGTTCGCCGAGCCGGGCCCACTGATCGTCGTTGAGCCGGGGCCAGTCCCGGCTTTGGGTGGCGAGCCACCGGCCGATGTCCTCAGTGAAGTGGTTCGACTGGTGCGGTGGCCGCGGCGACGCCCCGCCCCGGCATCACGTCGCCGGCGAGGTGCAGCGTGATCAGATCATCCTGCGTCCGCCAAGGCCGGGAACCCTGTCGCCGGGTATGTCACGGCATGCGGGCCGGGGAAGTCCTGATCTTCGGTGCCCGTGGAAGACGTGCTGCGCGTTCTGGAGCGTGCCTGCCCGGATGGCCCCGGGAGGCGGTGTCATGCCGACCGGGCAGACGATGGATCCGTAGGACCCGGTTCCCGGAGGGCCCGCCTGAGCGGCGGGGCCCTACGGCGACCGTGGACGCAGGCCAAGGACGTTGCGGCGTGGGGCACAGGTGCCAGATGAATGAGCGCATCCCGGTTGACGAGCTGATCAGCGGAGCCGCGCAGGCTGCCGGCGGATGGTTGGGAGCGTTGCCGGTCGCGCTGGTGGCCACCAGCGCGACCGGCACGATTGTCCGCTGGAACCAGGTCGCGCAGGAATTGCTCGGCTATGCGCCGCCGCAGATGGTGGGGCGCAACCTCGCAGACCTCCTCCATCCGGGATCCGATCGCAGTCTCGGCCGCTCTCTTTGGGAAGCCGCGGCCGCAGGTCGGGGCGTGATGGGCACGGTGACCGCCTGGCACCGCGACGGGCACCCACTGGAGCTGGAGATCTGGGCCTCTCCGGTGTCCGACCGCGGGCACGGCGTGGCCACGGTGCTGGTCTTCGCTGCCGATGCCCACGCGGCACGCCGTATCCGGGGATCTTCGGCGGTGTGGGAAGGCTTGTTCGCCCGTTCCCCGGTCGGCATCGCGATCCTCGACTCGCAGCTGCGGTTCCTGCAGGTCAACGCCGCACTCGAAGCCATGAACGGGCTGCCGGAATCGGCACACGTGGGACGTCGCCTGGCCCAGATCCTCCCGGAGGTGAACGCCCGCGAGATGGAGGAGGCCATGCTGCAGGTGCTGGAGACCGGGCGGCCGGTCCTTGACCGTCGCCGTGTCGGACGGACGCCGGCGGAACCGGACCACGATCGTGTGTGGTCGTGTTCCTACGTCCGGGTGGAGGATCCCGCCGGCATGCCGATCGGTGTCATCGCCTCGCTCGTCGACATCACCGAACAGCAGCGCGACCACGTCGAAGCCGAAGCCGCACGGCACCGGCTCGCCATGCTCAGTGAGGCCAGCATCCGGGTCGGCTCCAGCCTGGACCTGGAGCGCACCGCGCAGGAACTCGCCGATCTCGCGGTGCCGCGCCTCGCCGATGCCGTCACCGTGGACGTCCTGGATGCGCTGGCGCGCGGGGACGAGCCCGGCATGGGGCTGACCGGTGGTGTCGCCCTGCGGCGCCTCGGCAAGGCCCCGCTGTCCGGATCCAAGGTGACCGACATCCTCGCGCCCCTCGGCAGGACGCTCGTCTTCCCCGTCGCCGCCCCCTACACGCAGGCCCTCGCGGCCCGGCAGCCCTTCCTGACCGCCCGTCTCGACGAACAGGCCGTTGCCCCCGCCGCCCGGCAGTCGGCCAAGCCCGCCGAACTGGTCGCGGTCGGTGTGCATTCATTGGTCATGGCGCCCCTGGTGGCCCGGGAGACGGTCCTCGGCGTCGCCACCTTCTACCGCACCCGCCCGATAGGACCCTTCGGGTCCGAAGACGTCACCCTCGCCGGTGAACTCGCCGCCCGCGCCGCGCTCAGTATCGACAACGCCCGCCTCTACCACCGTGAGCACGACACTGCGGTCATCCTCCAGCGCAGCATGCTCCCCCAGCACATCACCCCGCCACCCGGCATCGCGGTCAGCCACCGCTACCTCCCCGCGAGCGACGTCAACGAGATCGGCGGCGACTGGTACGACGTGCTGGCTCTGGCCGACGGCAAGGCCGCCCTGCTCATCGGCGACGTCATGGGGCACGGCATCGCCGCCGCCGCGGTCATGGGCCGACTGTCCGCCTCCGTGCGGGCCCTCGCACGCCTGGACCTGTCGCCCGTACGGCTGTTGCACCAGCTGGAAGCCGTCCTCGGCGACCTCGCCGAGCCGATGCTGGCCACCTTCCTGTACGTCGTCTGCGACCCGGTCACCGGACACTGCACCGTCACCAGGGCCGGACACCCGCCGCCCGCACTCGTACTCCCCGACGGCACGGTCCGACTTCTGGACACCCCGCCGGGTGTCCCCCTGGGGGTCGGGGGCATCGCCTTCACTCCCACCGAGATCGACGTGCCTCCCGGCAGCCTTCTCGTGCTCTACACCGACGGCCTGATCGAAGCCCGAGGCCGTGACCTGGACGAGCGGCTCGCCGAGTTGACGCAACTGCTCGCGGATCCACAGCGGCAGCTGGACCACCTGTGCGACTCGCTGATCACCCACCTCGTTCCGGCGGCGGCCGATGACGACGTCGCCCTCCTGGTCGCCCGCATCGGCGGGGTGCCGTGAGCAGTCGTCGTGCACCCGGCTCGCCCGCCCCGTCCCCGGCAGCGGGACGGCCCGTGCCGGTCCGGCCGGGCCCCATACGGGCGGCGGGCATGTCGCGCGGCATCACCGGCGGCAGCTTCCGCCAGGTGCAGCCCGAGGTTGCCACGAGACGCCGTCATGGCCCCGGCCCGACACACGGCCTCACCGGCGCCTTCTCCGACCGGTTCCCCGGCAGGCCTCCCGGCCGGCAGCGGAGGCTCGCCTTTCTCACACCTGAAGGCCTGCGGGGCTGGTCGGAGGTGCTCGTGAGTACTTCCAGGAAGGTGCGCGGCGTGACCTGCTGTTCTTCCGCAGGTCAGGCCCCGTGCTCTTCTCTTAGAAGAAGCCGAGCTTCTTCGGCGAGTAGCTGACCAGGAGGTTCTTCGTCTGCTGGTAGTGCTCCAGCATCATCTTGTGGGTCTCGCGGCCGATGCCCGACTGCTTGTAGCCGCCGAAGGCGGCGTGGGCGGGGTAGGCGTGGTAGCAGTTCGTCCAGACCCGGCCCGCCTGGATCGAGCGGCCGGCGCGGTAGGCCGTGTTGATGTCGCGGGTCCAGACGCCGGCGCCCAGGCCGTACGCCGTGTCGTTTGCGATGCGCACCGCGTCGTCGAAGTCCTGGAAGGAGGTCACCGACACCACCGGGCCGAAGATCTCCTCCTGGAAGATCCGCATGCGGTTGTCGCCCTCGAAGATGGTCGGCTGGACGTAGAAGCCGCCCGCCAGTTCACCGCCGTGGTCGATGCGTCCGCCGCCGGTCAGGATCTTCGCGCCCTCCTGCTGGCCGATCTCCACGTAGGAGAGGACCTTCTTCAGCTGCTCCGCCGAGGCCTGCGCGCCGATCATGGTGTCCGTGTCCAACGGGTGCCCCGGCACGATCAGTTCGGTGCGGGCCACGGCCGCGTCGAGGAAGTCGCCGTACCGGCCGCGCTCGATCAGGGCGCGGGAGGGGCTGGTGCACACCTCGCCCTGGTTGAGGGCGAACATCGTGAAGCCTTCGAGGGCCTTGTCCCGCAGGTCGTCGTCGGCGGTCCAGATGTCGTCGAAGAAGAGGTTGGGGCTCTTGCCGCCCAACTCCAGTGTGACCGGCTTGAGATGCTCCGCCGCGTACTGCATGATCAGCCGCCCGGTGGAGGTCTCCCCGGTGAAGGCCACCTTCGCCACGCGAGGGCTGGACGCGAGCGGCTTGCCCGCCTCCTCGCCGAAGCCGTTGACGATGTTCACCACGCCCGGCGGCAGCAGGTCGCCGATCAGGCTCATCAGGTAGTGCACCGACACCGGGGTCTGCTCGGCCGGTTTCAGCACCACCGTGTTGCCCGCGGCCAGGGCCGGCGCCAGCTTCCACACGGCCATCAGGATGGGGAAGTTCCACGGGATGATCTGGGCGACCACGCCCAGCGGTTCGTGGAAGTGATAGGCCACCGTGTCTTCGTCGATCTGGCTGAGAGCCCCCTCCTGGGCGCGCAACGCACCCGCGAAGTAGCGGAACTGGTCGACGGCCAGCGGCATGTCGGCGGCCAGGGTCTCGCGGATCGGCTTGCCGTTCTCCCAGGTCTCCGCGACCGCGAGCGCCTCCAGGTGTTGTTCCATCCGGTCCGCGACGCGCAGCAGGATCGTGGAACGCTCGGTGATCGAGGTGCGTCCCCACGCGGGCGCGGCGGCGTGCGCCGCGTCCAGTGCGCGCTCGATGTCCTCGGCCGTTCCGCGCGCGACCTCGGTGAAGGTCTCGCCGGTCACGGGGGAGGGGTTGGCGAAGTACCGTCCGAGGGCGGGCTCGACGTACTCGCCCCCGATGAAGTGGTCGTAGCGCGACGCGTACGACATGAGCGCGCCTTCGGTACCGGGCGCAGCGTAGCGGGCCATGGACGGTCCTCCCTTGCCGGGCGCCGGCCGCCGTTGGCCGGTGCTCGCCGTGAGGCTAGGGGCGGGCAGGTTGCCGGTACGTTGCACGGCCGCGCGGTGAAGGGGCCGCGGGCGGTGGCGCGATGGTCCTCTCCGGGGAGTTCCTCTCCGGGGTGGTGCGACCCCGCCGGTCTTCCGGTACGTCCCGTCGCCGAACGCCGAGTTCCGCGTCGAGGGCCCGTACGCGGGCCAGCGCGGCCGTCCGGGCGGCAGCCGGCAGTACGGCGGCCAGGGCTCGCCAGACGTCGGCGTCCTCCGCACCCCACGGGCTGCACACCCAGTCGGTCAGCAGCCCCGGGTCGGCCCGCGCGATCACGGCCGCCCGGGCCTGCTCCTCGATGCGGCGCCGGAGCCGGACGACGCCGGGCGCCGTGGAAGCGGGCAGCAGCGGGCCCGGGTACCGGGCCAGCGCCGCCGAGACGGCGCCCGAGGCCAGGTGGCGGGTGACGGCGGTGAAATCGGCCTCCAGCGGTGCGGCGGTGCGGTAGGGGCGGGAGAGCGGGGCCAGGGGACCCAACAGGCCGCGCAGTCGTGACATTTCGGCGCGCAGGGTCACCGGTGACACCGACTCGTCCTCGTACAGGGCGATCGCCAGTTCCTCTCCCGCCAGTCCCTCCGGGTGGTGCGCGAGCAGCGCCATGATCTCGCTGTGCCGCCGCCCGAGCCGGACCTCACGGCCGCCACCGGTCAACAGCGCCTCGTCGCGGCCGAGCGCGGTGAGGCAGTCCCCGGGAGCCTGCGGCGCCGGATCCAGCAACGCGAGCCGGGCCTCCGCCGCGTACGCCACCGCCCGCACGAAGGCCAGGGAGTGCGGATGGGCCAGCCAGTCGCCCCCGGTGACGTCGACGGCGCCCAGCAGCCTTCCGGTGTGCGGATCGCGGACCGGAGCCGCCGCGCAGGTCCACGGGTGCACCCGGCGGCTGAAGTGCTCGGCGCCGAAGACCTGGACCGGCTCCCCGACCGCCACCGCCGTGCCGGGGGCGTTGGTGCCCATCTCCGTCTCCGACCAGCGGGCACCCGGCACGAAGCCGAGGCCCTCCGCGCGCCGCATCGTGGCGGGTTCGCCCTCCACCCAGAGCAGGCTGCCCCGCGCGTCGCACACCGCGAGGAGGTGGGCCCCGTCCGAGGCGAAGGCCCCCACGAGGTCCCGGAACAGCGGGAGCACCCGGGCCAGCGGGTGCTGCTCCCGGTAGGACCGCAGGTCCGCCCCGGCCAGCTCCACGCGGGGCGTGCACTCCGGGCTGACCCGGGCCCGGGCGCAGCGGCGCCAGGACCTCGCGATGACCGCCCGCACCGGGGCCTCGACCCGCCCGTCCCGGGTGAACGCGGCGTGGGCCCGCCGTAGTTCCCGCGTCCGCTCGGCGGGGTCGGCCCCACCCGGCAGAGCCACCGAAGGATCGTCCATGTCGCCCTCTCGCGGTGCCTTGGTACCCGGAGCGCCCCATCGTCGTACCGGCCCGCCGCCCCGACAAGCGGTACGTCGGCCAGTGCGGGCCACAGGTCGGCCGGTCCGCGCCGGTCCGGCGGCCTAGCCCTCCGGCTCCTCCCGCTCCTCCGGCTCGTCCGGGTCCAGCGCGGCCAGCGCCGCCGCCGGGTCCGTGGACGGGGGGCCCGCAGGGAGCCAGTGGTCCGCCGCCCGGCGGTACGGCCACCAGCGGCCCTCGCGGCCCAGGCGGAGCTGGCGGTCGCCGCCCGGCTCCGTCCAGCGGGCGCGGATCCGGCGCAGCACCGGGGCCGGGGTGCCGGTGTCGCCGTCGGTGCCGGCGTCGTCGGGCCAGGCCGACGCCAGCGCGGCCCGGGCCCGGGCGAGTGACGCCCGGTCGGGGACCCAGTCCTCCTCCAGTACCGCGACGGCCCGCGCCCCGCCGAAGCCCCAGGCGAGTACGGCCCGGTCCATGGCGGCCCGGTCCCTGTCGGAAGCCGCCGACAGGCGGGAGCGCACCCGAAGGTCGTGGGCCTGCGCCGTGAGCCGTACGGCGTCCTGCGCGATCGTGAGCCCGGGATGCGGGGCGCGCTCCGCGTGGCCCGCAGCGAGCGCCTCCGCGAGCAGCCGGTACGCCTGCGTCGCGGCCGCCTGCGCCAGGAACTCCACCCCGTCCACGTCCAGGCCCGGCGGCTCCGTCCCCGTCTCCGTGTCCAGCGTCGGAGGCTGGCCCGGCGCGTCCGGCAGCCGCGCGGGCGGGGGCAGCGGGGGCAGGGCGGCAGCCGCCGCGTAAACCTCCGACGCGCAGACCTCGGACGCGGGCACGCCCGCGTCGGCGGCGGATTGCGGAGCCTCCGCTTCCGCCGTGCTGCGCTCCTCCAGCTCGGCCACCAGACCGGCCTCCGCACGCCCGCGCAGCAGCAACAGCACGAAGGGGTCCTGGTCCAGCAGCCGCGCCACCTGGTAGCAGAGCGCCGCCGTGTGCGGGCAGTGGTCCCACTCGTCGCAGTCGCAGCGCGGGTCGAGGTCGCCGATCCCGGGCAGCAGCTCCACCCCGGCCGCCGCCGCGTCCTCCACGAGCTCCGGCGGCACCTCCCGGTCGAGCAGCGCCGCGATGTGACCCGACTCGGCGGCCGCCAGCCCGAGCAGCCGGTCCCACTGC
This sequence comes from Streptomyces sp. NPDC006487, assembly GCF_042870555.1. NCBI lineage: Bacteria > Bacillati > Actinomycetota > Actinomycetes > Kitasatosporales > Streptomycetaceae > Streptomyces > Streptomyces sp. NPDC006487. The sequence goes on from NZ_JBIAHN010000001.1 coordinate 195,978, forward strand.
GCTTCCGTGAACTCCTGCACCAGCACGTCGGTCCGGTGCGCCGTCCCGTCCGGGTCGCGCACCACGGCCGTCAGCCCGCCCGGCCGTACGGACACGGCCCCGACCGCGCCCGAACGCGCGTACCGGCGGCCCTGCTTGACCTGCTGCCCGTCCAGCGCGCTGTCCTCCAGGGCGCGCAGCCAGGCATGGCCCCACCAGGTGCGGGCGAAGCCGCGGCCGGGGGCGGGCGGGAGCGGCGGGAAGGTCTTCTCGTACGGGTCCTTCGCGTACGGGGCCTTGGCGTACGGGTCCTTCGCGTTCATCCGTGTCACTCTCCGGAGGCGGTCGGGCGGAGCGCGACGAGTTCGGCCAGCTCCGCGTCGCTCAGTTCGGTCAGTGCGGACTCGCCGCCCGCCAGCACCGCATCGGCCAGGGCCCTTTTGCGTTGCAGGAGTTCGGCGATCCGGTCCTCGACGGTGCCCTCCGCGATGATGCGGTGCACCTGGACGGGCTGGGTCTGGCCGATTCGGTAGGCGCGGTCGGTGGCCTGTTCCTCGACGGCCGGGTTCCACCAGCGGTCGTAGTGGATGACGTGCCCGGCCCGGGTGAGGTTGAGGCCGGTGCCGGCCGCCTTGAGGGACAGCAGGAACACGGGCACCTCGCCCGCCTGGAACCGGTCCACGAGCTCTTCCCGGCGCGGAACGGGCGTGCCCCCGTGCAGCAGTTGGGACGCGATGCCGCGCGCCGTCAAGTGGCGTTCGATGATGCGGGCCATCGCCACGTACTGGGTGAAGACCAGCACCGAGCCGCCCTCGGCCAGGATCGTGTCGAGCAGCTCGTCGAGGAGCTCCAGCTTGCCGGAAGCCGCCCCGGTGGCCTCCTTCGGGCCCGGCTGCTCCTTCGTGTACTGCGCGGGGTGGTTGCAGATCTGCTTCAGCGAGGTCAGCAGCTTCACGACGAGCCCGCGGCGCTCCATCCCGTCCGCCCCGGCGATCGCGGCGAGGGTCTCGCGCACGACCGCCTCGTACAGCCCGGCCTGTTCGCGGGTCAGGGACACGGCGTGGTCGGTCTCGGTCTTGGGCGGCAGTTCGGGGGCGATTCCGGGGTCCGACTTCTTGCGGCGGAGCAGGAACGGCCTGACGAGCGCCCCCAGCCGGGCCGCCGCGCGCGGGTCGCGGCCGCTTTCGACCGGCTCGGCGTAGCGCGTGCGGAAGGTGCCGAGGCGGCCGAGGAGGCCGGGCGTGGTCCAGTCGAGGACGGCCCACAGCTCGGACAGGTTGTTCTCGACCGGGGTGCCGGTGAGGGCCACGCGGGCGGCCGAGGGGATGGTGCGCAGGGCCTTGGCGGTCGAGGAGCGCGGGTTCTTGACGTGCTGGGCCTCGTCCGCCACGACCATGCCCCAGGGCACGGCGGCGAGCCGGGGCGCGTCCAGGCGCATCGTGCCGTAGGTGGTGAGGACGAACCCGCCGGCCGTCCCTTCCAGGCCGCGGCCCGAGCCGTGGAAGCGGCGCACCGGCGTGCCGGGGGCGAACTTCTCGATCTCCCGCTGCCAGTTGCCCAGCAGCGAGGCCGGGCAGACCACCAGGGTCGGCCCCTCGTGCCCGTGCTCCTGGCGGTGCAGGTGGAGCGCGATCAGCGTGACGGTCTTGCCCAGACCCATGTCGTCGGCGAGGCAGGCTCCGAAGCCGAGCCCGGTCAGGCGGTCGAGCCAGCGCAGGCCGCGGAGCTGGTAGTCGCGCAGGGTGGCGCGGAGGGCGGCCGGGGCCTGTAGGTCGGCCCGTACGCCGGCCGGCGCGGCGGCGTGCTCCGGGGCGAAGTGCCCGGGCTCTGGGTGCTCAGGCTTTGGGTGCCCGGGGCCGGGGTGCCCGGGATCTGCCGGGTCCGGGTCCGCACCCTCGGGGTCGGCGGTGAGGAGCGTGCGGAGCCGTTCCAGCGCGCCGGTGGCCTCTACGTCGTACCGCGTGCCGTTGAGCTCCGCCGAGCCGGTCAGTACGGCGGCCAGCGCATCGGCGGCCGTCACCTCGTGGTCCTGGCGGGCGAGGGCCCGGGCCCGGCGGGCCGCGGCCGGATCGATCAGGACCCACTGGTCGCGCAGCCGGACCAGGGGCCGCTTCGCTTCTGCGAGCCGGTCCAGCTCGTCGGCGGTCAGATCGCCCTGGCCGCTCAGGGCGTAGCGCCAGCCGACGGGGTGCGCCGCGGTGGCGGAGAGCGGGCCGGGCAGGTCGGAGCCGGATGCGGCCCGGCCCACGACGGCCCGCGCGGTGAGCGTCGTACGGGCGAGCCCGCGCGGCCAGTGCACCTGAACCCCGTCGGCCGCCAAGGCACCGGAGGCCTCCCCGAGCAGCTCCGCGACCTCCTCGTCGGCGAGGTCCACCGCGTCGGGGACGGCCGCGCCGAGCAGCGGCGCGAGCGGCGGCCACAGGCGGGCGGCACGGCGCAGGGCGCGGAGCGCGTCCAGGCGGGCGCGGGGCGGGAAGGCGGCCGCGGCGGGCCCGGAGCCGGCCCAGACGTCGGCGGCGTCCGCGACGAGGGTGGCGTCCGCGAGGCCGTGCATCTGCAGGACGGCGCGGAAGGCGGGGGGTTCGGCGTCCGGGTCCACCTCGATGCGGAGCGAGACCCTCACCCCGGCGTCGTGCCCGGCCGCTACCTCCGCGGCCCAGTCGCGCAGCTCGGGGTGGAGCCGGGCCGGGCGCGCGGCGAAGGCGGGGCCGCCTGCGGCGGCGGGTGCGGCGGGGGAGCGGGGCAGGGTGTCGGCGACCGCGTCGAGGAAGGCGCGCAGCAGCGGCTCGGGGGCGGGCAGCCGGGGCGGGGCGCCACGGTCGCCGTCCCCGTGGGGGCCGGCCGGTACGCAGTGCGCTTCGGGGGGCATGGCCGCGGCCAGCTCCCGGACCTCCTCCAGGTCGGCGCCGTCCAGCGGCCCGAGCCGCCAGGCGTCGTACCCGGCGGGGCTCAGGCCGGGCAGCAGCAGCCCGCGGGCGGCGAAGCGCAGGGCCAGCAGGGCGGCGGCGCCCCAGAAGGGCGCGGCGCCGGCCTGGGCGGCGGCCCGGACCCGGGTGAGCAGGGGCAGGGCTTCGGCGAGGGGCAGCACGAGGGCCGTCACCGTGGTGCGCCGCAGATCGGGCGTGATGACGGTGAGCTGCTCGGAGGAGCCGTGGCCGTCCAGCTGGAGGCCCTCGGCCGACTCGGCCCGCCAGAAGGCGACGCGGCCGTCGCGGGCCGGTTCGGCGGGGAGGAAGACGGCGGAGCAGGGGATGAGGCCGGAGATCGTCGGGAGCACACATTCCTCAAACTTGACTACTGGATACAGGGTGGCCGAGACTAACCCACCCCCTCGTGTGCCCGCCCGTGGCGGAGAAGTGACCCGGGTCACTCCCCGGTTCTTCCGCGCGAGCGAAAAGGTGCGGGCACGGGCGCGCGAGCGCACATGCGGGGGCGGGAACGCGGGGGCGGGAACGCGCGTTGTGTGGGGTAGTGGCCGACGGAGAAAGAGGGTGCCGCAGATGTCCACGAGCGGAAAGATCGCGGTTGCCGGTGTGGTGGCAGCCATCGTGCTGTTCTGGGCGGTCGGGTTCTGGGCCGGACTGCTGGTCCTGATCGGTGTTCCTGTGGCCGCCTACCTGCTGTTGGACTCCTCCCAGCGTCGTAGGCTGCGGGGTATATCCAGGAAGCAGATCGGCCGCTGACGGCGGCAGGGGGGACAACCATGAGCACGGCGCAGGTCTCGGCGGTCAGCAGCAACGGGGTCTACTCGTTCACCAAGCCCACGCGCGCGAGCATCACGCTCCTCGAAGGGCTCGGCGTCGAGGGGGACGTCCACGCGGGGGTCACGGTCAAGCACCGTTCCCGCGTGGCCCAGGACCCCACGCAGCCGAACCTCCGGCAGGTGCACCTGATTCACCGGGAGCTCTTCGAGGAGGTGGCCGAGGCCGGCCACGCGGTCGAGCCGGGCCAGCTCGGGGAGAACGTCACCACCGAAGGCATAGACCTGCTCGCCCTGCCGACCGGCACGTTGCTGCGCCTCGGTTCGGATGCGGTGGTGGAGGTGACCGGGCTGCGCAACCCGTGCCTGCAGATCGACACCTTCCAGCACGGCCTGCTCAAGCGGGTGGTGAGCCGGGACGAGGAGGGCAACCTGCTCCGCAAGGCCGGAATCATGGGCGTGGTCCACCGGGGCGGCACCATCCACCCCGGCGACACCATCGAGGTCACCCTCCCACCGACCCCGCACATCCCCCTCGACCGCGTCTGAGCCGCATCCCCCGCGCCCCGCACTGCGAGCGCGGGGGAGCCACGGCTCGACCACCGGGTGCCGGTCAGCGCGCCGGCCGGACGGCGCCGACCGATCCGACGCTGACCGGTGCCGCGTCGACCGATCCGACGCCGACAGGTCCCGCGCCGACCGATGGGCGCTCACCGACCGGCGCCCAGTCCCTCCGCCGGTCCATCAGCCGATCCACGCGCGAAGGCGTTCGCTGAGCACCACGTCATGGGGCAGAAGCTCCAGCTCGTGCGCGGGCACGTCCACTCCGTGCCGCCCGAGGACCCCGGCCAGGTAGCCCCAGTGCCCGGCGGCCATCTGCTCCTGCGTCATGCCGTCGAAGGGTTCGTCCGGCCCGACCACCGTCCGGGCCGTCTCCTCGATGTCCTCCGTGGAGGTCAGCGCCGGGATGTCCCCCAGCCCCGAGCTGCTCCAGCCGCGATCGTCGAGCAACACCACGCTGCGCCCGTCCGCGAGTACGGCCTCCAGCCGTGCCGACACCGACAACTGCCGGGCGTTCGTGGTGCCGACGTCCAGATCGGTGTAAGTGACCAAACGGGTCACCGCAGTCATGCCGTACTCCTGTCGGCTCGCCCAACGCGGCCGGCGGTCCGGCCCTGTTCCCCGAGCTCCCCGGTGCGGTCCGTCGCACCTGCGCTCACGGGATCTCGGAGCCTACACTCGGCGACGCTCGGCCCGGCCGCACCCCGCCCGGCCGCACCCCGCCCCGCCCGCCCCCGCGCGACTCAGTAGTAGTCGCGCATCAGCTCCGTGGCCCACTCCGGCTGGCGGTGCTCGCCGCGCGGGCCGAATTCCGTCATGTACGGCTTGAGGTCGAGCACGGGAGTCCCCGCCACCGCGTCCAGCCCCTCCACGTGCAACTCCGGGCCGTCCGCCGCCAGGACGTCCACCTTCAGGACGCGGCAGCGCGAGAGGCCCAGCCGGTTGGGGCGGTTCTTGCCGCGCTGGGCGAAGATGCCGACGAGCGGCCAGTCCGGATTCCCCCGGGGGCGCCGCGCCCCCGTCTCGATCTTGGCCTCCGGCACCCGGTCGAAGTGGAAGACCACCTCGACGTGCGAGAAGTCCTCCATTCCGTACAGGGCTTGCGGACCGAACCGCTCCGGGTCCAGGCGGATCACCGCCGTTTCCCGCCCCCAGTCGTCGTCGACGACCGCCGACCGGCCACCCACCACCACACCCACCGGGACCACTTCCACCGGATCCATCAGCGCATCCTCCCCCTCACACCCACCTCGGACACCACACGTGCCTCGCACGCGCACCCATGCACCCGGTCCCGCCCCGCCTCGTCCCGCCCCCGGCCCCGCTCAGGCCGGCCGCACGGCGACCCGGTCCAGTGCCGTGAGCAGCTCCGACAGTTCCGGAAGCTTTCCGTGCGCCTCGTGCGGTACGGCCAGCACCTCGCTCGGCTCCTCGTCCAGCAGGACGAAGGCGGCCCCGCCGGTGCGGGCCACCAGCGACCACCCAGGCCCGTCGACGCGCAGGGTCCGCGCCTCGTCGCCCGCGAAGGACGACCGCACCCTGCCGGGCGGCGGCGGGCTCTGGGTGTACCCCAGGGCTTCCTCCAGGGCCCGCGCCAGCCCCGGGTGCGCGGCAGCGGCGGCCCCGCCGTCCGTGGCCACGCGCTCGCTCCAGTCGGCCCACTCCCGGGCTATCTGGTCGGCGCCCATCCTCCGCTGCACCGGGCCCCAGGCCTCGGCTGACGGCGGGGCCAGCGGGACCCGCCCGGTGCCGTCGGCGCCCTGCTCGGGGTCGTGCGGATCGGGGATCCCGGCCGTCGCCACCGCGAGGTCCAGCGGCCAGCCCGCCAGGGAAACCACGATGGACCGTTCGTCGGGGGACAGGTCGTACTCCATCCCGCAGTCCCACGAGGCGATGGCCATGGCCACGAGCGAGACGTCGTCGACCACGACCGTCCAGCGCGCGCCCTCCTCGTCCTGTCCCAGCACCAGGCCGTACCCGGCGGCCGCCGGCGGCACGCCCAGCAGCGAGCAGGCCTCGGGGTAGTCGTCACCCAGGATGCTCGGGAACTGCGCGGGGGTCAGCAGCACGGCGGTCAGCACGTACAGCGACCCGCCGTCCTCCTCTTCGGACACGTGGCCTCCCGGTCGTTCTCTCGTCGGCGCACCCTAACCAGCGAGTAACCACCGCGTCGAGAGCTGGCGGGAGTCGATTTCCAAGCCCGCCACCTGCACGGAGGCCCGGACACCCGCCACGGAATCGCCCGCCGCAGGCGTCGGCGCGCCCAGGGCGACCGCGGCGCGCGTCGGAGCAGACCACGCATCCCGCCGCCGTCGGCGGCCCGACCGTCCCGTGCCGGCCGGCCGCGGGCCGCGGCGGGGCGTGCCGCACCGGCCCGGCACCGGGCAAGTGGCCGACGTAAAGCATGTGTCGGTCAGGAGGTGCGGACCGCCAGCGCGAGGAAGCGGGTGTCCTCGTCGGCGTACGAGGTCAGCTGCCAGCCCGAACCGGCCAGGAGCGGGCCGAGGTTGTGCTCGGCGCGCATGTCGTCCGGGGTCAGCTCGCGGCCGTGGCGCGCGGCGAGGGCAGCCCTGCCGATCGGGTGGAACAGCGCGAGCCGGCCTCCCGGGCGGACCACGCGGGCGAGCTCGCGCAAGTTGGCCCCCGGGTCGGGCAGATGGGCGATGAGACCGGCGGCGAACACGGCGTCGAGCACCCCGTCGCGCAGCGGCAGCAGGGCCACGTCCGCCAGGAGCAGAGCGCCCTCGGCGGCCCGGCCGGCCTCCTGCGCGGCGGTCAGCATCTGCGGAGTGACATCGGCGCCGAGCACCGTTCCCGACGGGCCGACGGCCGCGCGGAGCGCGGTCAGTGCCCGCCCGGTGCCGCAGCCCGCGTCGAGCACCCGGTCCCCGGGACGCAGCCCGAACTCGCCCACGGCGGTCGCGAAGGCGGGCTCGTCCCCGGGGAACTTGCGGTCCCAGCCGGCCGCGCGCGCCCCGAAGAACTCCTGGACGTGGCCGCGGTCCCGCGACTGGTCCCGGGGCCGGTCCCGAGCCGGGTCCTGCGACCGGTCCTGGGCGTGGTCCTGTGTGCGGTCTTCGCTCATGTGCCCATGATCCCCCACCGGGGCTCCGGCACATGCCTGCGGAACGTGTGCAAGGTGGTACGCGGCGTGATCGAAGATGAACGTATCTCTGTCATATTCCAGCAGTTCCAGTGGCTTTCGAAATGCTGCCCGTGTTCGCTCCCTCACCCGGACTAGCTTCCGTGGCCATGGGACACCTGGACCACGCCGCCTATGGCTGGCTTACCCCCGCGCTGTCATACGTGATGGCTTCGCTCGGCGCCGCCCTCGGCCTGCGCTGCACCGTCCGCGCGCTCGCCGCGACCACCCGAGCCTCCCGCCGCAACTGGCTCCTCACCGCGGCCTCGGCCATCGGCACCGGGATCTGGACGATGCACTTCGTCGCCATGCTCGGTTTCCACGTCACCGGGACCGAGATCCGCTACAACGTGCCGCTGACCATCCTCAGCCTCCTCGTCGCGATGCTCGTCGTCGGCGCCGGAGTCTTCGCCGTCGGCTACGGGAAGGACCGCGGCCGGGCCCTCGTTCTCGGCGGCCTCACCACCGGCCTCGGCGTCGCCAGCATGCACTACCTCGGCATGGCGGCCCTGCGCCTGCACGGCTCGGTCTCCTACGAGCCGCTCACGGTCGGGCTCTCCGTCGCCATCGCGGTCGTCGCGGCCACCGCCGCCCTGTGGGCCGCCCTCAACATCAAGTCCCCGGTGGCCGTGGCCGTCGCCTCGCTCGTCATGGGCGCCGCCGTCAGCAGCATGCACTACACCGGCATGCTCGCGGTCGCCGTCGAGGTCACCCCCTCGGACGCGGCCCTGCCGGGCGCCACCGCCATGCAGTTCATCTTCCCGCTCGCCGTCGGCCTCGGCTCCTACCTCTTCATCACCTCCGCGTTCGTCGCCCTCTCGCCGACCGCCGACGAGCGGGAGGCCTCCGCGATGGCCTCCGCCGACCTGCGCATGGGGGAGCGGGCCGCCACCGCCACCGCCCCCGCGGGCTGAGGCGGCGCCGCCCGCGCCCCCACCGACACCACGCCACCGCCCCCGCGACCGTCACGTACGTCCGCACCGCCCGGAACGAGGAGCCCATGCGCAGAGCCCGCAGAACACCGGAAGCAGCGGCGTCGCGGCCGCCCGCGCCCGCGCCGGCGGGCGGCCGCGACAAGGGGCCGGGCCGCCGGGCACACGCCGGACCGCCCGCCCGGGAGCCGGCGGAGCACGAGGGCTCCGGCGTGCTCGCGGCGATACCCGGCGCGGCCGGGGCCGGTGGCCGCGGTCCGCGCCTGCGGCTGCGCCCCGCCACCGTCCGGGCGAAGATCGTCTCGCTGCTGATGGTGCCGGTGGTCTCCCTCCTCGCCCTCTGGGCCTTCGCGACCGTCGACGCGGCCCAGGACGTCGCCCGCCTCGGCCGCGCCCAGCACGTCGACCGGGAACTGCGGGCACCGCTGGACACCACCGTCACCGCGCTGCAGGCCGAACGGCGCACGGCCGTACGGCTGCTGGCCGACCCCACCGGCGGCCAGGCGGCCGCCGCCCAGGCGCCCGGCCAGGCCGCCGCCCTGGACGAACAGGCACGCCGTACCGACGGAGCCGTACGGACGCTGCGGCTCGGCGACCGCAACACCGTGGCCGACTCCGGCGACTACCGCACCGACATCGTCGTCAGGCTGCGTGCCTTCATCGCCGCTGCCGAGGGGCTCGGCCCGGCGCGCAAGGACGTCGCCGAGCACCGGGCGACCCCGGAGGCGGCCTACGAGACCTACACCCGGGTGATCGACGCGGCGCTGGAAGTCGGCGGAGCCCTCTCCGGCGGCGGCCAGGACGCCGAACTGGGCGTCGACGCCCGGGTCCTGCTGGAGTTCGCCCGGGCCGGGGAGCAGCTGTCCCGGGAGGACGCCCTGCTGACGGCGCCGGGGCCGCGCACCGCCGAAACGCTTCGCCGGCTGACCGGCGCGGTCGAGACCCGGCGGGCCCTGACCGCCTCCGCCGCCCGGGACCTGCCCGCCGCCCAGCAGGACGCCTGGCAGTCGGTGGCCAAGAGCGCCGCCTATGCCGACCTCACCGGAGCCGAGGACCGGGCGCTGGCCGCCGCGGCCGGTGCCGGGGCGGCCGGCCCGCCCTCCGGCTGGGAGGCGGCCTACACCTCGGTCGCCGGCTCGATGCGGGAGATCGCGGACGCCGCCCACGCGGCGTCCGCGGACCGCGCCGACCCGTTCGGCGCGGGCGCGCTGAGTCCGGCCGGAGCCGCCGTCGTCCTGGGTCTGGCCGCCGTGGCCGCCTCGCTCGTCATCTCGGTCCGCATCGGCCGGGCCCTCGTCGTCGAGCTGGTCTCGCTGCGCAACACCGCGCTGGAGATCGCGCACCGCAAACTCCCGCAGGCCATGGACCGGTTGCGGGCCGGCCAGGACATCGACGTGTCCGCCGAAACCCCGCGGGGACCGGCCGCCGACGACGAGATCGCCCAGGTCGGCGAAGCCCTGGCCACGGTCCACCGGGCCGCGCTCAGCGCCGCCGTCGAACGCGCCGAACTGGCCAGCGGCGTGAGCGGGGTCTTCGTCAACCTCGCCCGGCGCAGCCAGGTCCTGGTCCACAAGCAGCTCACCCTGCTCGACTCGATGGAGCGGCGCGCCGACGACCCGAACGAGCTCGGTGACCTGTTCCGCCTCGACCACCTCACCACCCGGATGCGGCGGCACGCGGAAAGCCTGATCATCCTTTCGGGCGCCGCCCCCGGGCGCGCCTGGAGGATGCCGATCCCGCTGACGAACGTCGTACGGGCCGCCGTCTCGGAGATCGAGGACTACCCGCGCGTCGAGGTACGCCAGCTCGCCGAGGCCGCCGTCGTCGGCGGAGCCGTCGCCGACCTCACCCATCTGCTCGCGGAACTCATCGAGAACGCCACCCAGTTCTCCCCGCCCCACACCAAGGTCCGGGTCAGCGGAGAACCCGTCGGCGCCGGCTACGTCCTCGAGGTCGAGGACCGGGGGCTCGGCATGGGCCGCGAATCCCTCCAGGAGGCCAACCGGCGCATCGAGCAGTCCGAGGCGCTCGACCTCTTCGACAGCGACCGGCTCGGGCTCTTCGTGGTCAGCCGCCTCTCGGCCCGCCACGGTGTGAAGGTGCACCTGCGCATGTCACCGTACGGCGGCACCACCGCGGTGGTGCTGCTCCCGAACTCCCTGCTCCAGGGCGCCCTCACGGCCGCCGCCCCGCAGCCCGAGGAGCAGGCGTCCCCGGCCCCCGCCCCGGCTCCGGAGCAGGTCACCGAACCGGTGCGGGAGCGGTTCAGGGAGCCGTCCCAGGCCATCAGCGTCGTACGGGACGACGCGCGCGGGGTCCCGGTCCCGGACCGGAGCCCTGTACGGGAGGAGCCCCGGCCCTCCCCGGTGGCCCCACTGCGGCCGCGCGGCTCATCGGGCGCGGTCCCCCGTACGCCCGCCCCGGCGGTCACGGCGGCGCCCTCGGGTCCTACGGCCCCCTCGGCCCCCTCGGCCTCCGCGGGCCCGGCCGCCTCGGTCACCGAACTGCCGCGCCGGGTACGGCAGGCGAGCCTCGTCCCGCAGCTGCGCGAAGCCCCCGCGCCCAAGGCCCCGGCCGGTGTCAGGGGGGCGGAGGAGCCGCGCGGCCGCAGCCCCGAGCAGGCGCGCGAGCGGATGGCGGCGTACCGGGCGGGCTGGGTGCGGGGTACGCAGGCGAGCGGCGAAGCCGGCGCGGACGGTCCGGGCGGTGCGGGTGGACCGGGCGGTGCGGGGCGACCGGGCAGTGCGGGCGGCACGGGCGGGACAGGCAGTACTGGCGAAGGCGAAGGAGCACGATGATGATCGAACATCAGAGGATCGACCTCGACGGCGTCCGCAGATCGGGCGAACTCGACTGGCTCCTGGACGACCTCGTGGTCCGGGTGCCCGAGGTCCGGCACGTCGTGGTCCTGTCCAACGACGGCCTGGCGGTGGGCGCTTCCAGCGCGCTCAGCCGGGAGGACGCCGAACACCTGGCGGCCGTGGCCTCCGGCTTCCACAGCCTGGCCAAGGGTGCGGGCCGGCACTTCCACGCCGGGGGCGTGCGCCAGACCATGGTGGAGATGGACGAGGGCTTCCTCTTCGTCGCGGCCGCGGGGGACGGCTCCTGCCTGGCGGTGCTCAGCGGGGCTGGCGCCGACATGGGGCTGATCGCCTACGAAATGGCCCGGCTGGTCAAGCGGGTCGGCGAGCACCTGTACACCCCGGCCCGGTTCGCGGCGCGCCCGCCGGCCGCCGGTTGAGGGCGGCGGTCTTGAGCACGAACGGCCAGTGGTACGACGCCGAAGCGGGCCCGCTCGTCCGTCCGTACGCCATGACGGGCGGACGCACGAAGCCGGGACCGCACGGGGTCCGGTTCGACCTGATCGCGCTGGTAGCCGTGGACCCGTCGGGAACGGACGAGGCGGCGGAGTCGCTGCTGGGACCCGAGCACCGTGCGCTGCTCGGCCTGTGCCGGGACGAGACCCAGTCGGTGGCCGAGCTCGCGGCGGACGCGGACCTGCCCGTGGGCGTGGTGCGCGTACTGCTCGGGGACCTGCTGGAGGCCGGACACGTCAAGGTCAGCAGGCCGGTTCCACCCGCACAGCTGCCGGACGAGCGGATTCTGCGTGAAGTCATCGAGGGATTGCGAGCGCTGTGATGGGACTGAACGACAACGGGCCGGCGCCGGCCGCCGAGGGCGGAGAGGAGCTGGCAGCGCTCGCGCTGAAGATACTCGTGGCGGGCGGCTTCGGCGTCGGGAAGACGACCCTGGTCGGCTCGGTCAGCGAGATCCGGCCGCTGCGGACGGAGGAACTGCTCAGCGAGGCCGGGGAACTGGTCGACGATACGGGCGGGGTCGACCAGAAGACGACGACCACCGTGGCCATGGACTTCGGGCGGATCACGATCAGGTCGGGTCTGTCGCTCTACCTGTTCGGGACCCCGGGGCAGGACCGGTTCTGGTTCCTGTGGGACGAGCTGTCGCAGGGCGCGCTGGGCGCGGTGGTCCTCGCCGACACGCGGCGGCTGGAGGACTGCTTCCCGGCGGTGGACTACTTCGAGCACCGCAAGATCCCCTTCGTGGTGGCCGTCAACTGCTTCGCGAACGCCCGGCGGTACGCCTCCAACGAGGTTGCGCGGGCGCTGGACCTGGATCAGGGGACGCCGGTGGTGCTGTGCGACGCGCGGGACAAGGACTCGGGGAAGGAAGTGCTGATCCGGCTGGTGGAGTACGCGGGACGGGTGCACACGGCGCGGCTGCTGGAGTCGGTGGAACCGCGGGCCGATTCGGTGTGAACCGGCCCGCGGCGAAGGGCCGGCGCGGGTTGGCGCGGGGATGGCGCAGGTCAGAGCGGCGGGTGCGGGCGGTGCGGGCGGTGCGGTCAGTCGGCCACGCCGGCTGCCGAGATCACCTTGTCGATGGCGACCCGCACGAGGAGTTCGCCGGGGACGGCGTTGCGGCGGCCGAAGGCCTCGCCGTGTTCCTCTCCCATGTAACGGGCGCCGATCCTGGTCGACCAGGGGAGCATCGCGTCCAGGTCCTCGCTGATCTCTGCCCGGCCCTGGAGGACGACGTAGGAGAAGGGTGGCCGGTCGTCGTCCACGCAGAGCGCGACGCGGCCGTCGCGGGCCAGATTGCGCCCCTTGACGGTGTTCTTCCCGGTGTTGAACACGAAGGAATCGCCGTCGAGAACGAACCAGATGGGAGCGATGTGAGGGCTTCCGTCCTCACGGACGGTGGACAGTTTCCCGGTGCGGGTGGAGCGGGAGACGAACTCCCGCCATTCCTCTTCAGTCATCTTCTTCACCATGGGTCCATCCTCCTTGCCGGAAAGCCGCTGGTGGGGAAGGCTGGCGGCACGAGTACGCGGGGTGGGGCGCGGCCGGTCCGGCCGCGTCGACGGGGAGGGACTGAATATGGCGCTGGACAAGCAGCTTGACTGGCTGCTGGACGACTTGACGCGGCGGGTGCAGCAGGTGCGGCACGCGGTGGTGCTCTCCAACGACGGCCTGGTGACGGGCGCGAGCGCGGGGCTGGCACGGGAGGACGCGGAGCACCTGGCGGCCGTCGCGGCGGGGCTGCAGAGCCTGGCGAAGGGCTCGGGGCGGCACTTCAGGGCCGGTGAGGTCCGTCAGACGATGGTCGAGTACGACGACGGGGTCCTCTTCGTCATGGCGGCGGGTGCGGGCAGCTGCCTGTGCGTGCTGAGCGCCTCCGAGGCCGACATCGGGCACGTGGCGTACGAGATGACGCTGCTGGTCAACCGGGTGGGGGAACACCTGGGTGTCGCGGAGCGGCGGATCACCGGCGGCTGAGAGCGGCGGGCGGCGCGGTCGGCCCGTTCGGAGTTGTCCACAGGACCGGCGGAGCGTCGTCGCTCTGCGTTACGTTCTTCACACACAGTAATCACTCTGGTGGGGAGAGCGTGATGACACGGACGGTTCAGGCACCGCAGACAGTGCGGACCCTGCAGGCGCTGCAGGCAGTACGGACACCGCAAGAACCACGGGCGACGGACGCCACGGACGCCACGGACGCGACGCGCATGGCGCAGGCCGCCGGGCTGGTGGGCGGCGGGCGGGCCGCAGGAGAGCTGGGGCTGAGCCGCAGCGAGTTCGCCCGCGCCGTTCAGCTGGGCATCGTACGGTCCGGGCCCCAGGGGGCCGCAGGCTCCGCGCGGTACACCCGGACCGAGCTCGACCGGGTCCGGTCGGCCGAGGGATTCCCGGACGCGCTGCGCGAGCGCGTGGAGACGGCCGCGGGAGCGGAGGCCGCGGCCGCTGTCCTGGGGGTCGGCCCGAGCCGGTTCACCCGGCTCGCACGCTGTGGGCACCTCACCCCGGTGGGATACCGGATCAACCGCTACCGAGCGGTGGTGTGGCTCTATCTGACCGCGGAGCTACGGGACTTCGCGGCCCGCGAGCCGGGAATGCTCCGCGGGAGCGCGCCGCCGGGGGACCGGGAGCTGATCGAGGCCAGGGCCGACCTGCGACCCAGGAAGTGGCGCGAGCGGCACGTCGGGCTGTTGCTGAGACGGACCGCCGACCCCTGGGAGCGGGCTGCCGTTCTGGCCTCCGTGCTCCCCGAAGACGACCTGCGCGCGACCGTGCCCGACGCTGCGGAGCGGATCCTGCTCGGGGCACTCGCCCCGCCCCCGCCCTTCGGACACCCGCAGGTCCCGCCGGCCGCCGAGGTGGCGGCCCGGCTGCTGCGGGCCGGGCCACCGGACGAGGTCGGCTGGTACCGCACCAGCCTCGACTTCGCCCTGACCGGAGCGAGGGGTCAGTCGAAGTCGACGGGGGAGAGGGGGCCGACGTAGACCCAGGCCCCGTTCTCCCGGGCGAAGGAACTGTGCTCGTGCAGCGAGCCGGTGTGCCGGCCTTCGCGGTAGTGCGCCCGGAACTCCACCGAGCCCTCCGTCTCGAATATCCCGCCGCGCTCGGTGGCCAGGATCTCCAGCCGTTCCCAGCGCTGCCCGGGATCCAGGTCGAGCCCGCCCGGCCGGGTCGTCGGGTGCCAGGAGCGCAGGAGGTAGGCGGTGTCGCCGACGGCGAAGGCGCTGAAGCGGGAGCGCATCAGCAGCTCGGCGGTGGGTGCCTGCCGCTCGCCGGAGTGGAAGCGGCCGCAGCACTCCGGATAGGCGGCGGGCAGCCCGCAGGGGCAGGGCAGGGCTGGAGTGGCCGGGGTGGGCATGGGAACTCGCTCAGTTCGTCGAGGACGGGAGGGACTACTGGGGCGACACGGCCGGCTTGGATGCCTTGGCGCCGTAGGGACGGAAGAGCCCCTCCTGGACGACCGACACCAGCAGCCTGCCTTCGAGGTCGTAGATGCGGCCGCGGGCCAGGCCCCGGCCGCCGTGCGCGATGGGCGATTCCTGGTCGTACAGGAACCACTCGTCCGCCCGGAACGGCCGGTGGAACCACATGGCGTGGTCGAGGGAGGCCATGTCGAAACCGCGCATGCCCCACAGGGGCTCCACGGGGATGCGCACGGCGTCGAG
This sequence comes from Streptomyces sp. NPDC006487, assembly GCF_042870555.1. NCBI lineage: Bacteria > Bacillati > Actinomycetota > Actinomycetes > Kitasatosporales > Streptomycetaceae > Streptomyces > Streptomyces sp. NPDC006487. Next base: position 211,274 of record NZ_JBIAHN010000001.1, read on the forward strand.
GAGGGTCATGTCACTGGCGTAGGTGAGGGCGCAGGTGTGCACGAGCGGGTCGTCGCCCAGCGGGCCGACGGCGCGCATCCACACCGCGCTGCGCGGATCGGCGTCCTTCAGCTCCTCGGGGGTCCAGCGGAGCCGGTCCACGTAACGGATGTCGAAGGGCTGGCGGCGGGCCATCCGCTCCAGCGCCTCCGGCAGCGTGCCCAGGTGCTCCCGGATCTCGTCCACGACCTTCGGGAGCGTGTCCGGGTGCGGGAAGTCGAGGCGGGGCGGCAGCTGGTGCTCGATGCTGCCCTCCTCCGGGTGATGGAAGGAGGCGGTCAGATTGAAGATGGTCTTGCCCTGCTGGACCGCGGTGACCCGGCGGGTGGTGAAGGAGCGCCCGTCGCGCACCCGCTCCACCTGGTACACGATCGGCACTCCGGGGATGCCCGGGCGCAGGAAGTACGAGTGGAGGGAATGGACGGGCCGGTCGCCCTCCGTGGTGCGGCCGGCCGCCACCAGCGCCTGGCCGGCGACCTGGCCGCCGAAGACGCGCTGGAGGGACTCCTGGGGGCTGGCGCCCCGGAAGATGTTGACCTCGATCTGCTCCAGGTCGAGCAGATCGACCAGCCTCTCGGCGGGGTTCGTCATCAGAGGATCTCCACGGTCGGGCCCGGCGGCCGGGACGGCGCCGGTCGGGTGCGGGTCGGGGGTCGGGTGCGGATCGGGTGGCCGCCCGGGCGGCTCCGGGAGGCGGTCAGAGCTGGCCGAGTTCGCCGACCGAGGTGACGCGCAGGACCGCACGGCCCTCCTCGTCGGAGGCGGCGAGGTCCACCTCGGCGCTGATGCCCCAGCCATGGTCCCCGTTGGGGTCGGCGAAGGTCTGCCGGACGCGCCACAGGCCGTGCGCCGGGTCCTCTTCGATCTGGAGCAGCTTGGGGCCGCGCGCGTCGGGGCCCGTACCCAGGTCGTCGTACTCGTCCCAGTAGCGGTCCATGGCCTCGCCCCAGGCGTCGGCGTCCCAGCCGGAGTCACCGTCCAGCTCGCCCAGCACGTTGACGTGGTCCAGGGCCGCCAGCTCCACCCGGCGGAACATGGCGTTGCGGACCAGGACGCGGAAGGCGCGGGCGTTCGCGGTGACCGGCTTGACCTGGTCGGCCTTCTCCTGGGCCTGCTCCGCCGTCTCCACCTCCGGGTTCGCCAGCTGCTCCCACTCGTCGAGCAGGCTGGAGTCGACCTGGCGGACCAGCTCGCCGAGCCACTCGATCAGGTCCTGGAGGTCCTCGGACTTGAGGTCGTCGGGGATGGTGTGGTCCAGAGCCTTGAAGGCGCTCGCCAGGTAGCGCAGGACGATGCCCTCGGTGCGCGCCAGTTCGTAGTACGAGGTGAACTCGGTGAAGGTCATCGCGCGTTCGTACATGTCGCGGATGATCGACTTCGGGGAGACGGGGTGGTCGCGGACCCAGGGGTGGCTCTTGCTGTACACGTCGTAGGCGTGCAGGAGCAGCTCTTCGAGGGGCTTGGGATAGGTGATCTCCTGGAGCCGCTCCATCCGCTCCTCGTACTCGACCCCGTCGGCCTTCATCGCGCCCACGGCCATGCCGCGTTCCTTGTTCTGCTGGGCGGCGAGGATCTGGCGGGGGTCGTCCAGCGTGGACTCCACCACGGAGACCATGTCCAGCGCGTAGGACGGGGACTCCGGGTCCAGCAGGTCGAAGGAGGCCAGCGCGAAGGTGGACAGCGGCTGGTTCAGCGCGAAGTCCTGCTGAAGGTCGACGGTCAGCCGGATGGTACGGCCCTCGGCGTCCGGGGTGTCGAGCTTCTCGACGACGCCGCCGTCCAGCAGGGAGCGGTAGATGGCGATGGCCCGCCGGATGTGGCGCAGCTGGGCCTTGCGCGGCTCGTGGTTGTCCTCGAGCAGGTGGCGCATCGCCTTGAAGGCGTCGCCGGGCCGGGCGATGACCGACAGGAGCATGATGTTGGTGACCTTGAAGCGCGAGGTCAGCGCCTCCGGGTCGGCGCCGATGAGCTTCTCGAAGGTGGTGTCCGACCAGGCCACGAAGCCCTCGGGGGCCTTCTTGCGGACCACCTTGCGGCGCTTCTTCGGGTCGTCGCCCGCCTTGGCGAGGGCCTTCTCGTTCTCGATGACGTGCTCGGGCGCCTGGGCCACCACATAACCGGCGGTGTCGAAGCCGGCCCGGCCGGCGCGGCCGGCGATCTGGTGGAACTCGCGGGCGCGCAGCGTGCGGACCCGGGTGCCGTCGTACTTCGTCAGTGCCGTGAACAGCACCGTGCGGATCGGGACGTTGACGCCGACGCCGAGGGTGTCGGTGCCGCAGATGACCTTCAGCAGACCGGCCTGGGCCAGCTTCTCCACCAGGCGGCGGTACTTGGGCAGCATGCCCGCGTGGTGCACGCCGATGCCGTGGCGGACGTAGCGCGAGAGGTTCTGGCCGAACTTGGTGGTGAAGCGGAAGTTGCCGATCAGCTCGGCGATCTTGTCCTTCTCCTCGCGGGTGCACATGTTGATGCTCATCAGCGACTGCGCCCGCTCGACCGCCTGGGCCTGGGTGAAGTGCACGATGTAGACGGGCGCCTGCCGGGTCTCCAGCAGCTCGGTGATGGTGTCGGTGATCGGCGTCGTGACGTACTCGTAGGACAGCGGAACGGGCCGGGTCGCGGAGCGGACCACCGAGGTGGGCCGGCCCGTGCGCCGGGTCAGGTCCTCCTCGAACCGCTTCATGTCGCCGAGCGTCGCCGACATCAGGATGAACTGCGCCTGCGGCAGCTCCAGGATCGGGATCTGCCAGGCCCAGCCGCGATCCGGTTCCGCGTAGAAGTGGAACTCGTCCATCACGACCTGGCCGATGTCGGCGTACTTGCCGTCGCGCAGGGCGATCGAGGCCAGCACCTCGGCGGTGCAGCAGATCACCGGCGCGTCCGAGTTCACCGAGGCGTCGCCGGTCAGCATGCCGACGTTCTCGGTGCCGAAGAGCTTGCACAGGTCGAAGAACTTCTCCGAGACCAGCGCCTTGATCGGCGCGGTGTAGAAGGTGACCTTGTCCTGGGCCAGGGCGGTGAAGTGCGCGCCCGCCGCCACCAGGCTCTTGCCGGAGCCGGTCGGGGTGGACAGGACCACGTTCGCGCCCGAGACGACCTCGATCAGCGCTTCCTCCTGGGCCGGGTACAGGGTGATGCCCTGGTCCTCCGCCCACGAGGAGAAAGCCTCGAAGAGGGCGTCGGGGTCGGCGTTCGGCGGGAGCTGATCAATGAGGGTCACACCCCCCATCTTGCCTGGCTTCCCGCCGGATCAGGGAACCGGCGGAAAGAAGGAAGATCATCGGCGGTACGCTGTGCCGTCGATGCGGCCCGAACGACACCGTCAACAGGGCCCGACCAGCACACCACCGGGGCGGGGAACGACCATGATGGGTCCGGCGCACTCACTGTCCGGGGCAGCGGCCTGGCTGGGGGTGGGTGCCGCGGCGGCCGCCTCCGGGCACCCGATGCCCTGGCCCGTCCTCGTCGTCGGCGCGCTCATCTGCGCCGGAGCCGCCCTCGCCCCCGACCTGGACCACAAGTCGGCGACGATCTCCCGCGCCTTCGGTCCGCTCTCCCGGGGCCTGTGCGAGGTGGTCGACAAGATCTCCTACGGGGTCTACAAAGCCACCCGGGCCCCGCGCGACGCCCGCCGCACCGGCGGCCACCGCACCCTGACCCACACCTGGGTCTGGGCCGTCCTGATCGGCGCCGGCGCCTCCGCCATCGCCGTCACCGCGGACCGGTGGGGCGTCCTCGCCCTCCTCTTCATCCACCTGGTCCTCGCCGTCGAAGGCCTGCTGTGGCGCGCCGCCCGCATGTCCAGCGACGTTCTGGTCTGGCTGCTCGGCGCGACCAGCGCCTGGATACTGGCCGGCGTGCTCGACCAGCCCGGCAACGGTTCCGACTGGCTCTTCACCGCCCCCGGCCAGGAGTACCTCTGGCTCGGCCTGCCGATCGTGCTCGGCGCCCTGGTCCACGACATCGGCGACGCCCTGACCGTCTCCGGCTGCCCGATCCTGTGGCCCCTGCCCATCGCGGGCAAGCGCTGGTACCCGATCGGCCCGCCGAAGATGATGCGCTTCCGCGCCGGCAGCTGGGTGGAGCTCAAGGTCCTCATGCCCGTGTTCATGCTCCTCGGCGGAGTCGGTGGAGCCTCGGCCCTCGGCTTCTTCTAGGTCTTCCAGGCTCCTCATGGCGATGGCCCGGTGCCGTCCGCAGCTGCGGACGGCACCGGGCCATCGCCATGAGGAGACCCGGCGGGCGTCAGCCGTGCCAGGAGCGCCACAGGGCGGCGTACGCGCCGTCGGCCTCGACCAGGGCGTCGTGCGAGCCGAGCTCGGTGATGCGGCCGGCCTCGACCACCGCGATCACGTCCGCGTCGTGCGCGGTGTGCAGCCGGTGAGCGATCGCGATCACCGTGCGGCCGTCCAGCACCCGGGCCAGCGAACGCTCCAAGTGCCGGGCCGCGCGCGGGTCCAGCAGCGAGGTGGCCTCGTCCAGTACGAGCGTGTGCGGATCGGCCAGCACCAGTCGGGCCAGCGCGATCTGCTGCGCCTGCGCCGGGGTCAGCGCCGAGGCTCCCGAGCCGACCTCGGTGTCCAGACCGGCGTCCAGCGCCCGCGCCCAGTCCTCCGCGTCGACCGCGCCGAGCGCCGCCCACAGCTCGGCGTCACCGGCCTCCGTGCGCGCGAGCCGCAGGTTGTCCCGCAGGGAGCCCACGAACACGTGGTGCTCCTGGTTGACCAGGGCCACGTGCTCGCGCACCCGCTCCGCCGGCATCTGCGACAGCCGCGCCCCGCCGAGGGTGATCTCACCGGTCCGCGGCGCGTAGATGCCCGCCAGGAGCCGGCCCAGGGTGGACTTGCCGGCGCCCGAGGGCCCGACCAGGGCCATCCGGGTGCCCGGCGGCACCGACATCGACACCTGGTGCAGTACGTCGACGCCCTCGCGGTACCCGAAGTGCACCTGGTCGGCCCTGACGTCCCGGCCGTCCGGGGCGACACCCGCGTCGCCCGCGTCCGGCTCGATCTCCCGCACGCCCACCAGCCGGGCCAGCGAGACCTGCGCGACCTGCAGTTCGTCGTACCAGCGCAGGATCAGGCCGATCGGATCGACCATCATCTGCGCGAGCAGGGCGCCCGTGGTCAGCTGCCCCACCGACATCCAGCCCTGGATCACGCAGTACCCGCCGATCATCAGCACCGAGCCGAGGATCGTCACGTAGGTGACGTTGACGACGGGGAAGAGGACCGTCCGCAGGAACAGCGTGTACCGCTCCCACGCCACCCACTCCTTGATCCGCCGCTCCGACAGCTCGATCCGCTGCCCGCCCAGGCGGTGCGCCTCGACGGTGCGGCCCGCGTCCACCGTCTCGGTGAGCACGGCGGCGACCGCCGCGTACCCGGCCGCCTCGGAACGGTAGGCCCGGGGCGCCCGCTTGAAGTACCAGCGGCAGCCGATCACCAGCACCGGCAGCGCCACCAGCGCGGCCAGCGCCAGCGGCGGCGCGGTCACGGCGAGGGCCCCGTAGAGCAGACCCGCCCAGACCACGCCGATGGCCAGCTGCGGCACGGCTTCGCGCATCGCGTTGGCCAGCCGGTCGATGTCGGTGGTGATCCGCGACAGCAGGTCACCGGTTCCCGCACGCTCCAGCACGCCCGGCGGCAGGCCCACCGACCGCACGAGGAAGTCCTCGCGCAGATCGGCCAGCATCTCCTCGCCGAGCATCGCCCCGCGCAGCCGGACCAGCCGCACGAACACGGTCTGGACGCCGAGCGCCAGGGCGAACAGCAGGCCGACCTGCCCCAGATGGAGTTCGCGGGCCCCTTCCGAGAGCCGGTCCACGACCTGGCCCAGCAGGTACGGGCCGACCATGGAGGCGATGACCGCGACGGTGTTGACCCCCACCAGGACCAGGAAGGCCCGCCGGTGGCGGCGGAACAGGCCGCGCACATAGCCCCGTACCGTCGCGGAGCTGCCCACGGGCAGGGTCGCGGCCGTTTCCGGGGCGGCCGGATCGTATTGCGGCGGAGCGACGCCGATCATGCTGATTCCTCGATCTCGGTCAGTACGGATTCCAGCCGCGGGAGCCGCTGTTCTGCCCCGGTCCGCTGTTCTTCCTCGGTCTCGCGGGTGACGACCGCCCGGTAGCGCGGGTCGCCGTGCAGCAGTTCACGGTGGGTGCCGCTCGCCACCGCCTTGCCCTCGTCGATCAGCACGACCCGGTCGGCGCGGTCCAGCAGCAGGGGTGAGGAGGCCAGCACCACCGTCGTGCGACCGGCGCGCAGGGCCGAGATCCCGTCCGCGATCCGGGCCTCCGTGTGCGAGTCGACCGCCGAGGTCGGCTCGTCCAGTACCAGCACCTCGGGATCGGTCACCAGGGACCGCGCCAGGGCCAGCCGCTGGCGCTGCCCTCCGGACAGCGAGCGGCCGCGCTCGGTGATCCTGGCGTCCATCGGGTCGTTCACCCCGTCCGGTGCGGACTGGAGCAGGGCGTCCAGCACGTCCGCGCACTGGGCCGCCGCGAGCGCCGCCGGAGCTTCGACCGCCCCGGACGCCGGTACGTCGAACAGTGCGCGCAGCGTCCCGGACAGCAGCACCGGATCCTTGTCCTGTACGAGGACCAGCGTGCGCGCGGTGTCCAGCGCGAGCTCGTCCAGCGCGACCCCGCCCAGCAGGACGGACGGCCCGGCCGCGGCGTCCATCGGGTGCCCGCCCAGGCGCTCCGCGAGGCGGCCCGCCAGGTCGGGATCCCCGCACACCACGGCGGTCAACCGGCCCGCCGGGACCAGAAGCCCGGTCTCCGGGTCGTACAGGTCTCCGCCGGGGGCCGGGGTACGGGCCACCTCGGCGGCGACAGCCGGTTCCGCGGCGGCCTCCGCCTCCGCCTCCGCCTCCGCGTCGGTCCGGGTCAGCGACAGCACCCGGGCCGCCCGCTTGGCGGAGGGGCGCGAGAAGGAGTACGCCATCGCGATCTCCTCGAAGTGCCGCAGCGGGTAGAGCATGGTCGCCACCGCGCTGAAGGCGGCGACGAGCTCGCCGACGTCCAGGCGGCCGTCCAGCACCAGAGCGGCCCCGTACCAGACCACCGTGACCAGCAGCGCTCCTGGCAGCAGCACCTGGACCGCGGAGATCAGCGCCCACATCCGGGCACTGTGCACGGCTGCTTCGCGGACCTGCTGCGAGGCCTCTCGGTAGCGGCCGAGGAAGAGTTCCTCACCGCCGATGCCGCGCAGGACCCGGAGTCCCGCCACGGTGTCCGAGGCCAGTTCGGTGGCCTTGCCCGCCTTCTCCCGCTGGAGGTCGGCGCGTTGGGTGGCGCGCGGCAGCAGGGGCAGGACGGCCAGGGCGAGCACCGGCATGCCGAGGGCCACGACCACGCCGATCGTGGGTGCGTAGAACAGCAGGACGACACAGCCGATGACCAGGGTCAGGGCGGCGGCCAGGAAGCGGGAGACCGCCTCGACGAACCAGCCGATCTTCTCCACGTCACCCGTGGAGACGGCCACCACCTCGCCCGCCGCGACCCGCCGGGTCAGGGCGGAGCCCAGCTCGGCGGTCTTGCGGGCGAGCAGTTGCTGGACCCGCGCGGCGGCGGTGATCCAGTTGGTGACGGCCGTGCGGTGCAGCATCGCGTCGCCGAGCGAGATCGCGACGCCGAGCAGCGCGATCAGACCGCCTACCCACAGCAGCCGGGCGCCGTCGCCGTCCACGACCGCGTCGATGCCCATGCCCACGGTGTACGGCAGGCCGGCGATGCCGCCGAAGTGGAGCAGCCCCCAGCACAGGCTTTTGGCCTGTCCGCCGAGTTGGCCCCGCCCCAGCCACCAGAGGAACCGGGGGCCGGAGCGAGCATCGGGTACCCCTGGGTCCGGATACGGAAGATCGCTGATCTGCATGACGCCCCATGACTGGTCGAGTGTTCCAAACCGTGCAAGGTTCGCGTTCCGGACCGGTCCAGGGCAATCGATTTTCCGTTGGCCAAAGCTCTGCGCGGGCAGGCTTGTGGCCCGAGCGGCCAGAGGGGCGGCGGTCTCAGGGACGGGTGGCGCGCTCCAGTTCCAGCAGCGCCGAGTAGTAGCTGCGGCCGGTGGCCCGGTCCATGCCCACCTCGCACATCCGGTTCGCCGACAGGTGCGCGTCGAACTGCCGCGCCGTCACCTCGGTGGCCTCGCGGGCCGTCGCCGACTCCGTCAGCTCCGGGTGCAGCATGCCGCGGTCGCCCGCGAAGGCGCAGCACCCGGCATCGTACGGGACCACCACCTCGTCGGCGCAGGCCTCGGCGACCGCCCGAAGCTGTGCCTCGTCGTCCAGGTGCCGCATCGAACAGGTGGGGTGGAGCACCGCCGAGCCCACCGTGCGCCGGACCTTCAGGCGCGGCAGCAGTTCCTCGGCGGCCCAGACGACGGAGTCGACGATCCGCAGCTCCGCGTGGAGCGAGCGGTTGTCGTCGGTCAGGTACGGGACCACCTCGTGCGCGATGCCCAGGGTGCAGGAGGACGCGTCGACCACGAGCGGCAGCCGTCCGCCGGCCGTCCAGCCCCAGGCGGCCTCCACGATCCGGTTGGCCATCACATGGTTGCCGGCGTCGTACCCCTTGGAGTGCCAGATCGTCGCGCAGCAGGTGCCCCGGACGTCCCCGGGGATCCACACGGGCCTGCCCGCCCGCTCCGACACCGCCACCACGGCCTCGGGAAGGGAGGGCCCGGGTGCGCCGTCGGGGCCGCCGAAGATCCGGTTGACGCAGGCCGGGTAGTACACCGCGGCGGCGCCCACGCGCCGGGTGGCGGGCAGCTTGCCGTCCGCGGCGCCGGGGACCTGCGGCAGCCACTCCGGAACCAGGTCGGGCCGTACGGCCTTGCGCGCGGCCCCCGTCAGGGCCCGCAGGATCCGGTCCCCGACGGCGTCGGTGATCTTGTCGGCGGCGGCCACCGCCAGCCGCGCGGCCACCTCGACCGCGCCGAACCGCAGGGCGGCGAGTTCGGCCGCACGCTCCTCGCGCGGGCTGTGCCGGCGATGGCGGAAGTCCTTCATCAGGGCGCCGGTGTCGATGCCGACGGGACAGGCGAGCTTGCAGGTGGAGTCGCCGGCGCAGGTGTCCACGGCGTCGTACCCGTACGCGTCGAGCAGACCGCCGAGCACGGGGGAGCCGGGCTGCTGGCGCATCATCTCCCGGCGCAGCACGATCCGCTGGCGCGGGGTGGTCGTCAGGTCCTCGCTGGGGCAGGTCGGTTCGCAGAACCCGCACTCGATGCAGGGGTCGGCGACGGCCTCCACCTGCGGGATCGTCTTGAGGCCGCGCAGGTGCGCCTTCGGGTCGCGGTCCAGGAGGATCCGCGGGGCGAGCACCAGGTCGGGGTCGATGACCCGCTTGGTGCGCCACATCATCTCGGTGGCCCGGGGCCCCCACTCCAGTTCCAGGAAGGGGGCCATGTTGCGGCCGGTGGAGTGCTCGGCCTTCAGGGAGCCGTCGAAGCGCTCGACTGTGAGCCGGCAGAAGGCATCCATGAAGGCGGCGTACCGGTCCACGTCGGCCGGCCGGGCGGCGTCGAAGGCGAGCAGGAAGTGCAGGTTTCCGTGGGCGGCGTGACCGGCGACGGCGGCGTCGAAGCCGTGCTCCGCCTGGAGTTCGAGGAGGGCCTCGCAGGCCTCGGCCAGCCGGGACGGAGGGACCGCGAAGTCCTCGGTGATCAGGGTGGTGCCGGAGGCGCGGGCGCCGCCGACGGCGGTGACGAAGGCCTTGCGGGCCTTCCAGTAGCCGGAGATGGTCCTGGCGTCGCGGGTGAAGGCGTTGGTCACCGAGGCCACCGGGGCCACCAGGTCCAGGCCGGCCAGCACCACGGCGGCCCGGCGTTCGTACTCCGCGCGGCCGGCCTCGTCGGGGGCCCGGAACTCCACCAGCAGCGCGGTGGTGTCCTTCGGCAGAGCGGCCCAGTCGGCGGGGACGCCCGCGACGCTCACCGAGGCGCGCAGGGTGTTGCCGTCCATCAGCTCGACGGCCAGTGCCCCCGCCTCGTTGAAGAGCGGTACGGCGGCGGCCGCGGCGGGCAGCGAGGGGAAGAAGAGCAGGGCGCTGGTGAGCTCGCGGTCCAGCGGCAGGGTGTCGAAGACGACCTCGGCGATGAAGCCGAGGGTGCCTTCGGAGCCGACCATCAGACCGCGCAGGATCTCCACCGGGGTGGCGCCGTCGAGGTAGGCGTCGAGGCGGTAGCCGGTGGTGTTCTTGATCTCGTACTTGGCCCGGATGCGGGCGACGAGCCCCGGATCGGCCTCGATCTCCTTCTTGATCTCCATCAGGCCGTGGCACAGGGCCGGCTCGGCGTGCGCCAGCTCCTCGTCGGCGCGCGGGTCGGCGGTGTCCACGACGGTGCCGCTCGGCAGGACGAAGGTGAGGGACGACAGGGTGCGGTACGAGTTCCTCGTGGTGCCCGCCGTCATGCCGGAGGCGTTGTTCGCGACGACGCCGCCGAGGGTGCAGGCGATGGCGCTGGCCGGGTCCGGGCCCAGGACGCGGCCGTGCCGGGCGAGCGCGGCGTTGGCGCGCACGACGGTGGTGCCGGGCTGGATCCGGGCCCGCAGGCCCTCCTCCAGCACCTCGACCCCGGCCCAGTGACGGCGGACGTCGACGAGGATGTCCTCGCCCTGGGCCTGGCCGTTGAGTGAGGTCCCGGCGGCCCGGAAGACCACCTCGCGCTGCTTGCCGTGGGCGTAGGACAGGACGGCGGAGACGTCGTCGATGTCCTCGGCGATCACGACGACCTGCGGCAGGAACCGGTACGGGGAGGCGTCGGAGGCGTAGCGGACCAGGTCGGAGACGCCCGAGAGCACCTTGCCGGCGCCCAGCAGCTCGGCCAGCTCGCCCCGCAGCGGCTCGGGGGTGCCCGTCGACCTGTGGTCGGGCACCCGGTCGGGGGCGGGGCCGCCGATGGTGCGCGGGCGCAGGGCCCCCGGCTTCGGTTCCAGCAGTGGCATCTGCAGCCCCTCAACTCGCGCCGTGTGGGTCGTTCTCACTCGTTCGGCGCAGCCACCGGCCCTGTCCCGGCCGGACCGTCGCCCGTCAGCAGCCGTGCTCCGCCGGAGCGTCCGCCAGAGCGTTCAGCAGGCCGCCGAGCACCTCGCGCTGATCGGCGGTCAATGGAGCCAGGATCTCCTCTGCGGCGCCGGTTCGCGCGTTGCGCAGGCGGCGCAGCGTGGCGCGGCCGGTGTCGGTGAGCTCGATCCTTATGACACGGCGGTTCTCCGGGTCGGGCACGCGGCGGACGCAGTCGGCGCTCTCCAGGCCGTCGACCAGTGTGGTCACGGCACGGGGCACCACCTCCAGGCGGGCGGCGAGGTCCGCCATCCGGGGCGGACGCGCCGTGGAGAGGTGGGCGACGGTGCGCAGCAGCCGGGACTGGGCCGGGGTGATGCCGAGCGGCTCCAGATGGCGCTTCTGGATGCGGTGGAGCCGCCGGGTCAGGCGGAGCAGCTGCTCGGCGAGCACGCCGTCGGTGGTGTCGGTGGTGCCCGTCGTGTCGGCGCCGTCGGTGCCGTCGGTGCTCTCGGCCGTCAGGGAGCTGTCGGTCTCGGAAGCGGTGCTCATGCTGCGGTCCTCATAATGGGAACGATATCAGGACCAGATTCATTGTGAGCATAGGTAACAATGAGCTATGCTCATTAGAGTCTCGTCACCTGTCATGAAGGAGGCCCATGCGCCCCAAAGAACCCGAGTGGGAACCCTCGAAAGAATCCCTCGACCCCAGCGGCCCCGCCCCGGACGAGCGGCCGCGTGAGCTCCGCCGCATCGTCCGCCTCTTCCGGCCCTACCGGGGCCGCCTCGCCGTCGTCGGCGTGCTGGTCGCCGCCTCCTCGCTGGTCGGAGTCGCCACCCCCTTCCTGCTCAAGGAGATCCTGGACGTAGCGATCCCGCAGGGCCGCACCGGGCTGCTCAGCCTGCTCGCCCTCGGCATGATCGCGACCGCGGTCGTCACCAGCATCTTCGGCGTGCTCCAGACCCTGATATCCACCACCGTCGGCCAGCGCGTCATGCACGATCTGCGCACCGCCGTCTACGCGCAGCTCCAGCGGATGCCGCTGGCCTTCTTCACCCGTACGCGCACCGGCGAAGTGCAGTCCCGCATCGCCAATGACATCGGCGGCATGCAGGCCACGGTCACCTCCACGGCGACCTCACTCGTCTCGAACGCGACGGCCGTCATCGCCTCCGTCGTCGCCATGCTCGCGCTCGACTGGCGGCTCACGCTCGTCTCGCTCGCCCTGCTGCCCGTCTTCGTGTGGATCAGCCGCCGAGTCGGCGGCGAGCGCAAGAAGATCACCGCTCAGCGTCAGAAGCAGATGGCCGCCATGGCCGCGACGGTCACCGAGTCCCTGTCGGTCAGCGGCATCCTCCTCGGCCGCACGATGGGCCGCGCCGATTCGCTCACCACCTCCTTCGCGGAGGAGTCCGAGAAGCTCGTCGACCTCGAAGTGCGCTCCAGCATGGCCGGGCGCTGGCGGATGTCCACCATCGGCATCGTCATGGCCGCCATGCCCGCGCTCATCTACTGGGCGGCCGGCATAGCCCTGCAGACCGGAGCGCCCTCGCTGTCGGTCGGTACCCTCGTCGCCTTCGTCACCCTCCAGCAGGGCCTGTTCCGGCCCGCCGTGAGCCTGTTGTCGACCGGCGTCCAGATCCAGACCTCACTGGCGCTGTTCGCCCGCATCTTCGAGTACCTCGACCTGCCGGTGGACATCACCGAGCGCGAGGACCCCGTCCGCCTCGACCGCGCCAAGGGCGAGGTCCGCCTGGAGGACGTCCACTTCGCCTACGACACCAAGAGCGGCCCCACCCTGACGGGCATCGACATCACGGTCCCGGCCGGCGGTTCCCTCGCGGTGGTCGGCCCGACCGGATCCGGCAAGAGCACGCTGAGCTACCTCGTGCCCCGGCTCTACGACGTCACCGGCGGCCGGGTCGCCCTCGACGGGGTGGACGTCCGCGACCTCGACTTCGACTCCCTGGCCCGTTCCATCGGCGTGGTCTCCCAGGAGACCTACCTCTTCCACGCCTCCGTCGCCGACAACCTGCGCTTCGCCAAGCCCGACGCCACCGACGAGGAGATAGCGGAGGCGGCCCGCGCGGCCCAGATCCACGATCACATCGAGTCCCTGCCCGACGGGTACGACACCCTGGTCGGCGAGCGCGGCTACCGGTTCTCCGGCGGAGAGAAGCAGCGCCTGGCCATCGCGCGCACCATCCTGCGCGACCCGCCGGTGCTCATCCTCGACGAGGCCACCAGTGCGCTGGACACCCGCACCGAGCACGCCGTGCAGCGCGCCATCGACAATCTCTCCCGGGGCCGCACCACCATCACCATTGCCCACCGGCTCTCCACCGTCCGCGACGCCGACCAGATCGTGGTGCTCGACGGAGGCCGGATCGAGGAGCGCGGCACCCACGAGGAACTGCTGAAGGCCGACGGCCGGTACGCCGACCTCGTCCGCCGCGACCGGGAGAGTGCGCTCAAGCCGGAGACCTCGGCGTCCGGAGGGCTCCTGTCGGGGGCGCTCGGTTCCGAGATGCGCAAGGCGGATCTGCTCAAGCCCGGGACGTTCAAGCCGGACACCCTGCGCGGCACCGAGCCGACCCCGGTGAACGTGTGATCGTATGACCGGCACACGGGTCGGATGTCGGGAATCTGGCGGTTCGCGGGTTAGCGTGCCCGCATGCGTCATGAGAACCGGCCGTCGTCACCGCGTTCCCGGCTCACCCGCCGGGGCAGGCTGGCGCTCTTCCTCGGAACCGTCCTGGGACTCGGGGCGGCCCTCCTGATCCCCCTGTTTCCCGGCAAGGAACCGCCCGAGAAGCCGCGCCAGTTGCTGATCCCCGAGGGCTGGCGGGCCCCGCAGGTCTACGCCGCCATCGACCGCGAACTGAAGCTCCCGGCCGGCTCCGCCAAGGCGGCGGCCGCCACGGCCGCCCTGCCCCTGCCCGCCGAGGCGAAGGGCAATCCGGAGGGGTACCTCTTCCCGGCCACCTATCCGGTGACCTCACGGTCCACTCCGGCCTCACTGCTCACGTACATGGTCGAGACGGCCAACAGGAGCCTCGCCACCAAGGCCGTCGCTGACGGCGGCAAGGCCCACGGGATGACCCCGTACCAGACGGCCACCCTCGCGAGCATCATCGAGGCGGAGGCCGAGACCCGTGGAGACATGGGCAAGGTCGCCCGGGTGGTCCACAACCGGCTGGCGAAATCGATGCCGCTCCAGATGGACTCCACCATCAACTACGCGCTGAACCGCTCCACGGTGGACACCAAGCTGAGCGAGACGAAGATCGACAGCCCCTTCAACACGTACGAGCGCCAGGGACTGCCGCCCACCCCGATCGACAGCCCCGGCCTGCAGGCCATGGCGGCCGCGGTGGCCCCGACGCCCGGAGACTGGCTCTTCTTCGTCACCGTGAAGCAGGGGGACACCCGCTTCTCGGCGACGTACGAGGAACACAAGCGGCACGTGGCCGAGTTCAACCGGATCCGGGCGGCCTCGCGCACCACCTGATCCGAGCGCCACGCCTCAGGGTCCCGCCTCAAGGGTCACGCCTCAAGGGTCCCGCCTCAAGGGCCACGCCTCAAGGGTCACGCCTCAGTGGATGCCGGACCGGGTGCGGGTGAGCAGGCGGCCGATTTCCCGGACCGCGGCGCCGCCGGCGCGGTTGGCGCCGATGGTCGATGCCGACGGGCCGTAGCCGACCAAGTGGATCCGCTCGTCGCGGACCGCGCGGGTGCCGTCGAGCCGGATGCCGCCGCCCGGCTCGCGCAGGCGCAGCGGAGCCAGGTGATCGATGACCGGGCGGAATCCGGTGGCCCACAGGATCACGTCCGCTTCGACCCGGGTGCCGTCCGACCAGGCGGCGCCCGCTCTCGTGAGGTGGTCGAACATCGGCCGGCGGTCCAGGACGCCCGACTCCAGCCCGCCCCGGACGGCCTCGTTCAGCGGCAGTCCGGTGACGCTGACCACGCTCCGGGGCGGCAGGCCCTGCCGTACCCGGTCCTCCACCAGAGCCACCGCCGCACGGCCCTGCGCCTCGCCGAAGCTCCCGTCGCGGAACACCGGGGGCCGGCGGGTGACCCAGGTGGTCTCCGCCGCCACCTCGGCGATCTCCAGCAGGTGCTGCACCGCCGAGGTGCCGCCGCCCACCACGATGACCCGGGCCCCGGCGAACTCCGCGGGTCCCGGGTAGTTCGCCGTGTGCAGCTGACGCCCCCGGAAGAGTTCCTGCCCCGGGTAGCGCGGCCAGAACGGCCGGTCCCAGGTCCCGGTGGCGTTGATCAGCGCCCGAGCCGACCAGGTCCCGGCCGGGGATTCCACCAGCAGCCGGCGGTCCGCCCCGTCGCGCACGGCGGTGACGTCCACGGGGCGGTGTACGCGCAGGTCGAAGCGGTCTTCGTAGGCGGCGAAGTACTCTGCGATCACCTCGGAGGACGGACGCAGCGGATCGGCGCCGGTCAGTTCCATCCCGGGCAGCGCGTGCATGCCGTGGACCTTGCCGTAGGTGAGTGAGGGCCAGCGGAACTGCCAGGCGCCGCCCGGGCGCGGCGCGTGGTCCAGGACCACGTGGCCGATGCCCGCCCGCGCCAGGTGGTAGGCGCCGGACAGGCCGGCCTGCCCCGCGCCCACGACCACCACGTCCACGTCCTGCACCGCGAATTCGTTCACGGTTCTACTAACTGGGAGCGGCGCCGAGATCTTCCCGGAGCCGGAGCCGGAGCCGGAATCCCGGCCCCCGGCCCCCGGCTCAGCGCGCGAGCAGGCCGCGCGCCGCGAGCTCCGGGGTCACCCCCTCGCCGAACCAGTAAGCCTCCTCCAGGTGCGGATAGCCGGACAGCACGAAGTTCTCGATCCCGAGCGCGTGGTACTCCTCGATCCGGTCCGCCACGTCCCCGTGGCTGCCGACCAGGGCGGTGCCGGCGCCGCCGCGCACCAGCCCGACCCCGGCCCACAGGTTCGGGGAGATCTCCAGTTTGTCGCGCGAGCCGCCGTGCAGGGCCAGCATCCGCTGCTGGCCGACCGACTCGCTCGCGCCCAGCGCGGCCTGCGCCGTGGAGATGGACGCGTCGTCCAGGTCGCCGAGCAGCCGGTCCGCCGCCGACCAGGCCTCCTTCGCGGAATCCCGGGAGATGGTGTGCAGTCGGATGCCGAACTTCACCGTCCGGCCCCGCTCCTCGGCCAGCGAGCGGATCCAGTCGATCTTCTCCTTGACCTCCTGCGGCCGCTCGCCCCACGTCAGGTACACGTCCGCGTGCTCGGCGGCCACCGGACCCGCCGCGGCCGACGACCCGCCGAAGAAGATCTCCGGCAGCGGGTCCGGCGGCACCGCCGTCAGCCCGCCGTCGACCCGGTAGTGCTCGCCGTGGAAGTCGAAGGGCCGCCCGCCCCAGACGCCCCGTACGACCGAGAGGAACTCGGCCGTGCGCGCGTAGCGCAGATCATGTCCGAGGTGGTCGCCGAAGCGCCGCTGCTCTGCCGAATCACCGCCCGTCACCACGTTGAGCAGCAGCCGCCCGCGCGTGATCCGCTGGTACGTGGCCGCCATCTGCGCGGCCAGCGTCGGCGAGATCACCCCCGGCCGGAAGGCCACAAGGAACTTCAGCCGCTCGGTGTGCTGCGCGAGGGCCACCGTCGTCAGCCAGGCGTCCTCGCACCAGGTGCCGGTCGGGGTCAGCACCGCCTCGAACCCGAGCCGCTCGGCCGCCTTCGCGATCTGTGCGAGGTACTCGATGTCGGGCTCGCGCACCCCGGCGGCGGCGTGGTTGTTCGCGTAGGCGTGCCGGTCCACCAGGGTGCGGCCGTCGCCGCCGGTCGGCAGGAACCAGTGCAGTCGTACCGTCATCAGGAAGCCTTCCCGTACGTGCGCGCGGGGGTGGTGGAGGGCGGAAGGTCCCGGTTGAAGCGGGTGTCGACGAAGTCCTTGAAGACGACCTTGCCCGGGATCAGCTTGAGCGCGGTGAAGGTGTCGGCGATCTTCTGCTCGGAGGCCACGGCCGCGTCGTCCACGGCCACCGGAACCCGGGTGCCGTTGCTCCGCTTCACCGCGTCGAAGGCCACCTCGTACGGCAGCCCGGTCTCCTTCGACCAGACCTTCGCCCACTCCTCCGGGTGCTTGAACACCCAGTCCTGAGCGCGCTGGAGGCGCTCCAGGTAGTCCCCGATGGCCTTGCTCTTGGCCTCGTCGGCCAGCGCGCCGGGCGCCGCGACCTGGAAGCCGAGCCCGTTGACGATCCCCTCGCCGCTGGTCAGGATGCGGGCGCCGGAGCGCAGCACCTGGGAGGTGTACGGGTCCCAGACCGCCCAGGCGTCGACCTTGCCACTGTTGAAGGCCGCCAGCGCGTCGGCCGGCTGGAGCAGGGTGATCTGCACGTCGGCCGGGGTCAGGCCGGCCTGCTGGAGGCTCGCTATGAGCTGGAAATGAGCCGAACTGCCCTGCGCCACAGCGATCTTCTTGCCGCGCAGCTCGGCGGGGGACTGGAGGGCGGAGCCCTTGGGCACGAGGATCGCCTCGCCGGTGGAGGAGCCGTGCGTGGCCGCCACCACCGTGATCTTCGACTTGGCCGCGGCGGCGAAGACGGGCGGGGTGTTGCCGACGCCGCCGATGTCGACGGCCTTGGCGTTGACGGCCTCCAGCAGCGGCGGCCCGGAGGTGAAGGTGGACCACTTGATCTCGTAGTCGAGCTTGTCCAGTTCACCGGCGGCCCGCAGCAGCGACTCGTAACCGCCCTTCTGGTCACCCACGTTGAGGGTGACCCTGGCGCCGCTCTTCGCGCCGTCCTTCGCGCCGGAACCGGAGTCGGCCGCCGAGCTGCCGCCGCAGGCGGTCAGGGCCAGCGACAGCGGAATCAGCGTGGCGAGCAGGGGCAGGGTGTGACGTCTCATGTCGCTTCTCTTCGATCTCTCGTACGGGAATCAGGGCAGGGGGAGGCGGACGGGCCGGCCGGAGCTCGGCCCGGCGCCCGGCTCAGCCGACGCCGAGCTCGGCCAGCAGCCGGGCGCGCAACGCGGCGAAACCGGGGTCGCCGACCGAGCGCGGCCGCTCCAGCGACACCTCGGTGTCGTGGGCGATGCGGCCCTCGTCCATCACGAGCACCCGGTCGGCCAGCAGCACCGCCTCGTCGACGTCGTGCGTGACCAGCAGCACCGCGCAGCCGCGCCGCTGCCACAATTCGGCGACCAGACGCTGGGCGTTGATCCGGGTCAGCGCGTCGAGCGCGCCGAACGGCTCGTCCAGCAGCAGCAGATCGGGCTCGCGGACCAGGGCGCGGGCCAAGGAGGCCCGCTGTGCCTCGCCGCCGGACAGGGTCTTGGGCCAGGCGTCGGTGCGGTGCTCGAGCCCGACCTCGGCCAACGCCCGCTCTGCGCGCTCGCGTTCGGGCCGCCCGGGCAGGCCGAGCAGGACGTTGCGCCAGACCCGCTTCCACGGCATCAGCCGGGGAGCCTGGAAGGCCACCGCGCGGCGTTCGGGCACCAGGACCTCGCCCTCGATCTCCCGGTCCAGGCCGGCGAGCACCCGCAGCAGCGTGGACTTCCCGCAGCCGCTGCGGCCGAGGAGCACGGTGAACTGCCCGGCCCGCAGGGTCAGATCGAGTCCGTCGATGACGGCCCGGCCGTCGAAGGCCCGGGTCAGCCCGCGGACCCGTACCGCGGTATCGGCCGGGTCCGCCGTGACAGTGGCGGTGGTGGTGGCGGCAGCGGTCACTGGCCGGTGAAGGTCGGTCGCCATTGCAGCAGCAGCCTTTCGAGAGCGCGGACGATGAGGTCGGCGGTGAGGCCGAGGAAGGCGTAGACCACGAGGCAGACGACGATGACGTCGGTGCGGAAGAACTCGCGGGCCTGGTTCATCAGGAACCCGATTCCGGCGTCGGCGTTGATGGACTCCCCGAACACCAGGGCCAGCCATCCGGTCGCCAGCGAGTACCGCAGCCCGGTCATGAACCCGGGCAGCGCGCCCGGCAGCACCACGTGCCGTACCAGGCCCCAGCGGCCCAGCCCCAAGGCCCCGCCCGCTTCGATGAGTTGCTCATCGACCCCGCGGATCCCGGCGTACACGTTCAGGTACAGGTGGAAGGCCGTACCGAGGGCGATGAGGGCCACCTTCGGCGCCTCGCCGATGCCCATCCAGATGATGAACAGCGGGATGAGGCCCACCCAGGGCACGGTGCGCAGCATCTGCACGCTCGCGTCGATCAGGTCCTCGCCGAGCCGGGACAGCCCGGACAACAGCGCCAGCACCGTCCCGACCGTCCCGCCCAGGACGAGACCGATCGCCACGCGCTGGAGCGACACCCCCATCGCGGCGGGCAGGGTGCCGTCCCCGATCAGGCCGGCCGCGGCGCTCGCGATGGTCGAGGGCGGAGCGAGCGTGTCGGCGGGCAACCAGCCGAGGCTGCTGGCCAGTTGCCATGCGGCGAGCAACAGGAGCGGTCCGATGGTGCGCCGTGCCCAACGGGGCGGGGAGCGCCGTTTCGCCGAGGCCGGTACGACCGGGACGAGCGCGGGGGCGGCCCCGGCCGAGGGCACGGATGGTCCTTTGAGGGATATATCCGGCCGCGCATGGCTGGTGAGGGTCATGGGTGCTCCACGGAAGGGGAGAGGAGGGTGAGGGCGACGGGTGAGGGCGGAGGTGAGGGGCGAGGCAGGGGAGCGCACGCCCGTCGGCCCCCACGCCGGTACGGAGGCGGAGTTCGGGGGCGCGGAGCTCGGAGATCCGGAGCCGCCGAGATCCGGAGCAGCACAGGACCGGAGCCGCGGAGGTCCGCGCTCGGGGGATCGGCTGCTCAGGAGATCAGGGGCTCAGGAGATCAAGGGCTCAGGGCGCGCGAAAGGGGAGCGCGGAGCGCTCGTGCCGCAGGTGAAAGGGCGTCAGTAGCCGCGGCAACACGCGGCGGAGGCCACCCGCAGCAGGTCGATGTGACCGCGCGTGGTGAGCATGACTGAACGCAACATGCGGCGAAACTTAGCCATTCGGTCGCCACCGGTCAATGGGCGTCTCGCTCCCTGGGATCCCGGTCTCCCCCATCGGGACGGGATCCGTCAGGACCCGTGCGCGCGGAGGGTGGCCAGGACCTGGTCCCTGGGCTGGAGGGTGAGACCGGGCAGAACCCTCGCGCGGGTCGGACCGCTGTCCACGTGGAAGCGCTGGGCCACGACGGCCAGCACGAGGGCGGCCTCGACCAGCGCGAAGCGGGCCCCCAGGCAGGCGCGCGGGCCGCCGCCGAAGGGGAACCATGCGTGCTCCGGGATCCGGTGAGCGGCGTCCGCATCCCACCGCTCCGGGCGGAAGGCCTCCGGCTCCGGGAACCAGCGCTCGTCCCGGTGCATCGACCAAGGGCTGGTCCACACCGACAGGCCGGCCGGGACCGGGCGCCCGCCGAGGGTGGCGCCCTCCCTCGCCACCGCGGAGATCAGCCAGATCGGCGGATAGATCCGCAGCGCTTCCTTGACCACCTGCTGCGTCCAGGGCAGCCGCGCGTAGTCCTCGTACCCGGGCAGCCGGCCGCCGAGTACCCGGTCCAGCTCCTCCGTCAGCCGTCTCCGTGCCTCCGGCGCCCCCGAAAGCAGCTGCCAGGCCCAGGTCAGGGTGGTCGACGTGGTCTCGTGGCCGCCGATGTACAGGGTGATCGACTCGTCCCGCAGCTCGGTGCGCGACAGCGGCCCGCCGTCCTCGTCGCGGGCGGAGAGGAGCCTGCTGAGCAGGTCGTCCCGCTCCTCGCCGGCTTCCGAGGCCGTCTCGTGCTCCCGGATCACGTGCTCGATCTCGCGGTCGAGGACGTCCACGGCCGCCCGCATCCGCCGCCGCCCCGGAGTCTGCACCCAGGGAGGCAGGAACATGGTTACGCCGCGGAACTCGGCTCCGAGTTCGCGCTGCGCCGTGGCCATCGCGGCGCTGATGGGCGCCTCCCGCCCGGCCGCGTCGCTTCCGAACAGGGTGCGCACGGCGATCCGTTGGGTGAGCCCGGCCATCTCCCGGTGCACGTCGATCCGCTCGCCGTCGCTCCAGCCGGAGACCAGTGCGTCGGCGCACTCGACCATCGTGCCCGCGTACGCGCGCACTTGGCGCGGACGTACCGAGGGCTGGACCAGTGCGCGCTTGCGCCGCCAGTCCTCGCCGGTGGCCACGACCACTCCGTTACCGAGCAACTGGCGGAAGGCCCATCCCAGTTCGGTCGGGCTGAAGGTGGATTCCACTGCGCCGAGCAGCTCTCCCGCGTGCTCCGGCCGCGAGACCAGGACGTTGCGCTGCGGTCCGAGTGCCCAGGGCACCCAGTCCCCGTACTCGTCGCGCAGCGACTCGAAGAAGGCCAGCGGATCGCGGGCGAAGGCGGGGAGGTTCCCCAGCAGGGGCCAGCGGCGCGGTCCGCGCTCGGAGCCCGGGGGCAGCAGGGTGGCGGTCACCCCGGCATGGTGACAGCGCCGCCCGCAGGACGCCAGAGCATGCCGGAACCCCGGGCCGCCGGAGTGCTGCGGCGAGCCCGGGGGCGTCCGGACGGCTCAGGCCGCCCGGGCCGAGGTGACCCAGGTGTAGGCGCTCTCCGCGCTGAACTCCCTCTGCCCGGAGGGGAAGAGGAGCCCGGCCGCCGCGAAGGCGGGGTCGTCGGCGGTGGCCGCCACGTACGGGACCGCCACGCAGCGCATGCCCGCGGCCCGTGCGGCCAGGGCGCCCGGCGCCGCGTCCTCGACGACCACGCAGTCGGCGGGGTCCGCGCCCAGCCGCCGTGCCGCCTCCAGGAACACGTCCGGGGCGGGCTTGCCCTGCGCCACCTCCTCGGCGGAGACCACCGTGGTCAGCAGCTCGTCCAGCCCGGTGCCCGCCAGGACCGCGTCGATCGCCTCGCGCGAGGAACCGGAGGCCACCGCCATCGGCACGCCCTCGGAGTGCAGCCGCCGCACGAACGCGCGCATCTCGGGGTAGGCCTCGGTGTGGGTCCGGGCGAGCTCCAGGTAGGCGGCGTTCTGCTCGGCGAGCAGCTGCTCCACCGGGGCCGGGATCCCGTACTCGTCCCGGAGGATCTCCAGGGTTTCCAGGGTGCCGATGCCGATGTGCCGGGAGTGCTGCTCCCAGGTGAAATCGGGGACCCCGTGGCGCTCCAGCGTGCGTCGCCCGGACTCGTAGTAGTTCGGCTCGCTGTCCACGAGGGTGCCGTCGAGATCGAATATGACGGAGATCATCCGTAGTGCCCGTCCTGCCGGTGCCTGTCTCATGCCTGTCCCGACCATCTTGTCAGGGTTTGCGTGCTGCCCGTCCCACGGACTCGACCAGGGGGAGGAGCCGGTGCGGCACCCGCTCGCGCAGCGCGACCTCGGTCCGGGTGCGCACCACGCCGGGGAGCCGGATCAGCCCCTGGATGACGTCCTCGAGGTGCGCGTTGTCCCGCGCGGCCACCCGGGTCAGCAGGTCCCCGCCACCGGTGATCGAGAAGGCCTCGATGATCTCCGGCACGGAGGCCAGCGCGTCGCCGACCTCGTCCAGGTGCCCCTGGGTGACTTCGATGTGCACGAAGGCCAGGACGGGATGCCCGAGCGCGGCGGGGGAGAGCGAGGGCCCCGTCCCGGTGATCACCCCGGTGCGCTCCAGCCGGTCGAGCCGGGCCTGGAGGGTGCCGCGCGCGACGCCGAGGATCCGGGCGTACTCCCGGACGCTGGTGCGCGGCTGCTCGATCAGCAGGCGCAGGATCCGTGTGTCGAGCTCGTCCACCGCCATGCCGCGACTGTACCAACGGGCCCCGATATCGGAAGGTATCCGACCAAACGCCCCGTCACCTGCGGCGACCCGGCCGCCGGGGCAGGAAGCCACTGGTCCGGGCCTGGTACGCGGCGTAGCCGGGGCGGTCCGCCATGTGCCGCTCCAGCAGCCGCTTCCCGCTGCCGCCGATCAGCAGGTACGACATCACGAGCGGGGAGACCACCGACGCCGCCACCGCTCCGCCCGAGGTCCAGGCGGTCAGCGACAGCCCCCACCACACGCAGAAGTCGCCGAAGTAGTTCGGGTGCCGGGTCCAGGACCACAGTCCGCGGTCCATGATCCGTCCCCGGTTCGCGGGGTCGGCCTTGAACCGGGCCAGCTGGTGGTCGCCGACCGTCTCGAAGAGCAGCCCGCACAGCCACAGCGCCACGCCCGCCACGGCCGCGGCCCCGGGACGTCCGGTCGCGTACGCCGCCGCCTGCACGGGCAGCGAGACCAGCCAGACCAGGGCGGCCTGGAGCAGGTAGACCATGCGCAGCGCGTACGCGTTCGGGTTGCCCGGAGCCCTGGCGAGCATCCGCTCGTAGCGCGGGTCCTCGCCGTGCCCCCGGCCGCGCCACGCGATGTGTGCGGCCAGCCGCAGGCCCCACAGCACCGCCAGGACCGCCGGCAGGGGGTGCCGGCCGCCCGACAGCGTGTACGTGGCCACCGAGACGGCGACGAAGCCCAGGCCCCAGGCCACGTCCACCACGCGGTGCATGTGCAGCCGGACACCGATGGCGAAGGCGGCCAGCATGACGGCGAGGGCCGCCCCCGCCGAGACGGCCAGGTTGAGCCCGAAGGCGCCCCAGTTCACCGGGCGCCACCGCCCGCCGCGAGCCCCTCCGGGGCCGTGCGCGTCAGCAGGAACTGGTGCACGTCCAGGTAGCCCGAGGCGAAACCGGCCTCGCAGTACGCCAGGTAGAAGGTCCACATCCGCCGGAACGTCGCGTCGAAGCCCAGCTCCGCCACCCGGTCGGCCCGCTCGGCGAAGCGCTCCCGCCACAGTCGCAGCGTCTGCGCGTAGTGGGCCCCGTAGGCCTCGGAGCGGGTCACGCGCAGCCCCGTGTGCGAGCGCGCCGTCTCGTCCACGACCCGCACGGACGGCAGCATCCCGCCGGGGAAGATGTACTTGTGGATCCAGGTGTACGTGTCCCTGGTGGCGAGCATCCGCTCGTGCGGCATGGTGATCGCCTGGAGCGCGACCCGCCCGCCGGGCGCCAGCAGCCGGTCCAGCGTGGCGAAGTACACCGGCCAGTACTCGGCGCCGACCGCCTCGATCATCTCGACGCTCACGATGGCGTCGTAGCTGCCCTCGGCCTCCCGGTAGTCGCAGAGCCGCACCTCGACGCGGTCGGACAGCCCCGCGGCCGCGATCCGGCGCAGGGCCAGCTCCCGCTGCTCCCGCGACAGGGTCAGGGTGACCACGTGCGCACCGCGCCGGGCGGCCCGGACGGCCAGCTCGCCCCAGCCCGTGCCGATCTCCAGCAGCCGGGTGCCGGGACCGGTCTCCGCGAGGTCCAGCAGCATGTCGATCTTGCGGTGCTGGGCCTCGGCGAGTTGCTCCCGGCCGGCGGGCAGGGTGCGGAACACCGCCGAGGAGTAGGTCATCGTCGGGTCGAGGAACTCGGCGAAGAGCTCGTTGGACAGGTCGTAGTGGCGTTGGACGTTCGACCGCGAGCCGTCCGGGGTGTTGCGCTCCGCGGCAGGATGCCGGGATGCCCACAGGCCGCGCAGCCGCTGGAGCGGGGCCGGGACCAGCCCCGTCACGTGCCCGGCCAGCACGGTCAGGACGGCGACCGGGTCGCGGGCGTCCCACTCCCCGGCCAGGTACGACTCGCCGAAGCCGATCAGCCCCTCGGCCGCGATCCGGCGTTCGAAGGCGTCCGGGTCGTACACCGCCATCGCGGGTCCGCCCCGGCCCAGGGTCCCGTCGGGGCCCATCCGGACCTGGAGCGGCAACCGGTCCAGGGCCCGGCGGATCAGCAGCCGCCCGACGGCGGCCCTGGCCCGTGAGCAGGGCGGCACGGCCGGGGCGGTGGCGGTGGTGGTGGTCGACGTGCTCACTTCAAGCCCTCCTGGGGTACGTGTCGGGGACGCGGCCGGACCGGCAGGCCGCGCAGCCACAGCCGGACGCCGTGGAAGCGGATGCCGACGCTGACGGCGGCGGTGGACCAGGGCCGGCGCAGCGCCGCGCACAGCAGTCCGTGGGCACCGGCGGGGCGGCGTTCGCCGCGGACGGTCGCGGTCAGCCGGGCACCGTCCGCGCCCCCGGCCAGCCTGACGGTCAGCGCGAGGTGATCGCCCGGCTCGGGCAGCTGCATGCGGTAGGTCCCTTCCACGGCGAGGAAGGGGGAGACGTAGAACTCCTTGGGGACGGGGGCTACGTCCAGGTCGCCCCGGTCGCCCCGGGCCGTCTCCGGAGGGAGCAGGTAACAGTGCCGTTCGCCGTACGTGTTGTGCACTTCGGCGACCACGTGGCGCAGCGAGCCGTCCGGGCCGTGACACCAGTACACGGTCAGCGGGTTGAAGACGTGGCCGAACACCCGGGCGTGCGCCAGCATCAACACCCTTGCCCCCGACGGCAGTCCGGCGCCGCGCGCTGCGAGGAAAGCGTCCAGCCCGGCCCGGATCGAGGGGGCGCCGCCGCCGAAGTGGTCACCCGCCTCGAACCGTGCGAGCGGCCGCAACGGCCTTGGGAGGCGGGGGAGCCGGTCGAGGTCCACCAGCCACAGGTAGGTGCGGTGCCGCAGCCGGTAGCGGCTCCCGCCCGACCGGACGTGCCGGATGTCGGCCAGGTAGAGGCGCGGCTCGACCGGGCCGGGGTTCACCACGTCACCCCCAGCGCGGCGGCCGCCGCCACGCCCGAGCGGCAGCCGTCCTCGTGGAACCCCCACCCGTGGTAGGCGCCGGCGAAGGCCGTCACCGGCCCCGACAGTGCGGGCAGATGCCGCTGGGCCGACACCGACTCCGTGGTGTAGACGGGGTGTTCGTACTCCATCTCGGCCAGGACCAGCTCCGGCCGCACCTCCTCGCCCGCGTTCAGCGTGACCACGTACGGCTCCGGCCCGTCCAGCCCCTGGAGCCGGTTCATGTCGTAGCTGACCCGTACGTGGGCGTCGCCCGGCCGGCACCCCGACAGCCGGTAGTTCCAGCAGCCCCGGGCGCCGGGCGTGCGCGGCAGCACAGAGGCGTCGGTGTGCAGCACGGTCCGGTTGCGGGAGTAGCGGAAGGCGCCCAGCGCGGTGCGTTCCGCGTCGGTCGGATCGGCCAGCAGGCGCAGCGCCTGATCGGCGTGGACGGCGACGACCACCGAGTCGTAGAGGCCGGTGGCCCCGCCGGCGGTGGTGACCGACACGCCCTCCCGGGTCCGCGCGAGGGCCCGTACCGGAGTGGCCGGGTACACGGCGTCGAGCCGGTCGCGGAGCCGCTCCACATAGCGGGCCGAACCGCCCTCGACCGTGCGCCAGCTCGGCGAGCCGCCCACCGACAGCATGCCGTGGTGCTCCAGGAACCGGAACAGGTACCGGGCCGGGTAGCCGAGCGCCGTGTCCGGCGGGCAGGACCACACGGAAGCCACCAGCGGGATCGCGAAGTGCGCGGTGAAGTAGGCCCCGAAACGGCCCCGTTCGAGGAACTCGGCCAGGGTGATCTCGGACGCGTCCGAGTCGGTGTCGGCATCGGCGGCCAGCAGCCGCCTGGCCCGGCGGTGGAACGCCGGGATCCGCGCCAGCATCCGCAGGTACTCCGGGTTCACGGCGGACCGGCGGCGGGCGAAGAGACCGCGCGGCCCGCGCGCACCCGCGTACTCCAGCCCGCACCCCTCGCAGTGCACCGACAGGCTCATCGTCGTCGGCCGGGTGGCCACGCCCAACTCGCCGAAGAGCCGCAGCAGTTGCGGGTAGGTGCGGTCGTTGTGGACGATGAACCCCGAATCCACCGCCCGCACCACCCCGTCCGGACCCTTCACCTCGTGGGTGTGCGCGTGCCCCCCCAGCCGGTCGTCCGCCTCGTAGAGGGTCACCTCGTGCGAGCGCGCCAGGACGTACGCCGCCGTCAGCCCCGACACGCCCCCGCCGATCACGGCCGTCCGCGGGCGCCGCACCCCTCGCTCCGTCATCGTGTTCCTCCTTCGTCACCCCGTCACCCGGCGCACCTCGACACCCCTTCTTCGGAGCCGAGGGGGGTCTTGGATGTGCCGTACGGGGGAATCCCGCATCCGATCCGGTGCGCAACGGAGAATCGGAGGGAGAGGGCGGAGGTACCGAAGAACAGGGCTCGAGGAGCGGAGACAGCCATGACGGGCAAGAACTGCCTGGTCACCGGGGCCACCGGATACATCGGCGGACGCCTCGTACCGGAACTCCTGGACGCCGGGCACCGGGTCCGCTGCCTGGCCCGTGCCCCGGAAAAACTGCGCGACCACCCCTGGGCCGGCGAAGCCGAGATCGTCCGGGGCGACGTCACCGACCCCTCGACCCTCGCCGGGGCGATGACCGGCATCGACGTCGCCTACTACCTCGTGCACTCCCTCGGCACCGGCTCCGGCTTCGAGGAACGCGACCGGGACGCCGCCCGGGCCTTCGCGGACGAGGCCCGCGCCGCAGGGGTCCGCCGCATCGTCTACCTCGGCGGTCTCATCCCGGCGGACGTCCCCGTCCGGTCCCTCTCACCGCACCTGCGCTCCCGCGCCGAAGTCGGGGAGATCTTCCTCGCCGGAGCCGTCCCGGCGACCGTGCTGCGCGCCGCCGTCGTCATCGGGTCCGGATCCGCCTCCTTCGAAATGCTGCGCTACCTGACCGAACGACTGCCCGTCATGGTCACCCCCAGCTGGGTCGGCACCCGCTGCCAGCCCATCGCGGTACGCGACGTGCTGCGCTACCTCGTCGGCAGCGCGGGCATGCCGCCCGAGGTGAACCGGGCCTTCGACATCGGCGGACCCGACGTGCTCACCTACGAGGAGATGATGCGCCGCTACGCCGCCGTCGCGCGGCTCCCCGCCCGCCTGATCCTGCGGGTCCCGATGCTCACCCCGCGGCTGTCCAGCCACTGGATCGGTCTGGTCACCCCCGTGCCGAGGGCGTTGGCCAGGCCGCTCGCCGAATCCCTGCGGCACGAGGTGGTGTGCGCGGAGCACGACATCGCCGTCCACGTCCCGGACCCGCCGGGCGCGCCCATCGGCTTCGACGAGGCCCTCGCGCTGGCCCTCCGGCGGATCCGGGAGGCCCGGGTGACCACCCGCTGGTCCTCCGCCGCCGTCCCCGGCGCGCCGAGCGACCCGCTGCCCACCGACCCCGACTGGGCGGGCGGCAGCCTCTACACCGACCGGCGGGAGCTGACCGTCGAGGCCCCGACGGCCGCGCTGTGGCGGGTGGTGGAGGGCATCGGCGGGGAGAACGGCTGGTACTCCTTCCCGCTGGCCTGGGCCGTACGGGGCTGGCTGGACCGGCTCGTCGGCGGGGTCGGCATCCGGCGCGGCCGCCGGGACGCGGCGCGGCTGAGGGTGGGGGACTCCCTGGACTTCTGGCGGGTCGAGGAGATCGAACCGGGCCGGCTGCTGCGGCTGCGCGCCGAGATGCGGCTGCCGGGGCTGGCCTGGCTGGAACTGCACGCCGATCCGCCGTCCCCGGGGGAGTCCGGCTCCCGCTACCGCCAGCGGGCCCTGTTCCATCCGCACGGCCTGCTGGGCCACCTGTACTGGTGGAGCGTGTCACCGTTCCACGCCGTCGTCTTCGGCGGCATGGCACGCAACATCGCCCGCGCGGCGGAGCGCGCGGATGCCTCCGGCGGTGGTGCGGGGTAGCCCCGTGTGCGGGGGACCGGCGGCCGCGCCGCTGCCCCCGCCGACCGATGCCGCCCGACGGCGTGCGGAGGGCTCCGCGGGCGCGGGATCAGAGGCCCCGAATGCGCAGGGATCCCGGCCGACGGCGCACGGAGGGCTCCGTGAGGAGGCCTGCCGCGCGCGGCTCCGGGCGGGGTGCCGAAGGGCGGGAGCCCGGCGCCCGCCGACCGGCGGCCTTGCCCTCGACGGTGACGGCCGGGTCGGCACGGCGGGGGCTTCCCCGACCACAGCGCACTGCTCCGAGCGCGCCGACACCCTTCGGCGAGGCCACCTGGGAGCCCCCGCACCGCGCGGCAGCGCCCCCGCATCCGGGAGCGGGCCCGGCGCCGAAGTACTTCACGACACCCCGTCCCCACGTCCCCCCCAAGCGGAGCGAACCCCATGAACGTCGCGGTGGTCCTCTACACCTCCGACCTCCGGCTGCACGACCATCCGCCGCTGAGGGCCGCCCTGTCCTCTTCCGAGCAGGTGGTGCCTCTCTTCGTGCGCGACCCGGCGGTCGCCGCCCCGCCCAACCGGCTCGCCTTCCTCGCCGACTGCCTCGCCGGCCTCGACGCCGGGCTTCGCTCCCGCGGCGGCCGCCTCGTCGTGCGGTCCGGCGACCCGGTCGCCGAAACCATGGCCCTCGTACGGGAGGCCGACGCCGACGAGGTGCACATGGCGGCCGGGGTCAGCGCCTACGCCCACGCCCGTGAGGAGCGGCTGCGGGCCGCACTGGAAGCCGAGGGCCGGCGGTTCCACGTCCACGACGCGGTGATCACCGCGGTGGCCCCGGGGGCCGTCACCCCCACCGGGTCCACCGGGGCCGACCACTTCGCCGTCTTCACCCCGTACCACCGCCGCTGGTCCGAGCACCCACTGCGCGCCGCGGCCCCCGCGCCCCGCGCCGTCCCGGTGCCCGACGCCATCCGCTCCGAGCCCCTGCCCGAGCGCGCCGCCGTCACCGGAACCTCCCCGGGCCTCGCCCCCGGCGGTGAACCCGAGGCGCGCCGGCTCCTCGCCCGCTGGCTGCGCTCCGGCATCGACCGCTACGGCGAGACCCATGACGACCTGGCCGGCGACGCCACCTCCCGGCTCTCCCCGCACCTGCACTTCGGCACGCTCTCGCCCACCGAGGCCGTCCACCGGGCCCGCGCCGCCGGTGGCCTCGGCCCGGAGGCCTTCGTACGGCAGTTGTGCTGGCGCGACTTCCACCACCAAGTGCTCGCGGCCAGGCCCGGGGCCGCCGCCGCGGACTACCGGGACCGCGGCGACCACTGGCGCACCGGCCCCGCCGCCGAGGAGGAGACGCTGGCCTGGAAGGAGGGCCGCACCGGCTACCCGATCGTCGACGCGGCCATGCGCCAACTGGCCCACGAGGGCTGGATGCACAACCGCGGCCGGCTGCTGGTCGCGAGCTTCCTCACCAAGACCCTGTACGTCGACTGGCGCGTCGGAGCCCGGCACTTCATGGAGCTCCTCGTCGACGGGGACCTCGCCAACAACCAGCTCAACTGGCAGTGGGCGGCGGGCACGGGCACCGACACCCGCCCCAACCGGGTCCTCAACCCGGTCCGCCAGGGCCTGCGTTACGACCCCGACGGCGGCTACGTCCACCACTGGGTCCCCGAACTCGCCGGACTCCCCGCACCACGCGTGCACGAGCCCTGGCGGCTCCCCGGCCTGGAGCGGGCGCGCTACGACTACCCCGACCCGGTGGTCGGCCTCGCCGACGGCCTGGACCGCTTCCGCAGGGGCCGCGGGACGGGTCCGGATTCCGCGGACGGGCCGGAGCCCGGCTCCGCAGGACGCCCGGGACCGGGGTGACGGCCCGACGGCCCGCCGCGCCGTACGGTGGAGGGGTGGAGCCCGAACCCCCGCAGCCCCGGCCCCGGCATCAGCCCCCGCCGGTCGCCCTCGGCACCGGCGCGGTCGCCCGACGCCTCGGAGTCTCCCCGACGACGCTGCGCTCCTGGGAGCGCCGCTACGCCATCGGACCGGACCGCCGCGAGGAGGGCAGGCACCGGCGCTGGACCCCTGCGGACATCGCCCGGCTGGAGCTGATGTGCCGCCTCACCGCCCAGGGCGCGCCCCCGTCCGAAGCCGCCCGGGTGGCCCGGGGAGTCGCCCCGGACGGCCCGGCCGCGGCCGATCCCGCCGCCCCGGCCCCCGGAGGGCCGCGCGCGCTGCGCCTCGGGGACGTCCGCCCGGAGTGCAGGGGGCTCGCGCGGGCCGCCGTACGGCTGGACGCGCCGGCCGTGGAGGACCTGCTGGCCGCCGTGCTCGCCGAGCTGGGCCCGGTCACCGCCTGGGAGGAGGTCATCGCGCCGACCCTGCACGCGGTGGGCCGCAAATGGGCCTCGTCCGGGGAGCGTTACGTCGAGGTGGAACACCTGCTGTCCTGGTACGTCTCCGCGGCCTTCCACCGGATCCGGCCCGCGCCGGAGCCGCTTGTGGCCCCGCCCGTACTGCTGGCCTGCACGCCGGGGGAGCAGCACAGCCTCCCGATGGAGGCGCTGGCCGCCGTCCTCGGCGAACGGGCCGTGCCGGTAAGGATGTTCGGAGCCGCCCTGCCGGCCGAGGCCCTGTGCGAGGCCGTCCGGAGGACGGGGCCGCGGGCCGTCGTCCTGTGGGCGCAGTCCCGTACGACCGCCGACGCCGCGCTCGCCAGGTCGGTTGCGGGCATCGAGTGGGGCCCGCGCGGCGCCCGCGGCCACTCGGCGCTGCTGCTGGCCGGACCCGGCTGGGGTGCCGGAGCCGCGTCCCGACCAGCCCGGTCCGAGCGGCTGTTCGGGCTCCGCTCCGGGCTGGCCGTCATTGAATCGGTTGTGGCACCCCGGCCCCCGGGAGCCGCTCCGGGGACTGCCTCGGGGGGCGCTCCAGGGACTGCCGCATGACGTGCAGCGCCCGCCGCATGTGGCTCTTGACGGTGCCCAGCGGGAGACCGGTGCGGTCCGCGATCTGCGACTGCGTCAGGTCCGCGTAGAAGGCGAGCCGGAGGACCCGCTGCTGCGCCGACGGCAGCCGGGCCAGCTCGCCGAGCAACAGGATCCGTTCCACGGCCCGCTCCGGCCCCGGCTCCGGTTCGGGCCGGCCCTGCGCGCAGACGCGCACAGCGGCCTGGACCACCCGGGCCCGCCGGGTGCGGGCCTCCAGGGCGTCTGCCACCTTGTGCCGGGTGATGCCGGTCAGCCAGGCCCCGAGTCCGCCCGGTCCGGGCCGGTACCCGGCGCGGCCCCGCCACGCGGCGAGGAAGACCTGCTGGGTCACGTCCTCGGCCTCCCGCTCGTCGCCGAGCGAGCGGGAGGCCAGCGCGTGCACCAGCGGCCGCCAGCGCCGGTAGACCGCCGCCACGCTGTCCTCGTCGCCTGCCGCGAAACCCGCTGCCAGCCGGGTGCCGTCCTGGTCGTCCATGCCCCGAGCCTCGCGAGCGCGGCCCCTCCGGCCAAGTTGCACCGCTTGCGCAGCGTTTTCAGCCCAGCCCAGCCCAGCCCAGCCCAGCCCCGGGCCGCCCCGCTCAGCCCCGCCCCGCCCCCGACCGCCCCGCTCAGCCCCGCCCCCGGCCCGACCGGCCCGATCGACGGGACACCCCCTCAACCGAGGCCTCCCCGCCGGGGTGCATCAGCGGCTGGGTCAGGTACGCCAGCGCCACCGCCACGACCAGTACGGCGGCCGGCAGCAGCAGCCATCCCACCGACCAGCCGGTCCGTACGAGCAGCGCCCCGGCCAGTCCGCCCGCGAACATCGCGCCGACCGACCACGCCCGCCGCACCCAGGCCGCGGTCCCGTACCCGAAGGCCCGGTCCCACCCCCAGGGCGAACGCGGACAGCGAGACGGCGGGCGCCAGCGAGGGCACCGGGCCCGCGTGGGCCACGCCGAAGGCCAGGAACAGCACGTTGCCCGTCTGCATCGCCGTGAAGACGGGACCGAGTGCCAGCAGGCTGACCGCTTCGGTCAGCCCGGTCACCGCGGTCAGCACGAGCAGCAGGAGGGTCAGCGGGGGTCGCGTCGTACGGGAACCGGGGCTCATGAGCCCCGACACCGACAGGACCGGCCCGCTCGCCCGGCGCCGACATGCCGCAGGGACTAGGGTCCGAAGAGTGAGCGACCTGCTGCTGGTGAGGCACGGCGAGACCGCCTGGAGCGCGACCGGACGGCACACCGGGCGCACCGACGTCCCGCTGACCCCGCACGGGGTCGAAGAGGCCATCTCGCTCTTCCCGTACTTCCGGGACAAGCACCCGGCCATGGTGCTGACCAGCCCGCTCCGCCGGGCAGCCGCCACGGCCGAGCTCGCCGGCCTGAGCGGGGGCGTCACGGACCCCGACCTGTACGAGTGGGACTACGGCGGCTACGAGGGCGTCACCACCGCCGAGATCCAGCGCGAGCGCCCCGCCTGGTCCCTGTGGACCGATGGGGTACCGCCCGGCGACGAGGAGCACCCCGGCGAGAACGCCGCCCAGGTCGGCGCCCGCGCGGACCGGGTGCTCGCCCGGGTGGCCGGGGTACTGGGCGAAGGCCGGGGCAACGTCGTCCTGGTCGCCCACGGGCACCTGCTGCGGGTGCTGACCGCCCGCTACCTCGGTCTGCCCCCCGAGGCCGGACGGCTCTTCATGCTCCGGACGGGCACCTTCAGCGCGCTGTCCACGGAGCACGGCCTCCCGGTCATCGCCAGCTGGAACTCCCGCCCCTGGGGCACGCGGCCCCCGGGAACACCGACGCCCGGAACACCGACGCCCGGAACACCCACCCTGGGACCCCCCGTCCCCGAACCGGAACGCCCGCCCCGGTAGCGCTCCCCCCGCCTCGCGCGCCGCCGCCTTCTGCGTGACGATGCGTACATGGCCCATGATGGCTCGGACGGCGGTCTCCCAGAGCCCCCGGAACCGCAACCGGCACCGGACCGGGAGCCGGGCGCGCGTGCGGCCACGGACGCCGACACAGGCGCGGAACCGGGGCTCAAGGCCAACGCGATCGGCTTCCTCGACGCGCTCGTCATCGGCCTGAACTCGACCTCGCCCGCCTACTCCCTGGCCGCGGTCATCGGGCCCATCGTCGCGCTCGCCGGCATCTACGCGCCCGGCGTCATGCTCGCCTCCTTCGTCCCGATGCTGCTGATCGCCGCCGCCTTCTACTACCTCAACAAGGTCGACCAGGACTGCGGGACCACTTTCTCGTGGGTGACGCGCGCCATGGGCCCCTGGGCGGGCTGGCTCGGCGGCTGGGCCATCGCCATGACCGGCGTCCTCGTCATCGGCTCGCTGGCCGACGTCGCCGTCCACTTCGGACTGCTCGCCGCAGGACTCGACAGCTGGGCCGCGAACGAGGCACTGCGCCAGAGCCTGACCGTCGTCGTGATCCTGGCCATGACGGCCGTCTGCGTCATCGGCACCGAGATGTCGGCCCGGCTCCAGGACGTCCTCATCCTCGCCCAGGTCTTCTTCCTGCTGGTCTTCGCCGTCGTCGCCCTCTACCGCGTCTACGCCGGCACCAGCAGCCTCGACGGCACCAGACCCGCGATCGAGTGGCTCAACCCCTTCGGCGCCGGCGGCGCCGCCCTCACCGGCGGCCTGCTGCTCGGCGTGTTCATCTACTGGGGCTGGGAGTCGGCGGTCAACCTCACCGAGGAGGTCGAGAACTCGGCCACCGCACCGGGCAAGGCCGGCATCTGGTCCACCGTGGTCCTGCTGGTGACGTACCTGTCCGTCGGCTTCGCGGTCGTCGGCTACGCCGGGACGAAGTTCCTCGCCGAGAACGCCGGCGAGGAGGAGGCCGTCTTCGCGGTCCTCGCGCACGAGGTGATGGGCGGCTGGGACTGGATCGTCCTGCTCGCCGTCTGCACCTCCGCGCTCGCCTCCACCCAGACCACGATCATCCCCGCCTCCCGTACCGCCCTGTCCATGGCCCGCCGGCACGCGCTGCCGCCGAACCTCTCGCACATCCACCCCCGGTTCCGGACCCCGGACGTCAGCACCTGGTGGGTGGCCGGCATCGCCATCGTCTGGTACCTCGCCGTCAACCAGATCAGCGAGAACGCCCTCCTGGACTCCCTGACCGCGCTCTCCCTGCTGATCTCCTTCTACTACGCCCTCACCGGCCTGGCCTGCGCCGTCTACTACCGGCGCCACCTGCTGGAGAGCGTGCACAACTTCCTGCTGATCGGACTCGGCCCGGTGCTCGGCGCCGGACTGCTGGCCTGGCTGCTCGTGCAGTCGGTCGCCGACATGTCGGACCCGGAGAACTCGGCGAGCGGCGTCTCCTGGTTCGGCCTCGGCCCGCCGCTGGTCATCGGGATCGGCATCGCCGTCGTCGGCGTGCTCGTCATGTGCTTCTGGCGGATCAGGGACGGCCGCTTCTGGCAGGAGCGGCGCGGCGTCGCCGACCCGGCCCTCGTACACGCGGCCAGGAAGCCCCGTAGGCCGGAAGTGCCGAAGCCCTGAACCTCGCCTTCCGCGGTCCCGCGTCCCGTACCACCGGCCGGAAGCCGGAGAGGAGCCCCGATGTCCGTCGTCCTCGGGTACGACGAGTCGCCCGGAGCCGAGCGCGCCCTGCGCGTCGCCCTGGAGGTGGCCGCCGCCTTCGGCGAGCCGCTCGTCCTCGTCTACGGGGCCGCCGCCCCGGGCCCCACCGGCGAGGAGTCCCGCGCGCACCGGGAGGCCGTCCGGGAGGCCGGCCGCAGCGCCCTCTCCCGGGCGGTGGAGGCCGCCGACGAGGCGGGAGTGCCCTCCACGGTCGAGGTGGCCGACGCGAAACCGGCCCAGGCGCTGCTCGACGCCGCCGAACGGCACGACGCCCGGGTGATCATCGTGGGGAGCTGGGGCGACAGCCCGATCCGCGGCGCCCTGCTCGGATCCACCCCGCACAAGCTCCTGCACCTCTCGCCGGTCCCGGTCCTGTGCGTCCCGACGGAGCACGCTCCGGGGGACTGACCCGCCGCCCGGTCCGTTGGTCCGCCCATGGCCGAAGATCGCCGCTCAGGAGTGCGCCAATGGCCCACCAGGGGAGGGCCGACTTGAGCCATTGCCCCTGTGGATGCTTATCTGTGTCCTATCCATGTATCTACGGCGCCACGCAGCGCCGGACGGCAACGAGGCCGCTCCGGACCGTGGCGCCTTCGCCGTGCCCGTGTGCCGCCCACCACCCCCGGGCGGACGCGGGTCCGGCGTGCTCCATCGCAAGGGGGGCGGCACACCGCCGTGAAGAGGATGTTCGTGGCTCCGGATCCGGGGCGCGCAAGACTCAGGAACGCCACGCGGGCCGTCATCGGCGTCGCTCTCGCGGTGGCCGTGGCCGAGCTCTGCGGACTCTCGCTCGTCGCGTCGATCACCGGGGGACTGGCGGCCCTGCTCGCCCTCTTCACCGTGACCGACTCGACCGTGCGCGCCCAGCGGGTGACCACCGCCCTGCTGCCCGCCGCCGGTTTCCCCGTACTGGCCCTGGCCACCACCCTGCACGGCGTGCCACTGGCCCGTGACGCGGCGTTCGTCGCCGTCGTGTTCGCCGGTGTCTACGCCCGCCGCTGGGGGGCGCGCGGCCACGCCCTCGGCATCTTCGCCTTCATGAACTTCTTCATCACGCAGTTCCTGCACGCCCGGCCCGGCCAGCTGCCCGAGCTCTACGCGGCCGTCGGCCTGGCCCTGCTCTCGGCCGGCGCCGTGCGGTTCGTGCTGTGGCCGATCGAGCGGCGCGTCCCGCCCCCCGCCGTACCGCCCGCGGCGCCCGGCACCGGGCTGGCCCGGCCGACCACCCGCCAGGCCTTCCAGGCCACCGCCGCCTGCGCGGTGGCGCTGGGCATCGGCCAGACCCTGTCGGAGGACCGCTGGTACTGGGCGGTCGGCACCGCCTGGTGGATCTTCGTCAACACCGCGTCGCGCGGCGAGACCCTGGTCCGCGGCTTCCGCCGGGTCCTCGGCACGGTGTTCGGGATCGGCGCGGGCCTGCTGATAGCCATCCCGCTGAACGGTGCGCCGGCGCCCACGGCCGTCCTGGTGGCGCTCTGCGTCTTCGGGATCTTCTACACCGCCGCCGTGTCCTACAGCTGGATGATGCTGGCCGTGACGGTGATGGCCGGCCTGCTCTACGGGCTGCTGGGCGTACTCGATCCCGGTCTGCTCGTCCTGCGCCTGGAGCAGACGGCCGTCGGCGCGGTGTGCGCCGGGCTGGCCGTGATCCTGGTGCTCCCGGTGACCACCCACGCGACCAACGACATGTGGATCCAGCGCGCGCTGCGCTGCGTCCGCACCTGCACGGCCGAGGCCGCGGCCCGGCTCGCCGGTTCCCCGGTCGCGGACCCCGCGCCGCACGCCGCGGAGCTGGAGCTCTTCCTGGGCCGGGTACGGCTCTCCCTGGCTCCGCTCGTCCACCCGCTGAGCCCCTACCGCGGCCGCAAGGCCAGGGCCCGCCGGGTGCTCGCGCTGCTCGACGAGTGCGCCGTGGAGGTCCGCGGGCTGGTCTCCGTGGCGGCGGACCCGGACGCGAGCCACGACGCCCGGCTCGCGGCGGCGTGCTGGCGGGTGGAGGCCGCCGTAGAGGCCCTGCTGACGCCGGAAGCGGAACGCGCCACGGGCGCGGAGCACCGGTCGGCCGCCGCGGCCCTGAACCCCGCGCGGTCCGCCTCGGAGCCCGCGCTGGCACATCTGCACGGTCTGGAGCGGCTCCTGGCCCAGCTCGACGGACCCCTGCGCACGGCGTCACGCTCCCCGCTGGTGGGTGCCTGACCCCTGCGGCCCGGTGCCCGTCCCGGCCGGCGTTCGCCGCCACCGCCGCGGATGGTACGTCCCCCCAAGTCCCGTCCGCAGGCCGATCGATGAAGATCACACGGAGGAGTGTTCCGGGCGCGCCTTCTGCACGCCGCTGACCTGCGACGTGTACAACGGGTGATTGTTCATTGCACATTCATCCGGCATGGCGCCGCTTCACGGCGCGCGGGGTGGACCTGGTCGGATCGGACAGGGGGTAACCGCCGGAATGGAAATACTTCAACAGTGCTCGAGCACCGCGCAGGTGTGGGAAGCGGCCGAGGAGTTCATCCGACTGTTCCACAGGGAGAATCCGGGCGCGGGTGATCCGCGCGAGCGGCTCGCCGCCGTACGGGCCGAGCTCGCCGAGACGGACACGTACCGGCACACTCCCGAGGAACTGGAGCACGGCGCCCGCGTCGCGTGGCGCAACAGCAACCGCTGCATAGGCAGGCTGTACTGGAACTCGCTGCGCGTCCGCGACCGCCGCGGGCTCACCGACGCCGACGGGATCGCGGAGGAGTGCTTCGAGCACCTGCGCGAGGCCACCAACGGCGGCCGGGTCCGGCCCACCATCACGGTCTTCGCCCCCGACACCCCGGACCGCCCCGGCCCGGTCATCTGGAGCGAGCAGCTGGTCCGGTACGCCGGCTACGGCGACCACCCCTCGATAACCGTCGGCGACGCCCGCAACGCCGAGCTCACGAGCGCGTTGCTCGCACTGGGCTGGTCCCGCGGCCCGGGCACCCCCTTCGACCTCCTTCCGCTGGTCGTGCAGGGGGTCGACGACAAACCCCGCTGGTTCGACGTCCCCCCGGACGCCGTCCTGGAGGTGCCCATCGAGCACCCCGACGGAGCGGCCGGCGGTGACGGCTGGTCGGACTGGGCGCTGCGCTGGCACGCCGTACCCGCGATCTCCAACATGTGCCTGGAGATCGGCGGAATCCACTACCCGGCGGCGCCCTTCAACGGCTGGTACATGGGGACCGAGATCGGTGCCCGCAACCTAGCGGACACCGACCGCTACAACCTCCTGCCCGCGGTCGCCCGCCGCATGGGCCTCGACACCGGCAGCGACCGTTCCCTCTGGAAGGACCGCGCGCTCGTCGAGCTCAACCGGGCGGTCCTGCACTCCTTCGACCGGGCCGGGGTCACCATCGCCGACCACCACACGGAGTCCCGGCGCTTCCTGACCCACCTGGAGAAGGAGGAGCGCAAGGGCCGTGACGTGGGCGCGGACTGGTCCTGGATCGTGCCGCCCATCTCCGGGTCGGCGACCCCGGTCTTCCACCGCACCTTCGAGGACCGGCCCAGCTCGACCGCCTACGTCCACCACTCCGGCGCCCAAGAACGGGCCCAAGGGCGGGATTTGGTCTAGACCTTCTGT
Organism: Streptomyces sp. NPDC006487; assembly: GCF_042870555.1. Taxonomy (NCBI): domain Bacteria; kingdom Bacillati; phylum Actinomycetota; class Actinomycetes; order Kitasatosporales; family Streptomycetaceae; genus Streptomyces; species Streptomyces sp. NPDC006487. The sequence continues at coordinate 249,998 of NZ_JBIAHN010000001.1, forward strand.
TACCGTCGCTCGGGAACGGATCCGGAACGGCGGAGAGGGGCTTCTCGTGGGCGACGCGGACAGTGGTGTGGGCGGTACGGACCGTACGGCCGGCGGCGGCGGACACCTGGCCTGGATCGGCTCGTTCACCTCGGGGGGCGGCCGCGGTGTCACCACCGCGGCCGTGGATCCGGCCACCGGAGCGCTGACCCCGCTCTCGGCCACGGACGCCGTCGCGGAGCCCTCGTACCTGGTCCACGAGCCCGTCACCGGCGTGCTGTACGCCGTGAGCGAGGCCAAGGAGGGCGCTGTGGGCGCCTTCCGGACGACCGCCGCGGGGCTCGTACCCCTCGGCGGGACCGTCCCCGTCGGCGGCTCCGGCCCCACCCACCTCGGCGTGGCGGGGCGCCGGCTGCTGACCGCCAACTACACCTCGGGCAGCGTCAGCAGCCTCCCGCTCGCCGCCGACGGCTCGATCGGGGGGCCCGCCGCCGTACTGGCCCACCGGGGCTCCGGCCCCGACACCGGCCGGCAGAAGTCCCCGCACGCCCACCAGGTGCTGCCCGCCCCCGGCGGCCGCTGGGTCCTCAGCGTCGACCTCGGCACCGACTCGGTACGGGTCTGCGCGCTCGACCCGGCCACCGGAGCCCCGGTCCTGCACGCCGAGACCGTGCTGCGCGCCGGGACCGGCCCCCGGCACCTCGCCTTCCACCCCTCCGGCGAAGTGGTCTACGTACTGCACGAGCTGGAGCCGCAGCTGACCGTCTGCCGCTGGAACGGAGAGTCGGGCGAGCTCCAACCGGTCGGCGAGGTTCCGGTCGCTCCCGCGGGCGCTCCAGGGGCTCCGCGGGCCTACCCCTCGGCGGTCGTGACCTCGTCCGACGGCCGATTCGTCTGGGCGGCCGTCCGCGGAGCCGACACCATCGTCACCTTCTCCCTCGCCGGCGGCGCGGAGAAGCCGCAGCTCACGGGTACCGTGCCGTGCGGGGGCCGGTGGCCGCGCGATCTCGCCGCCGACCCGTCGGGGCGCCGGCTGTACGCGGCCAACGAGCGCTCCGGGGACGTCACCTGGTTCGATGTGGACCCGGTGACGGGCGAGCCGCGCCGGGCCGGCGCGGTGGCCGTGCCCGCCGCCACCTGCGTGGTCTTCGGCTGAACCCCGGGCGGCACCGGACGGCACCCGACCGCCGTACGTACGAGGGCCCGCGCTCCGGCTCGTTCGATTCGGAACGGTCCGGGGCGCGGGCCCTCGTGCGCACGGCATGAGCGGGGGGTCAGTGGGCGGCGGCACCCTGGGTGATGCCGAGGGCGGCGGAGTACTGCGCGACGGCCAGCTTGCCGAGCGCGGGGTACGCGCCGAGCACGTCGGCGGCGCTGCAACCGGCCTCCTTGCAGGCGGTGTCGAGGAGACCCTCGGCGGCCTCAGGGCCGATCAGGTACGGGGCCAGCGCGAGCTGCGTCGAACCCTCGCGGCGGAGCTGGTCGGCGATGGCGGCCACCGAACCCTCCTCGTCCAGCGCGGCGGCCATCACCGGCACGGCGAGACGGGCGGCCAGCAGCATGCCGGTGATGCCCGCGGCCTGCACGGCCTCCTCGCCGCCGGTGGTGGCCAGGACGATGCCGTCGGCGGCCGTGGTCACGCTGAAGAGCCTGGCCCGGTCGGCGCGGGCGAGGCCGGCCTCGGACAGCCGCACGTGCAGCCCCTCGGCGAGCAGCGGGTGCGGGCCGAGCGGGTCGGCCAGCTCGGCGGCGGCCGAGGAGTCCATGAGGGCCTGGCGCACGCGGCGCAGCAGATCACCGTCGGGGCCGGCCAGCAGGGGCACGACCACGGCGTCCGGACCGGTCGGCGCGGGCACTTCCTGCCCGGCGGCGCGGGCCGACTCCGCGCGCGCGGCGCGGTCGCGGGCGACGGAGTTCAGCACGCCCGACAGGGACGGGAACTCGGTGGCGTCGTCACCGTCGAGGAAACCGACCCGGGCGTCCAGGCCGGGCAGCTCGGAGCGGCCGATGCTGATGATCTCTTCCGCGAGCCCCCGCGAGGCGGCCGAAGGGGCACCGGGCACGGCGAGCACCAGCGCGGGCGCGCCCTCGGGCGCCACCGCGGGCTCGGGCCGGCGGTGCCGTCCGGTCTGGCGGGGTCGCGGCATTCGTACGGGCAGGCCATTTGCGGGCCCAGTGGGGGAGCTCATGGCGCCGCATGCTACTGGTTTATCGAAACCGGGTGTTCGGGCAGGGCCTTCTTCGGCGGCATCTGTCCGTATTTATCCGAGGAATGTCAGATACGGTTCAGGCCTTCGGTCACCCTGCGGAGGGAAGCCGCCAGTCCACGGGCTGCGCACCCTGGCGGACCAGCAGGTCGTTCGTCCTGCTGAACGGCCTCGACCCGAAGAACCCGTTGTCCGCGGACATCGGGGAGGGGTGCACCGATTCCACGGCCGGCAGGTCGCCCAGCAGGGGCCGCAGGTTGCGCGCCTCGCGCCCCCACAACACCGACACCAGGGGCTTGCCGCGGGCCGCGAGCGCGCGGATCGCCTGCTCGGTCACCGCCTCCCAGCCCTTGCCGCGGTGCGCGTTGGGCTTGCGCGGGGCCGTGGTGAGCGAGCGGTTCAGCAGCAGGACGCCCTGCCGGGTCCACGGGGTCAGATCCCCGTTCCGGGGCTTGCCCGTGCCGAGATCGGCGTGCAGTTCGCGGAAGATGTTGTCGAGGCTCGGGGGCCACGGGCTGACTTCGGGGGCCACGGAGAAGGACAGGCCGATCGCGTGACCAGGCGTCGGGTAGGGATCCTGCCCGACGATCAGCACCTTCACCTCGTCGAAGGGCTGCTGGAACGCGCGCAGCACGTTCGCACCAGCGGGGACGTAGGTCCGGCCCGCCGCGATCTCCGCGCGCAGGAAGTCGCCCATCGCGGCGATCTGCGCCGCCACCGGCTCCAGAGCGCGGGCCCAGCCCGGCTCGACGATCTCGTTCAACGGTCGTGCTGCCACGGGGGATCACTCTACTGGCCCAGTCCGCGGCCCGGTGCCACCCCTCGCGGGACGGGTCCCGGGCCGGCCGCTCCTCGACGGGGGTCACGGGCCCCCGGGTGCGGGAACCTCAGGCGTCGCTTCCGACGCCGCGACCGGGGGCGCTCATGTCGCCCGTCGCGGGAGTGCCGTCCGTGAGCCCGTAGCGCAGGAGCACGGTCCCCTTGGTGCCGGTGGCCGGAGGCGCGAGGAGCTCGAGGTTGGTGGGCACGGCGCCGTCGTCGAACACCTTCTTCCCGACGCCGAGCACGATCGGGTGCACCCAGAGGTCGAGGCGGTCGAAGAGCTTCTCGCGCAGGAGCGTCTGGACCAGGTTCAGGCTCCCGACGACCTTCACGTGCTCGTGCCGGTCACGGATCTCGCGCACCGCGCCGGCGAGGTCCGGGCCCAGCCTGGTGGAGCCGGCCCACGACAGGTCGGGCCTGCCACGCGAGGCCACGTACTTCGGGACGCGGTTGAAGAGGGTGGCGATCTCGCCGTCCTCGCCGCCCTTCTGGTGGGGCCAGTAGGCGGCGAAGATGTCGTACGTCCGCCGTCCGAGCAGCAGGGCGTCCGTGCCCTCGTACGCGGCTGCGACCTGCGCCCCGGTGACCTCGTCCAGCAGGGGCGCCTGCCAGCCGCCGAACGGGAACCCCGCCGGGTCCTCGTCGGGGCCGCCGGGCGCCTGCCCGACGAGGTCGAGGGTCGCGAACATTTCGATGTGGATGAGGCCCATGGCGTGCTCCCGGTGATTCGGACGTCTTCGTCAAGGGATAGACCGTCCGGCACCCGAAAACTCATCGCCACGACGGATCGCTCCTGCTGCCGGGCGGTCGGGGCACGGGGACGGGCGGCCGGGAACCCGGGCCCCGTTGTCGCTTCGATACCTGTTCGCAACAGGTTCGATTGCTCCAACTCTCCACCCCGGGCGTCCCATTCAACACCGATGACGTTCGAGGGAGACCGCATGGAGCCCCACGAGGACCGCACGCCCGGCACACTTCGCGCGCCCGGCGCGCCCCGCACGCCCAGCACCCCCGGCACGTCCCGCAGGGGCCGTCCGACCCGGCGGAGAACCCAGGGCAGACTGACCGCCGCGCTCCTCGCCGGCGGCCTCCTGCTGGCCGGCTGCGGAAGCGGCGGCTCGAACCGCAGCGCCGACGGGGAGTGGAAGGGCGGCGACTCCGGGCCGCGGCCGTCCGCCAGCCGCCCCGGCGGAGAAAGCACGGAAGGGGAGAGCGACGGGCGGCGCCCCACCGGACCGCCCGCCGACTACCTCTCCACCTTCGCGCTCGACGTGGACACCGCCAGCTACGGGTACGCCCGCCGCACCCTCGCGGACGGCAAGCTCCCCGACCCCGCCACCGTGCGCCCCGAGGAGTTCGTCAACAGCTTCCGGCAGGACTACCAGGAGCCCGACGGCGACGGCTTCTCCGTCACCGTGGACGGGGCCCGCACCACCGAGCCGAACTGGTCCCTGGTCCGGGTGGGCCTCGCCACCCGCGTCGGGAACGGCGGGGCGGACGGCGCCGAGGCCCGGCCGCCCGCGGCGCTCACCTTCGTCGTGGACGTCTCCGGTTCCATGGCCGAGCCCGGCCGCCTCGACCTCGTCCGCAGCTCCATGAAACTGATGACCGACCAACTCCGCGAAGACGACTCGGTCGCCGTCGTCACCTTCAGCGGGGAGGCCCGGACCCGGCTGCCGATGACCCGCGTCGAGGGCCACCGCGAGCGGATCCAGGAGGTCGTCGCCGCGCTGCGCACCGCCGACTCGACCAACGTGGAGGCCGGGGTCGTCCGCGGGTACGAGGTCGCGGTCGAGTCGCTGCGGCCCGGCGCCACCAACAGGGTCGTCCTGCTCTCCGACGCCCTGGCCAACAACGGCGCCACTTCCGCCGACACCATCCTGAACCGGATCGGCGAAGCCCGGACCAAGCACGGCATCACCCTGTTCGGCGTGGGCGTGGGCAGCGAGTTCAACGACGCCTTCATGGAACAGCTCGCCGACCGGGGCGACGGACACACCACCTACGTCTCCGACGCCGAGGGCGCCCGCAAGGTGTTCTGCGAGGACCTCCCGGCGCAGGTGCAGCTGCGGGCCCGCGACGCCAAGGCGCAGGTCGCCTTCGACCCGCAGACCGTCGAACGGTTCCGGCTGATCGGATACGACGACCGCCGCGTCGCCGACGGCGACTTCAGGAACGACACCGTGGACGGGGGAGAGGTCGGCTCCGGCCACACCGTGACCGCCCTGTACGCGGTACGGCTGCGCCCCGGCGCCACCGGACACCTGGCGACGGCGACGGTGCGCTGGCTGGACCCGCGCACCCGGGCGCCGCACGAGGAGTCCGGCAAGATCGAGGCGGCGGCCCTGTCCGGCGACGTGTGGACCGCGGCGTCCACGCGCTTCCAGGTCACCGCGGTGGCCGCCTACTTCGCCTCCGCCCTGCGCGAGCGCGACGGCGGCTGGGAGCGGGTGCCGGGCGCCGCCCCGCTGGAGAGCCTGGCCGGGCACGCGGACCGGCTGGCCGGGAGCACCGAGGATCCTGCCGTACGCCAGCTGGCGCAGGCCGTGCACCAGGCCCGCTCGCTCACGGGCTGAGGCCCGGACGAGGGTGCCGCGGGGTACGGGTCGCGGCGGCTAGTGGTTCAGCACGGCGGCCCGTACGCACAGGACGTCGGGGAGGTGCTCGGCCAGCAACTGCCAGCTGTCCCCGTCGTCCTGGCTGGCGTACAGCTCGCCGTTGCGGTTTCCGAAGTAGATCCCGGCCGGGTCCGCGTCGTCCGTGCAGAGCGCGTCCCGCAGCACCGTGCCGTAGTGGTCCCCGGCCGGGAGGCCCTTCGTCAGGGGCTCCCAGGTCGTCCCCGCGTCCCTGGTGCGGAAGACCCGGCAGCGGTGTTCCGCGGGGACGCGGTCGCTGTCGGCGTTGAGCGGGAAGACGTAGGCGGTACCCGGCCGGTGCGGGTGCGCGGCCACGGCGAAGCCGAAGTCGGAGGGCAGGCCGTCGCCGATGTCCGTCCAGCGGGTCCCGGCGTCGTCGCTGCGGTAGACGCCCCAGTGGTTCTGTAGGTACAGCCGGCCGGTGTCCCCGGCGTCCTGGGCGATCTTGTGCACGCACTGGCCGAACTCGGGGTCCGGGTCGGGCAGGAACACCGCCGAGACCCCGTGGTTCGACGGGGTCCAGCTCGCCCCGCCGTCCGTGGTCCGGAACACCCCGGCCGTGGAGACCGCCACCGTGACCAGGTCGGGGTCGCCCGGGTCGGTGATCACCGTGTGCAGGCCCTCGCCACCGCCGCCCGGGACCCACTTGTCCCGGGTCGGGTGCTCCCACAGGGGGCGGACCAGCTCGAAGGACTCGCCGTGATCGGCCGAGCGGAACAGGGCGGCCGGTTCGGTGCCCGCGTAGACCACGCCGGGGGCCTCGGGGCCGGCCGGATGGAGCTGCCAGACCCGCTCCAGGGAGGCTCCGGTGTCCTCGGGGAACTTCACGGCGGCCGCGGCGGGCTCCCGCCAGGTCGCTCCCAGGTCGTCGGAGCTGAACACGGACGGCCCCCAGTGGGTGCTGTCGCCGGCGACCAGGAGCCGGGGCGCGCCGCGGCGCCGGTCGATGGCGACGGCCGAGACCGCCTGGGCGTTGAAGTGCGGCTCGTCGAACTCCCAGGTGCCGCCGGAGTCCCGGCGGCCGATGAACAGTCCCTTGCGGGTTCCCGCGAGCAATACCACGTCGGTCATGGCCGACACCTCCGGACGTCTTTGTCCTGCACGGCAGCTTTCCGCCAGTCTGCACCCGGCCACTGACAGGGGCAGGTCGCGGCGCGCGCCTCCGGTCGTACGAAGGGTCTCGTAGTACGAGGAAATTCGTAGTACGGTGACTCTCGTACTTAGCGGCCGGTTCCCCGGCGCGCTTCCGGTCGCCCCTGGAGACCCCTCATGAGTGCTGCTCCCGTTTCCTTCGCCGCCCTGTTCCAGCCGTGGACCATCCGCTCGGTCACCGTCCCGAACCGGGTGTGGATGGCCGCGATGTGCCAGTACAGCGCCGAGCCCTCCGGTCCGGACGCCGGGGTCGCCCACGACTGGCACTTCGCGCACTACGCGGCCCGCGCCACCGGCGGAACGGGCTTGATCATCCAGGAGGCCACGGCCGTCGCCCCCGAGGGGCGGATCTCGCCGTACGACCTCGGGATCTGGAACGACACGCAGGTCGAGGCGCTGCGCCGGATCACCTCCTTCGTGAAGGGCCGGGGCGCGGTCTCCGGCATCCAGCTCGCCCATGCCGGCCGCAAGGCTTCCACCGACCGCACCTGGAAGGGCGGTGGGCCGCTCGGCCCCGAGGCGCACGGCTGGCGGCCCAGCGCCCCGAGCGCCGTGCCGTTCTCCGCGGACCACCAGGTCCCGCACGAGCTGACGGTCCGGGAGATCCGGGACGTCGTGGAGCAGTTCGCGGCGGCCGCCCGGCGTTCGCTCGCCGCCGGCTACCAGGTCGTCGAGATCCACGGCGCCCACGGCTACCTGATCGGCGAGTTCCTCTCCCCGCACAGCAACAAGCGCACCGACGAGTACGGCGGATCCTTCGAGAACCGCACCCGCCTCGCCCTCGAAGTCGTCGACGCCGTACGGGCGGTGTGGCCCGAGGACCTGCCGCTGTTCTTCCGGATCTCCGCCACCGACTGGCTGGAGGAGGACGGCTGGACCGCGGACGAGACGGTCCGGCTGGCCGGCCTGCTCGAGGAGCACGGCGTGGACCTGCTCGACGTCTCCACCGGTGGCCTCGCCCCCGACGTGACGATCCCGGTCGGCCCCGGCTATCAGGTGCCCTTCGCGGCCCGGGTCAAGGCCGAGACCACCCTCCCGGTCGCCGCCGTCGGCCTGATCACCGAACCGGAGCAGGCCGAGAAGATCCTGGCCAACGCGGAGGCCGACGCCGTCCTGCTGGGCCGCGAACTGCTGCGCGACCCGTTCTGGGCCCGCCGCGCGGCCGCCGCGCTCGGCGCGCAGGTCCGTACGCCCGAGCAGTACCACCGTTCCTGGTGAACCGGTGCGGTGCGGGGGCCGGGCTCCCGCGCCGCACCCGGCCGTTCGGCTCCGTTCCTACGATGGTTCTCGTACGATGGAGGAATGCCCGGCATCGCGGCATCACCCAGCGAGTGGAGTACGGACATGACGGAACGTGACGCGGCCCGTGTCCTCGCCCACCCCGAGGCCGCCGAGATCCGGCTCGAAGGCGTCCTGCACGCCCTCTCCGACCCGGTCCGGCTGTCCATCGTCCGCGACCTCGCGGCCACGGACGCCGAGCTGGTCTGCTCGCACTTCCGGCTCCCGGTCACCAAGTCCACGACCACGCACCACTTCCGGGTCCTGCGCGAGAGCGGTGTCGTGCGCCAGTCCTACCGGGGCACGGCCAAGTTGAACGGGCTGCGCCGCGCCGAGCTGGCGGAGCTGTTCCCCGGGCTGCTCGACGGCGTCCTCGCGGCGGCCGCAGCCGAGGAGGCGCGCGACCGGGGCTGAGGCGCACCCGGGACCGAACGCGGCGGGAAGAACCGCGGAGATGGAGCCGGTGCCCGGGGCCGGGACCGCGGGTCAGTCCGTGCCGCCGGCCGCGGCCAGCAGGCCCGCCCAGTCCGGGATCTTGACGGAGCGCCGGCCCAGGGACCGCCCGAGTTCCGCCTCGGCCGTCTCGATGGCCAGCCACCCCGGCCACCGGACCGGGTGCAGCCCGGCCCGGAGCATCGCCTCCAGCGGGTCCCGCTCCCGTTCGCGCCGGGCCAGCGCCCCCGCGTCCTGGAGCAGGGAGGAGGCCGTCTCCTTCGCGCAGGGCCTGTTGGTGCCGATGACCCCGGTCGGGCCGCGCTTGATCCAGCCCGCCACGTACTCGCCCACGGAGGCGCGGCCCTCCCGGAGCACCCGGCCCGCCGCGTGCGGGACCGTACCGCGCCGCTCGTCGAAGGGCAGCCCGCCCAGCGGGACGCCCTGGTACCCCACCGAGCGCAGGACCAACTGCGCCGGGACGTCCTCGTGGACACCCGTGCCGGTGACCCCGCCCCGGCCGTCGGGAGCCGTCCGCTCGAACCGCATCCCGGTGACCCGGCCGTCCGGGCCGCCGAGCACCTCCACCGGGCGCAGGAAGAACCGCAGCGCGATCCGCCGGTCCCCGCCGCTCGCCGGATCCGCCGCCCAGCCGCGCAGCACCTCCACGTTGCGCCGGTTCACCGCGGGCAGGGCCGCGCCAGGGTCCGCGTACGCCGGGTCGAGGGCCAGCTCCTCCTCGTCGGCATGTACGTCCACGCCGGGCAGCGTGCCCAGTTCGCGCAGCTCCTTGGTGGTGAACTTGCCCTGCGAGGGACCGCGCCGGGCCACCATGTGCACCGCGCGCACCCCGCTGGCGCCGAGCGCGCCCAGGGCCGGCTGCGGCATGTCGGTCGGGGCCAGCTCCGGCACGCCCCGGGCCAGGATCCGCGTCACGTCGACCGCCACGTTCCCGGCGCCGACCACGATCGCCGACTCCACCCCGGGCAGCCCGAAGGCCTCGGCCGCGGCGTCCGGATGGCCGCTGTACCAGGCCACGAAGGCCGTGGCGGAGTGCACTCCGACGAGCTCCTCGCCGGGGATGCCGAGCATCCGGTCCCGGGCCGCGCCGACGCAGTACACCACCGCGTGGTACAGCTCCAGGAGCCGGGCGGTGGGCAGGGCGTCCCCGCCCACCTCGACGTTGCCGAGGAAGCGGATCCGCTCGTCCTCCAGCACGGTGCGCAGGCTGCCCTGCAGGGACTTGATCTTCTCGTGGTCGGGGGCCACCCCGTAGCGCACGAGCCCGTACGGAGCCGGCAGCCGGTCGAGCACGTCGACCCGGATCCCCGGCACCTCGCGCTGCTGTACGAGTGTCTGTGCGGCGTAGACCCCGCTGGGGCCCGATCCGACGACGGCGATACGAAGCACGGCGGAGCTCCTCCCGCAGGTGTTCCCAGCATGACACCGGGTGCCCGGGCCGTCAGCCCATCGCGCGCATCCGGTGGACCTCGGCGCTCTGGGTGGCCGCCACCTCGTTGGCCATCTCCTCCACGGCGGCATTGTTGCCCGAGGCCAGGACCTCGCCCGCCATCTTCAGGGCGCCCTCGTGGTGGGCGGTCATCAGGGCGAGGAAGAGCCGGTCGAAGTCCGCACCCCGGGCCGAGGTGAGCTCCTCGAGCTGCTGAGCGGTGGCCATGCCGGGCATCGCCGCGTGGTCGTGGCCTCCCGGGGCGGCGGTGGGCGCCGGGTTGCGGGCCGCCCATCCCTCCATCGCGCCGATCTCGGGCTTCTGCGCGGCCGCGATCCGCTCGGCGAGCCGCTTGACCCCGTCGGCCGCGGCCCGGTCCGGAGCGAGCGCGCTCATGGTCAGTGCCTGACCGTGGTGTTCGATCATGTTCCGCACGTACGCTCGGTCCGCCGCGTTGGGGGTGTCGTCGGGCAGTTCCTTCGCGGCCTGTTCGGGGGAGATGGTGCGCGCCTTCTCGCCGGGTTTGCCGGGGGCGATGACCATCGGCTTGCCGTCCGCCGCGCCGTCCGTCCCGCCGCCGTCCCGGCAGCCGGTGAGGGGGAGCAGGAGCCCAACGGCCAGGGCCGCTCCGACGATTCGCCCGAGTGAGACTTTCGCCATGTCCATGCTAAGGACCATACTGCCGGGGTCCGCGTTCCGTTCCCACGACGGGCGGAATCGACCGGACCCATGGGAGGGCACAGTGACCTCGATGCACAGCAGCAGACGGCGCGGATCCCTGGGAGTGGCCGCAGCCGCGGCCGGACTCCTCACCACGTTACTGGCGGCCGGACCCGCGGCCGCCACCCCCGACCCGGGAGACCTGCTCCCGGGCGGGGGTGCGTCGCAGAGCGCCGCCACCGCGGCCGGCGCGGGCCGCGAGTCGGCGCCCGGCGAGATACCGGGCCAGGACGAGATCGTCCACAGCAGGAACATCAAACCCCTGGCCAACATCCCCAGTTCCGACCCGACCGGAATCAACTCCGACATGGCGTTCCAGGGCAAGTACGCCTACGCGGGCAGCTACAACGGCTTCACGATCTACGACATCGGCAACCCCAAGGCGCCGAAGAAGGTCACCGAAGTGCTGTGCCCCGGCGGGCAGAACGACATCTCCGTCGACGGGGACCTGCTCTTCCTGTCCACCGACTCCTCGCGCAGCGACGACTCCTGCAACAGCGTCTCGCAGCCCGCCACGGAGAAGTCCTCGTGGGAGGGCATCAAGATCTTCGACATCAAGGACAAGAAGAACCCCAAGTACATCAAGTCCGTCGAGACCCCGTGCGGCTCCCACACCCACACGCTGGTGCCGGGCGGCCGGGACGCTTACCTCTACGTCTCCTCGTACAACCCGAGCGACGCGTTCCCCGACTGCAAGCCGCCGCACGACGGCATCTCGGTCGTGAAGGTTCCGAAGAAGAGCCCGACGCAGGCCGCGGTCGTGGCCTTCCCGATCCTCTTCCCGGACGGCGGCAACCCGGGCGCGCCCACCAACCCGGGCGTCTCCAAGACCACGGGCTGCCACGACATCACCGTGCTGCCCTCCAAGGACCTCGCCGCGGGCGCCTGCATGGGCGACGGCATCCTCTTCGACATCAGCAAGCCCGAGGAACCGCGCGTCATCGACCGGGTGCAGGACAACGTGAACTTCGCGTTCTGGCACTCGGCCACCTTCAACGAGCGGGCGAACAAGGTGGTGTTCACCGACGAGCTGGGCGGCGGTGGCGGCGCCACCTGCAACGAGGCCACCGGCCCCACCCGGGGAGCCGACGGCATCTACGAGATCACCGGCCGCGGTGACCAGCGCAAGCTCGTCTTCAAGAGCTACTTCAAGATCCCGCGCATGCAGGCCGACACCGAGAACTGCGTGGCCCACAACGGCTCGCTGGTCCCGGTCGGCGGCGGCCGCGACATCATGGTCCAGGCCTGGTACCAAGGCGGCATATCCGTCTGGGAGTTCACCGATTCCACCAGCCCGAAGGAGATCGCCTACTTCGAGCGGGGCCCGCTGACCACCGACAAGCTGGGCCTCGGCGGCTCCTGGTCCGCCTACTACTACAACGGGCACATCTACTCGAACGACATCGTCAAGGGCCTCGACGTCCTGCGGCTCGACGACTGGCGCACCGACAGCGCCAAGTGGGTGTGGCTGGGCCGGCTCAACGTGCAGACCCAGCCCGAATACCACTAACGGGGCGAGGGAAACGTCCCGCCGGGCGGTCCTCCGTCCGGCGGGACACCCGACTCCCAGTCCAGCCCGTACCGCTGGAACAGCTCGGCCCGCAGCCGGGACGCCGGCATCGGCGCGCCCGGCAGCAGCACCGCCACCACCGCACCCATCAACAGCGCCCGCAGCAACGGGTAGTCGGTGTCCACCTCCACCGATCCGTACCGTACGACGGTGTCCCGCAGCAGCTCCGCGAGCCGCTGCTGCTCGACGCACTGCACGAACCCCTCCGCCTGCAGGATCCCCGCCATGTGGGTCCGCATCAGCCGGGGATGGTCCCGGGCCAGCCCGAGGACCGCGTCGATGGCCCGGGCCAGTCGCTCCCGGCCGTCCTGTGGACGGGGCTCCCGCTCCAGCGCCGCTTCCAGGGTCAGGTGCATCAGCCGGTGCACGGCGGACTGCAGGAGCTGGCGCTTGCCCGGGAAGTAGTAGGACACCAGGCCACGGGCGGCTCCGGCCCGGTCGGCGATGTCGCCGAGGGTGGTGGCCTCGTAGCCGCGCTCCGCGACCAGCTCGACCGTGGCCTGCAGCAGCCGCTCCCGGGAACGCCTGCGCAATTCTTCATTGACCGATGCGCTGCGCGGGGACATGCTTGCTCCTGCGTTGACTGGTTCGGAGCCAGTATACTCAGCGTGCCGGACCGCCTGCTCTGGGCGACACGGGGGATCGCCCAGAGCAGGCACCGTCCGAGACCGAGACCGCCACTGTGAGCGCCACGAGCACCGCGCCCAGCAGCCAGCCCGCCAGGACGTCCGAGAACCAGTGGACGCCGAGGTAGATCCGGGTGAAGCCGACCCCGAGGACCGAGACCGCTGCCAGGAGCAGCGCAAGGGCCGGGACGGACCGGGTGAGCGGGCGTGCGTACGGACGCGCGCGCGGCCCCGCTGACCGGTGTGCGACCAGCCACACCAGCAGACCGCAGACCACCGTCGCCGTCAGGGCGTGTCCCGACGGATAGGCGGCGTAGTCCGCCGAGGCAACCGGATCCGGCCATGCCGGCCGCTCCCGCCCCACCCAGACCTTCAGTCCCTGACTCACCGCCGAGGCCGCGAGGGTGGCCAGCGCGATCCGCAGCGCGCACCGGCCGCTGCCCCGCCACCACAGCCACAGGCAGGCCGCACCCGCCAGGGCCCGCATGGTCCACGGATCCCAGACCCAGTCGCTGAACACCCGCACCAGCCGCGTGACCCCGGAGTGGGAGACGGCGTAGGAGTGCAGGGCCCGCGCGATCCGGCCGTCGAAGGACAGCAGCGGAGCCCAGCCGGTGGCCACCAGGACCGTCAGAACGGTCGACGCGACCGCCACGACCGCCAAGGCGAACAGCGCGCACGCCAGTGGGGTCGGCAACCGTACGTGGGCGTTCCGCATCCCCCGATCCTCGCATCCGGCGGCGTCGACGCCCCGCAAGGGCGGCTGCCCCGCGATCCCCGGCGCTCGGCCCTCAGGCGAGCGCGCCCAGCCCCGGTCCGAAGGCCACCAGCAGCGGAACCGCCGGAGCCAGCGTCGCCAGGGCCGTCAGCCGCATCCGGCGCACCGCCGACAGCCGGGGCGCGGCCGCGAGCAGCCGCCGCACCCGCTCCGGGACGTGCGCGTCCTGCGCGGGGGACGGGCCGAAGACTCCGCGGTCCTCGTTCAGGCCGATCAGGGCCAGGGCCGTGGTCAGGCGCCCGTACCGCCGCGAGGCCACGTCGTCGGCCGCCAGCTCCACCAGCCGGTGCATCTGCGCCTCGAACGCGGCGAAGACGGGGACCTGCGGGAACCCCCCGGACAATGCCCGCGAGCAGTGCAGCAGCCAGTCGTGCCGGGCCGCCGCGTGCCCCTGCTCGTGGGCCAGCACGGCGTCCAGCTGGCTCCCCTTGAGCCGGCCCAGTGCCGCCGTCGTGACCACCAGCCGCGGAGCCGGACCGGGCAGCCACCAGCTGTCCGGCCGCTGCCCCTCCAGGACCACGAGCCGCGCCCCGGAGGCCTGCTCCCCGGGTAGCAGCGGCGCCCGCAGCCTCAGTTCGGCGCCCTGCGCACGGCGTCGGGTGCGGGCCCGCAGGATTTCCCGCGCCAGCATCGCGCCGGTCCACAGCCCGCAGCCGGCCAGTACGACGGCGGTGCCCGCGGCCCAGAGCCCGCCCGAGGCGTCCAGCGCGTAGGCGTCCACCACGCCGTGCGGAGCCGGGGCGAACAGCCCGCCCCGTACGGCCTGCCAGGCGGCGGCCGCGCTCAGCAGCATCGACAGCGCGAGGCACAGGAGTACGGCGCCCACCACGCACTGCCAGGTCCACAGGGCCACGACGGGTTCACGCTCGGGCCATCGGGCCCGGGCCAGCAGGCGGGGCGCGAGCACCGCGGTCAGGGCGCCGAGCAGCAGGAGAACGGCGGGGACCATCATGGGCCCCAGCCTAGGAGGGTGCGGCTACCTGCGGGTATGGTCCGGGCCAAGGGTGATGCAGGACACGTTTGCCGGGCTCGCCCGTGGCCTCACATCGTGAGCAGCATCGCGAACATCCCCATTCCCATGGCCAGTCGGCAGGCGCGGATCACCTCCGCCGGTCCGGCGGGTGCTCCGGGGCCGCCTGCGCCGGGCCCGCCGTCCGCGCCCGGCCCGCCGTCCGTGCTCCGCGGACCGCCGACCGTGACCAGCCGGGAGCCGCCCAGCACCACGTACCCGGCGTAATAGACGAGCAGCAGGCCGGTGAGCAGCGGCAGTCCGGAGCCCTGTCCGTGGGCGTGGCCTGAGGATCCCGTCCCTGTGCCGGTACCCGCGGCCAGCGCCATGTAGACCATGGTCAGCGAGCCCACCAGGTGGTGCGCGTGGTGTGGTCCGCCGCGCAGCAGCCACAGCGCGTGCAGCGCCGCGCCGCAGAAGACCGCGCCCAGCACGGGCGCCTGCCAGCCGCCGCCCAGCCGGAGCGGCACCGCCATCAGGGCCATGCCGAACCCCATCGCCGCCTCCCCGGCCGCCGGTCCGCCGCCGGCTCTGCCCGCGCGCCGCAGACAGTACGCACCGCTCACCGCGCAGAGCAGGACGAGGAGCCAGGCGGAGACGGAGGCGGAGAGGGACGTGGCGGGACCGTGCACGGCGGAACCTCCCGGTTCGTCGGCTTCACCGGAAGAGATGCCCCCTTCACAGGGCCATCACGCCGGGCGAGGTTAGGCTCTGTGCGACCACCGAAGAAGCACGTCGCAGACCTCGCGCAGAACGGAGCCCTCGATGCCGAGCGCCGCCCCCCGGGACTTGACCTACCGCAGTGCTGTGGAGGCGGACATCCCGGAGCTCGTGGAGCTCGTGGAGTCGGCGTACCGGGGAGACGCGAGCCGTGGAGGCTGGACCACCGAGGCGGACTTCCTGGACGGGCAGCGGACCGACGCCGAGGACGTGGCCCGGATCGTCGGGCACCCCGAGGGCATGCTCCTCGTCGTGGAGCGCGCCGGCGAGATCGTCTCCTGCTGCCACCTGGAACACCGTGGTGACCACGTGTACTTCGGCATGTTCGCGGTTCGCCCCGGGCAGCAGGGCGGCGGGCTGGGCAAGGCGGTCATGGCGGAGGCCGAGCGCCGCGCCCGCGAGCAGTGGGCGGCCAAGGAGATGCGGATGACCGTGATCAACGTACGGGAGGAGCTCATCGCCTTCTACGTGCGCCGTGGTTACGAGCGCACCGGCGAGTTGAGCCCCTTCCCCTACGGGGACGAGCGCTTCGGCGTCCCGCTCCGCGACGACCTGGCCTTCGAGCTGCTGGTCAAGCCGCTGTAGTCGCGGGGGCGGGGCCCGAGGGTCCTCCGTGAGCCCTCCGCGGTCCGTCCGCGGTCCGTCCGCCGCCTGCGGAACGCCTTGCGCGGTCCTCAGGCGGTGAAGCGGCCCGTGGAGCGGATCTCCGGGAAATCGGTGAGCACGCCGTCGAGTTCGAGGGCCCGCGCCAGCCTCAGCCGCTCCAGCGTGTTGACCGTCCACCCCGTCACGCGCAGTCCTGCCTCGTGCGCCGACTCCACGGTGTGCAGGGTGAGGTGGCCGATGTTCAGGGCCACCGTCTCCGCGCCCGCCAGGGCGGCCCGGGCGACGACCTCCCCGGCGTCGGCCGGGGTCTGGTTCGCGTAGAGCACGGTCCGCACGCCCGGCACCAGGCGGGCAGCCTCCAGGAGCACCTCGTCGTGGAACGAGGCCACTTCCACCCGGCCGGTCAGATCGCGGCGCAGCAGCAGCTCCGCGAAGGTTCCGACGGCGGCGAGGTCGTGGACCTGGATCCGCAGCGGTGCGCGGACCGCGTCGACGACCTCGTCCAGGACCGGCACGTGCTCGCCGTCTCCGGCGTCCAGCCCGCGCAGTTCGGCGAGCGTCAGATCGGCCACGGCCCCCGAACCGTCGGTGGTCCGGTCCACCTCGGCGTCGTGCAGGACGACGAGGGCACCGTCCTTGCTGAGGCGCACGTCCAGCGCGACCACGTCCATGCCGGACCGTTCCGCGCGGACGAACGACCGCAGGGTGTTCTCCGGTTCGACACCCATGACCCCGCGGTGCCCGATGGTGAGGAAAGTCAAGGTTCTCTCGCTTCCGTCGACGGCGGCCCCGCGCGGTCGCGGTGTCCCGACCGGCCGCGCGCGATATGAGGACGCATGCTAGTGCGCCTCCCGTGCGATGAAACCGCCTTTGCGGGGCCTCCGCAACGGCGTCCGGCCGCCTCCCGACGGGCTCGCCGGGGGCCGGGGAGCCCCCCGAGCGGCCCGCGTGGTCACCCGGGGGTGGGCGCGTCCCCGCCGGCTTGACGTTCCTGCGCGCCGAGGCCCTCCAGGTCCGCCAGCAGCGCCCGCGTCAGCTCCAGTTCGGCCAGGTGCTGGCGCTCGCTCCAGCGCAGGGCGAGCACCGGGAAGGCCCAGTCCGGCTCGGTCGCCGCGTGCGCCATGGCCTCCCGTACGGCGGCCAACTCCTCGGTGGTGCGCTCCAGATGCTCCGTCACCATGCCGCGCAGCCGCTCCGGCTCGGCCAGGTGTCCCAGCCAGACCCGCAGCAACAGCCCGTGCTTGAGCACCGGGGGGCCCGCCTCGGCGACGTCGGAGGCCCAGCCGGCCAGCGCCTCGCGCCCCGCGGGGGTGATGCCGTAGCGGCGCTTGGCCCGCACCTCTTCGGGCCCCGAGCGCACGGAGGCCGCGTAACCCAGTTCCTCCAGACGGCGCAGTTCGGCGTAGATCTGGCTGATGGCCGGGGACCAGTAGAAGAAGCGCAGCGAGGAGTCCGCCCACTTCTTCAGCTCGTAGCCGGTCCGCTCCCCGGGGAAGGAGAGCAGGCCGAGAACCGCCCACGCGGTCGGTGGAAGCTCTTGCTTCTTCGACGTCTGACTACTAGTCATATTTCGAATAGAAGTGAGACCGGGTACGGGACGCAACCCTGGAGGCACCGTGAAATTCTCCGTGATCTTCGAAGCTCAGCTCGCCGACCCGACCGTGGAACGGGAGCACCAGGTCATCCGGGACTGCGTCGAGCAGGCCGTGCTCGCCGAGCAGATGGGGTTCGACCGGATCTGGGCCGTGGAGCACCACTCCTTGAAGTGGTACGCGCACATGAGTGCTCCCGAGATCTTCCTGACCTGGGTGGCGGCCCGGACCAACACCATACGCATCGGGCACGGAGTCGTGTGCATGCCCTTCGCCTTCAATCACCCCGTCCGCGTCGCCGAGCGGGCCGCGATGCTCGACCTGCTGTCCGGCGGGCGGGTCGACCTCGGGGCCGGGCGGGGCGGGACCGTGCAGGAGACCTCGCTGTGCGGGGTGGACAAGGACCGCACCACGGCGGAGGTGGAGGAGGCGCTGCGGATCATCGGGAAGGCCTGGCAGGAGGACGAGCTGGAGTACCACGGGGAGCTCATCGACATCGATCCGCACCCGATCCTGCCGCGGCCGAGCCAGCGGCCCCATCCGCCGCTGTTCCTCGCGTGCAGCCGGGCCGAGACCCTGGTGCGGGCCGCGGAGCTGGGCGTCGGGGCGCTGGTGATGGGATTCGCCGGGCCGGAGTCCATCGCGGGGATGCGTTCCGTCTACGACGCCGCGATCGCCGGCCGGGACGGCCGCCGATTCGTCTCGACGGCGGTCAACGACCACTTCTCGGTGCTCTGCCCGACGATCGTGCTCGACGACCCGGAGGAGGCGCGCCGGATCGGAATCCGGGGACAGCGGTTCTTCGCGCAGTCCATCGGCCACTGGTACGGCGGGGCGGGGGTGCCGGACGAGGCGGTGGCCGAGGGCGCTGACGAGGGGGCGGAGATGCGCAGGGCGGCCGAGCAGGTGGTCGCCCGTCTGCACGAGCAGGACATCCCGGTACGGCCCACCGCCACGGCCACCTTCAACGCGGACCACGCCTACGGGAGCGCGGACGAGGCGATCGCGTACGTGGAGCGGCTGCGGGAGGCGGGGGCCGACGAGATCATGTGCCTGATCCAGATGGGGACCGTGCCGCAGGAGGCCTGCCTGGAGACCCTGCGGCAGTGGGGCGAGAAGGTCATCCCCCACTTCGCGCCCCAGCGGGCGTAGGGGCTCGCGGCTGTGACGGGGGTGACTGCTGGGGCCGCCGGGGTCACTCGGGCGATTCGGGCCGACGGGGTGGTGGACATGGCCGACGGGGTGGATCGGGCCCGCAGGGCTGACGGGGCGGACGGGGCGGACCGGGCTCACGGGGCGGACGGGGCTTCGGGGTCCCGGCCGACCGTGGTGTTCCGGCACGGCGGCGGCTGGGTCCTGGGCGACCTCGGCGCCACCGCTCGGGCGCTCTGCCGCGCCTCCGGCTCCTTCCTGGGGAGGCGTACCGCCACCGGCCGCTCGGCGCCGGGGCCGTTCGGCCCTGGATTCCCGCCCCGGAATGTTCCACGGGTTCCCCGCCCCGGCCGTAGTGCTCCCCGAGGCCCGTCAGGCCTTGGTGCGTCTGGGCGAAGTCACCGACTCCACGCACAAGAACGGGAAGACTTCCCGTGAAACCGGGGGTGACGCAGGATAATTTCCCGGATCTCCTCTTGAGTAAGAGAGCCTCACATGCCTACCCTGTCGCGACGTGAGGTTCTCCTGTGGAGGAAGTGACATGACGGAAACTCTTGTGCCGGGTACCGGCGGTGCCGTGATAACCGCTGGTGTACGGGTGGTCGACCACCCGGCGTGGCCCGAGCTCAAGGCCGCCGTGGAGGAGATCCGGCCCTGGCAGTCGGCCGACGGCTCCATCGACTTCGAGCGCGAGGGGCACCACGCCCGCATCGCGGCTCCGGCCGCGGTCGAGCGCGTGATCGAGGGCATCGAGACCCTGTCTCCGCTGCTGCCGCACGGTGAGGCGTACCACCGTGCCCTCGTCGGCGACCTGCGCAAGTGGTCCGACGGCGGCTTCGGCGTGCCCGACTTCCTCGACTCCCTGCTGGCCTTCGCCCCGGCAGCCGAGCGCGCCGACGGGCTCCAGCACCTCGTGGTCTTCCCCATGTACACGCAGAACGGCAACCCGGACCGCAACCTCGAAGCCGTCGTGCTGAAGATGGTGTGGCCCGAGTGGCTCTCCGAGCTGGAGCGCACCCGGTACGACAACCCGCTCTTCCTCGGCATCACCTTCGAGGACTTCACCCCGGGCTACGACACGCACTCCGCCGTGCTCTTCCCGGAGACCATCGCGGTCCGCGAGGCCCCCGAGCGCTTCACCTGGGGCGGCATCTTCTGCGACCGCGAGGCCGCCCGCTACCGCAAGGTCACCGAGGCCGCCGTGGACATCCTGGGCATCGAGCTGCCCGAGGACATCGCCCGCATGGTCGAGGACCAGGAGCGCTGCGAGAAGGCCTTCGTCCTGTGGGACATGGTTCACGACCGCACCCACAGCCACGGCGACCTGCCGTTCGACCCATTCATGATCAAGCAGCGCCAGCCGTTCTGGATGTACGGCCTCGAAGAGCTGCGCTGCGACCTCACCGCCTTCAAGGAGGCCGTGAAGCTGGAGTCCGAGGGCAACGAGCACGGCCGCGACGTGCAGTACGCCGTTCTCTTCGACCGGATGTTCCGCTTCCCGGTGTCCGGCGACCGCACCCGGAACTACGACGGCCTCGGCGGCCAGCTCCTCTTCGCTTACCTCCACAAGCACGACGTAGTGCGCTGGACGGACAACAAGCTGAAGATCGACTGGATGCGTGCCCCGCAGGTCACCAACCAGCTGTGCGCCGAGATCGAGGACCTCTACCGGGCCGGCATCGACCGCCCGAAGCTGGTCCACTGGTTCAAGGCGTACGACCTGGTCGCCGAGTACCTCGCCCCCCACCCGGGATCCAAGTGGGCCAAGGGCCCCGACGCCCTGGACCTGACGCAGCCGCCGCGCAAGCTCGTGGACGACGTGCTTCCGGACGAGTTTCCGCTGAGCATGTTCTATGAGGCCCTGGCCAAGAAGCTCAAGGGCGTGATCGCCTCGACCAAGGGCATCACGGCAGGGAACGCCGCGGACCGCGAGACCGCCGCGCGGGTCGCCGCGTGAGCGCTCGCCCACAGGAGGCTGCACAGATGAACGGCTCCGGTAACGGGAACGGGAAGCTCCACGGGGCGGTAGTGGCGGTGGCGGGGGCCGGCGGGCCCGCCGGCCGCGCCACCCTGCTCCGCCTCGCCGAGGCGGGAGCCGTGGTCGTCGCCGCCGACGCCGACGCGGCCCGGCTCGCCGAATCGGTGGACGCCGCGCGCTACGCCCACGGCGGCGCCACCATCACGGGTGACACCGTCGACCTGCTCGACCTGGACGCCAGCAAGGCCTGGGCCGAGCAGACCGAGAAGGAGTTCGGCCGCATCGACGGCCTGGTCCACCTCGTCGGCGGCTGGCGCGGCAGCACCACCTTCACGGACACCGACCTCGCGGACTGGGCCTTCCTGGAGAAGCTCCTCATCCGCACGGTCCAGCACACCTCGCTCGCCTTCCACGACGGGCTGCTGCGCAGCGACCGCGGACGCTACGTCCTGGTCAGCCAGTCCGGTGCGCACAAGCCGGTCGCCAACAACGCCGCGTACAACGCGGGCAAGGCGGCGGCCGAGGCCTGGACGCTCGCGATGGCGGATTCCTTCCGCAAGGCGGGTGGCGATGACGGTCCGGGCGCCGCGGCTGCGATCCTGGTGATCAAGGCATTGGTGCACGACGCGATGCGCGCCGAGCGTCCCACTGCGAAGTTCGCGGGCTTCACCGACGTCAAGGAGCTGGCCGAGGCCATCGCCGGCGTCTGGGAGCGGCCCGCCACCGATGTGAATGGACAGCGTCTGTGGCTCACCCCCCAACCGTGAAGACCGGTGCCGTGAAGACCGCGATACGGAAGTCCGCGGCGAAGACCGATGCCCGCCGGCACCACGACCCGGCGGTGCGCGGTTTCGCGAGCGACAACTACGCCGGGATCCACCCGGAGATCCTCGCGGCCATCGCCCTCGCCAACGGCGGCCACCAGGTCTCGTACGGCGACGACGAGTACACCGAGAACCTGCAGCAGGTCTTCCGCGCTCACTTCGGCCCGCACGCCGAGGCCTACCCGGTCTTCAACGGCACCGGCGCCAACGTGACCGCCCTGCAGGCGCTCACCGACCGCTGGGGCGCCGTGATCTGCGCCGAGTCGGCGCACATCAACGTCGACGAGGGCGGTGCGCCCGAGCGGATGGCGGGCCTCAAGCTGCTCACCGTCCCCACGCCGGACGGCAAGCTCACCCCCGAGCTCATCGACCGGCAGGCCTGGGGCTGGGAGGACGAGCACCGGGCGATGCCGCAGGTCGTCTCGATCACCCAGAACACCGAGCTCGGCACGGTGTACACCGTGGACGAGATCCGTGCCATCTGCGAGCACGCGCACGCCAAGGGCATGAAGGTCCACCTCGACGGCGCCCGGATAGCCAACGCCGCGGCCTCGCTCGACGTGCCGATGCGCAGCTTCACGAACGCGGTCGGCGTGGACGTGCTCTCCTACGGCGGTACCAAGAACGGAATGATGGCCGGCGAGGCCGTCGTCGTGCTGAACCCGGACTCCGTCCGGCAGATGAAGCACATCCGCAAGATGTCGATGCAGCTCGCCTCCAAGATGCGCTTCGTGTCGGTGCAGCTCGAGGCGCTCCTCGCGAAGGACCTGTGGCTGCGCAACGCCCGCCACGCCAACTCGATGGCGCAGCGGCTGGCGGCCGGGGTGCGCGAGACCGACGGGGTGGAGATCCTCTACCCGGTGCAGGCGAACGCGGTGTTCGCGCGGCTCCCGCACGAGGTGTCGCGGCGGCTTCAGGAGCGCTACCGCTTCTACTTCTGGGACGAGATCGCGGGCGACGTCCGGTGGATGTGCAGCTACGACACCCAGGAGGAGGACGTGGACGGCTTCCTCCAGGCCCTCAAGGAAGAGCTGGCCCGCTAGCTCGTCCTCGCATCTCACGGCATAAATCTATAGGCATGCGGAACTCTGCATGAGTATGCTCCTGGATCATGGAATTGATCCAGGAGCATACTGGCCTTGCCGCCTATCTGGCCGCTGATGACGTGATAGATCACGGCCATCCGCTGGTCCAGGAGACCGCCGACGCCCTGTGGACCGCCACGGGCGATGCATATTCATACGCCAAAGCGGCCTTCGAGTTCGTCCGCGATACCGTCCCGCACTCCGCCGACTCCGGCGACGACCGCGTCTCGTGGCGCGCCTCCGACGTCCTGGAGACGCGCAACGGGATCTGCTACGCCAAAGCCCACGCACTGACCGCGCTGCTGCGCGCCCGGGGCATCCCGGCCGGCCTCTGCTACCAGCTCCTGGGTGACGACGACGGATCGAACCTCGCCCTCCACGGCCTCGTCGCGCTGCGCCTGCCCGGCGGCGAGGGCTGGTCCCGGGTCGACCCCCGGGGCAACAAGCCCGGTGTGGACGCCCAGTTCACCCTGGACCGAGAACAACTCGCCTTCCCCGTCCGCACGGAGCTCGGCGAGATCGACTACCCCGCGCTGTACGCGGCCGCGCATCCGGGCACGCTCAAGGCGCTCCAGGAGTCCGCGGACCGGCCGCAGTTGTGGCGGAACCTGCCGACGGGCCTGTAGCCGAGGGGCCGGCGTCCGAGGCCGGGGCCGCGTCCCGAGCGGGGCCGCGCGCCGCCACCACGGTGTGCAGCAGAGCCGCGGCCAGCTGCAGGGCGGCGATCGCGAGCACCAGGATCCAGGGCGGCACGTCGGCCGCGAGCCCCACCAGCGCGGCGCCCGTCGACGCGGCCGTCACCTTCAGCCCGGCGCCGAGGGTGAACACCTGGGTCCGCGCCTGCGCGGGCGCGAACTCCGAGCGGATGCGCAAGGTGGCCGTCAGCAGCGGGCCGTCGCACACCCCGGCCGCGGCGAACGCCACCGCCGTGAGGGGTACGGAGGGGGTGAACGCCGCCGCCGTCAGCGCCACCCCGGTCGCCGCCATGGCCCAGCGGGCCAGCCGGCCCGGCGGCACGGACGTGATCCGGCCCAGCGTCAGGGCGCCGGTCAGGGCGCCCAGGGCGAAGGCGGTCATGAGTACCCCGCCGCCGCCGGGGCTGCCCAGCGTGGTGGCCAGCAGCACCGCTGTGGTGGTGAGCGCCCCGATGCCCACGAAGGCCAGGGTCGTGGCCGAGGTGACGGCCCGCAGCTCCCGGACCCGCCACAGGGCGGCCAGTCCGGCCCCCAGGCCGGCCCGGGGTGCGCCTTGGGCCGGTCCCGGGTCCGCATAGGGAAGGGTCGCCGCCAGAGCCGCCGCCACTGCGCCGGACGCCGCGAGGAGGGCCATCGCCGGCCCGGCCGAGCCGAAGGCCGCGACCAGGCTGACGGCCGCCGGAGCGGTGACGGCGGCGCCGTTGTACGTCGACGCGTCCCAGCCGTACGCCCGGTCGCGCGCGGGACCGGCCGGAACCAGCCCCGCCACCAGGCTCGACAGCCCGCCCGTCACCATCGGCCCGCAGGAGCCGCCGAGTACGGCCACCGCGAGCACCACCGGCGTCGGAGCCCGCCCGAGCAGCAACGCCAGTGCCGCCACGGCCGTGGTGAATCCCGCCAGGGCCCCCACCTGGAAGAGGCGCGGCCGGCGCGACCTGGCCGCGGCGGCGCCCGCCAGCGGGGCCGCGAGCACGTGCGGGGCCAGCCAGGCGGTCAGTACGAACGCGCCGTGGGCGGCGCTCCCGGTGCGCTGGAGGGCGAGCAGCACGACGGCCATGCTCATGCCCTCGGAGGCGAAGCGCGCCGCCAGCGCGGCGGCCAAGTACCGTCCGAGCCCCGGCATCCCGGCCCCTTTCGCCCGGTGACGTGGCAGAGGGGTGCGAGGTTACGCCATACGGGTGTAGGGCGAAAGGATCGCTGTTTTCGGTCAATAGGAAACTTTCCTGTCTGACATCGTTGTCAGTCCGGCAGGTGCATGAGTATCTTCGGCCGCAGGAATCCCCCCACGGACCCTGAAGTACCCCTGAAGTACCCCCGAACGCCCCCTCGAAGGACCCTCGAAGGACCCCCCACCTGCGATCTCCGACCTCCGACCGGAAGGCGCTTCATGCGTTACGGAGTCCCCGCCGGGCTGCTCGCCGCGGCCCTCGGCCTGGTCGCGGCGCTCACCCTCGCCCCCACCTCCGCCGCCGTCACCCCCCACACCCCCGTCACCCCCGCGGTGCCCGCCGCGGCCCCCGCGGCCTTCGCCCATCCCGGAGTCCTGAACAGCCGCGCCCAGCTGGACTTCGTACGCACCAAGGTGCAGGCCGGACAGCAGCCGTGGAAGGCGGCCTTCGACGCGATGCTCGCGAGCCGGTACGGCTCGCTGTCGCGGACGCCCAAGCCGCGCGAGATCGTCGAATGCGGCTCCTTCTCCAACCCCGACATCGGCTGCACCGACGAGCGGGAGGACGCCATAGCCGCGTACACCGACGCGCTCGCCTGGTACATCACCGGCGACGTCCGGTACGCCAGGAAGTCGATCGAGCTGATGGACGCGTGGTCCGCCCGGATCAAGGACCACACCAACAGCAACGCCCCCCTGCAGAGCGGCTGGGCCGGTTCCACCTGGCCGCGCGCCGCCGAGATCGTCAAGCACACCTACACCGGCGGCTGGCCGAACCAGGGGCGCTTCGCCACGATGCTGCGCCAGGTCTACCTGCCCGAGGTGATCGGCGGGAAGCCGAACAGCAACGGCAACTGGGAACTGATCATGATGGACGCCGCCGTCGGCATCTCCGTCCACCTCGACGACCGCGCGAGCTACGACAAGGCGATGGCGATCTACCTCGGCCGGGTGCCCGCCTACTTCTACCTGGCCTCCGACGGGCCGCAGCCCGCGTACCCGCCGCGCTCCACCATCGACACCAGGAGCGAACTGATCGGCTACTGGCACGATCAGGGCACCTTCGTGGACGGTCTGGCGCAGGAGACCTGCCGGGACTTCGGCCACACCGGCATGGGCATCGCGGCGACCATGCACGTGGCCGAGACCTCGCGCATCCAAGGGCGCGACCTGTACCCCGAGTTCAAGGACCGGTTCCGCCACGCGCTGGGCTTCCACGCCAAGTACGAACTCGGTGAGGCCGTGCCCTCGTGGTTGTGCGGCGGGAGCCTGGCCAAGGGCCTGGGCCCGGCGACCGAGGTCGGCTACAACGCGCTGCACACCCGGCTCGGCGTCACGATGGAGAACACCCGCCGGCTCACCGAGGGCCGCCGTCCGGCGGGAACCGAGAACCACTTCGAGGCGTGGGAGACGCTGACCCACGCCGAGAACCCGAGCTGACGCACCCCCGACGGCAGACCGCGGCCCCGCCCGATGGGCGGGGCCGCGGTCTGCCGTAAGGGCCGGCAGGCCTCAGCCGGCTTCCTTGACCTGCGCCGGGGTCGGCGCGGTGCCGCCGAGGTGGGCCGGCAGCCACCAGGAGTCCTCCGCGCCCTTGGGCTTGGCCGGGTAGGCGCTCTGGGCGGCTTCCAGCAGCTCCTGTACCCGCTCGCGCACCCGGCGGGTGATGGCCCCGGCGTACTGGTCGGTGGGCGCCTCCAGCGGCTCGCCCACCCGCATCGTCACGGGGATGTGGCTGCGCTTGAGGTCCTTGGGGCGGCCCTTGGTCCACATCCGCTGTGTTCCCCACAGTGCCACCGGGATCAGCGGGACACCGGCTTCCTGGGCCATGCGCGCCGCACCGGACTTGAAGCTCTTGAGCGTGAAGGACTGGGAGATCGTCGCTTCCGGGAACACGCCGATGATCTCGCCGGAACGCAGCGAGTCGAGCGCGTGCTGGTATGCGGTCTCACCCTGGGCGCGGTCCACCGGGATGTGCTTCATCGCGCGCATCAGCGGACCGGACACCTTGTGCCGGAACACCGATTCCTTGGCCATGAAGCGGACGAGCCGCTTCTGCGGGCGCGCGGTCAGCCCGGCGAAGATGAAGTCGAGGTAGCCGATGTGGTTCGACACCAGAACCGCCCCGCCCTTGCGCGGGATGTTCTCGGTGCCCTTCATGTCGATACGGACGTCGAGCGCACGGAAGAGGGCGTGCGCTGCACCGATAACCGGGGGGTAGACGAGCTCAGCCATGGTGGGGAGACCCCGCTTTCTGCCTGGAGGTGCTCCCGGCCGGAAGTTACGGCAGCGTAGGTACGCGGCCATGGGGATCGTGCCCCATACGAGAGCCGCAGGCCAGCCCAGACGCCCGCGCCCGGCGAGATTCTCGTCACGCCGGGAATGCGGCGCGCCCGCGGGGCGCTCCGATCAGCGTACGACCGTACCGGGATGATGGAGAGTGCCCGTACGGGTCAGGCGACGGCGGAGACGGGGACGCGGGTGCGCGCAGGCGAGCGGGACGAGAGTGCGGGCGAAGGCCGGCTGGGCATCGCCGAACTGGGCGTCGAGCCGGGGGAGCGGGCCACGCTCGTGCAGTTCTCCAGCGCCTTCTGCCAGCCCTGCCGGGCCACCCGGCGCATCCTGGACGAGGTCGCGGCCCTGGTCGCGGGCGTCCGGCACATCGAGATCGACGCCGAGAAGAACCTGGACCTCGTGCGGGCCCTCGGCATCGAGAAGACCCCGACGGTACTGGTCCTGGACGCGGCGGGCCGGATCGTGCGGCGCGCCGCCGGAATGCCGCGCAAGGCGGACGTGATCGCCGCCCTGGGCGCCGCGGTATGACGCGGGCGCGGACCCCGGCGGGCGCGGGCGGCGGCGTCCGGTGAGCCGGTACACACATCCGTACGCAGCGTGACGCGTCCTACATCTACCCGTGGAGGCTTGACTGTGTACACGAGAGATCGCCAGGCTTGCGATATGCGGTATGAACTCCTGCTTTACGGACGGGGCACCTCCTGATGACGGCTCCGACGGCTCCGACGGTTCCGTCCCCACGGACCGGCGCCGGCCTGCCCGGCTCGCCCGCGCTGCTGCGCTCGGTGTTCCGCCGGCATGCCGCGGGCGTCGCCGTGATCACCGCCGAGAGCGGCGGCCGGCCGGTGGGTTTCACCGCGACCTCCCTCAACTCCGTCTCGGCGGACCCCCCGCTCCTGTCGTTCACCATCGGCACCGGGTCCTCCAGCTGGCCCGCGATACGGGACTCCGAGCACCTCGGGGTCCACATACTCGGCGAGCGGCAGGGGGAGCTGGCGGGCCTGTTCGCCCGCAACGGGGCCGACCGTTTCGGGCCGGCCACCGACTGGGCGCCGGGCCCGCACGGGGTTCCGGTGCTGGGCGGCGTCCTGGCCTGGCTGGTGTGCCGGGTCGTGGCGCGGGTTCCGGCCGGCGAGCACCGGGTGATCATCGCGGAGGCGGTCGCCGGGGACCCGGTGGGCGACCCCGCGGGGGATCCGGGCGGTGAGGGCCGCCCGCTGCTGTACCACCAGGGGCGCTTCAACGCGTTGAGGGACTGAATCGTCCCTGCTGGGGCCCGTTTCCCCGGCGTTGGCCAGATCACAGTTCACCGGCCTTGCAACCTGACGGAACCCGCTGTGTACTGACGAGTAACATTCCTGAACGGGGCGCGGGCCGCCCCGGCGGGAACGGCCCGAGATGGCGCCTATGCTGCCTGAACAAGGCGGTACCAGAAATGTCGATGCGGTAGGAGAGCCGGCGTGAGCCTGAGGATCGTTGTCTGTGTGAAGTACGTGCCCGACGCCACTGGCGACCGGCAGTTCACCGAAGACCTGACCGTCAACCGTGACGACGTCGACGGCCTGCTGTCGGAGCTCGACGAGTACGCCGTCGAGCAGGCGCTGCAGATCGCCGACGAGGCCGACGACGCGGAGATCACCGTCCTGACGGTGGGCCCCGAGGACGCGAAGGACGCGCTGCGCAAGGCGCTGTCGATGGGTGCCGACAAGGCCATCCACGTCGAGGACGACGACCTGCACGGCAGCGACGTCATGGCCACCTCGCTGGTGCTCGCCAAGGCGATCGAGAAGGCCGGCTACGACCTGGTCGTCACGGGCATGGCCTCGACCGACGGCACCATGGGCGTCCTCCCGGCGATCCTGGCCGAGCGCCTGGGCATCCCGCAGGTCACCCTGCTCTCCGAGGTCAAGGTCGAGGACGGTGTCGTCACCGGCCGCCGCGACGGCGACTCGGCGAGCGAGCAGCTGGAGGCCTCCCTCCCCGCGCTCGTCTCGGTGACGGACCAGTCGGGCGAGGCCCGCTACCCGTCCTTCAAGGGCATCATGGCCGCCAAGAAGAAGCCGGTGGAGTCCTGGGACCTGGAGGAGCTGGAGATCGAGTCCGACGAGGTCGGCCTCGAGGGCTCCTGGACCGCGGTCGACTCCGCGACCCAGCGTCCGGCCCGCACCGCCGGCACGATCGTCAAGGACGAGGGTGAGGGTGGCAAGTCGCTGGCCGCCTTCCTTGCGGAGCAGAAGTTCATTTAAGAACTGTCTGGCCCGGCCGGAAGCTCATCCAGAGCTTCGGTCACCTCTCGATACCCCCTGACTACTTCGCATTCGCAGGAGCATCCCCATGGCTGAAGTCCTCGTCTACGTCGACCACGTCGACGGCGCCGTCCGCAAGCCCACCCTCGAACTGCTGACGCTGGCCCGCCGCATCGGCGAGCCCGTCGCCGTCGCCCTCGGCGCCGGTGCCGAGGCCACCGCCGCCGTGCTCGCCGAGCACGGTGCCGTCAAGGTCCTCACCGCCGACGCCCCGGAGTTCTCCGACTACCTCGTCGTACCGAAGGTGGACGCGCTCCAGGCCGCGTACGACGCTGTGTCCCCGGCCGCCGTGCTCGTTCCCTCCTCCGCCGAGGGCAAGGAGATCGCCGCCCGCCTGGCGGTCCGCATCGGCTCCGGCATCATCACCGACGCCACCGACCTGGAGGCGGGTGACGAGGGCCCCGTCGCGACGCAGGCCGCGTTCGCCGCGTCCTTCAGCGTCAAGTCCCGCGTCTCCAAGGGCACCCCGGTCATCACCGTGAAGCCGAACTCGGCCCCGGTCGAGGCCGCTCCGGCCGCCGGCGCCGTCGAGGCGCTCGCCGTCACCTTCGGCGCCCTGGCCACCGGCACCAAGGTCACCTCCCGCACCCCGCGCGAGTCGACCGGCCGCCCCGAGCTGACCGAGGCCGCGATCGTGGTCTCCGGCGGCCGCGGCGTCAACGGTGCCGAGAACTTCCACATCATCGAGGCCCTCGCGGACTCCCTCGGTGCGGCCGTCGGCGCCTCTCGCGCCGCCGTGGACGCCGGCTGGTACCCGCACTCCAACCAGGTCGGCCAGACCGGCAAGTCGGTCTCCCCGCAGCTGTACATCGCCTCCGGCATCTCGGGCGCGATCCAGCACCGGGCCGGCATGCAGACCTCCAAGACGATCGTCGCGATCAACAAGGACGCCGAGGCTCCGATCTTCGACCTCGTCGACTACGGCGTGGTCGGCGACCTCTTCGCGGTCGTCCCCCAGCTGACCGACGAGATCAAGGCGCGCAAGGGCTAAAACCCTGCCGCAGGCGCTGACCTGCGGGTAAGTGGTCTCCGGGGCCGTGTGGTGTTTCTCACCGCACGGCCCCGAGTCGTTTGTCCAGGACGGCGGAGGGACCATTGACTGAGCGGAACCCCGTGACTAAATTCTGTAATGCGGATCTAAGATTCCGTGAAGCGGAAAAGAGGAGAGTGCACGATGGGTCAGCAGGAGAAGGTGGCGACGAGCCTCGCAGGCGCGGTCAGCGAGGGCATCAGCGCTTCCCTCAAGCCGGTGGACGCGGAACTCGCGCGCCACTACCCGGGCGACCCCGGCACCCGTCAGCCCATCCACACGGTCTACGTGCCCGGTGACGTCTTCGCGGCGGACACCATCCGCACCTGGGGCGACCAGGCCCTCGCGGCCCTGGACGAGCACGCCCCGGACGCCGCCACCTTCGCCAAGGTACTCGGCATCTCCGACGAGCTGGCCGTACCGGTCTACGACCGCGTCCGCGCCAAGCTCGCCTCCGAGCCCATCGAGGACCTCCGCGTCGACTTCGAGGACGGCTTCGGCGTCCGCTCCGACGAGGAGGAGGACCAGGCCGCGGCCCGCGCCGCCCGCCTCGTCGCCGAAGCCTTCTCCAACGGCACGAACGCCCCGTACATGGGCATCCGGATGAAGTGCATGGAGTCCAACGTCCGCGACCGCGGCATCCGGACCACCGACATCTTCCTCTCCGGCCTGCTCGCGCACGGCGGCCTGCCCGAGGGTCTGGTCCTGACCCTGCCCAAGGTCACCTACCCCGAGCAGGTCACGGCCTTCGTGCAGCTCCTGGAGGCCTTCGAGACCGCCCGCGGCCTGCGCCCGGGCCGGATCGGCTTCGAGATCCAGATCGAGACCAGCCAGTCCATCCTCGCCTCCGACGGCACCGCCGCGGTCGCCCGGATGATCGAGGCATCGAAGGGCCGCGCCACCGGCCTGCACTACGGCACCTTCGACTACAGCGCCTGCGTCGGCGTCTCCGCCGCGTACCAGTCGAGCGACCACCCCGCCGCCGACCACGCCAAGGCGATCATGCAGGTCGCGGCCGCCGGCACCGGCGTGCGCGTCTCCGACGGCTCGACCAACGTCCTGCCGATCGGCACCACCGAGCACGTCCACGAGGCCTGGAAGCTGCACTACGGCCTCACCCGCCGCGCCCTGGCCCGTGCCTACTACCAGGGCTGGGACATGCACCCGGCGCACCTGCCGACCCGCTACGCGGCCGTCTTCGTCTTCTACCGCGAGGGCCTCGAGACGGCCGCCGCGCGCCTGAAGGCGTATGTCGCCAAGATCGAGGGCGACGTCATGGACGAGCCCGCCACCGCGAAGGCCCTGGCCGGCTACCTGGTCCGCGGCCTGGACTGCGGCGCCGTCGGCGCCGACGAGGTCACCGCCCTGACGGGCCTGACCCGTGCGGAGCTCGACGCCTTCGCCATCCCGCGCCGCTCGGCGACGCTGACGGCCACCGCCTGAGGCGGGTAGCACCCCGTACGAGGCCCGGCCGGTCTGCCCCCGGCCGGGCCTCGTACGGCTTTTCGAGGCCCGGCTCCGGATCACCAGGGCCGGGCCGTCCGCGTGTGCGGGGCCGGCAGGAGCCAACAGCGCAGGGTGCCGTCGTCCCCGGAGGTGGCCAGCAGGCTCGAGTCGGGGGAGAAGGTGACACCGCGCACGGCTCCGCTGTGACCGGTCAGCGGCAAGCCGGTGATGGCCTCACCCGTGGCAGCGTCCCAGAGCTGCACGGTGCCGTGCGCACCCGCGCTGGCCAGCCGGTTCCCCTGCGGGGAGAACACCAGGTCGTGCACGGGTCCGGCGTGCCCGGCGAGACGACGGAAGAGGGGGGCGGGGGCACTCACGTCCCACAGCAGGATGTGCCCGTCGGCGTCGCCGGTCGCCAGGAGACGGCCGTCCGTGGAGAAGGCCATGGCGCAGACGGTGCTCGAGTCGGCCTCCAGCGCGAGAACGGACCCTGCCGGGGCGGCCGGATCCCACAGCACCACCCGCTCGCCCACGGCGGCGGCCAGCACGCCCCCGATCGGAGCGGCGGCGAGGGCGAACACGTCCGACACCCCGTCCGGAACGTGTGAGGCGGCCCTCCGATCGTCGGACCAGTCCAGGATCAGTACCCGCCCCTCCGCCCCGATCACGGCCGCCTGCCGGGCAGCGGCGCGGAACGCGACGTGCTGCACCAGGGACACGGGACGGCTGGGCGGCCCGGCCGGGGACCACAGCCTGGCCGGCCCGCCGTCGGAGGGGAAGTCCAGTCCCCAGGGGGCCATGCCGGTCGGCGCGGGCAGGGACCCGGGCAGCTGGACGCGTGCCGCGGGGTCCCAGGTGAGGATCCGACCGTCCTTGGTGCGGACCAGGAGGCGGGTGCCGTCTGGGGAGAAGGCCAGCCTGCGCAGAGCAACTCCGCTCTCCGCCGACAGGGCAGGCAGAGCCACGGCCTGATGCGTGCGCAAGGCGGACGCGAGCGCTCGTGCCGCGAGCGGCGCCGAAGGCGAGGGTGCCACGTACGGCTCGCCGTGGTAGACCACGAGGGTGTCGGCCTCGCCGCAAACGGCGAGCATGCGGCCGTCAGGGGACACGGCCAGCCGGTCGAACGGACCCTTGTGCCCCGCCAGGGGCGGGCCCAGAAGGGCGCCGGTAGATGGGTCCCACAGGCGTACGGTGCCGTGGTCGTTCATCGTGGCCAGCAGGCGGCCGTCCAGGGAGAAGGCCACGGTGTCCCCAAGGCCGGCCGCTTCGGGCAGTTCGTACGAGACGGCGCCGGTCGCGGTGTCCCACAGCAAGGTCTCTCCCCCGACGGTCGTGGCCAGCAGGGCGCCGTCGGCGGAGAACGCGGCTCCGATGGCGGTCTCAGTAACCTTCTCGAGGAGGGGCTTGCCGATGCTCGCATCGGTCGTCAGATCCCATAGGCGTAGCGTGTGTTTGGTCCTGAGCACGCCCAGGATGCCGCCGTCGGAGCGGCAGAAGATCGCCTTGATCTCGCCGATGAGAGGCGGTCCGGCGGGCTCTCCGGTCGTCGTGTCCCACCGGTGGACGGCATCCTCGTCGGCCGTGACCAGTGTCAGGCCGTCGGCCGCGAAGGCGACCAGGTCGATGCAGCTGTCGTGGCCGAGTAGAGGCGGACCCACCCGTTCAAATGTCTCGGTATCCCACAGGGTGACCGTGCCGTCGTCGTCTCCGACGGCCAGGAGGCGGCCGCTGGGGGAGAACGCCATCGCGAAGGAAACTCCTCCGCCTTCGAGCAGGCCGACGGGGACTCCAAGGACGGGATCCCACAGTTGGACCACTGCGTGCTCCTCGTTCATCCCGGCGACGGCGAGGACCCGGCCGTCGGGCGAGAACGCCGCACACCAGTTGTTGTCCGCCCAGGTGGTGAGCAGGTGGGCTACGGCGAAGCAGGTCCCGCCGACAGGAGCGCGTGAACGCTCCTGAAGGGGGGCTTGCTTCGTCGTGAGGGGTCCGGGTGCCGACGGGCGCCGGACCGGATCCAGAGCGGCCAGCTCGCGCCAGCGGCGGCGCCAGGGTTCCAGCTCGGGGGAGTTGTGGGGCGGGACGGGCCGCTCCTGCCCGAACTCGTCGTACGAGTGGAGGATCCGGACCAGGCCCATGAGGCGGTCCAGGCCCGGAAGGCGGTCCCCGCGGAACGCGTCGCTCTGGGTGGACACGGGAAGCCGGATGCCGGTCTGGGACTTCGCCGCACGCGCGGCCAGTTCGCGGTAGGACGGCTTGCCCCGGTCGAGCCGCAGTCGGCGCAAGTCCGCCGCGAACGACTCCAGTTCTTCGCTGAATGCACGCACGCTGTCCATCACCGCACAGGTTAGGGCCGTGCCGGGCGCTCCGCCGGACAATCCCGAACAGTGCCGGTCGGCGCCGGTCAGCGCTGGTGTCCGGCGGTGTCCGGAGGTGGTCCGGGTCGTTCGATCCGGGCGGCGCCCGGGCGCGAAGGGCGGTGCAATCGGGGCATGACCACACCTTCGGACACCGAGCCGCCCTTCCTGACCCTGCACGCCGCAGTCGTGCTCCTCGGCGCCTTGTTCGCCGGCCTCGTCACCGGCTCGCTGAGCTACCTCGGCGGCGTGCACCCCGCCCTGTCCGCCCTTGCCGGGCTCACCACCGCCGGCGGGGCCGTGCCCGGGCTGCGGTCGCTCATTCGGTGACCGGCGGGATCTCGCCCGAGCCGCGGGGGATCAGGCGGGTGGGGAGCTCGATGCGGGCCGGGGGGAGGTCCGCGCCCGCCAGGCGCTGGAAGAGGCGGTCGGTGGCCACGCGGCCCAGGGCCGCGGCGTCCTGGGCGATCACCGTGATCCCGGGGTTCAGCAGGTCGGCGAGTTCGAAGTCGTCGAAGCCGACCAGGGCCACCGGGCGGGGCAGGGACGCCAGGACGCGTACGGCCGTGACCGTCACGCGGTTGTTCCCGGCGAAGAGCGCCGTCACCGGCTCCCGGCCGGACAGCATCGACCGGGCGGCGGCCGAGACGCGCTCCGGGGCCGTCGTGCCGAGGGAGACCCACGCGCCGTCGACCGGCAGGCCGGCGTCCGCCATGGCCGCGCGGTAGCCCCGCAGCCGCTCGGTCGCGGTGTGGATGTGCGGGTGGTCGCCGATGAAGCCGATCCGGCGGTGGCCGCCCGCGATCAGGTGGGCCACCCCGTCCCGGGCGCCGCCGAAGCTGTCGGACAGTACGACGTCCGCGTCGATCCGGCCCGCCGGGCGGTCCACGAACACCGTGGCCACCCCGGCCCTGATCTCCGGCTCCAGATAGCGGTGGTCGTTCCCGGCCGGGATCACCACGAGTCCGTCCACCCGTCGGGCGCACAGCGCGAGCGCCAACTCCCGTTCGCGCTCCGGGTCCTCGTCGCTGGAGCCGTTGATGAGCAGGGCGCCGTGGGCGCGGGCCACCTCTTCCACGGCCCGGTTGAGCGGTCCGTAGAAGGGGTCGGAGAGGTCCTCCAGGACCAGGCCCACGGTCGCGGTGCGGCCCTTGCGCAGGACCCGCGCGCTGTCGTTGCGGCGGAAACCGAGCGCGTCGATGGCCTCCTGGACCCGCTGCTCGGTGTCCGGGGTGACCCCCGGCTCCCCGTTGACCACGCGTGACACCGTTTTGAGGCCCACGCCGGCCCGGGCCGCCACGTCCTTCATCGTCGGCCGGTTGCCGTAGCGGGGCTCGGGCGGGCGGCGGGTGTGGGGCACGGTGTCGGACCTCCGGAGGGGCGGGCGCTGTGGCTGTGCGGGCCCGACGCTGCGGCAGGCCCCTGACCTTGAGGATAAGCACTCGGCGGGACGCCGGGGTTTCCGTGGCAGGGTGGTGCGGGCAAGCCACTGGGGGCATCGGGAGAGGGGTAGACGTGATTGTCTGGATCAACGGCACCTTCGGCGCCGGGAAGAGCAGCACAGCGCGCGAGCTGACCGGCCTCCTGCCGGAGAGCACCTTGTTCGACCCGGAGTTCATCGGTGACGCGCTGCGCGTGCTGCTGCCGCGCAAACGCCTCGCGGAGGTGTCCGACTATCAGGACCTGCCGAGTTGGCGGCGGCTCGTCGTGGACACGGCCGCGGCGATGCTGGCGGAGCTGGGCGGGGTGCTGGTGGTCCCGATGACGCTGCTGCGGCAGGAGTACCGCGACGAGATCTTCGGCGGGCTCGCGGCGCGCAGGATCGCGGTGCGGCACGTGCTGCTCGCGCCGGAGGAAACGATCCTTCGCGAGCGGATCGCGACCCGGGAGGAGCCCGGCGCGGCGGCGGACGTGGACCTGAGGGTGCGGAAGTGGGCCTACGACCACATCCCGGCCTACCAGCACGCGCTGGGCTGGCTCGCGGCCGACGCCCACGTCATCGACAACGGGACCCTGACCGTCCGGGAGACCGCCGAGCGCATCGCCGACGCCGTGCGCACCGACACGGCCCGGGTCTGCGACATCGTGCAGACCCCGCAGCCGACGCGCGAGACGGTGGCGGCAGGGGTACTGCTCTTCGACGACGCGGACCGGGTGCTCCTGGTCGACCCGACGTACAAGCCGGGGTGGGAGTTCCCCGGCGGGGTGGTCGAGGCCGGGGAGGCCCCGGCGTGCGCGGGGGTACGGGAGGTCGAGGAGGAACTCGGCCTCGTACTGGAGCGCCTCCCGGAGCTCCTGGTCGTGGACTGGGAGCCGCCGGGCCCTCCGGCGGGCTATGGCGGCCTGCGGCTGCTGTTCGACGGCGGCCGGCTGTCGGCGGCGCAGACCGGGCGGCTGCGGCTGCCCGGGCCGGAGCTGCGGGCCTGGCGGTTCGTGACGGAGGAGGAAGCGGCGGACCTGCTGCCGCAGGTGCGGTACGAGAGGCTCCGTTGGGCCCTGCGGGCCCGCGAACGGGGCCGGGCGGCGTACTTGGAGGCGGGGCGGGCCGTTCCGTAGCCGGGCGGCCGGGCGGAAGGGCGGCCGGGCGGCCGGGCGGTCAGGCGCCGCGGCGGCGCGGCCGGGGGCCGGAGCCGGGGGTCGGATGCCGGAGGCAGCGGGCCGGGGACGGCACCCCGGCCCGCTGCCCGGATCAGGCCGTCGGGTCAGCTGCCGCTCGCGCCGCCGCCAGGAGGGTGGCCGCGGTGTCCGAGACCAGGGGGTCGCCGTGGCCGAAGCAGGCCACCGAAGGGGCCAGTGCGGCGAGGCGGAGCATCGAATCGACGGCCAGGGCACGGTCCACGTTGAACACGCCGAGCATCACCCGGCCGACACCGGCGACGCAGTCGCCGGTGAACAGCACGCCGTGCTCCGGGAGATGGATGCCGATGCTGCCCGGGGTGTGACCCGGAGCGTGGACGACGACCGCACCGTCGCCGAAGGGGAGTACCTCGCCGTCCTTCAACTCCCGGTCCACCGGGGTCGGCGGTGCCTGCGGAACCGTCAGGCCGTGTGCGTACAACGGGAGTTCCCAGTCCAGCAGGACCGGTTCCGGGACCGGCTGCTCACCCCGGATCACCGGTGCGTCGAGCGCGTGCGCCAGCACCTCCGCGCCCCGGCGGGCGGCGAGTTCGCCCGCCGCGCCGACGTGGTCGCGGTGGCAGTGCGTCAGGACGATCCGCTCCAGCCGCTCCGGCGCCAGCCCGAGGGAGCGTATCGCCCCTTCGATCGCGTCCGCCGAACCGGCGTGACCCGCGTCGATCAGGGTCAGGGCGTCACCGTCGCGCCAGAGGTAGGCCTGGCCGATGGGGTAGCGGAGCATGTGCAGGCGACCGGGGACGACTTCTACGAGATCCATCACCCGAACGTACGCGGACGAACCACGCCCCCGGCCGAGATTGCGCCGGTAGCGTGGTTCGCCCGTGGCGGATCCACGGGGATCCGCCCGCGACACCGTCAGGCGCGCTTGGACTCCGCGTAGTTGACGAGGAACAGCGCCTCGGTGACCGACAGGCGCTCCAACTCCTCCGGGGAGACGCTCTCGTTCACCGCGTGGATCTGCGCCTCCGGCTCGCTCAGGCCGATGAGCAGCATCTCCGCGTCCGGGTAGAGCTCCGTCAGCGTGTTGCACAGGGGGATCGAGCCGCCCATGCCGCTGATCTGCATCTCCTGGCCCGGGTAGGCCGCCTTCATGGCCTGCGCCATCGAGGCGTATGCGGGACTGTCCGTGTCCGCCTGGAACGGCTGTCCCTGGCCGACGACTTCGAGCTCCAGACGCGCCTTCCAGGGGGTGTGCGCCACCAGGTGCGCCTCCAGCAGCTTGATCGCCTGCACCGTGTCCACACCCGGCGGCACCCGCAGGCTCACCAGCGCGCCCGCGCTCGCGTGAACCGAGGGGGTGGCACCGACCAGCGGCGGGGAGTCGATGGCCAGCACCGTGACGGCCGGCCGGGACCAGAGCCGGTCCGCGATCGTGCCCTCGCCGATCAGCTCGACCCCGTCGAGCACCTTCGCGTCGGAACGGAAGTCGGCCTCCGGGTACTGGAGCCCCTCCCACACCGCGTCCGAGGCCAGCCCGTCCACCGTGGTCGAACCGTCCGGCGCGCGCAGCGAGGCCAGCAGCTGGATCAGGGCGGCCATCGCGTCGGGGGCGGCCCCGCCGAACATCCCGGAGTGCAGGTTGCCGCCCAGGGTGTCGATCTTGATCTTCAGCAGGCACATGCCGCGCAGGGTCGCGGTGACCGTCGGCAGGCCCGTGCGGAAGTTGCCCGCATCGCCGATCACGACGGCGTCGGAGGCCAGCAGTTCGGGGTGGGCCGTCGCGTACTGCTGGAGACCCCCGGTGCCCTGCTCCTCCGACCCCTCGACGATCACCTTCACGTTCACCGGCACACCGCC
The DNA here is from genome assembly GCF_042870555.1 of Streptomyces sp. NPDC006487. NCBI lineage: Bacteria > Bacillati > Actinomycetota > Actinomycetes > Kitasatosporales > Streptomycetaceae > Streptomyces > Streptomyces sp. NPDC006487. Next base: position 288,345 of record NZ_JBIAHN010000001.1, read on the forward strand.
GTTGGCCTTGAGGGCGCGCAGCGCGAGCAGGTGCATGATGAACCCGCCCTTGCAGTCGGCGGCGCCGCGGCCGTACCAGCGGCCGTTCCGCTCGGTCAGCTCGAAGGCGGGGGAGATCCAGGCCGCGTCGTCCAGCGGGGGCTGCACGTCGTAGTGCGCGTACAGCAGGACGGTCGGCGAGTCCGCCGGGCCGGGCAGGAATCCGTACACCGACTGGGTGCCGTCGGGGGTGTCGAGCAGCGCGACGTCCTGGAAGCCCTCGGCGCGCAGCGCGTCGGCGACCCACTTCGCGGCGGCCCGGCTCTCGCTCTGGGGGAACTGGGCCCAGTCCGCCACCGACTGGAAAGCCACCAGCTCGGACAGCTCCTGCTTGGCGCGGGGCATCAGCGAGGCGACGGTCTCGGCGATCGGATGAGACGGCATGGGCACGCTCCTCTTGGGTGCGACGTTGGTGTACGTGTACGGGTTACGTAGACGTGTCCCGCATGCGCGGGGTGTGCGTACGCGGGCTACGGCAAAAGACTCTTCCGATCCTCGCACAACGAGGCAGTCGATCTCGCGCCGTAGGATTTCCCCGGCATCGGAGCAATGGCATGAACCGCATGATCAGGAGCAGCAGCACATCGTGAGCAGCGACGAGAGCGACAGCGGCGACGTAGGCGACGCGCAGGCAGGGCAGGCCGCTCAGGGGGCGGACGCGCAGACGGCCGGGGGGACCGGCGAGGTGTGGGACGTGGTCGTGGTCGGGGCCGGGCCGGCCGGGTCCTCGGCCGCGCACGCGGCGGCCGCCGCGGGACGGCGCGTTCTGCTGTTGGAGAAGGCGGAACTGCCCCGGTACAAGACCTGTGGCGGAGGCATCATCGGCCCCTCGCGCGATGCGCTGCCGCCGGGTTTCGTACTGCCCTTCAAGGACCGTGTCCACGCGGTCACCTTCTCGCTGGACGGGAAGTTCGCCCGGACCCGGCGTTCGAAGCAGATGCTGTTCGGGCTGATCAACCGCCCCGAGTTCGACGCGGCGCTGGTGGCCGAGGCGGAGAAGGCCGGCGCCACGGTCCGTACGGGTACGGCCGTCGCGCGGGTGGAACAGCACGGGGCGTCCGTGCCCGACCGGCGGACCGTCGCCGTGATCCTCGCCGACGGCGAGACGGTGCTGGCCCGGGCCGTGGTCGGCGCGGACGGCAGCGCGAGCCGGATCGGCGCGCACGTCGGCGTCGAGATGGACCAGGTCGACCTCGGCCTGGAAGCGGAGATCCCCGTCCCCGAGACGGTCGCCGCGGACTGGAAGGGCCGGGTCCTCATCGACTGGGGCCCGCTGCCCGGCAGTTACGGCTGGGTCTTCCCCAAGGGCGACACGCTCACCGTGGGGGTCATCTCGGCCAAGGGAGAAGGGGCCGCGACCAAGCGGTACCTGGAGGACTTCATCGCCCGGCTGGGCCTGTCGGGCTTCGAACCGGCACTCTCCTCCGGGCATTTGACCCGCTGCCGCAAGCCCGGATCGCCGCTTTCGCGCGGGCGGGTCCTGGTCGCGGGCGACGCGGCCGGCCTGCTGGAGCCGTGGACCCGGGAGGGCATCTCCTTCGCGCTGCGCTCGGGGCGGCTCGCCGGTGAGTGGGCCGTGAAGATCTCCGAGGCCCAGGACGCCGTGGACGCGCGCCGCCAGGCCCTCAACTACGCCTTCGCCGTCAAGGCCGGGCTGGGCGTGGAGATGGGTGTCGGCAGGCGGATGCTGGAACTCTTCGAGGCCAAGCCGGGCCTGCTGCACGCGGCGATCACCGGCTTCCGGCCGGCCTGGCTGGCCTTCGCCCGGATCGCCCGGGGCTCGCTGACGCTGGCCGAGATGGTGCGTACGTACCCGCTGGCGCGCAAGGCGCTGCACGTGCTCGACGCACGGCAGGCGCGGAGCCGGGGCGGGGCCGGCGAGGCCGGCGCCGAGGCCGGCGTTGAGGTGGGGTCCGGGTCCGGGGAGCAGGACGGAGCCCAGGGAGGGGTCAAGGGCTGATCCCGGGTTCGGGCCCTGGTCCGGGGCTGGGGCTGGGGGCTGGGTCCTGGGCCGAAGTCGCCGTCCCCGGTGGGGGGAACGGTGGCGTCGAAGTGCGGAGTGTGGCGGTCTTGCCGGAGGTATCGGCGAGGCCGCCGCCGCGTTTCGCGGCCGGGTGGGCGGCCGGTCAGGAGGTGACCGTGATGCGGAAGACCGGGTGGTCGGGGGCGGCGGCCCGGAGCTCGGACTCGGAGGACTTCGCGGTGACCCCGTCGAAGAACCGGTTGACCTCCCAGCCCCACTTCTTCAGGTATCCGCGCAGGACGACGGCCTGCTCGGCGGGGTCGGTGAGCTCGGTGACGGTGAACGTGTGCACGGTGCGGCCCAGGCGGAGCTCGCCGCCGCCCGCGGCGCGCATGTTGCGGACCCACTGGGAGTGGCCGCGGGCGGAGACCAGGTACCGGGTGCCGTCCTGGTGGTACGGGTTCACCGGGATCCGCTGCATCGTGCCGGAGGTGCGGCCGCGCACCGACAGCTCGGCGGTTCCGGCCAGGCTCATGCCGAGGCGGGCCAGCTTGCCGACGAGGGCGTTGAAGAGGATGTCGAGCCGGCCGGCCTTGACGTAGTACGGCTTGGGCGCGTTCATGCTGGCCTCCGAGGAGTTTGGGAGAGCACTGCTCTCGCTTGAGAACAGTGTGCACGGATCGGCGCTCCAAAACAAGAGCAGTGCTCTCGAAATGGATCGGTGCTCGCGTTATTGGGCAGTGCTCTGCCTGCGTGGCACACTGACCTCCATGAGCACCGTGCGAGGGGCCAGGGAACGAGCCCGCATCGAAGTCACCGCCGCCATCAAGGACGAGGCGCGCCGCGCACTCGCGGCCGAGGGCGCCGCCAAGCTCTCGCTGCGCGCCGTCGCCCGCGAGCTGGGCATGGTCTCCTCCGCCCTCTACCGCTACTTCCCCAGCCGCGACGAGCTCCTCACCGCCCTCATCGTCGACGCCTACAACAGCGTCGGCGCCGCCGCCGAGGGCGCCGACGCCCGCTCGCTGGCCGCCGGCGGCACCCCCCGCGCCCGCTGGGCCGCGGTCTGTGAGTCCGTCCGTGCGTGGGCGCTGGAGCACCCGCACGAGTACGCCCTCATCTACGGCTCGCCCGTCCCCGGCTACACCGCCCCCCTCGACACCATCGGCCCCGCCTCCCGCGTGGGCAACACCCTCATCGGCATCGTCCGCGCCGCCTACGAGGGCCGTGGCATCTCCCTCCCGCCACTCCCCGACGAGCTGCGCCCCGAGGCCGCCCGCATGGCCGCGGACTTCGCCGAAGGCCTGCCCCCCGAGGCCGCCGCGGCCCTGGTCGCCGCCTGGGCGCAGCTCGTCGGGCTGATCTCCTTCGAACTGTTCGGCCAGTTCGACCGGGTCGTCGAGGAGCGCGCCGCCTTCTTCGCGCACGCCGCCGGACAGCTGGCGCACGGGGTCGGGCTGCCCGCCGTCTAGGCCGGGCCGTACGGGCGGGGCCGGGGAAGGTTCGCTTGTCAGTTCCTCCTACTGAAGGTGCGGAATCGGCCCTGGTGTGCGCGGCGGCCCGTCTAGTGTTCCTCGGGCCGGGCTCCCGTCCCGGTTGCCGTCCCCGGCGCCCGGCCATCGCCACGGCGCCGCCCCGCCGTCGCCCTGCCGTCGCCCCGAGGAGCAGCCATGACCCGCGCCGCGAAGGCCGTTTACGCCGTCCTGGCCACCCTCTTACTCGCCGCGCCGGCGCCGGCCGTCACCGCGTCGGCGAGCTCGGAGCCGGGCCGCTCCCAGGCCCGGGACCGTACCCCGGCCCTCGCCCCGGCGCCGACCCCCGAGGTGAGACCGACCCCCCGGGCGGCCGGTGTGCGGGGCCTTGAGATAGCCGTCCCGGCCTACGTCTGGGCCAACGACCCGATGCTCGTCGATCTCACCGCCACCAGCCCGGCCGCCTCGGTGGTGGTCCTCAATCCGGGCAACGGCGATTCTCCGTTCGACGCCCCCTGGCGGGCCCGCGCCGATGTCCTGCGCACCGGCACCACCGCCACCGGCGAGAAGACCAAGGTGCTCGGCTACGTCCACACCGACCACGGCAACCGTGACATCGCCGAGGTCAAGGCCTCCGTGGACAACTACCTGAAGACCCCCGACGGCCGGCTCCACGTGGACGGCATCTTCTTCGACGTGGTCAGCCGCGACTGCGGCCCGGCCAACGCCGTCCGCGACCACTACGCGGAGCTCCGCACGTACGTGCAGGACACCATGGAAGCCATCGCCCCCGGCGCGCCGGACCTGGTCGTCAACAACCCCGGTACGGCCATCGCCGACTGCTTCCTGGAGCCCGGCCACCGCACCGCCGACGTCTTCGTCACCTTCGAGGACACGTACGCCGCCTACACGGGCGCCGGCTGGCTCGGCGGCAACGTCTTCGACGCACTCACCGGCTACCGCTCCGGCGCCGAACTCGACCCGAGCGGCACCGCGTTCTGGCACCTTGTCCACGACGTCCCCGACGCCCCGGCGATGCGCGCGACGCTCCGCACGGCCTTCGAACGCGGCGCGGGCTACGCCTATGCGACCAGTGCGGAGATGCCGAACCCCTGGGACGCCCAGCCCGGCTGGAAGTACCGAGCCCAGACCTCGTACGCCTCGACCCTGGGCTGAGCCGGTCTCCGACCGCCCGGCGGCGGTGATCTCGACGGTAGGGCCGTCGGGGGCCGTCAATTCCTGTTCAGCGTACGGGATATGCCGGCGACGACGGCCGTGGTGAGGATCCAGCCGATGGTGATCAGCACGTATGCCAGCCACTGTGCCGACCCCGTCCAGTGCCAGGCGCTGCGCTGGCCGAAGTCGCCGATGGGGAAGAGCAGGTCGAGGGTGTAGACGAACGGATTGAACGGGGCGCCCTCGCCGGACTTCGTCTGGACCGGCGAGCGGGCGCTGAACGCGAGGCTGCCGAGCAGCCACAGCGTGGCCATCCACAAGGCGGACAGCCAGGGCCGGTAGCCGTAGCCGACGGCGGCGTCGAGCAGGTATCCCCACACCCGTCCGGGCGGGTTCAGGGTGCGGCGGCGGTGGCGCTGCTTCTCCAGCAGCACCCTCCGGGCGTCGTCGTCGTGGCCGGCCTGTCGGTAGCAGGCGGCGAGCTGCTCGTACGGCTGCGGGGCATAGCCGGGGCTGCGGCGGATCCACGCCAGGCGGTGGGCCACGTCCTCGTGCAGGAAGGTCCCGTCGGAGCTCAGGGAGTCGTAGACGAACCCGTCCAGCCGCACCACCCTCGGCCAGCTCCGCCTGCGGTCGTGCAGAACGGTCGCCCTCGCACCCTGGAGGTCCACCGCTCCCGCAGGCTCCGCGGCAAGGCCGAAGTCGAAGGTTCCCACCTGCATCCCGACCCCGAACAGCGCCGTGTCACGGCCGGCGAGGGTCGCGCCTTCAAGGGTCAGCAGGTCTGATATCCGGGCACCCCGCAGCCGCAGGGTTCCCACCGCGCTGAATCCCTCGGACAGCTCCACCACGGTGGCCGTCACGTTGTCCGCGAGCAGCGCCATGCCGCCGGGGCTCTCCAGGCGTGCGCCCCGCATGAACAGGCCTCCGGGCAATTGCGCGCCCGGCAGCCGCACCCCGCCCCGCGCGGTGAAGCCCTGGCAGAAGACGCCGCCTCCCATGATCAGGCCTCCCGCGAACACCGCCCACTGTCCGGGCGCCGATATCAGGGCCCCGTTCAGGACCAGCTCGCCGGCCGCGTGAGCGTTGATGAGTGAAAGGCGGCCCGTTTCCATCACGGAACCGTTCAGGTCGAGATGGCCCTCGATGCGGGCCAGTCCGGCGTCCACGCCGGGGACCCGGCTGTTCGTGATCCGGACCGTCCGCGTAGAGGCCGCGTAGAGGCTGACCGTCTGTTCCAACCGGCATGCCTTCAGCCACAGCAGGTGGTTGATCTCCGCACCGGCCAAGTCGAGCCGGCCGGTGATCAGCGCTCCGGCGAGGCGCAAGGAAGCGACACTGCTCGACGGCTCCGTGTTGCCGCCCAGCAGAAGGGCGGCCAGGACCTCCGCACGGACCGTGCGCTCGGGCCCCCAGCGCTCTCCTCTTGCGGGATCGTCGTCCTCAGGCGTCCCGGTGCTCAGATCCACCCACCGACCTGTGGGGAAGGAATCCCACAAGGTGCGCTCGGCCACCGTCAGTTCGTCGTAGTTCAGCACCGCCACAGGCTACGAGTGCTGCACGGCTGCCGCATGCGAGCACAAGGAACCGAGGCCTGAGCCGTCTCTTTCGGGTCTGGCCCGGCAGGCAAGATCCGAAGGACACGGCCGAGGGGTCAGATTCCGGCCGTGTCCACCCAGAGCCGGGCCAGTTCGGCGTCGCCCGTCACGCCCGGTCCGGTGAGCGGCTGCCGGTTCCACAGAGCCGAGTAGAGCCAGGAGGCCTCGCCCGTCAGCGTGCAGTCGGCCTCCTCGCCGTCCGCATCCCCGCGCACCGTGCGCGCCGGCTCCTGGGACAGGTGTACGGTCCACACCGCGCCCGTGTCGGAGGCCCGTACCCGCATCACCCGCGGCTCCGCCGTCCGTACCCGGCTCTGCGGCCGCGCGTGGAAGCCGGTCAGCAGCTCGTCCACCCCGTCCTGCGCGAAGCCGGGATCCACGGCCCCGAAGGGCACGCCCAGCGCGGCTTCCGCGTCCATCCGGTGCACGGTGGTCTCGTGCGCCTGGCGCCGCGCCCAGAAGGCCAGCGGCGAAGGCGGGGCGGTGGGCAGGAAGGTCCAGCACCGGGCGTCGGCCGAGGTCCCGGTCAGCGTCCGCACCAGCGTCGCGTGGCCCTCGCGGAACCAGGCCAGCAGTTGCGCGCCCACCAGCTCCGGAGCCTCCGGGAACGGCGCCCGCTCGGTCAGGCCCTGCGCCACGTACCCGGTGGCCCAGCGGTGCACGGAGCCGGTGTGGCGCAGCAGATCGGCGACCCGCCACTGCGGACACGTGGGCACCAAGGCGTCCGTACCGGCCCGTTCGGCTGCGTCGGCGAGCTGCTCGCCCTCGCGGGCCACGGTCTTCACAAAGCTGATGATCTCCATGCCGGGAGTCTCGCAGCCGCCGCGGGGACGCACAACGAAGGATGATGGAGGTCAGGGAGGCGGTGGAGCGCGTCGCGGAGGAGTGCGTGGAGGAGACGGTGGAGGCCATGGAGCACCCGGGGGGCGAGCTCTTCCCGCGCGAGCGCACCGAGATCGTGCCCGGCGCCGTGCACGTGCCGGACTGGCTGGGGCCCGGGCGGCAGCGGGAGTTGGTGGAGGCCTGCCGGGGATGGGCCCGGCCGCCCGCCGGGCTGCGGACGGTGCGCACACCGGGCGGCGGGACGATGACCGCCCGGCAGGTGTGCCTGGGGCTGCACTGGTACCCGTACGGTTACGCGCCCACGGCCGTCGACGGGGACGGCACGCCGGTCAAGGCGATGCCCGACTGGCTCGCGCTGCTGGGGCGCAGCGCCGTGGCCGCCGCGTACGGGCAGGCCCCGGATCCGGACGTCGCCTACGACATCGCCCTGGTCAACTTCTACGGGGGCGACTCCCGCATGGGCATGCACCGGGACGCCGAGGAGCGCTCGCAAGCCCCCGTGGTCTCGCTGAGCCTGGGTGATTCCTGCCTCTTCCGCTTCGGCAACACCGCCTCGCGCGGGCGTCCGTATCGGGACCTTGAGCTGCGCAGCGGGGATCTGTTCGTCTTCGGCGGGCCGGTCCGACGGGCCTTTCACGGGGTGCCGAAAGTCCTGCCCGGCACCGCCCCGCCGGGCCTCGGGCTGGCCGGGCGGCTGAACATCACGCTGCGGGTCGGCGGGCTCGGCTAGCGGGCGGCGTCCTCGAGGCTCCGATCATGCGAGGATCGCTGTCATGAACGGCAACGGGGCCCCGCGGCGGGTGGGGGATGTGACCACGGTGTCCGCTGGGACGGACGGGACCGAAGGCGCCGGCGGCACGGCCGAGGGGTCCGACGGGACGGGAGCGTCCGTCGCCCCGACGGCTTCCGGGGCGTCCGCGGCCGCGGCGCCGGCGATGCCCCCGGCATCGGCATCGGCTTCGGGCTCGGCGTCCGCCTCCGCTTCGGGCTCGGCGTCCGCCGCCGGCTCCGCGCGGACCAAGCTGGAGCGGGGCCGTGGCGCACTCGGCCCGGCGCTTGAGCTCGTCCACACCGGCCGGGCCCCGACCCGCGCGGTTCTGACGGCCGAGCTCGGTGTCACCCGAGCCACCGCCGGAGCCGTCGCCGCAGAGCTGGAGGCGCTCGGCCTGATCCGCGTGGACTCCCGCCCCGGCGGGGCCGGCGGAACCCAGGGCCGCCCCTCGCACCGGCTCTCCGTGGACGAGAACGGCCCGGTGGCCCTGGCGGCGCAGGTGCACTCGGACGGGTTCCGGGCTGCCCTGGTCGGCCTCGGCGGCCGGATCGTCGCCACCGCTCCCGGACGGGTGCCCGTGTCGGCCGACCCCGCGCAGGTGCTCGGCGCGGTCGTCGAAGCCGGGGCCGCGCTGCTCGCGCAGACCGGCCGGCGCTGCATCGGGGCAGGCCTCGCGGTGCCCTCGGCGGTCGCGGAGCCGGAGGGGACGGCCCTGAACCCGCTGCACCTGGCCTGGCCGGCAGGTTCCCCCGTACGGGCCATCTTCGCCGACTGCGTGAAGGAGGCCGGGATCGACGGCCCGGCACTGACCGGCAACGACGTGAACCTCGCCGCGCTCGCCGAGCACCGCCACGGCGCCGGCCGCAGCGCGCAGCACCTGCTGTGCGTGGCCACCGGGCACCGCGGGGTCGGCGGGGCGCTGGTCCTGGACGGCCGCCTGCACAGCGGGAGTTCGGGCCTGGCCCTGGAGGTCGGCCACCTCACCGTGAACCCGGAGGGGCGCCCCTGTCACTGCGGCAGCCGCGGCTGCCTCGACGTGGAGGCCGACCCGCTGGCCTTCCTCACCGCCGCCGGGCGCACCCCGGGCCCCGAGGTGTCCCTGCTCCAGCAGGCCCGCGACCTGCTGCGCGAGGAGTCCGCGGACCCCGGGGTGCGGGCGGCCACCGAGGAGCTCATCGACCGGCTCGGCCTGGGCCTCGCGGGCCTGGTCAACATCCTGAATCCGGACCGGATCATCCTGGGCGGACTCCACCGCGAGCTGCTCTACGCCGACCCCGAGCGGCTGCGCGCGGTGGTCGCGGACCGCAGCCTGTGGGGGCGCAGCGGCGGCGTGCCGATCCTGCCGTGCACGCTCGACCACAACAGCCTGGTCGGCGCCGCCGAGCTGGCATGGCAGCCGGTGCTCGACGACCCCCTCGGGACCCTGGGCACGGCGGCCTGAGCGTTCGACGGCCCCTCCGGGCGGCTGCGGCGGCCGGAGGCTACCCGGGCCGGGCGCCGACCGTGGCGGACACCGACAGGCGGGCGGAGACCGGCTCGGGGGGTGCGGCGACGGGCGGGGCCGGCGCGGGGTCCCGTACGGTCATGCCGGCGTGCGGCACCGGCTTCTCGGCCGGGAGCACCGGGTGGGCTTCCGGTGCGGCGGGGCCGGGGGCGGCGCGCAGGGAGAACCACACCACCTTGCCCGCGCGGTCGTCCTGCTGACGGGCCCCCCACGCCTCGCTGAGCGCCTCCACGAGCGCGAGCCCGCGTCCGGAGGTCTCCAGGGCGTCGACGGCGGCGATGCCCGCCGGGCGGGTGGCCCCGGAAGCCTCGGCGGCCCGGGAGTCCCGGAGCATGGGGAGGCGGGGGTCGCTGTCGTAGACGGAGACGGTCAGCCGGCCGAGACGGAGCTCGATCTCGACGGTGCACGTCTTGTCCGGCTGCGCATGGCGGTGGACGTTGCTGAGCAGCTCCGTCACGCCGAGCGCGGCCCGGTCTATGAGCGGATCGAGCTGCCAGTGGCGCAGTTGCGCCGAAACGATTCGGCGGATCTGTCCGATCCGCAAGGGCAGGGCCTGCAGTTCGACGACGCAGTGCCTGCGGGAATGACTGATCACGGCTGCGACTCCCCGACATCAGTGTTACGGGTGCTGCACCCTCGGTGACGCCTCCCCAGGGTCACCCACTGTGGGCCGGTGTGCAACCGAACGCGATCGAAAGCGATCCGCATGGATACCCAAAGTGACTGTTTGTGCAGGTGAGGGGGGTACATTGCGAAAGCGGGCAGCGAACGGCGAAGAGGCGCCGGGCCGACCGAGCGCTCGAGGACATCGGGACATTCAGGGCATACGAAGGAGCACGGCGCATGAGCACCACCGGTACGACCGCCACGACCACCGACGTCGACCGCAGCGACGCGGACTACCGCGCATGGCTGAAAGAGGCTGTCCGCAAGGTGCAGGCCGACGCGAACCGTTCCGCCGACACGCACCTGCTGCGCTTCCCGCTCCCGGAGGCCTGGGGCATCGACCTCTACCTCAAGGACGAGTCCACCCACCCGACGGGGTCCCTCAAGCACCGCCTCGCCCGCTCCCTGTTCCTCTACGCGCTCTGCAACGGCTGGATCCGCCCCGGGCGCCCCGTCATCGAGGCCTCGTCCGGTTCCACCGCCGTCTCGGAGGCCTACTTCGCCAAGCTGATCGGCGTCCCGTTCATCGCCGTCATGCCGCGTACGACGAGCCCCGAGAAGTGCCGGCTCATCGAGTTCCACGGGGGTGAGTGCCACTTCGTCGACGACTCGATGAAGATGTACGAGGAGTCGGCCGAGCTCGCCGCCCGCACCGGCGGCCACTACATGGACCAGTTCACGTACGCGGAGCGGGCGACGGACTGGCGCGGCAACAACAACATCGCCGAATCGATGTACCAGCAGCTGCGGTTGGAGCGTTACCCCGAGCCCGCCTGGATCGTGGCCACGGCCGGCACCGGCGGCACCTCCGCGACGATCGCCCGCTACGTGCACTACATGCAGCACGACACCCGCATCTGCGTCCCGGACCCGGAGAACTCCTGTTTCTTCGAAGGCTGGACTCAGGGCGACCCGCACGCGACCAGCGACTGCGGCTCGCGCATCGAGGGCATCGGCCGGCCCCGGATGGAGCCGAGCTTCGTGCCCGGGGCCATCGACCGGATGATGAGGGTCCCGGACGCCGCGAGCGTCGCGGCGTGCCGCGCGCTGGAGCGGGTGATCGGCCGCAAGGCGGGCGGTTCCACCGGTACCGGCGTGTGGAGCGCACTGAAGATCATCTCGGAGATGGTGGCGGAGGGGCGCACGGGCAGCGTGGTGACCCTGCTCTGCGACGGGGGCGAGCGCTACCTGGACAAGTACTACTCCGACGCGTGGCTGGCGGAGCAGGGGCTCGACATCGCGCCGTACGCACGGACGCTCGACACCATGCTGGCGACCGGTGTGTGGAGCGAGCCCATCGCCTGATGAATCGTTTTCCCTGGCCGGGGACGGGGGCGCTGGCTACGCTGTGCGGACTTTGGACGTGGGGCGGGCGGGGCAGGGCAGGGTGGGGAGCGATGGCGGAGAACGCGGGTAACGGCGGCGGCGGTTCCGGGAGCGGCAGCGGTGCGGGCGGTGAAGGCGCGCGCGGGGGCGGTCCGCCGGCCTGTCCCCGGTGCGGCCGGGAGGACCAGGTGCTCGGCGTGTCGGCCGCGTACCTGCGGTCCAAGGCCGCGATGCGGGTGGAGCGCGGTGGCGGCGAGGACGACAGCGTCACGACCCGCGAGGAGAACTCGGCGCTGGCCAAGGCCCTCGCGGTCGCCCCCGAGGAGCCGGACAACGGCGCCGCGGGCTGCGTCGGGGTGCTGCTCCTCCTCGCCGCGGTCGGCGTCTTCGTCTGGGGGGCGATCGCGGGGAAGTGGTTCGAGGACGGCACGACCCCACGGCTCTACGGGACCGACGGCGGCGGCCCCTTCGCGGTCGACCAGCCCGCGACCTACCTGGCCTGGATCGGCGCGGCCCTACTGCTCCTGGGCATCCTCCTCCTCGCCCTGTCGGGCCGGTCCGTACGGACCTGGCGCCGCCGGACCGAACCGGGCCGGGTGGCCGCCGACCGCGTCTGGGCGGACGGCTGGTACTGCGGCCGCTGCGGCACTGTGCACTTCGCGGGCGAACGGGCCCTGACCCTGCAGGAGTTCCGGACCCGGGTCTGGTCGGCGGGCGGCTACGGGGACCTGGCGGTGCGGCACCCCGCGATCTGACCCGTGACGGGGCCGTGGCGACACAGCCTCATGGGGGAGGCGGGCCCCGTCCGGTTGCGGCACTCGTCTGTGCGGACTTCGGCCACAGCGGATTTTCGGGGGAATCACGGCAGGCATCGAGTACAACAGGCCCGTGTACCCGCCGGAGGGTACGGGGACCTGGCCGAAACACATCCCGCGGTCGAGCTTGTCATCGCCCGCCAACCCGACGTTTCCTACTGATCCGTACCGGTCCTCCGCGCCGCCAGCCGCAGGTCCAGCGCGCGGACGGCCGAGCGGAACGAGTGGCCGAGTCCCGGCCGGGCCGCGGTCAGGGCGAGGCGTACGGGGAGCGGGCCGTCCGCCGCGAAGGTCCACTGAACGTGGGTGCCGGAGCCGGAGGGAGTGAGGCGCCACTCCTCCAGCAGGGCCCGTATGCCGGGGGCGTTGGTCTCGTCGACCCGGTACGCGTAGCGCCGCTCCGGATCCGCGGCCATGATCGTCTCCTGGAACCGGACCCCGCCCGCGAGTTTGATCTCGCGCCCCGCGCCGCCGTGGGTGGGCCGGGCCAGGATCACGGCCCGGAACCAGCGCGGCCAGCCCTCGACCTCCTCGGCCAGCGCCCGGTACACGTCCTCGGGAGCCGCCGTGGTCCGGCCGGCGAAGACCAGGCGGGTGGGAGCGACCTCGATGAAGTCCAGTCCTACGGGGCGGAGTCGGCGGGCCATGGCGGCACTCCCTCGGTTCGGCGGACGGCCGGCGGCGGCCGGCGGGCTGTCACCCTAGCTGTCGCTCCGTCAGTTGTCCGCCGCGGAGCCGCCGGGCGCGGTGGCGAACCCGTTTCGCGGCCCCGGTCCCGGCGGGACAATGCCGTACATGCTTATCAGAGCAGCGCACATCGACGAACTGGCCCTCCTGCAGGACATCGAGCGGGCCGCCGGGGAATGCTTCCGGACCATCGGCATGCAGGAGATCGCCGACGACGAACCGCTTCCGCTGGAGGAACTCCGAGGCTACCGGCGGGCCGGCCTGGCCTGGGTCGCGGCCGAGGGCGCCGGGGCGGGGAACCCCGTCGGCTACCTCCTCGCCGACCGCGTCGACGGGAACCTCCACGTCGAGCAGGTGTCGGTGCACCCGGACCGTGCCCACCGGCGCATCGGACGGTCCCTGCTGGACCATCTCGCGGAGCGGGCCCGGGTGGAGGGCGCCCCCGCGCTCACCCTGACGACCTTCACCGACGTGCCGTGGAACGCCCCGTACTACGCCCGCTGCGGCTTCCGCACCCTGGACGAGGGCGGCCTCGGCCCCGGCCTGCGGGACATCCGCGACCGCGAGGCCGTGCACGGGCTCGCCCGCTGGCCCCGGGTGTGCATGCGCCGGGACCTGTGAGGGGCTCCGGTGGGCCTGTACCCGTACCCGTACCCGTAGCTGCACGTGCGCGGGGCTGCGGTCAGAGCTCCGGAAGGTCCGCCGGGTAGAGCAGGGTGAGATCGTCCTTGCTCGGCTCGGACAGCTGCGCGACCCGCCCCGCGTGCCGCTCGACCATCGACTCGAAGGTCTGGCGCGCGGTGCGGCCGTTGCCGAAGGCGGGCCCCTTGGGCAGGTCGGTGAAGTACGTCAGCAGGGCGTCGGCGGTCTTCTCGCCGAGCAGGTACTCGTGCTCCTCGGCCTGCTGCTCCACGATCCGCAGCAGTTCCCCGGGCCCGTAGTCCCCGAAGGTGATGGTCCGGGAGAAGCGGGAGGCCACCCCCGGGTTCACGGTCAGGAAGCGGTCCATCTCCGCCGTGTACCCGGCGACGATCACCACCACCGCGTCCCGGTGGTCCTCCATGAGCTTCACCAGCGTGTCGATCGCCTCGCGGCCGAAGTCGCGGCCCGAGTCCTCGGGCGCCAGGGCGTACGCCTCGTCGATGAACAGCACCCCGCCGCGCGCCCGGTCGAAGGCCTCCTGGGTGCGGATCGCGGTGGACCCGATGTGCTCGCCGACCAGGTCGACGCGGGACACCTCCACGAGGTGGCCGCGCTCCAGGACCCCGAGGGAGGCCAGGATCTCCCCGTACAGCCGGGCCACGGTGGTCTTGCCGGTGCCGGGGGAGCCGGTGAAGACCAGGTGGCGGCGGACCGAGGCGGCCTTGAGCCCGGCCAGTTGCCGGCGCCGGCCCACCTCGATCATGTCGGTCAGCGCACGGACCTCGCGCTTGACGCTGTCCAGCCCCACGAGCGCGTCGAGGTGCCCCAGCACCTCGACCGAACCGCGGGCCGCCGGCTGCCCGCTCGCCGCGGCCTCCGTCTCGTCGGCCGGCCGCTGGGCCGGCACCCGCTCGGCCGTGCCGGCCGCCACGGGGCTCGCGGCGGCCGATACCGTACGGATCCCCGTACGCTCCCCGGCCGCCGCCCCCGCACCCGAGCCGGCGCCCACGCCGGAGGCGGACCGGGCGGCGAGGCGCGGTCCGGACTCGTCGCTCGTGCAGTCCTCGGCGACCGGGCCGTCCTCCGCGAACTCGTAGCCCCCGCGCGCGCAGCGCTCGGTGTGGCAGCGGTGCAGGGAGGTCCGGCAGCCGTCGATGACATGGAAACCGAAGCCCGCGCTGCCCGTGACCCGGCACGCCGTGAAGGTGCCGCGCCCGCCCGCCGACACGTAGAACCCGGCTTCGGCGGGGGAGCTCACCGTGCACCGCTCCAGCGTGGGATCCGCGCCCTTGGTGACGATCACGCCGGTCTGGACGGAGTCGATGGTGCAGTTGGCGAGCGTGCCGCCGCTGCCGTGGTCGCGGAACCAGGCCCCCGTGGCCGCCTCCCGGATCCGGCAGTCGTCCAGCTGGGCCGTCGCACCGTCGCTCACCGAGACGGCGGTGTTGCGGACTTGGGAGATGTCGCTGTCCACCACGTCCACCCGCGAACCCCGGTCCAGCACGAACAGGGCGTCCGGTACGTCGTGCACCCGGCAGGAGTCCAGCGACACCCCGGCCCCGTCGCTGATCCAGACGGCCGGATAGTCGCCGGTGCTGTCGTGGATCTCGCAGGAGTCGGCGACGACGCGGGTGCCCGGATCCCACACGGACAGGCCGTTGCGGCCGAAGCGGCGGACGGTCGTGCGGCTGAGCGTGAGCACGGAGCGCGAGCGCAGGTCCACCGCGTTCTCCGGGATGTCGTGGATGTCGCAGCCGGCCAGCGTGAGGACGGCGTCCGTGTCGAGGGTGACCCCGTCGGCGGAGGTGCGGTGGACCGCGCAGTCGGTGAGCACGGCCGTGGCCCGCGCGGCGACTTGCACCCCGGCGCCCTTGATCTCGTAGACCTCGCAGCCCAGCGCCTCCAGGCCCGAACCATCGCCCGTCACGGCGATGCCGGCGCCCGTGGCGTGGTGGATCCGGCAGCGCTCCAGCCGGGGGCGGCCGCCGCCCCGCACGGAGACCCCGGTCTGGCCGGCGGCCACGACCTCGCAGTCGGCGAACACCCCGCCGCCGCCGTCCAGTACGGCGATGCCGATTCCGGCCGGATTCTCCACCGTGCAGCGCCGGACCAGGGGCCGGGCACCGCTCCCGCGGACCTCGATTCCGGCCGCCGAGCGGGTGCTCACCCGCAGGTCGGTGAGCTCGGGGGAGCCGTCCTCGACGAGCAGCGCGGGCGCCGTGGGGTCCTGGCCCTCCAGGTGCAGGTCCTGGATGACCGCCGAGGCGCGGACGGTCAGCGCGACCCCGTCGAGCGGTGCGATCCGCACCGAACCCAGCGAGCCCTCCGGCCCGCGCAGGGTCACGGCGTGGTGCAGCACCAGGTTCTCCCGGTAGGTGCCGGGCGCGATGGACAGGACGTCGCCGTCGCCCGCCGCGGCCAGCGCGGCGTTCAGCGTCGGATAGTCACCGGAGCGGCGACGCCACCGCGAGGAACCGCCGTGCGTCACCTGGACCGTGCCCTGAGCCATGGTGCTGTCGTGCCCCCACCCTGGTGTTCCGTGTGTCCGCCTGCTGATCTTTCGACGGCCCCGATCGGAGCAGCCGCTCCGGCGCTCCACCGTAGCGCGCGCGGGGCCGGTGAGTTGCCAGGTCAGCTGCCCGCGCCCGCCCGGCCCCAGTCCGGTCCCGCCGCGGCCCATGCGCGGTCCAGCCGGATGTACCGCCGATGCATGAGCCTTCGTACGACCAGCCGGCGAAGCGTCTCCACCAGCGCGGCCATGCCCAGGGCCGCCGCGAGCCCCGCCATGCCCGCGTGGAAACTGGCGGAGGAGGGGTCGAGGGGCTGCCCGACCAGGCGGCCGTGCGTATCGGTCCATATCCGGAACCGGTCGCCGGGATGCGGCGGTTCCTCCGCGGCCGGCACCGTGCCCTGGTGGCTGCTGCCGTCGGGCGCCGTCCACGACGCGACGATCTGCGTGCGCTGCGGGGTCTGGCGCTGCGCCGCGGGATCGGTGGCCGCGCCGGGGAGCGGATCCGGTGTCGGCCGGACCACCACCGCCGGTACGAGGTGGCGCTCGACGCGCTGTTCGCGCGCGGCACGCTGCAGCGTGCCGTCCACCCGCACCCCGGCCGCCCAGCCGATGGCCGGAGCCACCAACAGGACGCACAGCAGCGCCGCGAAGGCCACCCAGGCCTCGAATAGATCCGTCTGGCGGCGCAGCGGATTGCGCCGCCAGCGCCACACTCCCATTGCTGTCCGCACGGTCCGGCTCCCCCTACTTCTGCCAGTCTGCGCCTGCCTGCCGTCCCAGCCTCCCGCATGCCCCGGCCACCCGCATTCCGGGACGCGCGAGACGTGTGTCACCCGATCGGTGCCCACGTCCCGAATGCTCCAACGGGCAGGCGGTGGCGGTTGGTTCCAGGGGGGCGCCAGAGCCCCTCGAAGGTGTCAATCCGGATGGTCTCACCGGCCCCTGGAGGCGGCTCCGCGTTCGTTCCTGCGCGTGCGCTCGCGCCAGGCCCCGCCCCGTGCCTGGACTCATGCCTGGGCTCACGCCAGGACGTGCACCTCGTCGCCGATCCGCAGCGTCCCCAGCCGCACCGGCACCAGCAGCCGCCCGAAGGCCAGGGACTTCCCGATCCGCCGGTGCCTGGCCAGGGTCTGGAGCGGCTCCTTGCCCCGCAGCGCCGTCGTCTGGTCGGTGGTCGTCACGACACAGCGTCCGCATTCGCGCGCCCCGCGGAAGACGGCGTCGCCGATCGCGACGCGCTCCCAGCCGTCCTCGGCCCAGGCCTCCGCTCCGGACACCACCACGTTCGGGCGGAACCGGTTCATCGGCAGCGGTCCCTCGTCCGGGTGGTCACCCCGGGCGATCAGCGCGTTGAGCGCGTCCAGCGAGGCGAGGGTGGCGATCAGCAGCGGATAGCCGTCGGCGAGGCTCACGGTCTCGCCGGGCAGCGCGTACTGGGGATCCACCGGCCGCCGTACGGCCGGGTCGTCCAGGTGCACCAGGTGGGCCGGTACGCCCAGGTACGCGGTGAACCAGTCGGCGGCCGCCCGCGCCGCCGCCACGGTCTCGATCTTCTTGCCGAAGAGCATCACCGGCTCCAGCGGACCCCGCCCCGGGACCTCCACCGTCAGATCCGCCATGCCCGGCGCCGAGACCTCGAACCCGCCGCCCCCCAGCGGACGGGCTCGCGCCAAGGCCAGCCTCGGCTGCTGGCGTTGGGTGATGACCGCGCCCTCCCCGTCCACCACCGCCCATCGGCGGTCGCCGGACAGACCCCAGGGCTCCACGGCCACCTCGTCGGGTGCCGTCCCCGCCACCGATTTGACGGGATGGACGTGGAGCGCCTGGACACGCAGTTTCACCATGGGGAAATTCTGCCAGCCGCTTTCACGGACTCCGCAGCGACCTCGTCGGAAAGGGCCGGCCGGGCGCAGCGGTCAGTAACCGCGCCCCTGCGGCTGGTACGGACGACCGTACGGGTCCTCGAACGAGGCGGCCGGCACGGGCGCGGGCTGCGCCTGCATCGGACGCGGTGCGGCCGGGCGCATCGCCTCGTACCCGGTGCCCGTGGCGACCGGACGGGGCTGCTGCGGCTGGGGCTGCGGAACGTAACCGGTGCGGGCCGCGAAGGGCTGCGGCTGCTGAGGCACGTACGGCACCGGCGCCTGCTGGAGCGGCATCGGCATCGACATGGGCTGCGGCATCTGCTGCATCTGTTGCATGTGCGGCATCTGCTGCGGCGCGGCCTGCTGCTGGTACGGGTACCCGTACGCCGGGGCGTGCTGCTGTTGTTGCGGGCGGGCGGGCGGCAGCGCTGCCGGCAGGGCGGGGAGCGCGGACGCGAGGGCCGGGAGGTACCCACCGCTCGAGTAGCCGGCACTCGGCGAGTCGTAGGCGGCGGGGACCCGGATCGGGGCGATCTGCGGGGTCCCGCGTTCGGCGACGAGGGAGTCGTAGATAGGGGTGTCCGGGAAGGAGGGCGCGGAGTAGTAACCGCCGCCATAAGTGGAGCGGGGGGAGGTCATGGACCTAAGTTAAGCCCACGACTTCACCGGGTCCATAGCGAGGTGTCGTCAACACCGCCCTGACCTGCATATTCGCAGGTCAGGGCCACAGGTTTCACTTCACGTTCACGTGCACGATTTGGTCACTTCCGCCCCATCTTGCTCCTACTCGTACTCACCGGTTGGGTGTTGCACGGATCGCACGCCGGCTCTTCGCTGACGAAGCGTCATAACCCACTGACCTCGGAAGACGTGAAGGTGAAGGGCGGAGTCCGGTTTCAGGCGTCGCCGGGGCGGGCATAGGTACGTCCCTTCCAGGCCGCTCCGTGTCCGCGGTAGTGCTGCACGGCCGAGTCGACGGTCATCAGGAGGTACAGCAGCGCGGTGAGCGGGAGGAACGGCGCGAGCACCGCCGGCTGGCGGTAGTAGCGCAGCATCGGCAGGTAGGTGCCGGCCATCAGGAGCCAGGCCAGGCCGCCCGCCCAGGCGACGGCGGGCCGGCCGGCGGCGAGGCCGGCGAGGAGCGCGGCCGGCGGCACGAGGTAGACCAGGACCAGCCCGGCC
This sequence comes from Streptomyces sp. NPDC006487, assembly GCF_042870555.1. Taxonomy (NCBI): domain Bacteria; kingdom Bacillati; phylum Actinomycetota; class Actinomycetes; order Kitasatosporales; family Streptomycetaceae; genus Streptomyces; species Streptomyces sp. NPDC006487. The sequence goes on from NZ_JBIAHN010000001.1 coordinate 307,404, forward strand.
ACCGTCCCGGCCAGCAGCGCCGGCCGGTGGCGCAGTTGCGCGTAGGCGCTGCGCGAGACCATCCGCCACAGGTCCGCGAGCGAGCTGTACGGGCGCACGCTGTCCACCCGCTCCGCGAGCCCGAGCCAGATGCGCCCGCCGGTGCGCTGGACCGCCCGGGCGAGCGAGACGTCGTCGATGACGGCCTGCCGGATCGAGTCCGGGACTCCGGCCCGCACGGCCGCCTCGGTGCGCAGCAGGACGCACCCGCCGGCGGCGGCCGCGGTGCGGGCGCCGGGGCGGTTGATCCAGCGGAAGGGGTAGAGCTGGGCGAAGAAGTACACGAAGGCCGGGACGATCAGCCGCTCCCAGGCGCTGACGGCGCGCAGCCGGGCCATCTGGGAGACCAGGTCGAAATCGCCCGCCGTCGCGGCGCAGACCAGCTCGCGCAGGCTGTCGGGTTCGTGGGCGATGTCGGCGTCGGTGAGGAGGAGGTAGTCGGGGGCGGGGCCCGGGCCGGGGTGGTCGCGGACGCCGGCGCCGGAGCGGGCGTGTGCGATGCCGTGCCGCAGGGCCCAGAGCTTGCCCGTCCAGCCCGCGCCGGGTTCGCCGGGGGAGAGGACCGTCAGGGGCAGGCCGGGGCGCGCGTCGGCGAGCCGCCGGGCGAGGGCGGCCGTGCCGTCCGTGCTGCCGTCGTCGACCAGGATGACCTCGGCTTCGCCGGGATAGTCCTGCGCGAGCAGGGACGGCAGGCTGAGCGGCAGCACCCCGGCCTCGTCCCTGGCCGGGACCACGATCGCGACGGACGGCCAGCGGGCGGGGGTGTGCCGGGGCGGCAGGCGCGTATCGGTCCGCCAGAACATGCCTTGGCCGAGGGTGAGCCAGAGCCAGACGGCGAGCGAGGCGCACGCGGCGACGAGGAGGTAACCCATCCCGGCAGTGTGCCGGGAGCGGCACCGCGGGACCCGCGGGACACCGGGGTTCGGCGGCCCCGGTTGGGCCGGAGGCCGCTCCGGGCCGGGGAGCGGCGGTCCTGTCGACCCGGGCGGGGCGGGGGGATCGATTAAGGTGACCAAGTGAAGATCGCCCTCATGGACTCCGGTATCGGCCTCATCGCCGCGGCCGCCGCGATGCGACGGCTGCGGCCGGACGCGGAGCTGGTGCTGTCCTGCGACCCCGACGGGATGCCCTGGGGTCCGAGGACCCCGCAGGACCTCACCGGGCGGGCCCTCGGTGTCGCTCGGGCCGCCGCCGCGCACCGGCCGGACGCGCTGATCGTCGCCTGCAACACCGCTTCCGTCCACGCACTGCCCGCGCTGCGCGCCGCGCTGGAGCCCGCGATCCCGGTCATCGGGACCGTGCCGGCGATCAAGCCCGCAGCGGCCGCCGGAGGGCGCGTGGCCATCTGGGCCACCCCCGCCACCACCGGCAGCCCCTACCAGCGCGGCCTGATCCGCGACTTCGCCGACGGGGCGCGCGTCACCGAGGTGCCCTGCCCGGGTCTGGCCGACGCCGTCGAGGCAGGCGACGAGGCCGCCGTCGTACGGGCCGTCGCCGCGGCCGCCGCGCTGACCCCGGCCGACGTCACCGACGTGGTGCTCGGCTGCACCCACTACGAGCTGGTCGAAGAGCCCATCCGGGTCGCGCTCGACCGGCGCACCGGAGGCGGCGCGTTCGTCTTCCACGGCTCCGCCGAACCCGTCGCCGTCCAGGCCCTGCGCCGGCTCGGCGCCCGCCCGGAGCCCGGCCTGCCGCACACCGGCAGCCTGACCGTCCTGCTCAGCGGCCGCCCCGGCGCGCTGCCCGAGCCCGCCCTCGGGTACGCCGAAGGGCGTCTGCTGGCCGGGCGGAGCGCCATCGTCGGGGGATCCCTCCAGGGGTGACCCCGGAGGCCGCGGACCCGTCGCGGCCGCGGGAGACGGGTCCGGGCCGGCCGATCAGCAGCCGGGCTCGCGCCGACCCGGGGCCGCAGCAGCCGCCGCCGCGTCGGCTCCGGCTTCCGCGAGGCGACGGGCCAGTTCCCGTAGGCCGCCCGCGTCCAGCACGCGGTCCCCGAAGCCCGGCAGCGGTACGTGCAGGCGGGCCGTCCAGGACTCCGGGACGGCCGCCGCGCCGTACCGCGCCCCGGCCAGGGTGCCGGTGACCGCCGCCACCGTGTCGGTGTCGCCGCCCAGGTCCACGGCGGCCCGTACGGCGTCGGCGAAGCCCGTCGTGGTGCGCAGCGCCCACACCGCAGAGCCCAGGCAGGGCCACACCGCCCCGTTGAACTCGGTGGCCAGGTCCGGATGCCAGTCCGGGGCGAGGACCCGCGCGTACCGCTCGCGGTGGTCCGGGTGCACCCGCGCCAGCGTCGCGGGGAGCGCGGACAGGGGATCGCCGCCCTCCAGCGCCACGCGCACGAGTTCGTGCAGGACGGCCGTGCCCTCCCATGCGGCCCGGTCCCCGTGCGTCAGCGCGGCGATCCGCCGGGCGGCGTCCATGGTCCGCTCCCGCCCGGAGGGGGCGAAGTACACCGCCGAGGTCGAGGCGCGCATCAGGGAACCGTTGCCCGCCGCCCGTGCGTTGGTCTGGAAGTGCAGCGCGGCGGCCAGGTCCCACGGGTCGCCGCTCGTCAGCACGATCTCCGTCTGCAGCCCGATGTCCTTGGGGTCCCCGGCCGCCCAGCGCCGGAACCGGCCGAACACGTCGGGGAGTTCGAGCCCGCCGCGGTCCAGCAGGGATTCCCCGACCAGCACCGCCATCTGCGTGTCGTCGGTGGCTTCCCCCGGATCCCATCCGCCGCCCCCGCGCATCTCCTCGCCCCGGGCGCTCAACTGCCCGGCGGGGCCGAACTCGTAGGGCGCGCCGAGTGCGTCCCCGGCCGCCGAGCCGAGCACGGCTCCGACGGCACGGTCGGTCGGGATGGTACGGATGGTCACGGGGTCTCCTCGTGCGGTCCGGGGCACACACGGTCCAGTACCCCGCGCGTGAAGGCGTCCAGGTCGTCGAGCCCGGCCGCGGCCAGGGTGGCCGGGGCGCCCGCCAGGAGGTGGAGCACGGCTCCGTGCAGCGCGAGGGTGAGGGCGCGGGCGTGCTGCGGACCGGCCGGCAGTCCGGCGGCGCCCAGCAGGTGCCCGAACGCCGCGAAGTCCGCCGTCGCGATCGGGTCCAGCAGCTCCGCCAGCCACGGCCGTCGGGTCGCCTCGGTCTGGAGCTCCAGGTAGGCCACCATGCGCGGCCGCCCGGCTCCGGCCGTATCGCGGAGCAGTCCGGCGAGCACCGCGGCGAGTGCGGCCCGGTCGGCGGGTCCGGGCCCGGGCCCCGCGAGCCGGTCGGCGAGTGCCCGGTACTGCTCCAGGCAGCGCCCGGCGACCGCGCGCAGCAGTGCGTCGCGGGTCGGGAAGTAGTTCTTGGCGGTGCCCGGCGGCACGTCGGCCGCGGCGTCGACGGCCCGGTGCGTCAGGCCCCGCCCGCCCGCCTCGGAGAGGACGGTGATGGCCGCGTCCCGCAGCCGGTCCCTTCGGTCCTGGTTCACCTTGTCAGCATAACCACACCCGTGGTACCACAGGTGTGGCACCACGGGTGTGGTGGTCGAGCGGAAGCGACTCGAACAAAGGGTGTGCCGTGGGCGTGCGTACTGGGGACGGGGACAGGGGCAGGGAGAAGGGCTTGGCGGTGGTCGTCGGCGCCGGGGTCGGCGGCCTCGCCACCGCCATCGGCCTGCGCCGGGCCGGATGGGCGGTGACCGTTCTGGAGCGCCGGGCCGAGCCGGAGCAGTACGGCACCGCCTTCGGCATCCATCCCGCGGCCCAGGTGGCGCTCGACCGGCTCGGCCTCGGCGGGGCGCTCCGGGCGCGCGCGGTCCCGTACCGGGACGCGCAGATCCGACGTCCCGACGGCCGGGTCCTGGCCGCACTCCCACTGGAGCGGATCGAACGCAAGGCGGGTCGACCCGAACTCCTCATCTCGCGGCCCTACCTGATCGACGCGCTGGTCGCCGAGCTCGCCCGGCTCGGCGGCACGGAGATCGCGTACGGCCGGGCCTACGAGGCTTCGGCCGCGCGGGGCGCGGACCTCCTCGTCGGCGCCGACGGAATCAACAGCGCGGTCCGCACCGATCGCTTCGACGGCGGGAGCCGGCCGCGCGAGCTCGGGTCCACGGCCTGGATCGGCACCGCCGGATTCGAGACCGGCGTCTACGGCGAGACCTGGGGCCGGGGCCGCTTCTTCGGGATGACCCCGGTCGAACCCGGCCGCACCAACTGGTACGCCACCGTTCCCGAGGCGACCACGGCGCAGGAACTGCGGGCCGCCTTCGCCGACTGGCACGACCCCATCCCGCGCGTGCTCGCCGACACCGACCCGCAGACCTGGATCCGCTACCGGATGCGCCACCTCCACCCGGCGCTGCCCTCCTTCACCCGCACGGCCCCGCCCGGACCGGTCGCCCTGGTCGGCGACGCGGCGCACGCCATGACCCCGAACCTCGGCCAGGGCGCCTGCACCGCCCTCCTCGACGCGGAGTCCCTCACCCGGGCCGTTGCCTCCCATGACCCCGGAGGTATACCCGCCGCCCTGCGCGCATACGAAGGCGAGCGCCGCCGCAGCGCCCAGCGGGTCGCATTCGGCTCCCGGACCCTGCACCGCTTCATGACGGTCCGCCGCCCGGCCCTGCGGGACGCACTCGTCGGCCTGCTGCCCGGTTAGCGCGTCCCGGCCGAGGCCGGTATTCCTCCACGGCCCCGAAGCCCCGTACGGAGAAGGCCAGGGCGCCGACCGTGGCCAGAGGCCGGTGGCGTCCCTGCGGAACGTGAGTACGCTGCTACACATGACGGGTCACCCCCCGGGTCCGCTCTGGACGGGCCGGGCCTCCAACCGCGTGCAGTGGATCCTCGCCGGAGCCGGTGCGGCCTGTCTCGCGCTCGGCGTCGAGCTCGCGGTCGACCACGCCTGGGGCGCCGGCATCGTGGCGCTGCTGATGGCGGTGATCGGCTGCCTCGCCGCGGGCCTGCTCATCCTCTTCGGCACCCTCGCCTTCGTGCACGCCGCCGTCACCGTCGACGCCGAGGCCATCGAGGTGCGCTGCGGGCACATAGGGCTGCCGCGCCGCAGGATCCGGCTCACGGAAGTGGAGGCCGCCGAGTACGTGCCCCGGATCACCCCGCAGCAGTGGGGCGGCTGGGGCTACCGCTGGCGTCCCGAGCGCGGCACCGCCGTCATCGTCCGGCGCGGGGAAGGGCTGGAACTCCGGCTCGGCGACGGCAAGCTCTTCACCGTCACGGTCGACGACGCGGAGAACGCGGTCCGGGTGATCCGCACCCATCTGCGCGCCCTGGCCCACTGACTCCGTCACCGGCACAGCGAGGGGACGTACACTCCGCCAGATGAGCAGCAGTGCGACCCGCGCGGCCGGGAACGATGCCGTGAACGAACCGCAAGGGCACGCGGAAGCGGAAGACGGCGTGCGGAACCGAGCGCCCCGGGCGGCGGCGGTCGCGGGTTCCCCCGCGCGGCGGTGGCCCGGACGGCTGGCGCGGCCCGGGCTCGCGGTCCTGTCCGGAGCGCTGCTCTACCTCAGCTTCCCGCCCCGCACGCTGTGGTGGCTGGCCCCCCTCGCGCTCGCCCTGCTCGGATGGTGCCTGTACGGGCGCCGCGCGCGGGCCGGGTTCGGCCTCGGTGTGCTGCACGGGCTCGGCTTCCTGCTGCCGCTGCTCGTCTGGACCGGCGAGGGTGTCGGCCCGGTGCCGTGGCTGGCACTCGTCACCCTCGAGTCCCTGCTGATCGGCCTCACGGCCCTCGGCATCGCCCTCGTCAGCCGGCTCCCCGGCTGGCCGCTGTGGGGCGCCGCCGTCTGGATCGCCGGCGAGGCACTGCGCGCCCGGGCCCCCTTCGGCGGCTTCCCCTGGGGCAAGCTCGCCTTCGGACAGCCCGACGGGGTCTTCCTGCCGCTCGCCGCGCTCGGCGGCACCCCGCTGCTCTCCTTCGCCGTGGCCCTGTGCGGATTCGGGCTGTACGAGGTCCTGCGCGTCGGCGCCGACACCCGCCGGGCCACTGCCGCGCTGCTCGCCGCCACCGCCGTGGCCGCCCCGCTCGCCGGGGCACTCGCGGCCCGGCCGCTGATCTCCGACGCGGCCGAGGACGGCACCGCGGTGGCCGCCGTCATCCAGGGCAACGTCCCGCGCGCAGGGTTCGACTTCAACGCCCAGCGCCGCCAGGTCCTGGACAACCACGCCAACCGCACGATCCAGCTCGCCGAGGACGTCAAGCTCGGCAAGGTCGCCAAGCCCGACTTCGTCGTCTGGCCGGAGAACTCCTCCGACATCGACCCGTACGCCGAGCCCGACGCCTACGCCGTCATCGACAACGCGGTCAAGACCATCGGGGTGCCCGTGGCCATCGGCTCGGTGCTGGCCCCGGAGACGGGCCCGCTGCGCAACACGATGATCCTGTGGGACCCGGTCAAGGGCCCCGTGGACACCTACGACAAGCGCAAGATCCAGCCCTTCGGCGAGCGCATCCCGATGCGCTCCTTCGTCCGGCTCTTCAGCTCCGACGTGGACCGGGTGCGGCGCGACTTCGGCCCCGGCAAGGAGCCCGGCGTCTTCGGCATGGCGGGCAGCGGAGTCGGCATGGTCACCTGCTACGAAGCCGCCTTCGACGACGCCGTCCGCTCCACGGTCCAAGCCGGCGCCCAGGTCATCGCGGTGCCCAGCAACAACGCCACCTTCGGCCGCACCGAGATGACCTACCAGCAGCTCGCCATGGACCGGGTCCGGGCCGTGGAGCACAGCCGGACCGTGCTCGTGCCCGTCACCAGCGGGGTCAGCGCGGTGATCCGCCCCGACGGCGAGATCGTGCAGCAGACGAAGATGTTCACGGCCGACGCCCTGGTCGCCGAGATCCCGCTGCGCTCCACGCAGACGCCGGCCACCCGCTTCGGCCCGCTCGCCGAGTACCTGCTGCTGGCCGTCGCCGCGGCCGGGCTCGGCTGGACCCTGGCGCGCCGCCTGCGCAGGGCGCCGTAGGGACTTGGGCCGCGCGGGGCCGTCGGCCTCGTAGGGTCGGGGGATGACCACACCTGACTTCATCCGGACCCTGCGCGCCACCGCCGGTCACCAGTTGTTGCTGCTGCCCGGGGTGACCGCCATCGTCGTCGACGACGAGGGGCGGGTCCTCCTGGGCCGGCGCGCGGACACCGGGCGCTGGTCGGTCGTCGGCGGCATCGCCGAGCCGGGGGAGCAGCCGGCCGAGACGGCCGTCCGCGAGGTGTACGAGGAGACGGCGGTGCGGTGCGTACCGGAGCGCGTGGTGCTGGTGCAGATGCTCCCGCCGATGACCTACCCGAACGGGGACGTCTGCCAGTTCCAGGACATCACCTTCCGCTGCCGGGCCACGGGCGGGCAGGCGCGGGTCAACGACAACGAGTCGCTGGAGGTGGCCTGGTTCGCCCCGGACGCGCTGCCGGAGCCGCTGGAGTCCTTCGCCGTCGACCGGATCCGCCAGGCCCTGCGCGACGAGCCGACCTGGTTCGAGGCCGCCGACGCGGCGACCCTCGGCCTCTGACCGCTCGGACGGCTCGGAGCGCTCTGACCGCTCCGGCCTCCGGCCCGGCGGCCGGGCTCAGCCGTTGTCGGCGGCCTCGCGGTACAGCTCCACCGCCTGGTCGCCCATGACCGCGCTGTACGAGATCTCCGGCACGGTCCCGCCGCCCTCGTGGCCGCCGAGGACGCCGGCCAGGGCGCCGTCGACGAGCCACGGGCTGCCGCTGGTGCCGCCGCTGAGGTCCGGGCACTCGATGCGGCGCTGGGTCTCGGAGAACAGCGTCGTGCCGTTGGCGCAGGACAGCGGGGACTCGTCACGGCTCGGGTAACCGACGACGGACACGGTGGCGTCGGCCGGCTGCTCGGCCGCGACCGGGAAGCCCCCGACGAGGTCCTCGATCCGCGGGCCGTCCACCTCTTCGCCGACCGGCACCACCCTCGCGAAGGCGATGTCGGCGTCGGGGTCCTCGCCGTCCGTCCAGCCCGGGGCCACGAACATGCCGGTGAGCTTCCACAGGCCGTACGGGGCTTCGCCGTCGCGGTAGCCGGGGGCGAAGTAGGTGGTGTCCGGGCTGCCCAGGCAGTGCGCGGCGGTGGCGATCACATCGCGGTCCTCGCTGCGCACCACGGACGCGGTGCAGAAGTGCCCGCCGTCGAGGCCGCCCGCGAACAGCGCGCCGACCCGCGCGGACGTCGCATCGGCCGCGGCCGCGCCGGTGACCCCGAGCGGCGGCTCGGCGAGCGCGTCGGGGAGGTCGACGCCGGTCAGGGCCGTCATCACGGCCAGCGCGAGCAGGACCCTGGAAGCGCGCCGGCCACGGGCGCGGGGGCGGCGGTCCGGTCGGGAGCGAAGGCGCTGGATCATGCTCCGAGCCTCCCGGGTGAAGCTGTGACCGGAACCGGGGAATCCGTGTGAATTCGCTGTGAATCCCCGCGGTGGGTCCGAGGCCGCCGGTCAGCGAGGCGGTCGCCTACGCCCTGCCCGACCGCCTCGACGCGGTTCCGACGCCTTGGCCTACCGCCTCGACGCGGTGCCCGCGCCCTGGTCCGGACCCCGCCGCCGCGGAGGCGGACCCATCGACGCCCCCACCCCGGTGGACGGCAAGCCGCCGGACGGCAAGCCGCCGGACGGATAGCCGGTCCGGCGTCAGCCGCGCCGCTCGTACACCGTCACCCGGCGGCCGCGGACCTCCCGGTCCGCCACCACGGTGAACTCCGCCCGCAGGACGGCCGCCTTCGCCCGGTCCGCCGCGGAGCCCGGGGGTTTGGCGGCCTTTCGCGAGTCCGTCACCAGGAGGACCCGCCGCTGCTCCCGCAGGGCCGCCGAGATCCGTGCCGGGCCGGCCTCCTCGCCCTTCAGGGTCCCCGACTCCGCGGGGCCGCGGGACAGGGCGATGTCCTTCAGGCCGGCGAACGCCCCGGGCGAGACCAGTGCGGTGTCCCGCCGGGCCGCCGGGACGAAGAGCACCGCGTCGCCGTCCCGCTTCAGCACGGACACCTCCCCGGCCACCGCCAGTACGTCGTCCACCCGGCTCGCCGGAGACCTGTCGGCCAGGGCCACCGGCAGCAGCGCCACCGCCGAGACCGCGACCACGACCGGCACGAGCGCGCCCGACGCCTTGGGGTACCGGGGCGCGAGGGCCCGTACGGCCGCGCCCAGCGCCGCTCCGATCAGCAGGGCCAGACCCAGCATGGAGAACAGCACGTAGCGGTCCAGGAACAGCGGCTGGACCAGGGAGGCGGCGGCCAGCCCCAGCAGGGGCACCGCCAGCAGCGGCAGCCCGACCGAGGCCGCCGTCAGCCGGGCGGGGACGCCGGTGCGCGGTCCGCCCGCGCGGTCCGCCCACGCGCCCAGCGCACCGACCGTCAGCAGGACGGCCGGGCCGATCATCATGTGCCAGGTCAGCGGCGGGATCCAGGAGACCTGCCCGGACTGGGTCCGGCTGAACAGGATCAGCGGCAGCGCCCCCGCCACGGCCGCGGCCGAGGCGAGCAGCCAGGGCGCCACGACCTCGCGCCGGGCCCGTGCCCACCACAGGGTCACCGCGTGGGCGGGCAGGATCAGCAGGGAGAACCAGTTCAGCAGGGCGCAGACCAGCACGAGGGCCCCGTACGCCACCCAGCGCGGCCCCGTCCGCCGCGCCGGACCGGCTCCGGTGCCCGCGATCGGCGAGACCAGGAGCAGGGTCGACAGGCCGACCCCGCCCGCGATCAGCGCGTACGACCGGCCCTCCTGGAGCTGGAACTGCACGGCCGGCAGCAGTCCGAGGGCCAGCCCGCCGCCCAGCCCGGCCCACGGGCCCGCCAGTCGGCGCCCGATCAGGGCCACACAGCCGGCGGCGACCGCCACCGCCAGCACCGAGGGGAGGCGCAGGGTCGTCGTGCCCGCCCCGAACACCTCGAAGAGCGCGTGCATCACCAGGTAGTACAGGCCGTGCACCGCGTCCACGTTCCCGAGGAGGTGCCAGATCTCACCGGGGGTGCGCTCCGCCACCTGCCAGGTCGCCGCCTCGTCGCGCCACACGCTGTTCTGCCGGGAGAGCCCCCACAGCCCGAGGGCCACCGTCCAGAGGACCGGGAGCAGCCACACGAGGTACGGCCGCCGTCGGATGCCGGTGGATATGTGGGAAGTCATGAAAGCGTACGGATCCTCGGGCATCAGTTCGGGCGGAAAACACCAGTCTATGGACGATACGGAGGGTTCCCGGACCGGGTGTTGTGCACGACGGAGCGTGATCGGTGTGCCCGCACGCCCCTAGCCTCGCGGCAGCAAGGTGCGCAGCAGGCACGCAGGAGCACGAACGAGGGGCGGTACCCGGTGAACTGGCTGATCCACGACTACCGCGAGAGCGATCTCGCGGCCGTCGTCCATCTGATCGACACCACGGCCGAACTCGGCCAGGAGTCGGTCTTCTCACTCGCCGAATGCATCAGCGCCCTCACCGACCGGCAGCCCTGCGTGGTCGCCGTCCACCAGGGCGTCCCCATCGGCGCCGCCCTCGCCTGCGTCACCGGCGAGCGCGCCTGGGTCATGCGCATCGCCATCGCCGCGGGCTGGCGCGGCCGGGGCCTGGCCAGCGCGCTGCTCGTGGAGCTGGAGCGGCGGCTCATCGCCGCCCGCGTCGGGCGCATCGCGTACGTCCTGCCCGAGGAGGACCTGCTCGGCGAGGGCCTGCTCAACGCCGGTTACACCCGCCAGCCCGCCGTCGCCTACTTCGAGAAGACCGAGCCGCTGCACGGCCCGGCCGCCGGTCTCCTGGACGACCTCGGCGGCCGCTTCCTGCCGAACGACCTGTGGGCCAAGGTCGCCGGCATGGAGACCGAGAAGGACCTCATCGAGAGGCGCGTGGTGCTGCCGCTCGCCGAGCCCGAGAGGGCCGCCGCGCACGGGGTGCGGCCGCCGCGCGCCATCACCCTCTTCGGCCCGCCCGGCACCGGCAAGACCACCTTCGCCCGGGCCATCGCCTCCCGGCTCGGCTGGCCCTTCGTGGAACTGCTGCCCTCCCGCCTCGCCGACGAGGGCAATCTCGCGGCGGCCCTGCGCGACGCGTTCGCCCGCATCGCCGAGCTGGAACGGGTGCTCGTCTTCATCGACGAGGTCGAGGAGATCGCGCCCGTGCGCACCGAGCCCGCCCAGCCCGGCGGGATCCACGGGGTGACCAACGAGCTGCTCAAACTCATACCCGGCTTCCGCGAGGGCGACGAACGGCTGCTGGTCTGCGCGACCAACTCCATCCGCTCCCTCGACCCGGCCTTCCTGCGTCCCGGCCGCTTCGACTACCTGATCCCGATCGGAACCCCGGACGCGGGCGCCCGCGCCGCGATCTGGGCCCGGTACACGGCGGGCCGTCCCGATGTGGACGTGGCGGCGCTGGTCGGGGCGAGCGAGCTGTTCACCCCGGCCGACATCGAGCACGCGGCGCGGATCGCGGCGCAGGTGTCCTTCGAGCGCGACCTGGAGGCGGTGGGCGCGCGGGGCGCGGCGGCCGCCCAGCTGGGCGCGAGCACGGAGGACTACCTGGCGGCGGTGGCGCAGTGCCGGCCGACGGTGACCCCGGCGATGACGGGGGAGTTCGCGGCGGACATCACCGCGCACGCCCGCTTCTGAAGAAGGAGCGATCCGAGCCGCCCGCCACGGACGGGCAGGCGAGATGGCCCGCAGCCACTCCCCAAAGCGGCTGCGGGCCTCCCGCGCGGACTTGGCATCCGTGCGGGACGGCCACGTTCCGTTGGGGTGTATCGCCGGCTGGAACGTGGCAGCAAGGGTGCCGTGAGGGCCATCCCTGATGCCCTCGCCAACACATTCGAGTCAACCAGGAGCGGGGGCGGCGGCGCCTCGGCCGCACGGCCACGACCGCCCCGGCCGGAAGGACGGGCCGGCGTGCTCGGGCCGTTGGCCGAAAGGAGGACCGGGGTTAGGGTCGGGCCATGGCCTTCGTCGTCTTCATGACCCTTCCGGGGCTGGCCCTGCTGCTCACCGGCATCGCCTTCCTCGACCTCACGCTGGAGCGCGCGGGCCGTGCCGGTCTGCTGCCCTGGCGCTGGAACGGCCGCAAGGGGCAGATGTCCGCGACCGGCTTCGAGCAACTGCACGCGAGCTTCTCGCCGGGCAAGCAGAACGAGCTCAAGGAGCGGCAGAGCGCCCTGGTCATGCGCGACGACGAGGAGGACGGAGCCCCGCCCCGGTCACGCGTCGACCTCGACGGCGGCCTCGCGGTGATCCGTCTGCCCGGCAGGGCGCGACCGGGCGGTCGCTCCTGAAGGCAGCGCCCGTCGCGTGCCGTCCGCGTCGGACGGTGGCGTCCGAGCGCTGCCACGCCGGCCGGATCCCCTCGCGGCGGCGGGCGCCTACGGGCGGCAGCGGTACGTGAACTCCGCGGCGGCCGTTCGCCGTACGGGCGAGACGAGCTCGAGCTCGGCCTTCGCGGGGTAGGTGCCCGCGCCCTGGAAGGTCCACAGCAGGTGCAGGCGGGCCTCCTTGCGGCCGCTGGGGACCCGTTCGGTGAGCTGCTCCGAGCGGGTGCCGTCACTGCGGAGCCAGCGGTACGCGAGGACCCCCGGCCGCCCGTTGGTCCGTACGACGGCCACCACGTCGGCGGTGCCGTCGCAACCCGGACCCTTGGCGTCGGTGGTCACCACGGTGTCCCGGACCTCCAGGGCCGGGCCGTAGCGCTGCCAGCCCAGATAGCACAGGACGCCGATCAGGACCACGGCGGCCAGGGTGTAGCGCCGCCATTCGCGGCGGCGCCTGCGGGGGGCCGGGACGGGGAACAGCGGGAACGGCGCGGGCAGCGCGGCCGTCACCCCGGGTCCGAAGCGCAGGACCGAACCCTCGACCCGGTCCGGCACGGCCCCGACGGGCACGTCGAACCGGGCGGTCGGGCCGGTGCCTCCGGTCGCACCGGCGCCGTCGAGCCGCTCGGTCCGCTCCGTGCCCCGGGGCGGTCCGGTGATCCAGTGGCTGCCGAGGACGGTGGCGCTGTAGTCGTCGTCGCCCTGCGGGGCGCGGGGATCGCTCATGCCGGCTTGCACCCCCTGATGTAGATGCTCTGGACGGAACTCTGGTTGGCCGCGGCCGGCGTGGTGGTGGCGCGGACGCTCCAGTAGCAGCCGGCGCCCTGCGCGAAGGTGTGCGCGAGGGTGTGGGTTCCCACGCTCCCGGCTCCGAAGGGGACCGTCTGGCGGCCGTCGGGCACGGTCAGCGCGCCCTTGGTGTCACCGGTGAACCACTCGACGACCAGGGTGTACGGGCCCGCGCCGTCGCTTTCGACGGAGAAGGCGGCCTCGGTGGTGCCCGGGGCCGTCTGCCGGAAGGAGGTGACGTTCACCGCGGAGATCTTGACCTTCGGGGAAGGGGTCGGGGTCGGCGTGGGTGTCGCGGACGGGGTCGGGGTCGGAGGCTTGGTCACCGTCCAGGTCGGCGTCGGAGTCGGCGTGGGCCACGGGTAGCTGGGACTCGGGCTCGCCGACGGCGACGCGGACACCGACGCGGATACCGATGCGGACGGCGTCGGTGTCGGAGCCGGTGTCGGAGAGGCGGACAGGCCGGGTCCGGGCGCCGGGGTGGCCGGGCCCGGCGCCGACGCGCGCGACGTCGCGAAGGCGTTCAGCGCCCGCGCGCCGCCCGGCTCCGAGCCCACCGCCTGGTAGCCGAGGACGGCCACCAGCCCGAGCACGAGCGCGGCCCCCGCCGCGAGCAGACCGCGCCCGCCCGGGCTCCAGGGTGTGGGCGGCGGTGGCAGGACCGTCGTGGCCAGTGCAGTGGAGCCCTGCGCCGGGGCTCCCGCGGAGGGGAACAGCAGCGGCAGCAGGGCCGCCAGCGCGGCCAGCTTGCGCTGTCCGCGCTCCTCCCACTGGGGCCCGTACGCCGCCAGGGCCACGGCCTCCAGCTCCGCGACGAACGCGTCGGCGTCCTCGGGCCGTTGTTCGGGGGACTTCGCCAGTCCCCGCCGGATCAGCGGGCGCACCGGCTCGGGCGCCTCGGTCTCCGGGACCGGCGCCTCGATGTGCTGGACGGCGAGCTCCGCGAAGTTCTGCCCGTCGTAGGGCTTGCGGCCGGTGAGGCATTCGAAGAAGGTCGCCGTCGCCGCGTACACGTCGGCCTCGGGCGAGGCGGGCCGGCCCTGCCACTGCTCCGGGGCCATGTACGCCGGAGTGCCCGCCGCCCCGGGCGTGGTGCCCAGGGGGGTGGCGATGCCGAAGTCCACCAGCTTGGAGGTCCCGTTGGCCGCGACCAGGACGTTCGCCGGCTTGTAGTCCCGGTGGACCACACCGGCCCGGTGGGCGTCGGCGAGCCCGAGCAAGGAGCCCTTCAGCAGGACCAGCGCCGCCTCCGGTCCGGTCCGCCCGCACTGCTTGAGCAGGGCGTTCAGCGGGATGCCGTCCACGAGTTCCATGACGATCGCGGCGCCGCCGGGCGCCTCGACGTACTCGTACAGCCCGACCACGTAGGGGGAGCGCAGGGCGCCGAGCAGCTGGGCCTCCGCCCGGAACTCCCGGACGAAGACCGGGTTCTCGAGCATCCGGTCGTTCAGGTACTTCACCGCGACGGCCGTGCCGGTGCCTTCGTGGACCGCGAGGACCACGCGGCCGCTGGCGCCCGAACCGAGCTCGCGGACCTCCGAGTAACCGGGAACCGACCACACGCCGTTCATGCCTTCCCCCTTGCCGTGGCGTGACCGCGCCCCGGAGCCGCTCCTTCCAGGGGACCGGCCATCACCTGGGACACATTTCCGCCACGGCCGGTTCCCTGTCGGGGGAGCCCGGGTCAGGCGGCCGCGGCCCGCGCTCCGATCATGGAGTGCAGCCGGTCGGCCGCCGCCCGCCCGAAGGCCGGATCGTTGATGTGGGTGTCGTAGTCGTGGGTCCGGACGGCGCTTCCCCGCAGGCCTTCGCGGAGCGCCGAGAACAGGGCCCCGTCGGCGCCGGGGTCGTGGTAGGGCCCGCCCGGGGCGCCGAGCGTGGACAGTCCGCGCAGTGGTACGCAGACGGCCGTGGGGCCGGTGGCCGCACGGAGTTTGGCGGCGACCCGGCGGCCGAGCTCGGCGCATTCGGCCTCGGTCGTACGGATCACCGTGATCGAGGGGTTGTGGACGCGGATCCGGCGGTAGCGGACCCGTTCGGGCAGGCTCTCCATCGTGCCGAACTTCACCATGTCCAGCGCCCCCAGGCTCACCACCTGCGGGATCCCGGCCCGCCCGGCGGCGCTGAGCCGGTCGGGCCCGGCGGTCAGGATGCCGCCGCACAGGTCGTCGGCGAGCTCGCTGAGCGTGAGGTCGAGGACACCGGCGAAGATCCCCTGGCCGGCCAGGGTCTCCAGGGTCCGGCCGCCGGCGCCGCTGACGTGGAAGACCAGGACCTCGTAGCCCAGTTCGGTCAGGCGTTCCCGGGCCGCGTCCACGCCGATCGTGGTCACGCCCGCCATGCTCGCCGCGATCAGCGGCCGGGGCCCCGAGCCCAGCAGGGCCGGCCTGCGCAGCTCCATGGCGGAGCGGGCGTAGGCCTCGGCCATCCCGGCGACCGCCGCGACGGCATTGGCCAGGACCGGCGCGGAGATGCTGTTGATCCCCGCGATGTCCACGACGCTGTACATCATGGTGATGTCCGCCGATCCGACGTACGGGGCCACGTCCCCGGACGCCATCGAGGAGACCATCACCTTCGGAACGCCGAGCGGCAGTGCGCGCATCGCCCGGGTGGCGATGGAGGTTCCGCCGCTGCCGCCTATCGCGAGCACTCCGTGCAGCCGGCCTTCGGCGTGCAGGCGTAACAGGGTCGCTTCGGCGCCCCGGGCCATCGTGGTGACGGCCGCGCCCCGGTCGGCGGCCGCGCGCAGTTCGGACAGTTCCGTTCCCGCGGCCCGCGCCACCGCTTCGCGCGGTACGTCGGCGGGCATGCGGGGCTCGTTCATGATTCCTGTGTCGACCGTGATCACTTCGACGCCGGCGCGCAGCAGCCTCTCGCGCAACCAGCCGTACTCCACACCCTTGGTGTCCAGGGTTCCCACCAGCACGACGTTCGTCATACGTGCAATGTCCATGCAGGTGGGGTTTGTTGGCAAGTAAAGGTCGGGTCAACCCTGGCTCCCAAGGCCCTTCAGGAGTTCTCCAGAACCTCCAACAGCCGTTCCAGGAAGGGGATCTGAGATACCACCATTTTGGTTCTGGCCACCGGGGGAGCGAACCACTCGACCCGGTCCAGCTCGGGGAACTCCGCCGTCCGCCCCGATTTCGGCGGCCACTCCATGGTGAAGGTGCCGGGCACCGCGAGGGCCGGATCCAGGTCCGCCCGTACCGCCCAGATCGTCACCAGCTTCCCGCCGATCATCCGCACCTCGCCCAGCGGCAGGTACGGACCCTCCGGCGGCGGCAGCCCGAGCTCCTCCTCGAACTCCCGGCGGGCCGCGTCGCGCGGGGTCTCCTCGGGGCCGTACTCGCCCTTCGGGATCGACCAGGCGCCCGCGTCGCGGCGCTCCCAGAGCGGGCCGCCCATGTGGCCGAGCAGTACCTCGATGGACCCGGCAGGGGGCGAGGGGGCGTCGTCCGTCGTGTCGGGCCGCCTGAACAGGAGGAGCCCGGCGCTGCGCTTCGCGGTCATGGCCACATCCCTACCCCGTCCGGGCGCCCCTCAGGCGGCGGCTCAGTGGTCGTGCGGACCCTGGCGGTGGACGGGGCCGTGGGCGTCCGCGCAGTGGGTGTCGGGCTGGTCCTCGCCGTGGCGGCCGACCGTGAGGAGGGAGTCCTGGACGTGGTCCACCTGGAGGGTGGTGTGCGTGATCCCGTACTCCTTCGCCAGCAGGGCCTCCAGGTCCCGGCGCACGGCGTGGCAGTCGCCCTCCGGGGCCACCAGCACGTGTGCGGACAGCGCGGCCTGCCCGGAGGTGATGGTCCAGATGTGCAGGTCGTGGACCTCGGTGACCGGGGGCTGCCCGACCAGGCGGTCGCCGACCGTGTCCGGGTCCACGTGGGCCGGGGCGGCCTCCAGCAGGATCCGTCCGGACTCCCGGACCAGTCCGTAGCCCGCCTTGACCATCAGGACGACCACGACGAGGGAGGCGATCGAGTCCGCCTGCCGGAAGCCGGTGGTGAGCACGATCAGGCCGGCGACGGCGGTGCCGATGAAGGCGAACAGGTCGTTGAGGATGTGCTGGTAGGCGCCCTCCACCGCGAGCGAGGTGCGGTTCGCCTTCGAGATGCACCAGGCCGCCACGATGTTGACGACGATGCCCGCGAGCGCCGTCACCAGCACCAGCCCGCCTTCCACGGGCGGCGGATCGAGCAGCCGCCGCACGGCCTCGTACGCCAGCCAGACAGCCAGCAGCAGCAGGGTGAGGCCGTTGGCCTGCGCGGAGAGTATCTCCGCGCGCTTGAGGCCGTACGTGAAACCACCGCGTGCCGGCCGGGCGGCCAGTCGCATCGCGATCAGCGCGAGGACGATCGAGACGGCGTCCGTCAGCATGTGCGCGGCGTCGGAGATCAGGGCCAGGGAGTGCGCCAGGACGCCGACGACCACCTCGATGGCCATGAAGCCCGTGATCAGGCCGAGGGCGATGCCGAGCCAGCGGCGGTCCGCGTCGGCGGCGACACCGTGGCTGTGACCAGCGTGCCCGTGACCTTCGTGGCCGGCGGCGCCGTGGTCGTGCGGCGCGTGGTCGTGCGCGCTCATGGTGTCCCCCGTGAGTCGTGGTGCGCGGCGTGTGTGTGGATTGCGCTTCCGCACGGTGTCGGCTGACTTCCGTACGTGTCGCCTGAAGTGAAGCGCACCTCGCGGCGATGGGCAAAGGCTGCAACGGGGACCGTTGTCATTACCCATAACGCCTGTCTGACCTGCGGTTATGCCGGGCGCGCCGGATCGTGGGAAAATCGGCCCATGGTCCAGCGCCCCGGTGTGCCGACCGCGCCAGAGCTCCTCCTGGAAACGGACAGGGGCTCCACCGCGATGAGCCCGCGCCGGACGTACCACGTCGGCCGGGACCCCCTCTGCGAGATCTGCCTCGACGACGCACGCGTCTCCTGGCACCACGCGGTGCTGCGTCCGGACGGCGACCACTGGACGCTGGAGGACGAGGACAGCACCAACGGCACGTGGGTCGACGGCCACCGCGTCCGCGAGTGGGCGGTCGGCGTCGGCAGCGAACTGCGCTTCGGCAGCGCCGCCGACGGACCGCGCGTCCGCTTCGCCGAACCGGCCGCCGTCTCCCGGCCCTCCTCGGTCTCCCGCCCGGACATGACCAGCACCTTCCGGCAGCCGACCTCGGTCCGCCCGCTGGCCGACCGGGCCGCCGTCCGCATCGGCCGCGGCCCCGACAACGACCTCGTCATCAACGACCTCGTCGTCTCCCGCCACCACGCCGAACTGCGCGCCCGCCCCGACGGCAGGTACGAGATCGCCGACCTCGGCAGCCACAACGGCACCTACCTCAACGGTGCCCGTCTCGCCGGGGCCGCCGCCATCGGCGAGGGCGACATCGTCGGCATCGGCCACTCGGCCTTCTGCCTGGTCGGAGACCAGCTGCAGGAGTACGTGGACACCGGCGAGGTCTCCCTCGACGTCCAAGACCTCGGCGTCGCCGTCGACCAGGGCCGCAAGACCCTCCTCGACCACGTCTCCTTCCCCGTCGGCGCCACCTCCCTGCTCGCGGTGGTGGGCCCCAGCGGCGCCGGCAAGTCCACCCTGCTCGGCGCGCTGACCGGCCTGCGCCCCGCCGACCACGGCACCGTCCTCTACGACGGCCGCGACCTCTACCGGGACTACGCCGAACTGCGCAGCCGCATCGGCCTCGTCCCGCAGGACGACATCCTGCACGCGCAGCTCACCGTGCGCCGCGCCCTCGTCTACGCCGCCGAGCTGCGCTTCCCACAGGACACCGCCAAATCAGAACGCGAGGCCCGGGTCGACGAGGTGATCGGCGAACTCGGCCTCCAGCAGCGTGCCGACCAGCCCATCCACAGCCTCTCCGGCGGCCAGCGCAAACGGGTCTCCGTCGCCCTGGAACTGCTCACCAAGCCCTCCCTGCTCTTCCTGGACGAGCCCACCTCAGGACTCGACCCGGGCATGGACCGCTCGGTGATGAACATGCTGCGCGGCCTCGCCGACGACGGCCGCACGGTCATCGTCGTCACCCACAGCGTGCTCAACCTGAGCGTCTGCGACCGCCTCCTGGTCCTCGCACCCGGCGGCCGCATCGCCTACTACGGCCCTCCGGACGAGGCACTGGGCTTCTTCGGCTTCGAGCAGTGGCCCGAGGCCTTCGAAGCCTTCGAGAACGAGCGCGAGCGGGACTGGGCCGGGGAGCACCGCGCCTCACCGCTGTACGGCCGATACGTCGACGTCGCCGGCCGGGTACCGCTCGCCGGCGCCGGCGACCGGGCCGCCGGCGTCGCGCCGAAGCCGCCGCCCAAGGCGCAGAGCTGGGGTTCGCAGCTCTTCACCCTGATCCGCCGCTACGCCGCCGTGCTCAGCGCCGACCGCACCTTCCTGATCATCATGGTCGCCCTGCCGTTCGTCATGGGCGCCATGGCCCGCGCCCTGGCCGGCAGCGAGCTCACCGCGGAGACGGCGCTCAACGCGCTGTTCATCCTGTGCGTCGGCGGCGTCCTGACCGGAGCCGCCAACGCCGTCCGGGAACTGGTCAAGGAACGCGTCATCTACCAGCGCGAACGTGCCGTGGGACTCTCCCGGTCCGCCTACCTGATGTCCAAGGTGGTGGTCCTCGGCGCCATCACCATCGCCCAGGCGGTGGTCCTCACCCTGGTCGGCCTCGCCGGGGTCAAGACCAACGCCCCCGGCGGCAAGGGCCTCTTCCTGCCACCGCTCATCGAGATCACCCTCGTCGTCGCCCTGCTGTCCGTCACCGCCATGGTGCTCGGACTGCTGATCTCCGCCCTGGTGTCCAAGGAGGAGGTCACCATGCCGCTGCTGGTCCTGCTCACCATCGTGCAGGTCGTCTTCTGCGGCTCCCTGCTGAAACTCACCGGGGTCCCCGTCATCGAACAGTTCGCCTGGTTCGTGCCGGCCCGCTGGGCCATGGGCGCGATGTCGGCCACCATCGACCTCGGCGCCATCGTGCCCGGCAAGATCACCCAGGATCCGCTGTTCGACCACAAGCCCCGCCTGTGGCTCATCGAGGTCGGGATGCTCGCAGCCCTTGCCGTGCTGTTCGGCGTGCTGACGGGCCGGGTGCTGCGCCGCCACGAGCCGACGATCATGCGGAAGTAGCCGCGATGACCAGCCCCGGCCAAGCCGCGGACTTCCGGCCCACCCACATCGTCCCGCAGGACGGCCTGCCCGCGTGGGAGACCCCGGACCTGTCCCGCCCGACCGTCCCGCTCGACGCCTTCCTCCCCGTACGGCTGCTGTCGCGGCGCGGGGAATGGGGGGAGATCCTGTGCGCCAACGGGTGGTCCGCCTGGGTGGACGGACGCCTGCTGCTCGCCGTGCCGCAGCCCCCGCCGACCGGCGGGCGGCCGCTGACGCGCGTCGAGGACCCGCAGCCGCTGCTCGCCCGCTGCACCGAGGAGCTGGAACGCTACCGGCGGGCCGTCACCGACCTCGCGGCCGGGCGGACCGACCCCGAATCCTTCCGGCGCTCCCTGCGCGGAGTGCGCGTCGGCGTCGTGGTCGACGGGGAGTCCGTGTGGCTCTACGACGAGACGGCGGGACGGTGGATGTACGGGGACGGGAGCCGCCTGGCCACCTACGCGGTCGTCGCGGGACCCGGTGCCCCGCCCGCGCCCCAGACACCGCCGGAGGAAGCCGACACCGAGGGCGGTGTCGACGTACGAGACGTTCCGCGCGGTCCGGATGTTCCGCACGAACCCACGAAGATCGTGGAGCTGCCCGGGCCGGAGACGGGCTGATGGGCTCCCATCCGGGTGCGCAGCCGTTCCGCGGGCGGGAGTCCGACCTGCGGGGGCGGCGGATCGCCGGGTACGTGGTGGAGGCCGAGATCGGGCGCGGCGGGATGGCGGTCGTCTACCGCGCGCACGACGTACGGCTGGACCGGACCGTCGCGTTGAAACTCCTCGCGCCCGAACTCGCGCGCAACGACGTCTTCCGGCAGCGGTTCGCTCACGAGTCGAAGGTGGCGGCGGCCATCGACCACCCGCACATCGTGCCCGTCTTCGAGGCGGGGGAGACCGACGGGATGCTCTACATCGCCATGCGGTACGTGGCCGGCCAGGACCTGCGGGCCATGCTGGACCGGACGGGCCCGCTGCCGGTGGAGGCGGCTGCCCGGATCGCGGGTCAGGTCGCCTCGGCACTGGACGCGGCGCACGCCCACGACCTGGTGCACCGGGACGTGAAACCGGGCAACATCCTGGTCGCGGGCGGTACGGACAGCGAACACCCCGAGCACGTCTACCTGACGGACTTCGGGCTGACGAAGAAGTCGCTGTCGCTGACCGGGTTCACGAGCGTCGGGCAGTTCGTCGGGACCCTGGACTACGTGGCGCCCGAGCAGATCGCCGGGAAGCCGGTCGACGGCCGGTGCGACGTCTACAGCCTGGGGTGCGTGGTCTACGAGACCCTGGCCGGAGGCCCGCCGTTCCAGCGCGACGACGACATGGCCCTGCTCTGGGCCCACCAGTACGATCCGCCGCCCGCCGTGTCCTCCCGGCGGGCGGGCCTGCCGGCGGGGGTGGACGAGGTGCTGGCGCGGGCCCTGGCCAAGGCGCCGGAAGACCGGTGGGGAAGCTGCCTGGAGTTCACGGGGGCGCTGCGGCGTGCGGGAGCGGGCGAGGGGACGGGCCCCGGCGCGGCGGCGATCGTCCGTCCGCCCGCCCGGGCGGCTTCCGACGGGCCGCCGCCACCACCGCCCCGGTGGGCCCTGCCGGTGTTCTAGAGGGTGTCTCCGGGTCGTGATCAAGGCGATGGGCCGGCCGCGACACCGCCCGCAGCCGCGTCTAGCCTGGTGTCATGGCATCGGTGCAGGTCGGCGGGGTGGAGGTGGCCTACGCGCGCGCGGGTCACGGTCCGCCCCTGGTTCTCGTGCACGGAGCAGGCGCGGACGGCCGCATGTGGCAGCCGCAACTCGATGATCTGAAGGACGAGTTCACCGTGGTGGCCTGGGACGAGCCGGGAGCGGGACGTTCCTCCGATCTGCCGGCCGGCTTCAGCCTGGAGGACTTCGCCCACTGTCTCGCCGCCGTGATCGAGGCGCTGCGGCTCGGCCCGGCGCACGTTGCCGGGCTCTCCTGGGGCGGGACGGTCGTGCTGGAGCTGTATCGCCATCGTCCGGAGCTGGTCAGGACGATGATCCTGGCCGACACCTACGCCGGGTGGAAGGGCTCGCTGCCTCCGGAGGAGGTGGCGGCCCGGGTCGAGGGGGCCGAACGGATGCTCGCCGCGCCCGGGGGGCGGTTCGATCCGACACTGCCGGGGCTGTTCGCCGGTGACCCTCCCGCCGAGTTCGTGCCGTTGCTCGACGCAATGGCCGACGACGTGCGTCCGCAGACCATGGGAGCGGAGCTGTTCATGATGGCCGGGGCCGACGAGCGCGACCTGCTGCCCGCGATCACCGTGCCGACCCTGCTCCTCTGGGGCGAACTCGACGTGCGGTCACCGTTGAGTGTCGCCCGTGCGTTCCAGGACGCGGTGGCGAACAGTGAGCTCGTGGTGCTCCCCGGCGTGGGGCACGTCAGCAATCTCGAGGCACCGGAGCGGTTCAATCACGCCGTCCGCCGGTTTTGCCGTGCCCGTGCGTGATCGGGTGTCCGGGGTCTCGTTCTCGTTCCGGTTCTCGTTCTAGTCGTCGTTGGCGGGAGCGGGCGTGCACACGACGTGGGCCGTGACCTCGGCGTGTGCGGCCGAGGCGTACCAGCCCTTGCGGCCGTCCGCGTCGACGACGGGGTGGGAGGCCAGGAGGGTGTGCCGGAGCGTGCCGTCGCGGCCGTGGTCCCAGTGGGTGGTGGAGTACCCGCCGGACTGCACGGCCGTACCGCGAGGACAGAACACCGTGCTGACGGACACCGCCTGGGCGGAGGCGTCCTTGCGGCCGGTGTCGCCGGAGAGGTGGCGGGCACCGGGGCCGGTCGCCTGGGTGGGGAGGGCGGTGGAGAGGGTCAGGGCGAGCGCGGAGAGGGCGATCAGGCCAGCGGCGTGAAGCGGCCGGAACAGGCCTTTGGTCATGTTCACGGAGACGAGCGTGTCATGCGGAAACGATCCCCCGATGAGCCGATTTGCGACTGTTCACTCGAACGGCGCAAGAGGCGGGCGGCGGGTCAGCGGTCGGTGGGGTGGGCGCGGTCGGCGGATTCGGCGGATTCGGCGGGGGCTCGGCGGCCGGATCCGCCCCGGCGGCGGGGGAACAGGGCGCCGAGAAAGCCGGCCACCGCGCCCGCGAGGAAGCCGAGACCGACCGTGCGCCAGAGCAGCGGGCTCAGCTCCACGTCCCCGCTGAGGTCGGAGACATCCCCGAGGCCCAGCAGGGAGAGGCCGAACTGGGCCTCGATCCGGGCCAGCAGGCAGACCACCAGGGTCGCCAGGGCCAGGGCGACGGCCAGGTGGAGGGCGTGCTGCCAGGGGCGGACGTGCGCGGGCGAGCGGGCGGCGGCCAGTGCGCCGGCGCCGAGCAGGAGGACGACGGCCAGTACGACCAGCCACCAGGCCCGGGAGTCCCGCTCCGCGAGCGAGGCCACGTCGATGGTGGACAGGTCCGAGGCGGAGCCGGAGCCCTGGCCGGTGGCGCGCAGCACCTCGTCGAGGACCTGCGGCACGGGCAGCCCGAACGGGCCCTCGGCCTTGCCCTCCCAGGCCCCGCCGAAGCCGAGCGTGAGGGCGGGCCAGACCAGATTGGGCAGGCCCAGCAGGATCACCGCCACGGTGCGGTCCGCGTGCCCCTGGGTCGCGGCCACGACCAGACCGACGCCGACCCCGACGGCAACGTACGCCAGGAGGAGCGCGACCACGGCGAACGCCGCCGGCCGCACCGCCGCGTGGAAGCGGACCAGCCCCGCCGGGAGCGGCGCGCGCCGGGACACCAGCAGGGCGATCAGCAACAGGCCCAGGATCCAGAGCAGTCCGAAGCCGAGGGTGGCGGGGATCGCGGCCTCGAAGCCCACCGTCGGGCCGGCATCGAGGACTTCACCGATGTCGCCGATGATCGAATCGCCGGTGGAGATCGCGAAGTCCCGGCGGGCCAGCAGAGCGATTCCGGTCAGCGCCACCAGCCAGAGGAACACCAAGGGCGCGGCGCGGGCGAGCAGTTCGCGCGTCCCCGCCACGGCCCGGTTGTGCAGGGGACGCAGGAAGAGCCAGCCGGCGGTCAGGGCGCCGGCCAGGCTGACGGAGAGGGGGAGTACGGACAGGCTCGCGTCGGCCCCCGCCAGGAAGCCGGCCCCGCCCGTCACCTCGACCGAGCCGCCCGCGGCCATCAGCACGACGGCGGCCACCACGTGCGGGAACGCGCCGCCGGGCAGATCGCCGGCGCCGGCGAGGGCGAGCCCCGCGGAGGCGACGACCGCCATGACCACGAAACCTGCCAGGACCGCGACGAGGGCGTCGCGCCAGGCTCGCGCGGCCGGTGCCGTTGTAGAGCTCACCCTGCCACCGTAGGCAGCTCCGCTTGCGGCCACCACCCGGACGGCGCACACAATGGTCGCCAGGAGTGCACTGAATCCGGAGATTTCCGCTGATGATCCGCGGAAGTTCCATAACGGAACATCCATAACGAAATTTCCGTAACGGAACGTCCGAAACGGAACGTCCACCGAGCACCGTCCGCAGGGTCCGCAAGGGCCCGGAAGGTCCGCAGGGCCGCAGGGCCGCAGGGTCCGCAGCGGAACGTCCACAGGGGACCGGAACCCCTCCGCCTGGGAAGAAGAGCCCGTGACCACTCAACCCTCCGGCCAGCAGCCGCCGTGGCCGACACAGCCGTCACAGCCGCCCTCGCAGCCGCCGTCGTCTTCGTCCGGGCGCCCCACGGGCCCACCCTCCGGGCCCCTGTCCGGGGGCCGTGAAGGCCCCCCGCCACCTCCGCCGCCCGCCCCTCCCGGAGGATCCGGGAGCGGGGTGCCCCCCGGACCGCCCGAGCCCCCGCACAAGGCCTGGTGGCGCTCGGTTCCCCGGCTCGCCACCACGATCGTCGCCCTTGCCGCCGCCGTGACCCTGGCCGTCGTCCTGACCAGGCCCAGCGGCGGCGGGGGCACCACCACCTCCGCGGGAAACGAGGTCTTCCTGCAGCCCGCGGCGGCGTCCGGGCCCGACCCCTTCACCGAGTCCACCGCCGCCAAGGACGCCACGGCCCCGCCCGAGAGCCCGCCGCCCCCGACGACGCAGACGAAGCCCGAGTCGAAGGCCCCCTCGGCCACGGGAACCACGGCCACCCGCAGCGTCAGCGGATCTTCGCCGGAGCTGTTCGGGGGCACGAGCAACGTGGCCAGCTGCGACGTCGAGAAGCAGATCCGGGTGCTCTCGGCGCAGCCCGCCAAGAACGCCGCCTTCGCCTCCTCGCTCGGCATCCAGCCGACGGCCGTGCCGGGGTACCTGCGCTCCCTCACCCCGGTCCAGCTCCGGGTGGACACCCGGGTCACCAACCACGGCTACCGGGACGGCGCCCCCACCAGCTACCAGGCCGTGCTCCAGGCCGGGACCGCGGTGCTCGTGGACGACCGCGGGGTGCCCCGGGTGCGCTGCGCCTGCGGGAACCCGCTCGGGCCGCCGGTGGCGCTGCAGGCCAACCCGAAGCGGTTCGGGCAGCCTTGGACCTCGTACCAGCCCTCGCGGGTCGTGGTCATCGCGCCGTCCGTGACCATCGTGAACAACTTCGTGATCTACGACTACCACGACCGGCGCTGGTTCGAGCGCGACCGTGGTGACCACCACGGCCGGCACGACAGGCCGATCCCGCCGCCGGTGATCCCGACGCCGATCTTCACCACCCCGCCGCCGTCGCCGACGTTCACCTCGCCGTCCCCGACGCTCACTTCCCCCTCGCCGACGTTCACCTCGCCGTCCCCGTCGGTGTCGCCGTCCGAGTCCCCGTCGCAGTCCCCCTCCGAATCGCCTTCGCAGTCGCCTTCGGAGTCGGTCTCGCCTTCGGAGTCCGTCTCGCAGTCCCCGTCCGAGTCGGCCTCGGAGTCGGCCTCGGAGTCCCCGTCGGAGTCGGTGTCCGCATCGGTGACCGGGTCGGAGTCACCGTCGGAGTCCGCGTCCGAGTCGCCGTCGGAGTCCCCGTCCGTGTCCGCCTCGGTGTCCGAGTCGGCCTCGACCTCGCCGTCCGCGGACCGGCGGGCGAGCTCGCCGACGTCGTCCGTGTCGCCCTCGAAGAGCGCGGTGGCGCCGTCACCCTCGCGGAGCTCGTCGGAACCACGGTCTCCGGCCCCGCCCAAGGTCTCCTCGGCGGCGCCGGTGGTTCCCGAGCCCCCCGTGACCTCGGTGCGGCCTGAGCCGCCGAAGCCGACACCCCCGCCGCTCGTCTCGCCGCAGCCCGAGGTCCCGCCGCCGCCCCCGCCGCCCCCGCCGGTGACCTCGGTGCGGCCCCAGCTCCCGCCGCCCCCGCCCTCGCCCTCGCCGATCGAGCCCGGATCCGGTGGCGACGCGGGTCAGGACGGAGGTACGGACAACGGCGGCGGTGGCCAGTAGGGCCCCCGCCCGAAACGAAGACCTCCCCGAGGGCCGCCGGCCCTCGGGGAGGTCTGGTACTGCCGTCGTGCGCGGGAGGCTGCTAGCGGACGCGCCCGTACAGGTTCGGGTTGTACGCGCTGAAGCTGGAGACGCGAACCTGCCTGCCCGGGCGGGGGGCCTCGATGTACTTGCCGCCGCCGAGGTAGACGGCCACGTGGTGGATGCCCGAGACGCTGCCGTTCGAGGTCCAGAACACCAGGTCTCCGCGCCGCAGTTCGGAGCGGGAGATCGGGGTGGTGGCCCGGTACTGGTCGGAGGCGACGCGGGGGAGGCTGATGCCCGCGGAGCGGTACGCGGCCTGGACCAGGCCCGAGCAGTCCCAGCCGCGGGGACCGTTGCCGCCCCAGACGTACGGGTCGCCCAGGTGGCTGTTGGCGAAGGAGATGGCGCCCTCCGTGCCCTGGCGAACGGGGGTGCCGGAGGAACCCGAGGAGCCGGACGAGCCGGATGAGCCGGATGAGGAGCCGGAGCCGGAGCCGCGGGCGAAGCGCTCGTACTTGGCCTTGTGCTGGGTCCAGCGCCACCAGCCGGTGCCGTCCTTGTACCAGTACACGCGGTCCGTCGCGTCCCAGCCCGCGCGGCCGCGGAAGGTCGGCTCGGAGGTGCGTACGGAGGAGGGTGAGGAAGACGAAGAGGAAGAGGAAGAGGAGGCGCCGGCGGAGGAACGGCCGGTGTTCGCCACGTACTTGCTGTAGTGCTGGGTCCAGCGCCACCAGCCGGTCGCGTCCTTGTACCAGTACTTCGAGCCGTCCCAGCCCGCGTGCGCCGGGGCCGGTTCGGCGGACGCGGTGCCCACTCCGGTGCCCATCAGCAGCGTGGCGCCGACCGCCGCGACCACGGCGCCGCGCAGGGTGCAGCGACGGCGGCGGGCCGCGGCGGCCGTCATGGCCGTCGTGCCGCGCGCGCAGCCGGTGCAGTCACAGCTGTCGGGTATTTCTTCGGTGAACTCGGGCGTGCGCATGCATGGTTCCTTATCCATCGGGGGTGTTTTCACAGGGCGTCGGCGGCAGGGCCGCGCGCGGTGTAGAAGGCCACGGTCAAGTCCTTGACCAGGGCCTTGCGTTCGTAGTCGTCCAGGCTCACGAGCCCGCGGTCCGACATCCGGTGAACGGTGTCGTCGACGGCGTCGAGCACGGAGGTCAGGACGGAGTCCCGGTGCCGGGCGTCGATCGAGGCGATCCGGCGGCGCTGCATCGCGGCGGCGACCTCCGGTGCGTATTCGACGTGCAGCGGCCGGGCGGAGAAGACTTCGACGCCGACGGCCTTGCACTCGGCGGCGAGCAGCTGGGTCAGCTCGTCGCCGACGGCCTCGGTGTCGCGCAGGGTTTCCGGTGCGGCCGGTCCGCCCGGTCCGGGGCCGAAGGAGTCGGCGGGCATTCGGGAGAGCACCCGGGCTGTGGCGGACTCCACCTGCCCGCCCAGGTACGCGGTGTGGTCGTCGACCGCCAGCAGTGCGCGGGCGGTGTCCCTGACCCGCCATACGACGAGGACCACGGACCGCAGCGCGGTGCCCTCGGAGTCCACGACGCACAGCGGCTCGCTGCGCCAGTGGCGCAGCCGTACATCGACGCGGGTGTGCCGGGGCAGCGGGTTCGACCAGAAGAGGCCGGTACGCCGGACCGTGCCGTGGTAGCGGCCGAACAGGGTCAGCGACCAGGCCTGGCCGGCGCGGCCGCGCCGCAGTCCGCAGAGCGCGGCGAGGGTGAGGAGCGCGCACCAGACGACGAGGGCCAGGGGCCAGACCTCGGTGGGCGAAGTGGAGAGGCGGATCTCCTCGAACCAGGGGAGGAGGGCGGCGCAGGCCGTGGCCGGCGCCGCGGTGAGCAGGGCCCACCAGCCGGAACAGGCCCGCGCGGGGCGTTCGGTCAGCTCGGGATCGAGCACGGCGGGGAGAGTCCGCGGGGTGGCCGGCGCGGCCATCGCCGGTCGGGCGGGCCGGGGTATCGCCCCGTGTGCGGCGGTCTGCCGGAGGGTCTCGGGCTCGGCGGGCCCGCGGCCTCCGTGGGGGCGGCCGGGGGTGCCGGAGCGGCCGGGGGCCGTGGCGGGGGCGGCAGCCTGTTCCTCGTCGCGGAAGAGCGGGCCGAGGACGAGCGGGTCCCGGTAGGGCCGCACGACCGGACTCCGGGGGGTGGGGTCGGTGCGGGAGGTGGATATCCGGCCCGGGGTCCGCGCCCCTGTCTCCGCCCTTTCCGTCCCTGCTTCCACCACCCCTTCCACCACCCTTTCCCTCACGCCTTCCACCCCTCCCTTCGGTGCCTCGGCCGGTTCTCCGGTCGTCTTCGGCGCTTGCGACAAACCACACCCCACACAGCCGTGGGCGCCAACGGTCCCGTTCCAGGGGGTTCCTGACGCCAGCAAAGATGATCACGAACGGATCGATCTTCGCGAAATCGTACAAGTCACCTATTCGGCGAAAGTCGCGACAGGCCGGGACTTTGGTCCCTTTTCGTCCCAGTACTCGGCGTCCGGGGCGGTCGCCAGCGCACAAGGGGTTGCGGGGCGCCGCCGACACGCCGGAACCGACCACCGCGTACGCGAACCCGCACCCTCCCCGTACCGCCGAGGCAAGCTCCCGCGGACCGGCGCGCACCGTCGAAGAGTGAGACCCTGAAGGTGTGGCCGAAAGGGGAGTGACCCCCCAGGTCGAGTGGCCTGCCCGGACGGACACGAGCCTCGCGCTCAACCACATGGGCACCTTCGACTGGGACCTCGACAGCGGGCAGATGTTTCTGGACACCACCGCCCTCGAGGTCCTCGACCTGCGCCCCGGGGAGTTCACGGGCACCCCCGCCGGACTGCGGGTCCGACTCGCGCCCGGCGAGGAGGTACGGCTCGACGCCCGGATCGCGCAGGCGCTGAAGTCCGGCCGCACTCACTACGGGGCCTACGTGCGCAGCCGCGACCGGGACGGGGCGCCGGGCTGGACCCATGTCCAGGGCCGCATCCTGCGGGACCCGCACGGGCGCCCGTACCGGATCATCGGCATCGTCCGCGACGCCGTCCACGACCCCGGCGAGCCCGGCGCGGCCGGTGAGCGCGACGAGGGCCGGCGCCGCATGACCGGGGTCGTCGAGCGGACGACGGCGATCCTGGCGCACGCCCGCACCGTCAACGACGTCACCGACGTCCTCAAGGACCCCGAGGCCCTCGGCCACCTCGGCGCGGTCAGCGTCATGCTCGGCGTCGTCGACGGCGGCCGGATCCACCTCGTCGCGGAGGGGCAGCTGGGCGCGTACGTACCGGAGACCGAGTACACGCGGATCGACGCGCCGCTGCCGCTGAGCGAGGCCGTACGGACGATGCGGCCGGTGTTCCTCGGCTCCCGCGAGGAGTTCCAGCGGTGCTACCCGGACCTGTGGCCGTACATCGAGCCGCTGTCCGTCCGCAGCGGCGTCTATCTGCCCCTGATCGCGCAGGGCAGGCCCGTCGGCGCGCTCGGGCTGCTCTACACGCGGGAGGGGGACTTCAACGCCGAGGAGCGCAACGTACTGATGGCGCTCGGCAGCGGCATCGCACAGAGCCTTCAGCGCGCGATCCTCTTCGAGCAGGAACACGACCTCGCCGAGGGCCTCCAGAAGGCGATGCTGCCGCGCCGGATCCCGGAGGTGGCGGGGGCGCGGATCGCCGTACGGTACCGGGCCGCCCGGATGGGGCGGGACATCGGCGGCGACTGGTACGACGTCGTCCCGCTCGACGAGGGCCGGGTCGGCGTGATGATCGGCGACGTGGAGGGGCACGACACGGACGCCGCCGCCGTCATGGGCCAGCTGCGCATCGCGCTGCGCGCGTACGTCGCCGAGGGGCACACGCCCGGCACGGCCATGGAGCGGGCCTCGGCCTTCCTGCGGGATCTGGAGACGGAACGCTTCGCCACCTGCACCTACGCCGACATCGACCTCACCAGCGGCATGGCCCGGCTGGTCCGCGCAGGGCACCTCGACCCGGTGGTGCGGCGCGGCGACGGCAGCTGTCACCGGGTGCAGGTTGCGGGCGGGTTGCCGCTGGGCCTGCCGGCGCGCGAGCCGGGGGAGGCCGGTGCGGGTGCCTCCGGCGGCCCGGGTGCCTCCGGCGCCGCCGGTACGGGATACCCGGTCACCACCCTCGAACTGCACCCCGGGGACACCCTGCTGCTCTGCACGGACGGTCTGACCGAACGGCCCGACGGGGACGGAGAAACCGGTCTGCGCGAGCTCATGGAAGCGGTCCGGGACGGGCCGGCGGACGTGGAGGAACTCGCCGACGTGCTGTGCGGCCTGGTCGGGGACTCGGGCGGCGGGGACGACATGGCCCTGCTCCTGCTGCGCCGCCGCGGCACCCCGCTCCCGCGCGGCGGCGGCCCGCTGCGCCACCGGCTCACCCCCGGGGACCCGGACGCCCCGGCGATGGCCCGGCACCTGATCCGGGCGGCCGCCGCGGCGTGGGGTGCGTGGGGCGTGGCCGACGAGATCGAGCTGGCGGCGGACGAGCTGATGACCAACGCGCTGGTCCACACGGACGGAGTCGGCGGGGTCAGCATGCGGCTGACCCCGGAGGGCCGGATCCGGATCGAGGTGGAGGACACCAGCAGTGCCCTGCCGCGGCGCCGGGAGGCCGACGACTGGGCGGTGTCGGGGCGCGGCCTGATGCTGGTGGACACGCTCGCGGACGCCTGGGGCGTGGAGCCCCGGGGCGGCGGGAAGTGCGTGTGGTGCGAGTTCGCCGTACCGGCTCCCGCTCCTTCGCCCCCGGAGCCCGACACGGTGTAGGCCCGGGGTCGGCGCGGGGTCGGCCAAGCGGCCGCGTACGGGCTCCGCGCGCCCTGGGCGGGCCCGTCCGCGTTTTCGGCGCGGCCCTGGAGGGTGCACCGGGCGGGTGCGGGCGAATGGCTGATGTCGCCCGACTCGCGCTGTGTTCATGCGCTCATATGCCTGGAGTGGGATGATCCTGCCTGGATGCCCACCCTGCGCCCGCTGTTGCCCGTCATGCTGCCGGCTCTGCTCACCGCGGTGCTCGTGGTCCCGGCGCCCCCGCAGGCCCATGCCTCCGGGATCGGCAAGGGCGAGGGGATCGAGACGGCCCGCACCGCCCGGCAGATCGCCCCCGGGGTACGGCTGGAGTCGTACGACCGGCTCGAAGCCGACCGGTGGCTCCGCATCGACGAAGTCGACGTCCAGCTGTCGGGCACGGGCACGGGCACGGGTACGGGCACGGGTACGGGTCCGCACACCGGCCGGGGTGCCGGTGTGCGGGCGGAGTACCTCGGCGGCCGGGGCGTCGCCACCCTCGCCGACTCCGCCGCCCGCCACCCCGCCGGACCGGGCCGCCGGGTGGTCGCCGCCGTGAACGGGGACTTCTTCGACATCCGGGGCACCGGCGCCCCGCTCGGCCCCGGCATCGGCGCGGGCCGGCTGCTGCACGCGGCCTCGCCCGGCGCCGGCCAGGCCGTCGGCTTCGGCGCCGACGGGCCGGGCCGGGTGCTCCGCCTCGTCCTCGACGGGAGCGTCACCCTGCCCGGCGGCCGGATCCGACCGCTCGCCGGCTTCAACACCGCGAGGCCGCCCGCCGAGGGCTTCGCCGCCTACACCGCCGACTGGCCGGCGGACGGACTCCCCGTGTCCGGACCGGCGGTGGAACTGCGCGACGGCCGGGTCACGGCCGTGCGCACGGCGCTCCGCGGGCCCGTGCGCCGGGAGCGTCCCGGACCCGGCACCACCCTGCTGGTCGCGGCAGGCGCGGCCGCGCCGGAACTCGCCGCCCTGCGCGCCGGGGACGCGGTCGCCGTGGCGGCCCGCCCGGTGGCGGCCGGGGGCGGGCCGCTCCCGGCGAGCGCGGTCGGCGGCCGGGAAGCGCTCGTGGTGGCCGGGGTCCCGCAGAACCACGACGGCGAGCCGAACAACGCGGCCGCGCCGCGCACCGCCGTCGGCTTCTCCCGCGACGGGCGCCGGGCCCGCCTGGTCACCGTCGACGGCCGCCAGCGCGACAGCGGAGGGCTGACCCTGACGGCGCTCGGCCGGCTGATGCACCGGCTCGGCGTCCACGAGGCCCTCAACCTGGACGGCGGCGGCTCCTCGACCCTGCTCGCCGCGCTGACCGGGGAGACGGCCCTGACCGTGGAGAACTCCCCGTCCGACGGCCGGCAGCGCCCGGTCCCCAACGGCCTGGTCCTGACCGCCCCGGCCGGCTCCGGCCTCGCCGCCGGCTACCGCATCGAGCCCGTGGGCGGGGCTGCGCGGGCCTTCCCCGGGCTCGCCCGGACCCTCAGGGCCACCCCCTACGACACGTCCCTCGGCCCGGTGTCCGCGCAGCCGTCGGCTCCGGCGTGGTCCCTCCCGCAGGGCCGGGGCCGGATCGATTCCGGCGGGGTCCTGCGGGCGTCGGGCCCCGGCCCGGTGGAGGTGCGGGCAGGCCTCGGACCGGCGCGCGGGGCGCTCCGCCTCGACGTCCTCGGAGAGCTGACCGGGGTCCGCGCCGTGCCGGAACGGATCGGGCTCGCGGAGGAAGGGGAGACCGCGCGCTTCGTCCTGACCGGGCACGACGCGCAGGGCGCCGCCGCCGTGGTCGAACCCGGGGACGTGGAGCTCGACTTCGACCGTTCCCGGTGGAAGGTGGCCGAGGACGGGCGCGGCGGATTCACGGTGACCGCCCGAGTCCCGAACGCGAAGGGTGAGTTGCGCGCCACGGTACGGGGGATCCCGGCCGTCTCGCGCACCTCGGGCGCATCGGGCGGGGCGGCCGCTTCGGGAGCCTCCGGTACTTCCGGTGCTTCCCTGGCTCCGGCCCGGCTGGCCCTCGGGGTGGGCCTGTCGGACGTGCCGCTCGCGGATCTGGAGGATGCCGCCCGCTGGACCGGTTCCGGCGCCTCGCCCGGGGAGGGCCGTCCCGGCCGGGGGCTCGCCCTCGCACCGCCCACCGGGGGCGGGAACGCCGCGGCGACCCCGCCCCGTCCCCTCCGGGTCCCCGAACTGGCCCGCTCGCTCTCCCTCTGGGTGCACGGCGACGGCTCCGGGGCCCGGCCCGCGGTGGAACTGACCGATGGAGAGGGGGCCGCCGTCACCCTGCGCGGTCCCGCCGCGGACTGGACCGGCTGGCGGGAGATCGACCTGCCGCTCCCGGCGATGGCGGAGCGGCCGTTCGCCGTGACCCGGCTCGCGGCCACGGCTGCCGCGGTCACCCGCGCCAAGGCCCCGGCCGGGGCCAGGGCCCCCGCCGAAGCCACGCCCGCCGCCCCGCGGCTGCTGCTGGACACCCTGGCGGCGCGGACGCCGCCGACCGGGGTCGTGCCTGCGGCCGGGGGCCCTGATCCGATCGTGGCCACGCCGGCCCGGGTGAACGCCCGGCCCTGGCGGTTCGCGGTCGCTCCCGCCGGAGCCCGGGCGGCCGCGGTCTCCGCCGCAACCCCGGGGGCGGTCTCCGCCCGGACCGGGGCCGTCGACTTCGCGCTGACCGGCACGGGCCGCCCCGCCTTCGTGCACCGCGGCGTACGGTTCCTGCCGCTCGGCTCCACGCGCCGCACCCTCGCCGGCGGTGGGCTCGACCGGATCACGGCCCTGCGCGCGGCCCTGGCGACGGCCGCCCGGGAGCCGGGCACGGGCGCGCTGGCCGTCGTAGAGCCGTACGCGCCGCAGGCCGTCGACCGCAAGGAGGCCGCCCTGCGCCTGCGGCTCCTGGCGGAGTTCCGCCGGGCCACCGGCAAACGGGCCGTGGTCATCACCGTCGGCGCCCCCCGGTTCGCGGCCGGCCGCACCGAGGGCGTGCTCACCGTCGCGGCCCCGCGCACCGGCCGGACCGTGATCGGCGCCGACGCCTTCGCCACGGGCGACTGGCTCTCCGTACTGCCGGCCGGCAGCCGGTGAAGGCGGTCAGGAACGGAGAAGCACCGGCCGCCCACCCGCACCTAGCGTGAAACCCATGGACATCAACCTTTCGCAGTGCTTCATCGCCGTCGACGACCACGACACGGCGGTCCCCTTCTACCGGGACGTCCTCGGTCTGGAGGTCCGCGGCGACGTCGGCTTCGAGGGGATGCGCTGGGTGACCCTCGGTTCGCCCGCGCAGCCCGATGTCGACATCGTCCTCGAACCGCCCGTCGCGAACCCGAACGTCTCGTCCGCCGACCGGGAGGCCATGGCGGAACTGCTGGCCAAGGGTCTGCTGCGCGGAGTCATCTTCAGCACCGACGACTGCGACGCCACCTTCGAACGCATCCGGGCCGCCGGCGGTGACGTCCTCCAGGAGCCGATCGACCAGCCGTACGGCGTCCGTGACTGCGCCTTCCGCGACCCGGCCGGAAACATGATCCGGTTCCACCAGCCCCGCAAGAGCTGAGATCCACCGCCCCTCCTACCTGGCGCCGCTCCCGGAGGACACCGCCGATCGGGTAGACAGGGGAGCGTTGCCGCGACCGCGAAGGCGGCGTCAGCCCAACAGTATGGAGAGACGATGAGCAAGGTCACGAGGACGGGCACGCAGTCACCCGAGCCGCACGCCGCCGACGTCCACGACCTGATCCGCGTACACGGTGCGCGCGTGAACAACCTCAAGGACGTCAGCGTCGAGATCCCCAAGCGCCGGCTCACGGTCTTCACCGGCGTGTCCGGCTCGGGCAAGAGCTCCCTGGTCTTCGACACGATCGCCGCCGAGTCGCAGCGGCTGATCAACGAGACCTACAGCGCCTTCGTGCAGGGCTTCATGCCGACCCTGGCACGGCCCGAGGTGGACGTCCTCGACGGCCTGACCACCGTCATCACCGTCGACCAGCAGCGGATGGGCTCCGACCCCCGCTCGACGGTGGGCACCGCCACCGACGCGAACGCGATGCTGCGCATCCTCTTCAGCCGGCTCGGAAAGCCGCACATCGGCTCGCCCAAGGCCTTCTCCTTCAACGTGGCCTCGATCAGCGGGGCCGGCTCGGTCACCTTGGAGCGCAGCGGCCAGACCGTGAAGGAGCAGCGCAGCTTCAGCATCACCGGCGGCATGTGCCCGCGCTGCGAGGGCCGGGGCTCGGTCAACGACATCGACCTCACCGCGCTGTACGACGACACCAAGTCGCTCGGTGAGGGCGCCCTCACGATCCCCGGCTACACGATGGACGGCTGGTACGGCCGCATCTTCAGCGGCTCCGGCTTCTTCGACATGGACAAGCCGATCCGCAAGTACACCAAGCGCGAGCTGAGCGACCTGCTCCACAGGGAGCCGACCAAGATCAAGGTCGAGGGGATCAACCTCACCTACGAAGGCATCATCCCGAAGCTCCAGAAGTCGATGCTGTCCAAGGACGTCGAGGCGCTGCAGCCGCACATCCGGGCGTTCGTGAAGCGCGCGGTGACCTTCAGCGTCTGTCCCGACTGCCAGGGCACCCGCCTCAGCGAGGGGGCCCGGTCCTCGAAGATCAAGAAGATCAGCATCGCCGACGCCTGCGCCATGCAGATCAGCGACCTGGCGAAATGGGTCCGCGACCTCGACGAGCCCTCGGTGGCCCCGCTCCTGGCCACGCTCCGCCAGACCCTCGACTCGTTCGTGGAGATCGGGCTCGGCTACCTCTCGCTGGACCGGCCCTCGGGCACGCTGTCGGGCGGCGAGGCCCAGCGCGTCAAGATGATCCGCCACCTGGGCTCCTCGCTCACCGACGTCACCTACGTCTTCGACGAGCCCACCGTCGGCCTGCACCCCCACGACATCCAGCAGATGAACCGCCTCCTGCTGCGGCTGCGGGACAAGGGCAACACGGTGCTCGTCGTGGAGCACAAGCCGGAGACGATCGCGATCGCCGACCACGTCGTCGACCTCGGCCCCGGCGCGGGCCAGGGCGGCGGCACCATCTGCTTCGAAGGCACCGTCGAGGGGCTGCGGGCGGGCGACACCATCACCGGCCGGCACTTCGGCGACCGCGCGAGCCTCAAGGAGACGGTGCGCACGCCCAGCGGAAAGCTGGAGATCCGCGGCGCCAAGACGCACAACCTGCGGGGCGTCGACGTCGACGTACCGCTCGGGGTCCTCGTCGTGGTCACCGGAGTCGCCGGCTCCGGCAAGAGCTCCCTCGTCCACGGCTCGATCCCCGCGAGCGAGGGCGTGGTCTCGGTCGACCAGGGCGCGATCCGCGGCTCCCGGCGCAGCAACCCGGCCACCTACACCGGCTTGCTCGACCCGATCCGCAAGGCCTTCGCCAAGGCCAACGGGGTGAAGCCGGCCCTGTTCAGCGCCAACTCCGAGGGCGCCTGCCCCGGTTGCAACGGCGCGGGGGTCGTCTACACCGACCTGGCGATGATGGCCGGTGTCTCCACCACCTGCGAGGAGTGCGAGGGCAAGCGCTTCCACGCCTCGGTCCTGGAACACCACCTCGGCGGCCGCGACATCAGCGAGGTCCTCGCGATGCCGGTCACCGAGGCCACCGAGTTCTTCGGCGCCGGCGAGGCGCGCACCCCGGCCGCGCACAAGATCCTGGAACGGCTCGCGGACGTGGGCCTGGGCTACGTCAGCCTCGGCCAGCCGCTGACCACCCTCTCCGGCGGCGAGCGGCAGCGGCTCAAGCTGGCCACGCACATGGCGGACAAGGGCGGGGTCTACGTACTCGACGAGCCGACCGCCGGCCTGCACCTCGCCGACGTCGAGCAGCTCCTCGGCCTGCTCGACCGCCTCGTCGACTCCGGCAAGTCGGTGATCGTGGTCGAACACCACCAGGCGGTCATGGCGCACGCCGACTGGATCATCGACCTGGGCCCCGGCGCCGGTCACGACGGCGGCCGGATCGTCTTCGAGGGCACCCCCGCCGCCCTCGTCGAGGGACGCGCCACCCTCACCGGCGAACACCTGGCGACCTACGTGGGCGCCTAGGCCGGGCGCCGGGCCCGGACGCTAGAGCCGGACGAGGGTGACCTCGGTCGCCTTCACGCTGGTCCACACCGCGGCGCCGTCGACGATTCCCAGTTCGGCGGCGGCCTCGGGGGTGATCTCCGCGACCAGGTCGGGCGCCCGGTCCGAGCCGATCAGCACGCGCAGGCGGCTGCCGACCGAGGTGATCTCCCGTACGGTGCCGGGCCAGACGTTACGGGGGCTGCCGCCCGGGCGGTCCCGGTGCACGGACACCGCCTCGGGGGCGATGATCGCCAGCGCCTGTGCCCCCGCGGGCAGCGCCTCGGCCACCACCAGGCGGCCCCCGGCAGCGAGTTCCAGCCCGTCGGCCGAGGCCGTGCCGGGCCAGGCGTTGCGGCCCAGCATCCGCGCCACCCACGGGGAGCGCGGGTGGCGGGTCACCTCGGCGGGCGGGGCGTCCTGCAGGGTCCGCCCGTCGGAGAGCACGAGGACACGGTCGGCCAGGGACACCGCCTCGACGGGGTCGTGCGTGACGATGAGGCAGACCCCGCCGAAGCCCGCCAGGTGCGTGCGCAGGGTGTGCCGGACCCGGGCGCGGGTGGTCTGGTCCAGGGCGGCGAGCGGCTCGTCCAGCAGCAGCAGCCGGGGCCGGGCGGCCAGCGCGCGGGCCAGTGCCACCCGCTGGGCCTGCCCGCCGGAGAGCTGGGCGGGCTTGCGGTGGGCGAGGTGCCCGACGCCGAGCCGGTCCAGCCAGGCCTGCGCCTCGGCCCGGGCCGCGGCCCGGGGCACCCGGCGGGCGCGCAGCCCGTACGAGGTGTTGGCGAGCGCGCTCAGGTGCGGGAACAGCGCTCCGTCCTGGGGGACCCAGGCGACCTGACGCCGGTGCGGGGGCAGGCCGGTCACATCGGCGTCGCCGAGCCGCAGCTCGGCATGGGCGCGGGGGGTCAGGCCGAGCAGGGCGCGCAGCAGGGTGGTCTTGCCGGCGCCGTTCTCGCCGACGACGGCGATGGTGGTGCCGGGTTCGGCATCGAGGGTGAGCTCGTTGAAACCGGTGACGGTGGCGTGCAGCGGCCAGTGCCCGCCGTCGGCGGAAGTCCCGTCCGCCTGCTGGGCCGGTTCCGTGGGCCGGGGCGCCGGGGAGGCGGGGGAGAGCGGAGCCCCGGGTGGTACGGGGCCCACGGGATCGGGGCCGGCGGCTTCCTCGGCGACCACCGGCGCACCGCCGTCCTTGCGGGCGACGGGGGTTCCCGTCCATCTCCCGCGCAGGGCGATGAGTACGGCCATGGCGATCGCGAGCAGCAGCAGGGACACGGAGGTGGCGGCCTCGGGCGCGTCCTGGAGCAGCAGGTAGACCTGGAGCGGGAGGGTCTGGGTGGTGCCCGGGAGGTTGCCCGCGAAGGTGATGGTGGCACCGAACTCGCCGAGCGCCCGCGCCCAGGTCAGCGCGGCTCCGGCGACCAGGCCCGGGGCCACCATCGGCAGCGTCACGGTGAAGAACACGCGCAGCGGCGTGGAGCCGAGGGACGCGGCGGTCTCCTCGTAGCTCGGCTTGAGCCCGGCGAGCGCGCCCTCCAGGCTGATCACGAGGAAGGGCATCGCGACGAAGGTGGCCGCGACGACCGCACCGGAGGTGTGGAAGGGCAGCGTGATGCCGAAGGTGCCCTCCAGCCAGGGTCCGAGCAGCCCGCGCCGGCCGAAACCGAGCAGCAGGGCCACACCGCCGACCGTGGGCGGCAGCACCATGGGGAGCAGGACCAGCGAGCGCACCAGCGCCTTGCCCTTGAACTCGACACGGGCCAGCAGCCAGGCGAGCGGCACCCCGAGGAGGAGGGACAAGCCGAGCGCCCACAGGGACACGACCAGGGAGAGCCGGAGCGCTTCGACCACACCGGGGCTGGTGAGGTGCGCGCCGAGATCGCTCCATTGGGTGCGGGTGAGGATGCCGACGAGCGGCATCAGCAGGAACGCCACGGCGAGCAGCGCGGGGAGCGCCAGCGCCACGGGGGGCCGGGCGCGGCGGGTACGGAGTCTGCTCATGTGGGTTCCTGGCCGGGGATGTCGGGACGCCACCGGGGATGTCGGGACGCCTGGGCGGCGTCTGAAGCGTAATGCGGCGGACGTCAAACGGAGAGGGACTGCCCGTCCCCCCGGACCGGGCAGTCCCCCTCCGTCACCGGACCCTTGAGGCGGTCACGCCTTCTGGAAGCCCGCGTCCTGGAGGATCTTCTGGGCCTCCGGGGTGCTCAGCCAGGCCACGAACGCGGCCGCGGCCTCGGCGTTCTTGGAACCCTTGAGCGAGGCGGCCGGGTACGAGGCCACGGCGTTCTCGGCGTCCGGGATCTCCACGACGGCGACCTTGTCACCGGACTTGAGGGTGTCGGTCTTGTAGACGAGGCCGGCGTCGGCCTCGCCCAGCTCGACCTTGCTCAGTACGGCGCGGACGTTGGGCTCCTGGGAGACCGGCTTCACCTCGATCTTCTGGGCGTCGAGGATCTGCTTGCTGTAGCGGCCGACCGGGACCTCGGGCGCGGCCAGCACGACCTTGAGCTTGGTGTCGGCGAGGTCCTTGAGACCGGCGACCTTGAACGGGTTGCCCTTGCCGGTGGCGATGACCAGACGGTTCTT
The DNA here is from genome assembly GCF_042870555.1 of Streptomyces sp. NPDC006487. Taxonomy (NCBI): domain Bacteria; kingdom Bacillati; phylum Actinomycetota; class Actinomycetes; order Kitasatosporales; family Streptomycetaceae; genus Streptomyces; species Streptomyces sp. NPDC006487. The sequence goes on from NZ_JBIAHN010000001.1 coordinate 347,441, forward strand.
GGCGATGATCGCCGGGTCGTTGGTCTCGGCCTTCAGGCCGTCCATGGTCTTGGTGTCGGCGGTGACCAGCGCGTCGGCCGGGGCGCCCTGCTTGACCTGCGCGGCGAGCTCCTGCGAACCGGCGAAGGAGAAGGTGACCTTGGTGCCCGGGTGCGCCTTCTCGTACGCGGCGCCGGCGGCCTTGAAGACGTCGGTGAGGGAGGAGGCGGCGAGCACCGTCAGGTTCGCGGCCTTGGCCTCGGCGGACGCGGAGGCGCTCGGGGAGGCGGCGGCCCCGTCCTTCTTGTCGTCGCTGCTGCCGCAGGCGGCGAGCGCCGGCGCGAGCAGGGCGGCGGAGAGGGCGAGCGCGGCGGTACGGCGGTTCAGGGGCAGGATCGGGGACATGAGCTGGTGCTCCTCGGTCGGGTCGGCGGCCGGCCTGGTGCCGGATCCGCGCGGTGGTGACCCGCGCCGGTGACGGGCGGAGCGGGTGGGGACGCGTCGTACTGAGCGGGGTGGAACGTTGTGTGAACGGGGTGGTGCCGAGCGGTACTGAACCGAGCGGTTCCGGCGCGGGGTCAGGCGCGGTCGATGTGCACGCTGGTGGACTTCACGCGGGCGGTGGCCCGCATGCCGACCTCCAGCCCGAGCTCGTCGACGGCCTCCCGGGTGAGCAGGGAGACCAGGCGGTGCGGACCGGCCTGGATCTCGACCTGGGCGGCCACGTCGCCGAGCTTGACGGCGGTCACGATCCCGGGGAAGGCGTTGCGCGCCGAGGTGTAGGTCTCGCCGTCCTCGGCGTACGCCCCTTGTGCCACCTCGACGGAGAAGGCGGCCAGGGCGCGGCCGTCGATCAGCCGGCGACCGCTCTCGTCGCGGTGGGTCGCGACGCGGCCGGCGTCGGCCCAGCGGCGTGCCGTATCCGGGCTGACGCCCAGAAGACGGGCCGCCTGACCGATGGTGTAGGACTGCATGTGCGACAAGGTAGGGGCACGTGTACCGCATTTGCAATTCCATTGGGATGATATCCATGGCAGATACCACCGCACTTGTCGTAACCGCCAAAAACCCTTCCGTTTCCACGGACTCGGCCCCGCCCTGCTCGCCTCGCTAAAGTCGGGGCATGGCTGAAGAGGGAACCGCGGGTGCGGGGTCGGCGCGGGTCGACGTGTGGATCTGGTCGGTCCGGCTGACGAAGACGCGGGCGATCGCCGCCACGGCGTGCCGGGCGGGACACGTGCGCGTCAACGGGGAGCGCGCGAAGCCGGCCCAGGCGGTGCGGGCCGGGGACGAGGTGCGCCTCTTCCACGCGGGACGCGAGCGCATCGTGGTCGTGAGGCGCCCCGTCTCCAAGCGGGTCGGCGCCCCGGCCGCCGCGGAATGCCTGACGGACAACAGCCCGCCGCCGCCGACCCCGGTGGAGGCGGCGGTGGTCGGCATCCGCGACCGCGGCGCGGGCCGCCCGACGAAGCGCGAACGCCGCGAGATCGAAAACCTGCGCGGCGGCCGCTAGGCCGTCTCTTTCGGATCTTGCCTGGCCCGCGCGGCCCCCGCTGCCGTTCTTCGCCGGGGCGGTGCATCGTCGGTGTCGACTTATTGACCTATCTTGAGCGCGGCTCGCGTCTGCCCGAGGCCGGCGCCCGTCTCCGTGGAGAAAATTTCTGCAAGCGATTGCGGCAGTTCTCCCCACAAAGGGTCCCTTCTGGCTGCCCGGACGCGCCCGGTGGCGAGATTTCCGGTTCACGAGGGGTTCACGCGCTGGTGACAGCTGGATAACCTCCCCGCAAAACCTTGCGGCAAGTTTTCAACGCCGCGGAGCCGCGGGGCTGTTGGGCCCTGCTTCGAGGAGCAGACCTTGAGATCACGTACGCGATCGCATCCCAGAGGGCGGTCCACCGCCCTGGCCCTGGCCGTCGCCGGATGTCTGGCGGCCGTGCTGCCGGCCGCCGGCGCATCTCTCGCCGAAGCGGCCGCCTCCGGCGGCGCCCCCGCCGCGACGGCGGCGGCCGGCGACGGCACGGCGACGGTCTTCTACTACACCAAGACCCGCAACTGGGCTGCCTACAACCTGCATTGGGCCCCCGACGGCGGTACCTGGACGACCGTCCCCGGCACCGGGATGGAAACCGCCTGCACCGACTGGGTGAAGAAGACCGTCAGCCTCGGCGCGGCCGCCGGTCTCCAGGCCACCTTCAACAACGGCCAGGGGACCTGGGACAACAACGGGGGCAAGAACTACGCCCTGGGCACCGGGGTCATCACCGTCAAGGACGGGGTCGTGGCGCACAGCGACCCCTGCGCCGCGGACTCCGGCACGGGAACGGGCGCGAGCGCCACCGTCTACTACGCGACGGCGACGGTCGGCTGGCCGACCGTCAACCTGCACTGGGCCCCGACCGGCGGCTCCTGGACCACCGTCCCCGGCACCGGCATGGACCCGGCCTGCACGGGCTGGGTGAAGAAGACGGTCACGCTCGGTTCAGCCGCCGGACTCGCCGCCACCTTCAACAACGGCAACGGCACCTGGGACAACAACAACGGCAGGAACTACGCCCTCGGCACCGGCCTGTCCACGGTGAAGGACACCACGGTCACCGCGAACGCCACCGACCCGTGCGCCGCCGTCGTCCCCGACACCACCGCGCCGACCGTGCCCGCGAACCTGCGGGCCGCCGCCACCGACGTGTCCACCGTCGTGACCTGGGACGCCGCCACGGACGACCGGGGAGTCACCGGCTACCAGGTCACCCGCTCGGGCGGCACCAAGGGCACCGTCGTCACTTCCGTCACCTCCACGGTTCTCTCCGAATCCGGTCTGGAGGAGCGCACCGCCTACACCTACACGGTCAAGGCGGTGGACGCCGCCGGGAACGTCTCCGCCTCCTCCGCCGCGGCCGTCACCACCACGGGCACCCGGCCGCCGGCCCCGGCCGGATCGGCGCCGCTGGGCGGCGACCCGCGCAAGGACCCGATCTACTTCGTGCTCACCGCCCGCTTCAACGACGGAGACAGCGCCAACAACCGGGGCGGCAGCCAGCACGTGAAGTCCGGGAACGCCGCCAACAACGACCCGATGTTCCGAGGTGACTTCAAGGGTCTGGTCGAGAAGCTGGACTACGTCAAAGCCCTCGGCTTCTCCGCGATCTGGATCACCCCGGTGGTGCTGAACCGCTCCGACTACGACTACCACGGCTATCACGGCTACGACTTCTACAAGGTGGACCCGCGCCTGGAATCGGCCGGCGCCTCCTACCAGGACCTCATCAACGCCGCCCACGCAAAGGGCGTCAAGATCTACCAGGACGTGGTCTACAACCACAGTTCCCGCTGGGGAGCCAAGGGCCTGTTCACCCCCACCGTCTACGGCGTGCGCGACGCGCAGTGGTCCTGGTACTACGACGAGAAGCAGAGCGGCTTCGAGTACGACGGACTCACCGTGGACCCGAAGAGCGGGAAGTCGTACTACAACGGGGACTTGTGGTCGACGGCCGAGCCGGCCGGGAACACCTGCGTCAACTGGGGCACCGCCACGCAGTACAAGAGCGCCGAGGGCTACACGATCTACAACTGCCAGTGGCCGAACCCGACCTCGGGCATGTTCCCCAAGGCGCTGTTCCACCAGTGCTGGATAGGCAACTGGGAGGGTGAGGACGCCCGTTCCTGCTGGATCCACGAGGACCTCGCCGACTTCAACACCGAGAACGCGACCGTCCAGAACTACCTCATCGGCGCCTACGACAAGTACATCGACATGGGCGTCGACGGATTCCGCGTCGACACCACCGTGCACATCCCCCGCGTCACCTGGAACCGGCGCTTCCTGCCCGCCATCCAGCAGCGGGTGGCCCAGCAGTTCGGCGCGCAGAAGGCCCAGGACTTCTACGTGTTCGGCGAGGTCGGATCCTTCGTCAACGACAAGTGGAACCGCGGCTCGGCCAACCAGTCCGCCCAGTACTACACCTGGAAGGAATCCGCGGCGTACAGCGCGGACGACGCCACCGCGGCCGTCCAGCAGTACACGACCGACAACGACCCGGCCAAACAGCCGACCAGCACCAACGCCTTCCTCAACGGCAACCTCTACCACGCCCCCGACCACAGCAAGTTCTCCGGCATGAACGTCATCGACATGCGCATGCACATGAACTTCGGGGACGCGAACAACGCCTTCCAGAACGGCAAGGACTCCGACGACAGCTACAACGACGCCACCTACAACGTCGTCTACGTGGACAGCCACGACTTCGGCCCCGGGAAATCCTCCACCCGTTACGCGGGCGGCACCGAGGCCTGGGCCGAGAACATGGCCCTGATGTGGACCTTCCGCGGCATCCCGACCCTGTACTACGGCTCGGAGACCGAGTTCCAGGCCGGCAAGCAGATCGACTGCGGCCCGACGTGCCCGCTGGCCGGCACAGGTCGCGCCTACTACGGGGACAAGATCGCGGGAACGGTCACCGCCTCCGGCTTCTCGAAGGTCGCCACCGCCACCGGGCCGGTCGCCGCCACCCTTGAGTCCCCGCTGGTCAAACACCTCCAGCGGCTGAACGAGATCCGCCGCGCCGTGCCCGCGCTCCAGATGGGCCAGTACTCCACCGAAGGGGTCTCGGGAGGCATGGCCTTCAAGCGCCGCTACACCGACACCGCCACGGGAGTGGACAGCTTCGCCCTGGTGGCCGTCACCGGGTCCGCCACGTACACGGGCGTGCCCAACGGCACGTACAAGGATGCGGTCACCGGCGACGTGAAGACCGTCACCGGCGGCACCCTGTCCGTCCCCGCCCCCGGAAAGGGCAACTTGCGGGTCTACGTGCTCGACCTGGGCGGCAGCAACGCCGCCCCCGGCAAGGTGGGAGCCGTCGGCCCCTACCTGAAGTGATCTCCCCTCTCCTCCCCGCCTCTCCCTCCCTCCCGAAAGGGAGAGGGGGAGAGAGGGAGTTCCCACCTCGGGCGCCCGGCGGCCGGCCTCAGGCCGGCTTGCGCCACACGGAGATGTGCTTCGCGGAGTCCTGGGTGAACGGCGCCCCGTCCCAGTCCGCGACGCGCCGTTCCCTCTCGAGCCCGGCGAGCCGTGCCATCAGGTCGAGCTCTGCCGGCCAGGCGTAGCGGTGCCGGGAGCTGTCGCGGCGGTAGCGGCCGTCGTCGTCAGGGTCGTGGGTGAAGTGGTGCGAGACGAGAATCTGCTCGACGAGGTCGAAGGTGTCGAAGCCGAGGTGCTGCTCGGAGACGTCGAACGGCACCGCGACCTGGCCCGGCGGCAGGAACCGCAGCGGCGGCACGCCCAGCTCGATGACGAATCGGCCGCCGGGCTCCAGATGGCGTGCGGCGTTGCGGAAGCACTCGACCTGCTCGTCCTGCGTGAGCAGGTTCGTGATCGTGTTGTAGACGAGATAGACCAGGGTGAACGCGCCGGGAACGACGGTGGTGGCCATGTCCCCGATGACCACCGGGAGCGCTTCCTCGTCGATCTTGTGCCGCAGCACCGCCGCCATGTGCTCGGACAGTTCGATGCCCACGACCGGCACGCCGCGTTCCCGGAGCGGGACGCCCACGCGTCCGGTCCCGATGGCGAACTCCAGTGCCCGGCCGTCTCCGGCGAGCTCGGCGAGGAAGGCGAGCGTCGGTCCGAGAACGGCGGCCGAGGATCTCTCGGTCTCCTCGGCGTCGTAGCGCTCGGCGGTCGCACGGGTCCACAGCTCACTGCTCGTCACAGGCGGCCACTTTGCCGGGTGCCGAGGGGTGCTGTCGACGCATTTGACGGCCGGGTGACCGGTCGGCGCAGGCGGCCCGTCAGCGCAGGAGGCCGGTCAGGAGCGCGCGCTGGTCGTTGGCGAGGAGGGCGAGCTGCGTCCGGTTGGCGAGGCCCGACTTGTGGAGGGCGCGGGAGAGATGGGTCTTGACGGTCCCCTCCGCGAGGCCGAGCCGCTCGGCGATCTCCCGGTTGCCGAGTCCGTCGGCCAGCGCGACCACGCAGCGCAGTTCGCCTTGGGAGAGGCTGTGGACGCGCGCCATGACCTCGGGCGTCGGCGCCGGATGGTGGTGGGTGGCGAACCGGCTCATGACGGTGGAGATCACGTCGGGGCTGAGCACGGCGCGGTGTCCGGCCGCGCTGTGCACGGCCTCGCGCATCTCCGCACCCGAGGCGGTCTTCAGCAGGTAGCCGTCGGCTCCGGCCCGCCAGACCCTGGCCACCTGTTCCTCGTCCGCGATGGTCGTCAGGATGAGGATGCCGAGGCCCGGGTGCTCCTCGCGCAGCAGCCGGGCGGTCTCGGCACCGTCCGGGCCGCCGGGCATGGCCAGGTCCAGCACGACGACGTCGGGGCAGAGTTCCGTGACGACCCGCAGGGCCTCGGAGCCCGTGCCCGCCTCGCCCACGACCTCGATCTCGTCCGGGACGGCGAGGATGGTCCTCAGTCCCGCGCGGATGACGTCCTCGTCATCTGTGATCACGATACGGATCACTGCTCTGCTCCTTCGGGTGGGTGGGGGGCGTGGGCGCGCAGCAGATAACCGCCGCCCCGGACGGCCTCGTCGGCACCGGTGTCCGCACCGGCGTCGGCGTCGGTGGGGCCGGTGACCGGCCCGGCTTCGAGCCCGCCGCCCAGCGACTCCAGCCGGCCGCGGAGCCCGGCCTGGCCGAGACCGGTGCCCGGCGCGACCGACCGTACGGGCGTGCCCGCCGGCCCGTTGCGGACGTCGAGCGTCCAGCCGGCCCGGTCGGCCCGCAGCGCCAGCCGCACCGCCGAACCGGGTGCGTACCGCAGGATGTTGGTCAGTCCCTCGGTCACCACCCGGCGGGCGGCCTCCCGGTGGACCGCGGGGAGCCGGCCGAACCCTTCGGCGAACCCGTCCGCGAGCCGTACGTCGACACCGGCCGCGCGGACGCTGTCGAGCGAGCGGCTCAGGGAGTCGAGCCCGGTGCCGTCCGGAGCCTTCGTGTCCAGCTCGCGCAGCCGGAGCACGGCCGTCATGCCCCGCAGATGGTCCGAGGCCGCCGCACACTGCCGCTGGGCCGCGTCGAGGAGCCCGTCGGCCGCCGGATCGCGGCCGCCCACGGAGCTCCGCAGCGATTCGACCAGGATGTTCAGCAGTGCCACGTCATGGCCGAGCAGATCGTGGAACTCCCTTACGAGCCTGCGCCGTTCGGCATTGACGGCCTCGGCCGCCCGCTCCCGGGCCACCTCCTGGAGATGGGCCCGCTCCGCCAAGTGCCTGCTCCGGGTCGCGCCCACCACGCTCGTCAGGGCCACGGTGGAAGCCAGCAGGGCGAGGCTGGAGGGGGAGTTCTCGTGGACCAGGGGCGGGCCGGATCCCAGTGCGTTGAGCGTGATGAGCTCGGCGGTGGCGGCCACCCCGAACCCATAGGCGTAGGCAGTGCGTTGGTGGCGGCCGGCGGCGTAGGCGAGGAAGAAGAGGGCGATGAACTTCGCACTGAGTGCGGTCGCGGCCAGAACCACGAGGGCGGCGAGCGGGAAGCGGGTCCTGCGCCACAGCAGTGCGGCGCAGGAAACGAGGATCCCCAGCCAGCGCAGCACGGGGTGGCTGGCCCAGGACTGGTGCGCGACCTCTGCGTAGACCTCGAAGGGGACGGTGATCAGCAGGCACGTCGCGGCGGCGACCCGGTCCCAGGCGACGGGCTCCCAAGAGGCAGACCCCCAAGAGGCAGGCCCCCGGGTGACGGGGGCCAGGCGGTGCGTTGCCGCACGGACGAGCGCGTTCCACCTCACGGTCCCTTCCCTCCTCACCTGCTGATACGCGGTTGCATCGTGTACGAGCACCCTGCCATCGGCAGGGAGCCCGGCCCGGCGTGCGACACGGTGCGCGTCCCGTCCGGAACCGGTCCGGGCAGGACGCGCACGAGGCGGCGGACGTGTCAGTGGGTGACGGACCGGACGCCGGGGCGACGGTCCAGGAACCAGTGGGCGGCGAGCTTGAGCTGGTCCTCCAGGAGGAAGCAGCAGATCGCGTAGCCCCAGACGGCGGCCGCCCAGCCCCAGCCGAGCGGGGTCATTCCGACGCCGAACACGGTGACGAGGGTGGCGATGGTCTGGGCGACGGTCACCGCGATGACCAAGGGCTTGGCCGGGGCGGGGGAGGTCCAGAACCGGCCGCGGGTACGGGTCACGAAGATGGTCAGCTGCCCGGAGACCGACAGGCTCAGGTAGACGAGGGAGTGGATCAGGCCGTCGCTCAGGTGGAAGACCTCGCGGCCGAGGACGAAGAGCAGGAAGGTTTCGGCGATGCCGACCGCTCCCAGCACGGTGGCCACGGTCAGGACGCTGCGCATGTCCCAGGTCACGGGCCTGTGCGAGCCGCGGACCTTGTCGTAGGCGATCGTCAGGATCGCACCGTCGTTCAGCAGGGCGAGCAGGACGATCATCATCGCGGTGACCGGGAAGAAGTCGTACGCGACGATCGTCAGGGTGATCAGGCCCAGTACCCGGATGGTCTCCGTGATGCGGTAGGTGGCGTAGTTGACCATCCGCTGGATGATCTCCCGGGCCTGGCTGATCGCGTGGGAGATGACCGACAGGCCGGGGGTCAGCAGCACCACGTCGGCGGCGGCCCGCGCGGCGTCCGTGGCGTCGGCCACGGCGATGCCGGCGTCGGCCTGCTTGAGCGCCGGGGCGTCGTTGACCCCGTCGCCGGTCATGCCGACGATGTGGCCGCGCTCCTGGAGCATCTTGACGATGCGGTACTTGTGCTCGGGGAAGACCTGCGCGAAGCCGTCCGATATCTCGACGAGTTCGGCGAGCTCCGCCTCCGGCCGGCCGTCGTCCAGCGCGTGGGTGTTCAGGATGTTGTCGCCCATCCCGATCTGACGGGCCAGCTCCCGGCTGATGGCGACCTGGTCGCCGGTGACCATCTTCACCGAGACGCCCAGCTCGTTCGCCGCGGCCACGGTGTCCGCGGTGTCCCCGCGCGGCGGATCGGCCAGCGGCAGGATGCCGAGCAGGCGCCATGCGCCCGACTCGTCGGTACGGGCCACGCCCAGGGAGCGGAAGCCGCGGGCGGCGAAGGAGTCGGCGATGGCGGCGACGTGCGCGGCGGCCGGGTCCCCGTCGCAGAGCCGGGCGATGACCTGTGGGGCGCCCTTGCTCACGTGGTACGAGCCCGGCGCCGGGCCGGGACCGGGGCCGAAGCCGACGGTGGCTTCGGTGCGCTTGGTGACCGGGTCGAAGGGGACGAAGTCGGTGACCGGCAGGCCGTGCGCCCAGCCGGTGTCGGAGTCGGTCAGCCGGTCGGCGGCGGTGGAGATGACGATCCGGTCGATGGGGTCGCCGTTCTCGGTGCGGGAGGCCAGTGCGGCGGAGCCGAGGAGGTCGTCCTGGTCGACGCCGTCCGGGACCCAGGGGTCCAGGATCGCGAGGCGGTTCTCGGTGAGGGTGCCGGTCTTGTCGGAGCACAGGATGTCGATGCTGCCCAGTTCTTCGACGGCGGGCAGGTTCGAGACGACCGCTCCGCGCTTGGCGAGGTTGCGGGCGCCGACGGCGAGCGTCACGGACATGACGGCGGGCAGGGCCACGGGTACGGAGGCGATGACGACGACGAGCGCGAACTCCAGGACGGAGAGCACCGGGTTCCCGCGGGCCACGGAGACGATGATGGTGAGGGTGACCAGGGCGACGGCCAGCAGGATCAGGTAGTTGCCGATCTTCAGGACGGCCTGCTGGAGGTGGCTGACCGTGCCGGCCTCGCCGACGAGGGCGGTGGTCCTTCCGAAGAAGCTGTTCGCGCCGGTGCCCTCGACGACGGCGTCGGTCTCACCGCGGACGATGACCGATCCGGAGTAGAGGGTCTCGCCGCGGCCGCGCTCGACGGGCAGGGACTCGCCCGTGAGGGCGGCCTGGTCGATTTCGAGGGTGCCGGCGCCGAGGGCCCGCACGTCGGCGGGGACGACGTCCCCGAGCCGGACCCGGACGATGTCGCCCGGAACCAGTTCGCGGACGGCCTCCGTGCGCCAGACCCCGTCGCGCAGGACGCGGGCCTCGGTGGCGAGGCGCTGCTTGAGGGCGGCGATGGCGTTGGCGGCCTCGTGCTCCTCCATGAAGGCGACCACGCCGTTGACGACGAGCAGGACGCCGATGATGGCCACGTCGACCCAGTGCCGGACGGCGATGGAGAGGATCAGTGCGGTCTCGATCATCCAGGGGATGGGGGCCCAGAAGTAGCCGAGGAACTCCCGCAGGGGGTTCTTGTGTTCCTCGGCGATTTCGTTCGGACCGTGCTCCCGCAGGAGGCGGTGTGCCTCGGCGGTCGTGAGCCCGTCCGGCCATGAGGCCGGGGGCTCGAAATCCTCGGGTTCCTCCGGGGTTGCGGGATCGGCCGGTCCGGTGGCCGGACCGCCGGCCGCTCCGGCAGCGGCTCCGGCAGCGGCTCCGGCTCCGGCGGCGGCTCCGGACGCAGGGGTGAGGGCCGCGGGTGTGGCCGGGACGGTGGGGACGGTGTCGGTACTCATGGCGGTCACTTGCCTCCGTGCAGGAGGGAGAGGAAGGAGGGGATCTCCATCGGGCGGGCTCCGCTGGTCATGGCCATGTGCGCGTGCGAGACCGTGCCGGCCCGCAGGATGCGCAGGACGTGGCTGCCGCACGCGGCGCATTCGGAGCGGGTCAGCGGGGAGGGGACCCGGTCGCCGTCCACCGTGCAGAGCGTGCGCTGGACGCCGGTGCCGTCGATGTAGTGCTGGACGTCGTACTGCTTCTCCCAGCCGAAGCCGCAGTCGAGGCAGCTGAAGGCGTAGGACTCGTGGAGGACCTCGGGAACGGTGTGGGAGGTGAATTCGTCGATTGCGCTCATCGCGTGTTCCTCATGACCGGTGGTGGACTTCCCGTCCGCAGTTGCTGCGGTGCCACGGGATCGGTGCCCGGTCTCTCGCTCCGACCTCTTCCAGGAAACGGCCGTCGAATGCCTTGTGGGGGCGGTGAACGGCCCTTGTTTCGGGGCCTGAGCCCCGCCCTCTCGGGCCATTTCGTAAGCGGAAGTCAGCGAGTCAGCCCAACTCGCGCACATGTTCGAATTGAGCGTTACCCTGGATGCATGCACGCACTCCAGGGCTCGCTCTTCGACCAGGGCGACGAGATCCGGCTCGGCCCGCTCGCGGGCGCCCGTCGCACGGAGCTGGGCGCCGGTGCCTGGGTGGACCACTTGCCGGGCTGGCTCACGGGGGCCGACGCGCTGTTCGAACGGCTCGCGGCCGACGTCCCCTGGCATGCCGAGCGGCGGCAGATGTACGAGCGGGAGGTGGCGGTCCCGCGCCTGCTGGCCCACTACGGCGAGGCCGACCCGCTGCCGCACCCCGCCCTGGTCGAGGCCCGCACCACGCTGAGCCGCCACTACGCCCCTGAACTGGGCGAACCCTTCGTCACGGCGGGCCTGTGCCTCTACCGCGACGGCCGCGACAGCGTCGCCTGGCACGGAGACCGCACCGGCCGTTCCGCCACCGAGGACACGATGGTCGCGATCGTCTCGGTGGGCGACCCCCGTGACCTGGCCCTGCGCCCTCGCGATGGCGGCCCCACCCTGCTCCGTCTCCCGCTGGGGCACGGCGACCTGGTGGTGATGGGCGGCTCCTGCCAGCGCACGATGGAACACGCCGTCCCCAAAACGGCCCGCCCGGTGGGCCCCCGGATCAGCGTCCAGTTCCGCCCGCGCGGGGTCCGCTGAGCCGTCGGGTGTCGGGTCGGAATTCGGCGGACGACAGGCCCTACGCCGCGTCGAGTTCCTTCGGCGGGCGGGCTGCCGAGGCCGCCGCGTGGAGGGAGCGCAGGGCGAGGAGCAGGATGCCGATGTCGTCCAGGTAGACCGGGTCCGGGATCAGGTCCACCGGAGAGATCGTGTACGCCACGGCGGCCCAGAACAGGGCCTTGTCGCGCAGGGGGATCCCCGCGTCGCGGAGCAGCCTGCGGGCCGCGAAGACCCGTACGAGGAGCACGGCCGCGGTGACCGCCAGGCCGGCCGCCACCACCGCCGCCACGACGATCCAGACGGTCGTCGTGTCCATCAGGCGGCGCCTTGAACGCGGAGCCGGCGGCTGACCTCGCCGAGCCCGTCCGCGAGTGCGTCGAGCTGTTCGGGGGTGAGGACGTCCACCAGGACCTCCCGGACCGTGGTCACGTGCCCCGGCGCGGCCTCCGTCAGCCGGGCGCGGCCCGTCTCGGTGAGGACGGCGTATATCCCCCGCACGTCGGAGGGGCAGGTGCGGCGGCGGACGAGGCCCGCCTTCTCCATCTGGGTGACCTGGTAGGTCAGGCCGCTCTTGGAGTTGACGAGCCCGTTGGCGAGCTCGGTCATGCGCAGTTCACCCCCGGGCGCCCTGGCGAGCCGTACGAGGATCTCGTACTGCGGGTGGGAGAGTCCGGAATCGTCCTTGAGCTGCTGATCGAGGCGGCGGTTGACCAGGGCGGAAGCGGCCAGGAATCCCTCCCAGGCCCGCATCTCGCGGTCGTCCAGCCATTTCGTCTCAGCCATGGATCCAGGCTACACGTGGCGTTCCAATTTGAATCAGCGGCGGATGCGGGGCTAGGGTCGGAGGTAGTCGTTCGAATTTGAACAACAAGCCCCCGGGCCGCCCGACCGGAAGGAACCCCCCTCATGAGCAGTCCCACGACCAGCTCCTCCGTCACCACGCCCAAGCCGCGGTCCGGTGAACCGGCCGCGCCCCGCACGCGCCCCTCGGGCGCCCCGGCCCTCTCCACCCCCGCCCACGACGTCGGCCTGCTGCTCCTGCGCGTGGTCCTCGGCCTGACCATGGCCGGCCACGGCACCCAGAAGCTCTTCGGCTGGTTCGGCGGCGGCGGCATCAGCGGCACCGGGCAGTTCTTCACCGCCAGCGGCTACCCGGCGGGTGACGCCATGGCCGTCCTCGCCGGCCTGACCGAGACCCTCGGCGGAATCGGCCTCGCCCTCGGACTGCTCACCCCGCTGGCGGGCGCCGCTCTGGTCGGCACCATGATCAACGCGATCGCCGTGCACGGCGCCGGCTCCTTCTTCGCCCCGCAGGGCATCGAGTACGAGCTCCTGCTCACCGCCGGCGCCGCCGCCCTCGCGCTCACCGGCCCCGGCCGGTACGCCGCCGACCGCTTCCTGCCCGTCCTGCGCGGCCACCGGCTCGCCCACGGCGCCCTCGCGGTCGCCCTCGGCGTCGTGACCGCGGGCGTGCTGCTCCTCGTACGGAACTGAGCCGCACCGGGGGCGGCCCCGCGCGGGGACCCGTACGGGCTGATTGAGTGCAGGCATTCGGGGGAAAGTGCCCTAAATGACACAACCCATCGAAGACTACGCACTCATCGGCGACCTGATGACCAGTGGGCTGGTCGGCCGCGACGGGTCCATCGACTGGCTGTGCCTGCCGCGCTTCGACTCGGCCGCCTGTTTCGCCGCCCTCCTCGGTGACGAGGAGAACGGCCACTGGCGCATCGCCCCGGCCGCCGCCCCCGACTCCGCGCGCTGCGCCCGCCGCGCCTACGTCGACGGCACGCTCGTCCTGGAATCCTTCTGGGAAACCGAGGACGGCGCCTCGTTCAAGGTCATCGACTTCATGCCGCAGCGCGACACCGCGCCCGACCTGATGCGGATCGTCGAAGGCCTCACGGGCGAATCGACCGTGAGCAGCACCCTGCGCCTGCGCTTCGACTACGGGCACGTCGTGCCCTGGGTCCGGCGCGGCGGCAACCGCGAGGGCGACCGTGTCGCCGTCGCCGGGCCCGACGCCGCATGGCTGCGCAGCGAACCTTCCGTGCACACGTGGGGCGAGGGCATGAGCACCCGCTCCGAGTTCACCGTCGCCGTCGGCGAGCGCGTCGCCTTCGTGCTCACCTGGCACCCCTCGCACGAACCGCGCCCCGAGCCCCTGGACCCGTACGCCGCCCTGGAACAGAGCCTCGCCGACTGGCGGGAATGGACCGGCCGGTGCACCTACGAAGGCCCCTACCGGGACGCGGTGGTCCGCTCCCTGATCACCCTCAAGGCCCTCACCTATGCCCCGACCGGCGGAATCGCCGCCGCCGCGACCACCTCCCTGCCGGAGGAGCTCGGCGGCGTCCGCAACTGGGACTACCGCTACTGCTGGCTGCGCGACTCCACCCTCACCCTCGGGTCGCTGGTGGCCACCGGGTACCTCGACGAAGCCCGCGCCTGGCGGGAGTGGCTGCTGCGGGCCATCGCGGGCGACCCGGCCGACCTGCAGATCATGTACGGGATCGGCGGCGAGCGGCGCATCCCGGAGAGCGAGTTGCCCTGGCTGAAGGGGTACGCGGCCTCCGCGCCCGTCCGCGTCGGCAACGCGGCCGTCGACCAGCTCCAGCTGGACGTCTACGGAGAGGTCCTCGACTCCCTCTACGTGGCCCGCTCCGCCGGACTCCCCGCCGAGTGGCACTCCTGGAGGATCCAGCTCGCGCTCCTCGACTTCCTGGAGCAGAACTGGCACCGCCCCGACGAGGGCCTGTGGGAAGTGCGCGGCCCGCGCCGCCACTTCACGCACTCCAAGGTCATGGCCTGGGTCGCCGCCGACCGGGCCGTGCGCACCCTCGAACTCAACCCCAGGCTCCCCGGCGACGTGCAACGCTGGCGCGCGATGAGGGAGGCGGTGCACCGCGACGTCTGCGAGAACGCCTACGACGCGGAGCGGCGCACCTTCACCCAGTACTACGGCTCCCGCGAACTGGACGCCGCCACCCTCCTCATCCCGCGCGTCGGCTTCCTGCCGCCCGACGACCCCCGCGTCATCGGCACCGTCGACGCGGTGCGCGAGGAACTGGGCCGCAGCGGCCTGGTCCGCCGCTACAGCACCGAGGGGCTCTCGGTGGACGGCCTGCCCGGCGACGAAGGAGCCTTCCTCGCCTGCTCGTTCTGGCTGACCGACGCCCTGTACCTGACCGGCCGGGAGAAGGAGGCGCGGGAGCTCTTCGAGCGGCTGCTGGCCGTACGCAACGACGTGGGCCTTCTCGCCGAGGAGTACGACCCCGTCTCCGGGCGCCAACTCGGCAATTTCCCCCAGGCGTTCAGCCACGTCGGCCTGGTGAACACCGCGCTCACCCTGGGAGGCGAGAGCCGGGCGGTCGTGGCGGGCTGAGGGGTTCCGGTCAGTCCGGGCGCAACGCCCGGGCCAGCCGGCCGCGCAACCGCGCGAACTCGGGGGAGGCGCGCAACCCCGCGACGTCGGTGGCCGGATCGCGGGGGAGCGGCACCGGGAGGTCCGCCACCACCCGGCCGGGCCCCGCTGCCATCACCAGGACGCGGGATCCCAGCAGCACCGCCTCCTCCACCGAGTGCGTCACGAAGAGCACCGTGGTGCCGAGCCGCCCGGCCAGGGAGCGGACCTCCTCCTGGAGGCGCTCCCGGGTCAGCGCGTCCAGGGCGGCGAACGGCTCGTCCATCAGCAGCAGTTCGGGCTCCGCCGCCAGGGCGCGGGCCAGTGCCACCCGCTGCTGCTGGCCGCCGGACAGCTCCCAGGTGCGGCGGCCGGCCATGCCGGGCAGACCCACCCGGTCCAGCAACTCGGCGATCCGGGCCGGCCGCCGGGACCGCGGCACGCCGTGGCGGGCCAGCGCGAAGCCGAGGTTCCCGCCGACGGTGCGCCACGGGAACAGCCTCGGCTGCTGGAACACCACCCCCGCACCCCGCCCCGGGCGCGGGGCGGAGCCCCGTACCAGGGCGCTGCCCGAGGCCGGACGGGCGAAGCCGGCGATCACCCGCAGCAGGGTGGTCTTGCCGCAGCCGGAGGGGCCGACGAGGACGACGAACTCGCCTGCGCGGACCCGTAGGTCCACCGCGTCGAGCACCGTCACGGGCTGCTTCGCGGGTCCGTAGCGAACCGACACCCCGGAGAGGTCCACGGCGAGATCTCCATCGGAGGCACCGGCACCGGCATAGGCACCGGCATCGGGGGCGGCGGTGCCGAAGGCGGGTTCAGTTCGCGGCACGGCCGAGCTCCTCCACCGCGAGGGCCCGGCCGAAGGCGGCCTCGTCCGGAACGGCGTCCACCTTCTTCTGCTCCTTCAGGAAGACGGCCGCGTCGTACAGGGTCGCCGCCAGCTTCCCGGGGGCGCCGGGCGTGCCCAGGTACTCGGGGGCCGTCTGCTCCTTCGCGCTCAGCAGCACCAGCTCCGCGAGCTGCCGCTTCGCCTCCTCCGGGGCCAGTCCCAGCTCCGCGCCGATGGACTTCGCGGCCTGGTCCGGGGCGGTACGGGCCTGCCCGACGGCTTGGTCCTGGGCCTTGATCCAGGCCGTGACCACCTCGGGGTGCTCGGCCGCGAACGCGTTCGTCACCACACCCAGGTCGGCGGTGGGCTTGCCCTGCTCCGCGAGCTGCCGGCTCGTGATGAGCACCTTCCCGTCCTTGGTCAGCTCGCTCAGCGTCGGCGTCCACACGTACGCCGCGTCGATGTCCCCGCGCTTCCAGGCGGCCAGGGCGTCCTGCGGCTGGAGGTCGATGGTCTGCACGGCCGCCGCGTCCACTCCGGCGGCCTTCAGCGCGGCGAGCAGCGAGTAGTGGGCGGTGGAGCCGAAGGGCGTGGCCACCTTCTTCCCGGCGAGGTCCCTGACCGAGCCGATCCCCTGCTTGGCGACCAGCGCCTCGTTGTCGCCGATCAGGTCGTGGATCCAGACCACCTTGTACGGGATGTTCAGCGGGGCAGACAGGCCCTTGGTGACGGGGCTCGACCCGGCCAGGCCCAGGTCCACCGATCCGGCGATCACAGCCGTGTTGACGTCGCCGCCCGACTCGAACTTCACCCACTTGACGTCGGCTTCGGGCAGGGCCTGCTCCAGCAGCCGCTGGTTCTTCACGATCAGGTCGGCATTGGGTATCGCCTGGTAGGCGATCCGTACGGTGGTCCGCCCCGGACCGTCCGCCGAACCGTCCCCGCCCGCCCCGCAGGCGGCGGTGGCGCAAGCGGTCAGGGCGACGGCGGCGGCCAGCAGCAGGGTGCGGCGGGATGCGTTTCTGAGCACGACTGAACTCCAGGGGTGAGGGGGGGGTTGGGAAAGAAGTGAGGAAGGGGGCGACCGGGACCGGTGGTCAGCTGCGGCCGCGCCAGGGGACGGCGAACCGCTCGATCCCGCGGAGCAGGGCGTCGAGCACGATCCCGGACAGTCCGATGGCGAGGATTCCGGCGATCACCAGGGCCGTCAGGTTGTAGCGCTGGGCGTCGCGGATCATGCCGCCGATGCCGGGGACGCCGTTGATGGTCTCCGCCGCCACGACGGAGGTGTACGCGACCCCGACGGCGATCCGGATGCCGGTGAGGATCTCGGGAAGTGCGGCGGGCAGCCGCACCGACAGCAGCAACGAAGTCGGGCCGGAGCCCAGAGCCTTGGCCGCTTCGACGAGTTCGTCGGGCACGGTCCGGACGGCCGCCGCGGTCGCCGCGGCGATCGGCGGCAGGGCGGCGATCACCAGCAGCCAGATCTTCGGGGCCTCGTCGATGCCGAACCAGATGACGAGCAGCGAGAGGTACGCGAGCGGCGGCAGGGTGCGCAGGAAGGTCACGGCCGGCTCCAGCACCACCGCGAGCGGCCGGACGGTGCCGATCAGCAGTCCCAGGGGCACCCCGGCCAGCACGGCGTACGCGGAGCCGGTGCCGATGCGGCCCAGGCTCACCCCGAGGTGTTCGACCAGCAGGTGGCCGCCGTAGCCGCGGATGCCTTCGTGTGTGGTGGAAGCCAGCAGGAACTGCCGCCACACCTCCCCGGGCGAGGGCACCAGCACCCTCGGCCACAGCTCGGCCGTCACCGCCGCCTGCCAGGCGGCGAGCAGTACGGCCAGGGCGAGGAGGCGCAGCGCGGTCCAGCGCAGCGCCTCCCGGAACCGGGCGCGGGACCGCGCTGCGGCGGTGTCCGGCAGGGCTACGGGCGAGGCGGGCCGGGGCCCGGCCTCCGAGGCGAGCGCGGTCACGCGGACACCGCCCCGGTCAGGGCGCGCAGGCGCGGGGCGACCTCTTCGCCCACCCGGTAGGCCTCTTCGAGGTGCGGATAGCCCGACAGGACGAACTCGTCGACACCCAGGGCCCGGTACTCCGCCAGCCGCGCCGCGACCTCGTCGTGCGAGCCGACCAGGGCCGTCCCCGCACCCTCGCGGACCAGCCCGATGCCCGCCCACAGATTCGGCGCCACCGTCAGCCGTTCGGCGTCGGCGACCCCGCGGTGCAGGGCCGCCATCCGGGCCTGCCCGGTGGAGTCCATGGAGGCGAACCGCTCCTGGCTCGCCCGGACCGCCGCCGGATCCAGCCCGGCGAGGATCCGGCCGGCCTCCGCCCAGGCCTCGGCCGCGGAGTCCCGGCTGATGACGTGCAGCCGCAGCCCGAAGCGGACCGTGCGGCCTGCCGACCGGGCCCGCTCGCGCAGCCGGTCGATGCGTGTCGCGACGGCCGACGGCGGTTCGCCCCACAGCAGTTGTACGTCGGCCTGTCGGGCGGCGACCTCCTCGGCGGCTGCCGAGGCCCCGCCGAAGTACAGCGGCACGGGGTGGCGCAGCTCCGGATCGGTGAGCCGGGCCCCCTCGATGTGCAGGTGGGCGCCTTCGTGGTCCACGGACTTCCCGTCCAGGAGGTCGCGCAACACGGCCATCACCTCGCCGGTGCGGGCGTAGCGCTCGTCGTGCGCCAGCCGGTCCCCGTAAGCGCGCTGCTCGGCGGGATCGCCGCCCGTCACCACGTTCAGCCCGAGCCGACCGCCGGCGAACCGGCGGAATGCGTCGGCCTGTTGGGCGATCAGCGTCGGGCTCGCGAACCCCGCGCGGAACGCCACGAGGAATCCGATCCGGCTGGTGTGCTGTGCGAGCGCGGCCGTCAGGATCCACGGATCGACGCAGCCCAGCCCCACCGGGGTCAACAGCGAATGGAATCCGGCCTGTTCGGCGGCGCGGGCCACCTGCGCGAGGTACGGAACGTCTGCGGGACGGCGGGTGGCCGTACGGCTGCGCCCCTGGACGGCGGTGACCCCGCCGGGGTCGCGGCCGTCCCCGCCGGTGGGCAGGAACCAGTGCAGCAGGAGCGGATTCTCGGGCATGGCGAAACCTCGTCGGAGCAGCGTGACGCGCACCACCGCGCGGACGGCGGACAGCCGGAAGCGGGCGCTGGTGGCACGTGTACGTGGAAGTGCGGGCAGGAGCGCGGGGTCCGCGCGACCGGAGGCGTGGCCGGGATCGGCCCTGTGCCCAGGGCTACGGCCGCCGCGAACGGCGCGGTGAGGAGCACGGCGAAGAGTGCGGTGGAGGGTGCGCCGAGAGGCGCGGACTCATCCGTACGGAGTCAGATGCGGCGGACCGGTGAGATCAACAGCCGTGCGTACGGAGGGCGGCAGCCCGACAGAGCATGGTCGACACGCGCAGCAGATCTACGTGACGACGCGATACGAGTACGGGGGCCATGGAGTGCATCCTGTCGGTGTCCGGGCGGTATCGACAAGCGGAGTCCGGATCGTGGACCAAATCGTCCCGGATTCCGGGCAAGGGTGGGATCGGGTCGGCTACCGGCGGCGGTTGAAGGGCAGTCGGCCGAGGACCACGGCCATGGCGCACGTGTCGGTGAGGGCGGAGAAGACCAGCCCGCCGGCGATGCCGGCGCTGAGGAGCTGGAACGCGGGGTGCACCAGCAGGCCGAGGAGCAGGCCGAGGAGGACGATCGCGCCGGCGGTCAGCCGGACCTGACGCTCCATGGCCCAGACCCGGCGGGGTCCCTCGGCGGGGTAGTCGAGCGGGTGCCCGTGCGCGGACCAGGAGGCGGTGCCGCCGGTCAGGCTGGCGGCGGCGATGCCGTGCCCTGCCAGGGTCCGGACCGCGTTCTGCGAGCGGGTGCCCGAGGCGCACACCAGCAGGAGCGGCTGGTCGTCCGCCGCCTGGCGGAGCTCGGGGAGGGAGCGGGCGATCCGGTCGAGGGGGATGTTCAGCGCGCCGGGGAGGTGGCCGGAGGCGTACTCGCCCGGGGTGCGGACGTCGACGATCCGGAACTCGGCGTGACGGGCGTGGGCCTGGCTGACGTCGAGGAGGGCGGGGCTGCTGCTCATGGGGAACGGGCTCCTTCGGGAGGCGGGGACCGGCGGGCCGGGCGCGGATGCGGAATGCGGATGCGGAACGCGAATGCGGCCCCGGAACGGGATGCGGAATTGCGGACGCGGAACTGCGGACGCGCGACGGTACGGGGGAGGCGCCGGGATCGCGGGACCGCGGGCGCGCCGGGGCGAAGGGGCATCGGCGCGGGCGGGGCGGGCGGATCGGGGCAGGCAGGCGTCAGCGGGGACAACAGGAGCGCGACAGGAGGCGCTGGGTGACGGCCATGGCGCGGAGCATAGACGAAGGAGCGGAGCGGGCAACGCACCCGTTCCACCATTCGGGACGGCGGTAGGGGACTCAGTGCGGGAGGCCGGTCCCCGCCCGGGCATCCTCCCGGCGCCGCAGCAGCTCCGCGCTGGCCGCGTCGGCGGGCAGGAAGGCCTCCAGGTGAAGCTCGGCCAGGGTCACGTCCACGGCGGTCGAGAACGAGGTCAGCGTGGTCAGCAGCCGGAGCTCTCCCGCGGAGGTCCGAAGCCGCAGCGGTACGGCGAAGCCGAGGTGCTCCGCCTGCGCCTCCGGGTCGGGGTCCGCCTCCGGGTCCGGGTCCGGAGCGGCAGCCGGCAGGTACCCGTCCAGCTCCTCCACCAGCGCCTCCAGTCCCGGATCGGGGTGTGCCGAGGCGCGGGTGCGCAGGCTCTCCGTGATGTGCCGGCCCCAGGCCGCCAGGTTCACCACGCGCGGCCCCATGCCCTCCGGGTGCAGGGCGAGCCTCAGGACGTTCACGGGCGGAGCGAGCAGGTGTGCGGCCGCGCCCTCCGTCAGTACGTCGAACGCCGCGTTCGCCAGGACGAGTTCACCGCGGGGACCGGCCACCACCGCCGGATAGGGAAGGTGCCCGGTCAGGATTGACCGCAACGCCTCCACGGCCGGCCCGATGGTCTCCGCGTCCCAAGCGGATTCGGCGTACAGGGGTGCGTAACCGGCACTGAGGAGAAGTGAGTTGCGCTCTCTGAGGGTCAGCCCGAGGGATTCGGCGAGCCGTACCACCATCGCCCGCCCCGGGGTCGAGCGGCCGCTCTCGATGAAGCTGAGGTGGCGCTGCGTGGTCCCGGCGAGGGTGGCCAGTTCCAGCTGGCTGATTCGCCTCAGTGCCCGGCGACGGCGCATCTCGCGGGCGAAGGGGGTCGGTTCGGCGGGAGCACTGGTGGTCATGCCCCCCTTTCTAGCCGCCGCCCCGGCGGAGCCATCGATTCCCGGGAGGGAATTGCCGCTCGTGTCCGGGGGCCGCAGCATCGGCGGCAGCGGAAACAGATGTCGGCGGATGCCGAACGACCGGCCGGAGGCCACCATGCGCGCGTACCACCTGGAGTCGCCCGGCACGACCGAAGGCATCGTCCTGCGGGACCACGGCGGCCCCCGCCCGGTGCCGGCCGGACCGACCGGGATCGTGGTCCGCGTCCGGGCCGCCTCCCTCAACAAGCGCGACCTGCTGATCCTGCGCGAGCGCTACCCGCTGCCCGCCGCCCCCGGGGTGGTTCCGCTGAGCGACGGCGCGGGCGTGGTGGTCGAGGTCGGGGAGGCGGTGACCCGGTTCGCGGTCGGCGACCGCGTCTCCTGCACCTATTTCCCGCGCTGGCGTGACGGCAGGATCACCCCGGACCTGGTCGACCAGCCCGGCTGCACCCTCGACGGGATGCTCGCGGAGTACGCCCTGCTCGACGAGGAGTGGGCGGTCCGCGTCCCGGACCACCTGACCTGGGAGGAGGCCGCGACCCTGCCGTGCGCAGCGGTCACCGCCTGGAACGCGCTCACCGGCGGGGAGGGCGGAGCGCCCCTGCCGGGGCAGAGCGTGCTGACCCTCGGCACCGGTCCGGTCGCCCTCTTCGCGGTGCAGTTCGCGAAACTGCTGGGATGCCGCGTCGTCTCGACCACGTCGAGCGAGGAGAAGGCCGACCGGCTGAAGGTGCTGGGCTCCGACGCGGTCGTGAACTACGTGCGCACACCCGAGTGGGGAGCCGAAGTGAGGGAGTTGACCGACGGTGGCGCCGACCTGGTGGTGGAGACGGGCGGCCCGGACACCATCGAGCAGTCGGTGCGCGCCAGTTCGCTCTACGGGCAGATCGCCCTGCTGATCACCGCCAGTGCCGCGAAGTCCGGGATAGAGATCTCGCACGCCGCGTACGCGTCGAGCCTCGCGACGATCCGGCGCGTGTTCGTCGGCAGCCGGACGCAGTTCGAGTCGATGAACCGGGCGGTCACGGCCCACGGGCTGCGCCCCGTGATCGACCGGGTGCTCCCCTTCGAGGAGGCCCACGAGGCCTACCGCGGCTACGCCGAGGACGCGCCCTTCGGCAAGGTGGTCATCCGCGTCGCTCCCTGAACACGTTTCCAGCCGTACGGGAAGAGGTGCGGGGCCACGGGAGGCGAACCCGTGGCCCCGCACCGCACCTCTGCCGGCGGACCCTACACGGAGGCGGCAGGAGTCGCGGCCGGAGCCGGGTTGTCCTCGTCCACCGGGATGCTGACCAGCCAGCGGCTGTCCTTGCGCGGGCGCAGGTACAGCGCCCAGTACAGGGTGGCGACGGCGGTGATCCCGCCGGTCCACAGCAGGTACCGGGTCTCCTGCTGGGTGAGGATGTACGCGAACACCAGGATCAGCACGACCGGGACGGCGGGCCACAGCGGCATCCGCCAGGCGGCCGTCTCGCGGTGCGCCCCGCGGCGGCTGGCCAGCGCGGCCACGGCGACCAGCAGGTACATGCCGGTCACCGAGACTCCGGTGACCCCGTAGAGGGTGTCCAGGTTGACGAAGCACATCGCCGCGCCGGGGATGCCGACGAGCAGGGTGGCCACCCAGGGGGAGCCGAACCGGCCGAGCCGCGAGAGCGCGGAGTTGACGGGCGCGGGCCAGGCCTTGTCGCGGGCGGAGGCGAACAGCACCCGGGAGTTCTGGATGACCATGACGATGCCCGCGTTGACGATGGCGAGGGCCACGCACAGGCTGACGAAGGTGCCGACGGCCGAGTTGGACCAGGCGGTCACCATGGTGCCGAGGTCGCCGGAGGTCAGCGCCTCCAGGTCCGGGGCGCCCAGGGTGATGGCGATGACGGGGACCAGGATGACGGCGGCGGAGATGGCGAGGGTGGCCAGCACGGTCCGCGGGACGTTGCGGCGCGGGTTCTCCAGCTCCTCCGAGAGGTAGACGGCCGTCGAGAAGCCCTGGGTGACGAAGAGGGCGATGGCGAGCCCGGAGACCACCATCATCGCGGTGACCGTGGAGGTACCGCCGCCCTCCGCCGCCACGGTGCCGTGCACGAGGGCGCCCGCGCCCCGCTCGCTGTGGGCGAAGCCGAGTACGGCGACGAGCCCGGCGGCCACGACCTCCAGGACGAGGAAGATGCCGGTGATCCAGGCGTTGGCCCGCAGGTCGAGGAGACCGGCGAGGGTGGCGAGCAGCATCACGGCGGCGCCGGCGGCCGGGGCCGGCACATCGACGAGGGGGGCGAGGTAGTCGGCGGTGCCCATGGCGATCACGGGCGGCACGATCATCACGACCAGCAGGGACAGGACGAAGACCAGCCAGCCGGCGAGCCGGCCGGACAGGGTGGACACCATCGCGTACTCGCCGCCGGCGCTGGGGATGAGGGTGCCCAGCTCCGAATAGCAGAACGCGACCCCGATGCAGAGCAGGGAGCCGATGGCGATGGTGAGCGCGGTCCAGGTGCCGAGGCTGGAGAAGAGGTCCGGGACCACGACGAAGAGGGTCGAGGCCGGCGTCACGCACGAGAGGGTGAGCAGGGTTCCGCCGACGACGCCGATGGAACGCTTGAGCTTCTGGGGCACGGGACCGGTGGCGGGGGAGAGGGCCTGAGGGGCGCTGATCGTGTCAGACATCGGTGCGGTGTTCCGATCGGCAGATGCGGTGAGTGAGCGCGGGAGCGGTATCGCCTCCGGGGCGGTGGTGGGCACGTCTGGTTCGGTGGCTCCCGGGCCGAATGGAATCTCCGCGAGATCCGCAGGTCAAGACCTGTTCACCTGCGGATTTCGTCGTCCGTCGGCCGGCCGGCCGCCCTGTGCGTCATGAACGCCGTGTCAACGCTGCGCGATCACCGTGTGCGATAACCGCATGTGACCGCGGGTAAATTTCCCTCCGCTTTGCCCACCCGCCGCCCTCCCGTGTCACGGGAGGGCGGGGATCCGCTCCAGGACGCCGCCCGCGAAGACGTCGTAGAGCGGGAGCGTCTCCAGATGGACGTAGCCGATGTGGCAGTCGCAGACCGCCAGGGGGCAGGCGCGCGGGCGCAGGGCGGCCCGGTAGGAGCCGTCGTAGAGGTTGCCCAGCTCCGCCTTGACGAAGTGGCAGCGGCGGACCGTGCCGGTGCCGTCCACGGAGATCACCGAGGCGCCCGTGCGGCACGGCAGGCCCGCCGAGCGGTGCGGGTGGCGGCTGAACGGGAAGAGCGGGTCCAGGGCGGTCCAGTCGGCCGCCTCCGGATCGGTGTACGCGTGCCCCTCGGCCGCGTTGACCCACAGGTACACCTCGGGCGGCAGCGCGGCGCGCAGCCGGCGGGCCTCCGCGAGGTGTTCCGGCAGGCCGACGACGCCCACGCTGAACCGCACCCCGGCCGCGTCCAGTTCCCGGCACTTGCCCAGGAAACGGTCGTACGGGGTCTGCCCCGGGTGGTACGTGCACCACAGCGC
Source organism: Streptomyces sp. NPDC006487 (assembly GCF_042870555.1). Taxonomy (NCBI): domain Bacteria; kingdom Bacillati; phylum Actinomycetota; class Actinomycetes; order Kitasatosporales; family Streptomycetaceae; genus Streptomyces; species Streptomyces sp. NPDC006487. The sequence goes on from NZ_JBIAHN010000001.1 coordinate 372,108, forward strand.
GAGCGTGTCCCGGTCGGCCCCGGCGGTCCAGCCGGTGCGGCCGCTCAGGTTGGTCTGGATCGCGACCCGGCGCACGTGCGGCAGGTGCGACAGCTCCACCAGGGCGCGCCGGTACCAGGAGCGGACCAGGCCCTCGCCCCACGGGGTGAACAGGACGGACAGCCGGTCGCCGGTGTTCCCGGCGGCCCAGCCGGTGAACCGTTCCAGGGCGGCCCGGTCGGCGGTCAGCAGCTCCCGGCTGTCCCGCCGCTTGGCGAACGGGCAGTAGGGGCAGTCGTAGTCGCAGGAGGACAGCGGGCCCCGGTAGAGCACGGTCAGGTCCATCGGCGGCCACACGGCCCGACCCGCGGCCCCCGTCACTTGCGCTCGTACGCGGCCATCGTGGCCCGCACGTCCGCCGAGAACAGGGCCGGGCCCGCCGCGTCCGAGTGCGCCAGCCCCTCCGGGGTGAGCCGCAGCAGCTCCGCGTCGTCCACGAGCCAGCCGCGGTCGGCGAAGGCCGCCAGCTCCGCCGGGAAGTCCTCCCGGGGACCGCTCCCGAACCGCTCCCGGTACTCGCTCACCGGCATTCCGCGCGCCTGGAGCAGGGACTGCAGCAGGTGCCGGCGCCGGGCCTCCTCCGCGTCGATCCACCGGCCGTGTTCGGCCCGCGCGAAGTCCGCCTCCGGGCGGCGCACGTAGTCGTCGATGATGCCGCGGATCTGGCTCATGCCGACCGCGTAGTCGAAGGAGTAGTGCAGCCGGGCCGTGTAGGAACGGGCCCCGCAGCCGAGGCCGATCATGCCGTCGGTCTGGCAGGCGCCCGGCTCGATGTCCTGGCCGGTGCCCTCGGCGTACTCGGCGGGCGCGTCCGCCCGGCGGAACATCCGCATCGACACCTGCTCGTACCCGGCGGCCAGCAGGTGGTCCCGCCCGGCCCGGTACAGCCGCAGCCGCTGCTCGTCCCATCCGGCGGAGGAGGCATCGGCGGGCCTGCGCCCCAGGCCCGTCAGGGGGCGCACGTACAGCGGGTAGAGGTAGAGCTCCTCCGGGCGCCAGGCGAGGGCCGCGTCCAGGGAGTAGCGCCAGCTCGCCTCCGTCTGCCCGTCCATGCCGTAGATCAGGTCGATGTTCAGGACCGGTATCGCCGCGTCCCGGACCCCGGCCAGCGCCGCCTCCACTTCCGCCCGCTTCTGCGGACGCACGGCGGAACGCGCCTCGTCGGGCACGAAGCTCTGCACGCCCAGGCTCAGCCGGGTCGTACCCCGGTCGGCCAGCACGGCGAGCCGGTCCGCCGTCGCCGTGGCCGGCGAGGCCTCCACCGACAGCGGCACCGCCCGCAGATCGGCGCCCGCGGCTTTCTCCGCGATGTCGCAGAGCCGTTCCAGCTCGGCCGCCGTCAGGAAGGTCGGCGTTCCGCCGCCGAAGGCCGCCGCCGTGAACCGTACGGGCTCCTCGTCGCCCAGTGCGTCCCGGACCGCCCTCGCCTGCCGCTCCAGCGCGTCGAGATAGGCCGTGGTCAGCCCCTCCGGCGCGCCGATCCGGGTGAAGAGGTTGCAGAACCCGCAGCGCACCTCGCAGAAGGGGATGTGGAGGTAGAGCGAGAGGGCGTCCCTGGGCTGGTCCGCCCACAGCGCGCTCAGCTCCGGCCGCTCGGGCAGCGGCCGGTACGCCGTCTTGTGCGGGTAGGCGTAGACGTAACTCTCGTAGGGGGTGGCACCGGTCATGGGGGGCATGGGGGTCATCGGGGGCCGGGCTCCTCGTGGTTCAGGTGGAACTGTGCGTACGGGACGTTCCAGACCGCTTCGTGGGCGAGCCGGTGCCCCGTGTACCCGTCGTCCCCGTACGCGGTCCCGTGGTCGGAGCAGACGATCGCGAAGCAGCGGCGCCGCGAGCGCATCGCGTCGAAGAGCCTCCCGATGTGCCGGTCGACGTACTCCAGCGCGGCCGCGTGCGTCTCCCACGAGTCCCCGTCCGCCGCGGTCGTCCCGGGGGCGTGGAACCAGTTGGGCTGGTGCATCGCCGACACGTTCAGGAAGAGGAACAGCCGCCGTTCGTACGGCAGTCCGGCCACGACCCGCTCGGCGCGGGACACCTGGGCCTCGAAGGAGGTCGGCGACGCCACCCCGAACTCCGGTTCCCAGTGCGACTCCTGGAACATCCCGGGCAGTACGGAGCCCAGCGCGGAAGCCGTGTTGAAGAAGCCGACGCCCCCCACGCACACGGTCCGGTAGCCCGCCCCGGCCAGACCCGACACCAGGTCCGGGGTGTCGAACACCCAGGTGCGCCCGCCGGTGGTCTCGCTGCCGGGGAACCGGGCGGCGAACAGCCGCGGATGCGGGCCCGGTCCGTCGGGGGTGGGCAGGAAGCCCGCGAACATGGCCTGGTGGGAGGCGTAGGTGAAACTCCCCGGCGCGTGGCGCCGCTCCCACGCCCCGCCGGGAAGGTGCGCGGCGAGGTTCGGGATCCGTCCCTCCGCGGCCAGCCGCGCGGCCACGTCGTGCCGCAGCGTGTCGAGGGTGACGAGCAGCAGGTCGTCGCGGCCGACGACCTCGTTCATGTCAGGGGCGGACGGGGGCGTGTGCATGCTGTTCCTGTCGTACGGCGGCCACTTGGGCCGCATAGGTGTCCTGGCCTTCGGCGGGCGAGCCGGGCAGTCCCGTCAGCCGGGGCAGCAGGTCCCCGAAGGCGTTGACCTCGCCCACGGCGAAGCCCCGCCAGCCGAGGGCGGGCAGCAGATCGACCCCGACGCACAGGGTGCGCGGGAAGGCGGCCGCGGCCCGCTCGCAGACGGCGAGCGCGTCCGTCTCCCAGGTGCCGCCCGCCGCCGTCACGGCGGCCACGGCCGCGTCGAGATCTCCGCGGGCGCCGCCGAGGTGCAGGTTCGTCAGCGGACCGGCGGCCGTGCGGACCACGGCGTGGGTGGCCCGGCCCGCCGTGACGACCACCCGCAGATCGGCGGAGCGGCCCTGCTGGGAAGCCTTCGGCAGCCACCGCTCGATGTGCAGGCCGTCGGGGGCCAGGGCGTCGACGATGGCGCCGATCTCCCGCTCGTCCTCGTACCGCCGCAGGCGCAGCGAGTTGTGCAGCGCCCCGGAAGGGGCCCGGTCCACGGAGGTGGTCGCACGGATCCGGCCGCCCGGGCCGGTCTCCACGGCGAGCACCCCGGAGGCCGAGGAACCGTGCGCGAGCTTCACGAACGCCCGGCGGTAGCCGGGGAGGGCGAGCACCGCCCGGACCTCCTCCCAGCCGCGCACCGGGCTGCGGACGGCGTCCGGGCCCGAGGTGGGGGAGGCGGGCAGGGGAATCCCGGCGGCCGCCAGCACCCCGTGGCAGAGCCGCTTGTCGAACAGCACCCCGAGGTCGTCGGGGTGGCTCGTCAGCGTGCCGCCGGCCGCCCGCACCGCCTGCGCCACCGCGTGCACCGCCGCGGTGAAACGGCGGTACCAGCGTCCGGTGCCCTCGACCCGGGTGGCGTCGGCGCACCCGCGCAGCAACCGCTCCACCTCGGGGTCCTCGCCGGGGGAATCGATCCGTACGCACTCGCCCGCCCGGAAGACGGCCCGGCCGGTCAGCACGTCCCGCCACGGAACCACCCGCGCCCCGGGCAGCCCGGCGGCGCGCAGGGCCTTCTGGAAGAGGGCGACCCGGCGATTGCCCGGATTGCCGACGACGGCGAAGGCCGCGGGAGCGGTACGCGTCACTCCGCGACCGCGACGTAGCGGTACTCGGCCTCGTCATCGACGTCCGCGGTCTGCGGGTCGCCCAGATCCACCTCCACGCCGTGGGGGGCGAGCGCCGCGCTCAGCCGCTCCCGGAGCGGTTCGCCGACGTAGTGGTGGTGCAGGTCGAGCTTGGTGAGGTGGGTAAGGGGGCGCCCCGTCAGCAGAGCCTCGACGCCCTCGTCGGTCAAGATGCCCATGGAGAGGTCGAGCACCTCGAGCCGCTCCACGACCGGAGCGGTGGCGAGCGCCGCCGCGACGGCGTCCTGGATCTCGCTGTTGCGCAGCGCGAGCCGGCGCAGGGCGGGCAGCCGCTCGCCGCTCAGGAACGGCTCCAGGTCGCCGATTTCGGCATCACCGCCGTATCCGGGGGTGCCCAGCCACAGGTCGAGCTCGGTGAGGGCGGGGAACCCGCTCCGCGCGACCCCGGCCACCACCTCCTTCGGGAGCCCGCCGGCCTCCAGTCGCAGCACGCGCAGCGCCCCGTGCTCCACGGGCGGGAAGACGAGCCCCTCGCCGCCGCGCACGGCGAACTCCTCCAGCGCGGGATACGCCGGCAGCAGCGGTCCCACGTCCGATTGCTGGATCCAGGAGATCTCGCACTCCTCGAAGGTGATGTCGCCGACGAACAGCGCCCGCAGGGAGGGGAACTCCGGAGCGGCTTCGACCAGTGCCTCGACGATCACGGCGCTGGAGGTCTCGTACGCCTCGGACCAGCCGCCCACGATCAGGGCCCGTACCAGCCGGGTGTCCACGGATGCGGTGAACCGGGCGAAGGCCTGCGGCCATTCCTCCTCGGCCCCGTACGTATCCACCGAGATCCGCCAGGCCACGGCCCCGGCCTCCGGCAGCTCCCGGGTGTCCTTGGGCCCCGGGAAGTCGAAGGCCGGCAGGCCGCCCAGCTCGCTCAGGTGAACCCCGATGGTCATGTGCGCTGCTCCTGACGGTGTGGTGGGAGACGGCCCGGCCGTGCGTATCGTCCGACAGCAGTTCTATCAAGCCCCACCGACAGCACCCGCCGGCTCAGGGCCACCCGGCTGCCCGCACCCGGGCCATCCGGGTCTGCCACACCTGCTGGTTGTCGCACTTCCCGGGGCAGCCGCAGACGCCCTCGGCAAGGAGCTCGGCGCGCAGCGCCGCCGAGGCGCCGGGGTGGTGGACGGCGTGGCCGCGCACGAAGAAGCCGCCCACGAAGTAGGCGGGCGGCCCGCCCCGCAGGTTCGCGGCCTCCACCCGCTCCTGAACGACCATGGAACGGAGTACGGCTTCGTCCGCCGCCGGGTTCAGCAGGACGCACCACCGCAGGTGGTACTCCTCGTCGCGGGACAGCCGGAGCAGGGCGTCGGGCGGAGTCGCGAAGTTCATGGCCGTGTAGAGCCGCACGGGGGTGATCTCGTCCGAGGCGAGCTCGCGCAGCCGGTCCGCCGTGGTCCGCCGGTCGCGGGCTTCCTTGACCCGGGCGTAGCCGAGCATCCGCTCCGCCGGGGTGCGGAGTCTCCGAGGGGTCATGCGCCCGATGCTGCCACGGGCCGAGGGGCCCGCACGGGGGAGGGGTGTCCGGTACTCGAACCGTGCCCTCCGGTGGAGGGCACCCTCCCCCGGCTTCCGGTCAGCGCTTGCGGTAGCCGCGCGCGTCCTCGGCGGCGGCCAGGACGGCATCGAGGTCTCCGCCGATCGCCGAGGTCAGCGTGATGGCCACGGCGCCCTCCAGGAACGGCGCGTCCACGATCCGCGCGCCTTCGGGCAGTTGCGAGGGCTCCTCGCCGAGCAGGGCGTTCACCGTCAGCACCGCACTGCCCATGTCGCACAGCACGGCCACGCCCCGGCCCTCGTCCACCGACCGGGCGGCGGCCGTGATCAGTTCCGCGCTGGTGCCGATCCCCCCGTCGGGGGTGCCGCCCGCCACCGCCAGCGGAGCCGGCTCCACCGAGCCGATCAGTGCGCCCGCCAGCGCGGCCACGGACTCCGCGACCGCCTTGCTGTGCGAGACGAGCACGATGCCGACGCGGCCGGTACGGGTCTTCGCTGCCTGCCGCTCCACCGGCTCCGCGGCCACGGCCGGCTCCCCGGGGGCGAGTTCGTCCTCGGGCGCGTCCACCGCGGTGCGCAGCGCCTCCATGAGCAGGGCCACGGAGTTGGCCCCGGCGTCCTGGTGGCCGACGCTGCGCTCGCCGAGGTAACTGGCCCGGCCCTTGCGGGCTTCGAGAGGCTCGGTGGCGTCGGCGCCCGCGCGGGCCGCCCGTACGGCCTCGTCCAGGGCCTCGCGCAGCGGCCGGTCGGCCCCGGCGGCTTCGGCCAGCGCCGTCACCGCGGGAGCCAGGGCGTCCACCAGGGTGGCGTCGCCGAGCTCGGCGCCGCCCAGCTTCTGCACCGACTTCAGCCCGGCACCGAGCGCGGCCCCCAGCTCCGCCACGGTCGGCGCCCCGGTGTCGCCGAGCACCTTGCCCGTGCGGCGCAGCGCGGTGCCGAACAGCGGGCCGGAGGCGCCGCCCACGGTGTTCGTCAAGGTGGTGCCGGCCAGCGTCAGCAGCGCCCCGGGGGTGGCGGGCCGCCGCTCGGCCACGGCCGCGCCGACGGCGCCGAAGCCCCGTACGAGATTGGCCCCGTGGTCCCCGTCTCCGATGACCGCGTCCAGCTCGGTGAGGCGCGCACTGTCGCGCCGTACGAGCCGGTTGGTCTCGGCGATCCAGCGGCGGAAGTAGGCGGTGTCCAGGGGGGTGTCCATGAGGTTGTCCAGGGGGTTGTCCGGCACGGGGGCCGGGGTCGTGGAGGGCGTGCAGGTGGTCGGGCCGAGGGGCGTGGAGGTCATGGAGAGGGGCTCCTGGAAGGTGTCGGGAGGGAAGAGCGGGCGGGGTCAGCAGCCCCAGCGCAGGGACGGGGTGTCCACCGGCGCGTCCCACAGGCGCAGCAGCTCCTCGTCGGCGCGGCACAGGGTGAGGGTGCACCCGGCCATGTCCAGACTGGTGACGTAGTTGCCGACGAGGGACCGGGCCACGGTGATCCCGCGCTCGCCGAGCACCCGCTCGACCTCCGCGCGCATGATGTACAGCTCTACGGGCGGGGTCCCGCCCAGGCCGTTGACGAGGAGGATGACGGGGGCGCCGGCCGCCTCCGGCAGGTCGTCGAGGATGGCGTCGAGCATCGCCCCGGCGGTCTCGGCGGCCGTCATGATCTTCCGGCGCTCGCGGCCGGGCTCGCCGTGGATGCCGATGCCCAGCTCGATCTCGTCCTCGCCGAGCGTGAAGTTGGGGCTGCCCTTGGCGGGGGTGGTGCAGGAGGTCAGGGCGACGCCGTAACTGCGCGCGTTCGCGTTGACCTTGCGCGCGACCGCGGCCACCTCGGCGAGCGGAGCGCCCTCCTCGGCGAGCGCACCCGCGATCTTCTCCACGAACAGGGTGGCGCCGGTGCCGCGGCGGCCCGGTCCGTGCTCCGTCCGGGCGACGGCCACGTCGTCGTCCACGACGACCTGCTCGACCTTGACGCCCTCGTCCTCGCAGTCCTCCGCCGCCATCGTGAAGTTGAGGATGTCGCCCGTGTAGTTCTTCACGATGTGCAGGACGCCCGCACCCGTGTCGACCGCGCAAGTGGCGGCCGCGATGGTGTCCGGCACCGGAGAGGTGAACACCGGGCCGGCCACGGCCGCCGCCAGCATGCCGCGCCCGACGAACCCGGCGTGCAGCGGCTCGTGCCCGCTGCCGCCGCCCGACAGCAGCGCGACCTTCCCGGCCGGCTCCCCGGCCGCACCGGCGGCCCGCGTGACGATGCCCTTCTCCACCTCGACGCGGAGCCCCGGGTGAGCGGCGGCCATTCCGCGCAGTGCGTCGCAGACGACACTTTCGGGGGAATTGATGAGCTTCTTCACGGGGGCCTCTTTCCTTGAAAGGGGAACGCGGAACGGGGAACTCGTCACGCCGGGCCGGGGCGGAAATTGGAATTACGGGACGGCATTAACTCGGCGCCGTCGCCGATCCGCCACCGATTCCGGGGCACTTGGCTTACTTGGCTGGAACTTTACCCCGGTGAACCTGCGAAACAGCTCGGGTCCTTGGTCCCGGATCGGGGCGCGGAAGGGCCTGTCCGCAAGGGGAACCGCTCATATCTCGGGCGCGGTCGAAATCCATGATAGGGATGAATAAGCAAGCGCAAATGAATTCGCAATGAGGAGGATTCGCGTGAAGACCGTCGGTACGCGCATGATGATCAGCCCGCCCAAGTACGTGCAGGGCGCCGGGGCGATGAACGACCTGGGCGAGCACACGGCCCGCCTCGGGACGAACGCCGTGGTCCTCGCCGACAAGGGCGTCTGGGGATTCGTGGACACGGCCGTCACCGCTTCCCTCTCCGGAGCCGGGGTCAAGCTGACCAAGGAGGTCTTCGGCGGGCTCTGCACCCAGAAGGAGATCGACCGGGTCGCCGCGGCCGCCAGGGCCGCCGGCGCGGACGTCGTCATCGGCATCGGCGGCGGCACCGCCATCGACACGGCGAAGGCGGTGGGGCACGCCCTCGGCGACATCGCCGTCGTGTCCGCGCCCACGGTGGCCTCCACCGACGCGCCGACCAGCGCGCTCGCCGTGATCTACACCGAGGGCGGCGCCTTCGAGCGCTACTCCTTCTTCCAGCGCAACCCCAACCTGGTCCTCGTCGACACCGCGCTCGTCGCGGGTGCGCCGAGCCGTTTCATCGTCTCCGGCATGGGCGACGCGCTCGCCACCTGGTACGAGGCCCGGGTCTGCGTCGCCGCCAACCGGGTCGCCATGGCCGGCGGTCTCGCCACCGAGGCCTCCCTCGCGCTCGCCCGGCTGTGCTGGGAGACCCTCATGGAGTACGGCCCCCAGGCCCGGCTGGCCGCCGAGGCGCACGTGGTCACCCCGGCCCTGGAGAAGGTCACCGAGGCCAACACGCTGCTCTCCGGGCTCGGTTTCGAGTCCTGCGGCCTCGCCGCCGCCCACGGCATCCACAACGGGCTGACCGTCTCGCACAAGGTGCACGGCATGATGCACGGCGAGAAGGTCAACATCGGCACCCTGGCCCAGCTGGTCCTGGAAGGAGCCCCGACCGAGGAGCTGGACACCTACCTGCGCTTCAGCCGCGCGGTCGGCCTGCCGACCACCCTCGCCGAGATCGGTCTCGGCGAACCGGACCGCGAGGAGCTCCTCGCCATCGGGCGCGCGGCCACCGCGGAGGGCGAGACCACCCACAACATGCCGTTCCCGGTGACCCCGGAGATGGTCGCCGACGCCCTGATCGCGGGCGACTCGTACGCCCGCGCCTACGCCAAGAGGTAGCGGCGGCAGGCAGGACGCGGGCGGCCCGGGGGCGGCCCGCGTCCTGCTGCGGGTCCGTTCTAGGGGTCCGTCCTACGGGGCCCCGCGCGCGGGCCGTCCCCCGCGCCGCGGGCCTCGTCGGGGACGGCCCGGTCCGGGGTGGCGACCTCCGGGACGGACGTGCGGGACGCCAGGAGCAGGGCGATGTCGTCCGGCCGGTCGGCGGAATGACCCGCCTCGGAGACCAGCCGGTCCGCCGTCTCGGTCAGAGGACCGGGGCCGGCGGCCGCCAGCGCGGCCCGCAGCCGCTCCACTCCGACGTCGATGTCCGTGCCCGGGCTCTCCACCAGCCCGTCGGTGTACAGGGCGAGCACCGCCCCCGGCTCGATCCGCAGCCGGGTCACCGGATACGCCGCCTCGGCGTCGACGCCGAGCACCGTCCCGCCCGCCAGGTCCAGCACCTCCGTCCGGCCTCCCGGATGCCGCAGCAGCGGCTGGGGGTGCCCGGCCCGGACGGCGAGGGCGAGGCCCGACACCGGATCGAGCAGGACGTAGCAACAGCTGGCGAACTGACCCGGGTCGAGGTCGATGAGCAGCTCGTTCGTGCCGCGCATCACCTGCTCCGGTGTATTGCCGCCGAGAGTGAAGGCCCGTACGGCGCTGCGTAGCTGGCCCATCGTGGCCGCGGCCGCCACCCCGTGGCCCTGGACGTCGCCGATGATCAGCGCGAGCCGCCCGCCGCCCGCCTCGATGACGTCGTACCAGTCGCCGCCGACGTCCATCCCGGCGGTGCCGGGGAGGTAGCGCCCCACCGTGGCCACGTTCTCCCGCACCGGCAGCCGGTGCGGGAGGAGCGCCGCCTGGAGCCCGCGGGCCAGCGCCGACTCGCTGTCGTAGCGCCGGGCCCGCTCCAGGGCCTGCGCGATCAGCCCGGCCAGCGCCGTGAGCACCGTGCGCTCCTCCGGGCTGAACCCGCGCGGGGCGTCGAAGCCGAGGATGCACGAGCCGACCGGCCGCCCCGAGGCGATCAGGGGGAGGAAGGCCCGGGCGCCGACATGGGCGTCCAGTTCGATCCCCGGGTAGGCGGCGGCCAAGTGCTGCATGGACTCGAAGAACAGCGGGCGGCCCGAGGTGAGGGTCTCCACCCCGGGCAGCCGGACGTCCAGCGCCACCCCGTCGAACCGGTCGAGGAACCCCTTGGGGAAGCCGGTCTCCCACGCCAGGTGCAGATGCCCCTCACCGAGCAGGTAGATCGCCAACTGCCGCCCGCCGAAGGCCGGGAGCAGTTCGTCGGTGACCACCATCGACACCTGGCGGGCCGTCACCGCCTCGGTCAGTGCGATCGCCAGCGCCACCGGCCGGTACAGGGCCGAAGCCCGGTCGGCGGGCGAACCCAGGCCCGGGGACCCGAGCCCCGACCCGGGCCGCACCACCGACCCCGGCGCGTACGCGGGTGGTTCGGACCCGGAGACGGTGACGGTGACCCCGTCGATCCCGGGGTGCAGACCCACCGACAGCCAGTGCGGGGAGGGTTCGGGTCCGCGCCGGGAGGCTTGGAAGTGCACCGGGGCGGGGGCGAGGAACACGGCCCGGAAGTGGTCTTCGTAGGCGGGGTGTCCGAGCCAGGGCAGCGCCTCCCACAGCATCCGCCCGGAGAGTTCCGCCCCGTCGGAGCCGAGCAGGGTGGTGGCGGCGGAGCGGGCGACGGCGTTGGTGAAGCCGATCACGCCCTGCCGGTCCACGGACAGGACGGCCAGGTCCAGCCGGTCCACGGCGGCGCGGGCGCCGGTGGCGGGGCTTTCGGCGGGGCCGTGCGGTGCGTCGCCCGCCGGGCCGCCCGCCGGGCCGCCCGCCGGGCCGCCCGCCGGGCCGCCCGCCGGGCCGCCCGCCGGGCCGCCCGCCGGGCCGCCCGCCGGGCCGCCGGCCGGGCCCGGGCCGGGGAAACACACCGGGTCGCCCTCCCAGGCCACCGTCGCGCCGCCCGCGGCGAGCGCGGCCAGTTCCCCGGCCAGCCGGGCGGCCACCGCGCGCAGCCGCTTCCGGTCGCCGGGGCCGACCGGGACCCCGGGGGTCGCGGGGCGCAGCACGAAGAGGACGCCGTAGCGCTCGCGGCCGCGGGCCACGGGCTCGTAGAGCGAGCCGAACGGGAACGGCAGCCCGGCCATCAGCTGGGGGAATCGCCGCATCGCCGATTCCGCGTCGGGCAGGTGTACGGACTGCCCGGACCGGTGGGCCTCGGCGACGGGGTAGGGGCGGTTCACGTGCATCCGCCACCAGGGCCGGAACAGCGCACCCGGGAGCCCGGTCACGGCAGCCATCAGCATGAGCCCCTCGGTGCCGGAGCGCAGGTAGACGCCGCCCGCGTACCCGCCGGCGGCCCCCACGGCATCGAGAGCGGCCCGCGCGAGCGCCTGGGCCGTGGCGTCGGTGACGGGGCCGCCGGTGTCCGGTCTGGCCGTCACCCCTCCAGAATGCACTCGGGCCGGTGCTTCCGCATACCCCGCGGACCCTCGCCTTCGCCACCGCATCCGTTTCTCGGACGCGCGACGGCGTCATTACTCGCCCTCGTGCGAATTGCAGTGCTCCGCAATATCCCCGTCGCATTGAATCCGGCCAGCGCGGAGGCCATGTCCGAGGACGGATCCTCCTTCGAAGGCCGGTCCGTCCACCCGGCCACGGCGGGCGCCCGCTCCCGCTGACCGGCAGCGCCCGGCCGCGGCGGCCCGGACCCGGCCGATCGGCCGATGGCCGGGTGGGAACGGCGGGCTGAAAGTCCCTTCCGGTCAGGGATTTCGCCCGGCCGTCGAGCCTCCTCGAACTGCTTAGGTTTGCCTTAGTGGAGTCGAAACAAGGAGGTCCGGTGCCGTCGCTCAACGACAGCCGTCCAGGGACGACCGTACGCATCACCGGGATCGACCCCGGTCAGGCCGGCGGGAGCCGGCGCCGGCTCCTGGAGTTCGGCTTCGTGCCGGGCGCGGACGTCACCGTGATCGCCCGGGGCGCCACCGGAGGCCTGCTCGTCGGGCTCGGGGACACCCGGGTCGCGCTGGACACCCGTACCGCCGGCCGGCTGAGGTGCGCCGCATGAGCTGTCACGCCACCGGGGCCGGGTCGACCGCCACGGCGGAGCGGCGCACCGGTACGCCGTTCGTCGCCCTCGTCGGCAATCCCAACGTCGGCAAGTCGACCCTCTTCAACGCCCTCACCGGCGCCCATCAGCGCGTCGGCAACTGGCCGGGCAAGACCGTCTCCGTCGCCCGGGGCGACTGGCGCACCGCGGGCGGCCGTCCCCTGCGGGTCGCCGACCTGCCCGGCTCCTACAGCCTGCTGCCCGACTCCCCGGACGAGGCGCTGGTGCGCGACGTGCTGACCGCGCCGGCCGGGGTGCGGCCCGACGCCGTGGTCTTCGCCCTCGACGCGGCCAACCCGGCCCGGAACCTGTACCTGCTCTCGCAGATCCTCGACACCGACATCCCCGTCGTGATCGCCCTCACCATGACCGACGTCGCCGCCCGCCGCGGAACGCCCCCCGGCACGGACGCACTGGCCCGCGAGCTCGCGCTGCCCGTCGTACGGGTGGAAGGACGTTCCGGGACCGGGCTGGACCAGCTCGCCGAAGCGGTGGGCGAAGCCCTGGATGCCGTACCCCCAGGCCAGGGGCGGACCTCCGGCTGGGCGGCCGGCTCGCCCGTGGCAGCCGAACTGGCGGCGCTGGCCGCGGCGGCCTCCGGGCTGACCCCGCACCCCGCGCGCTGGCTGGCCGTCAGCCTGCTCTGCGGGGAGGAACTCCCCGAGGTCCCGGCGGCGCTGGCAGAACGGGCCGCGGCGGCGGCGCAACGCCTGGCCGCGGAGGCGGAGGCCGCCGGGGAGGGCGATGCCGACGCCGAACTCCTCGTTGCCGAGGCGCGTTATGCCTGGGCCCACGCCGTCATCGAACGCGCCGCGCCACGCCCCGCCGGGGCCCGGCCCACCCTCACCGACCGGGTGGACCGGCTGCTCCTTTCCCGCGGCTTCGGCATCCCCTTCTTCCTCGCCGTCATGTGGGGCGTCTTCGAGGCCACCACCGTGCTGGCCAAACCCCTCCAGGACGGTCTCGGCGACTTCGTCTCCGGACCCGTCAGCGCAGGCGCCGACCGGCTGCTGGGAGCCGTCCACGCGCCCGGCTGGCTGACCGGACTGCTCGTCGACGGCCTGATCAACGGGGTGGGCCAACTGCTCACCTTCGTCCCGCTGATGATCATCATGTTCCTGCTGCTCGCCCTGCTGGAGGACTCGGGCTACTTCGCCCGCGCCGCCTTCGTCGCCGACCGGCTGATGCGGACCCTGAGGCTGCCCGGCCGCGCCTTCCTGCCGCTCGTCGTCGGCTTCGGCTGCAACGTCCCCGCCCTCGCCGGCACCCGGATCCTCAACCGCCGCTCGCACCGGCTGCTCGTGGGCCTGCTCATCCCGTACATGAGCTGCACCGCCCGCCTCGCCGTCTACGTGATGATCGCGGGCGTCTTCTTCGGCTCGAACTCCGGCACCGTCGTCTTCTTCCTCTACGTCGCCTCCGTGCTCCTGGTCGTCTGCATGGGCCTGATCCTGCGGCCCCTGCTGTTCCGGGACATGAAGGACGAACCGCTCGTCCTGGAGCTGCCCCCGTACCGGCTGCCCACCCTGCGGGTCACCGGCGCCCAGGTCTGGCAGAAGCTCGCCGCGTTCCTGCGCACCGCCGGCGGCCTCATCGTCGCGACCGCGGCTGCCGTCTGGCTCCTCATGGCGATCCCGGCCGCGGCCGGCCACGGAGGCTTCGGAAAGGTCGACGTCGAGCAGAGCGTGTTCGGTACGGTCACCCGCGCCACGGCGCCCCTCGTGGCCCCGGCCGGCTTCGGCGACTGGCACGCCACGGCCGCGCTCGGCACCGGCCTGATCGCCAAGGAGGGCGTGATCTCCACCCTCGCCCAGACCTACTCGGCCCAGGAGGACGGCGACCCCGAGCTCACCGCGAGCCTGCACGCCACCTTCGAGGAATCCTCCGGCGGACACCAGCGGGCGGCCGCGCTCGCCTTCCTGGTCTTCATCCTCGCCTACACCCCCTGCTTCGCCACCCTGGCAGCACAGCGGGCCGAGATCGGCACCCGGCTGACCGCCATCGGCTTCGGCATCCAACTGGCCGCGGCCTGGCTGCTGGCCGTCGGCGTCTTCCAGGTCGCGAGGCTGGTGTGGTGAGCGGGCCCGGCGAAGGCACCGGGCCCGGCGAAGGCACCGGGAGCGGGCCCGGCATGCTGCGCCGCCTGCTGCGCGCCTTCGAGGAGGCACCGCCCGGGGAGGGGCTCGCCCAGATCGCCGACCGGCTGGGCATCGACCGGGCCGAGGCGGCCGACCTCGCCGCGTACTGGGTCCGCAAGGGCCGGCTGCGCCGCGAGGAGATCGGCGGCCGCGACTGCGGAGGCTGCCTGGCCGCCACCCGCGGCTGCACGGCATGCCCCGGCGCCGGCGCATCCACCCGCCCGGTACTGGTCGCGCTGGCTCCCGTACGCCCGGAGCCGACGTGAGCCGACCGGTGCACTGGTGTCCGGGCGGGGACCCATGGGACACGGCCCGGCACCCGGCTCAGGTTCCGGGGAGGATACGGCGCGTTTCGTAGGCCCACATCGCGATCTCGACCCGGTTACGGGCGCCGAGTTTGGCCATCAGGCTGGCCAGATGCGTCTTCACCGTGCTGAGGCTGATGTGCAGTGCATCGGCGATCTCGGTGTTGGTCAGCCCGCGGGCGACGGCGACGAGCACCTGCTCCTCGCGGGCGGTGACGGGAGAGACCGGCTGGGCCGCGGGCCGGCCGGCGGGCAGGTCCGCGAATGCCCGGAGCAGACGGACGGTGACGCTGGGAGCGATGAGCGCCTCACCGCCGGACGCCGACCGTACGGCCTGGGCCAGAAGGTCTGGTCCCGTGTCCTTGAGGAGGAATCCGCGGGCGCCGGCACGCAGCGCGCCGTAGACGTACTCGTCGAGGTCGAACGTGGTGATGACGACCACGGCCAGCGGGTCGGCGACGCCCGGGCCGGCGAGCAGCCGGGTGGCATCGAGCCCGTCGAGTACGGGCATGCGGATGTCGAACAGACAGACGTCGGGGCGCAGTTCGCGGGCCAGACGTACCGCCTCCCGCCCGTCGGCGGCCTCGCCGACCACCTCGATGCCGGGCTGGGCGTTCAGTATGATCCGCAACCCGGTGCGGATGATCGTCTGGTCGTCAGCGACGAGGACGCGAATGGGCACGGCTCTCGCTCCTCGCTCCCGGCAGTTCGGCGTCGACATGCCAGCCCCGGTCGGTACCCGGGCCGGCTCGTAGTGTGCCGCCGAGCAGCGTCGCGCGCTCGCGCAATCCGGTAAGTCCGTATCCGTCGCGACCCCGGCCGGTGCGCCGGCCGTTGTCGCGCACGCTCACCCGCACCACGTGCCGTTCCGCGGCGACCCGGACGACGACCTCGGTCGCGTCGACCGCATGGCGCATCGCGTTGGTCACCGACTCCTGCACGATCCGGTAGACGGCCGCGTCCACGGCCGGGGGCAGCGCGTCCAACTCGCCGTCGAGCCCCAAGTCGACCCTGAGGCGACCACCCGGGGTACGCACCAGGCGCTCCAGATCCGCGACACCGGCAGGCGGCGCCAGCTCGGCGCCGACCCCGCGGTCGCGCAGCGCGGCGACCATGGCGCGCATTTCCTCCAGCGTGCGCGCCCCTTCCTCCTCGACCCCCTCCAGCGCCTCGACGGCGGCGGACGGGTCGGTACCCGCGAGCACCCGGCCCGCCTGGGCGATGATCACCATGGCCGACACGTGGTGGGCCACCGTGTCGTGCAGTTCCCGGGCGAGCTGCTCGCGCTCGCGGGAGCGCACCTGCTCCAACTGCCGCTCGCGAGCGGTCACCCGGAACCGCACGGCAACCCCGACCACGCCGGGCAGCAGCAGGAAGACGAAGCCCACGACCTTTTCGAAGACCGGGGTCTCGTCCGTGACGACGCACAGCGCGCCGACCGCGAGGATCACCGCGCCGCCCAGCAGGATCTCGCGCCCCGATCCCCACCGGGGCAGCGCGTACACCAGCACGAGCACCACCGTGCCGGTGTACAGGCCGACGGGCTCGCGCGGTGCGGCGACGAGCGAGGCCACCGGAAGCAGCATCACCGAGCCGAACGCCAGCGTCACCATCGCCAGCGGGCGGGTCCGGCGCCACAGGGGCAGCAGGCACAGCCATCCGGCGAGCACCACGGCCACCGGCCGCCACACGACGTTCTCGCGCAGGGTGGCCTCCAGCGCCACACCGGCAAGGCCCGCGGCGAGCAGCGCCCAGTCCCGCCGCACCCGGGCGGGCGCGTCGGGCGGCCGGGGTTCGGTCCACAGGGTTCGCAGGTCGTCTCGGAGCACGGTTCTCAGAGTAGGACCCACGGCGTGCCGCGCATCGGCCGAAAGGACGGGTCGTCACTCCGCCCCGAGGCCGACGGATCCGCGGCCCGCGGGCCGATGCCGCGGAGCGCCGTGGCGACGAACCTCGGCATCGGCGGCCGTACAAGGACGGCCGACGAGGTGGTTGGAGGACCCGATGCTCTCGAAAGCCCTGTTGCGCCTGGGCGCAAGCGCCGCCCGCCATCCCTGGCGGGTGATCGCGGCATGGCTGATCGCCGCCACCCTTGCCGTCCTCGCCGCGATCGCCTTCGGCGGGCGGACCGCGGACTCGATGACCGCTCCGGGGCTGGACTCCCAACGGGCCGCGGAACTGATCGAGCGGGCCGGCACCGGCCAGGAGGGGATGACCGCCCAAGTGGTCGTCACCCCCCGCGACGGCGGTGCGACGTTCTTCGACCACGGCAGCGCGCGCACCGCGCTCACGCGGCTGCAGACCGAGGTGAAGCGGCTGCCGCACGTGCTCGGCACGAGCGACCCGGCGGGGGCACTCGACGCACGCGGGGACACCGCCGTGCGCGGCGGCCTCGTCTCGGCCGACGGGCGGATCGCAGTCGTCCGGGTGCAGTATCCCGACCAGAGCCGGCTGTCGGCCGAAGACCTCGACGCCCTCGTCGATCTCGGCGACCGGCTGCGCGCCGAACTGCCCCTGCGCATCGAGATGGGCGGGAACCTCTTCTACGCCTTCTCCGACCCCGACGGCGGCGCGAGCGAGCTGATCGGCCTCCTCGCCGCGGCCGCGATCCTGTTCCTGGCGTTCGGTTCGCTCGTCGCCGCCGCGCTGCCGATCGGCATGGCGGTCTTCGGGCTGACCATCGGAGTTGCCACGATGACGGTACTGGCGGGGGTGACGGACGTCCCGACCTTCGCCCCCGTCCTGGGCGGCATGGTCGGGCTCGGAGTGGGCATCGACTACGCGCTGTTCGTGCTCGCCAGACACCGGGAGTACCTCGCGCGCGGGCTCGATCCCCACGAGGCGGCGGGGCGAGCGGTGGCCACTGCGGGGAGGCCCGTGGTCTTCGCCGGCGGCGTCGTCGTCGTATCGATCCTCGGCCTGGCGGTCGCGAACGTGCCGTTCATGACGGTGGGCGGGCTCGCCGTCTCGATCGTCGTTCTGACCATGGTGGTCGCGTCGGTGACGCTTCTGCCGGCCTTCCTCGGCGCCGCCGGCCCACGCCTGGCCCGGGCCGGCCGGATCGGCCGGGCCCTGCGGACCGGGAAGCCGGGCCGACTCGCACGGCAGCGGGACACGGCGGCCGGAGCCGCTCCCGCCGCCGGTTGGCGGCGCTGGATCGGGCACGTCAGCCGGCACCCGGTGCTGTACGCGATCGGCGCGGCGGGGCTGCTGCTGACGGCGACGCTGCCCGTGCTCGGCCTGCGCGTCGGCCTGCCCGACGACGGCTCACTGCCCCACGGCCGTACCGAGCGCCGGGCCTACGACCTCGTCGCCGAGGGCTTCGGCCCGGGCACCAACGGTCCCCTCGTCATCGCCGCGGACCCCGCCCGTGATCCGGGAGTGCTGGACCGACTCGTCGGGGCGGTCGCGGCGGATCCGGGCATCGCATCCGTCGTGCCGACGCACATCGACCGGGCCACCGGCATCGCGACCCTCGTGGTGTTCCCGACCACCAGCCCTCAGGACAAGGCCACGGCCGAAACCATCGCCCGGCTGCGCACCGACGTGCTGCCCACGGCGATCGGGCACGGCCCGGCCAGGGCCCACGTCGGCGGAGCCGCCGCGAGCCTGTTCGATGTGGGCCAACGCACCAGCCAACGCCTGCCGGTGTTCGTCGCCACCGTGCTGGCGATGTCGTTCCTGCTGCTGATGCTGATCTTCCGCTCGGTACTCGTACCGCTCAAGGCGGTACTGCTGAATCTGCTGAGCATCGGCGCGGCCTACGGCATCATGGTCGCGGTCTTCCAGTGGGGCTGGGGAGGCGCACTCATCGGGCTGGAAGCGACGGTTCCGATCGTGTCGTTCATCCCGATGTTCCTCTTCGCCATCCTGTTCGGCCTGTCGATGGACTACGAGGTGTTCCTCCTCTCCCGCGTGCGCGAGGAGTACCTGCGCACCGGCGACAACGGCACGGCGATCGTCGAGGGCATCGCGGGCACCGCCCGGATCATCACCTCGGCCGCCCTCATCATGGTGGCGGTCTTCCTGTCCTTCGCCGTCGCCGCGGACCCCTCCACCAAAATGTTCGGGCTCGGTCTGGCCACCGCGATCTTCATCGACGCCACGGTCGTACGCATGGTGCTGGTACCGGCGACCATGACGCTCCTCGGCCGGGCCAACTGGTGGCTGCCGAAGTGGCTGGACCGGATGCTTCCCCGCGGCCCGGTCGGCACCGACGGCACCGACGACACCGACGCGCAATCCACGGGTGAAGCCCCGCGTGCACGGCCGGTCGACCTTTGACCCAACTCCTGCCGGCCCGTCTTGAACCGCCGGATCAGGCCCTCGAGCGCCGCCGGTTCCGCTTCGCGTACGACCACGTCACCGCGGTCATCAGGGCCGGTATCGCGAACAGCGGGGCGAAGGCGAAGGCCCAGACGGTCTGTGCCGTACCGCCCGTCATGTACGTCTGGCTCTCGACAGTGAAGGCGACCACGAGTTGCCACAGGGCCATCAGGATCAGGGCGCCCGAGGCGGTCCAGGCCAGCGGGGTGAGAACCCTGGGGCTCAGCGGCCGCCACCGGTCGCTGACCAGCAGCACCGGTGCCAAGGCGGCCAGTTCGGCAAGGACGGACAGCCCGACGACGTAGGCGATGCCCCAGCCCGGGATGCCGAAGACCTCGCGCAGCACCCGGTCGGTGTAGCCCACGTGGACACCGGATGCCATGGCGATCCGCCACAGCCCGGACGGGGCGGCGCACAGCGCGATGGCGTGGGCGGCGCGGCGGGCCCAGACGGGCGCGGGCGCAGGTGCGGAGGCGGGGAGAGGAGCGGTCTCTGTCGTCATGCGGCCCATGCTGGCCCGTGACCGGGCGGTCGCGCTTCACCCGTGGCGGCGGACCGTATCCGCCCCGCGGATGAGGACGGATCCGCCGGGGGAGGACCTGGGGAGGGGACCGGAGCCGCACGCGCGGTGGCCGCCGCATGCCTCACGTGCACAAGGCCGCAGCCCCGTACGTCGTACGACTGATCCGAACGCCTCCCCCGTCCGGGGGAGGTAGCGGCGGGGACCGTCGGCCGCGGCCCGGTGACGGGCAGGGTTTCGGACATGCGACAGCAGTACGACACGTCAACGCCCCCGCCGGCCTTCTCGGTCGCCGATGCCTTCACCCTGAGCACGGCCCTCGACGCCCTCGGCGGCGTCCGCGGCCTCGACACCCTCGACATGGCCTGCGGTCACGGGAGCACCACCCGGCTGCTGGCGAGCGGCGGGGCCCGCAGGACGGTGGGCGTCGACAGCTGCCCCGAGCGGATCCGCCGGGCCCGGGAGACCGGCGCGGGCCTGGCGCACCGCGTCGAGTACGTCGTCGCGGACGCGGCGGCCGACATGCCGGCCCTGGGCCCCTTCGACCTGGCCACCGCCGTGTACCTGTTCAACCAGGCCCACGACCGGGCGGCCCTGCACGCCATGTTCCGCGCCGTACGCGCCAACCTGCGCCCCGGCGGGCGGCTCCTCGCCATCGTGCCGAACCCGGGGGCCTTCCCGTACGCGGACTGGGAGCCGTACGGGATCAGCGTCGTCGAGCGTGCTCCCGGCGGGGACGCCCCGCTGCTGCGGGCGCGGCTGGAGACCGACCCGCCGGTCCCGTTCGAATGCCGCGAATGGGCCCACGCCGACTTCGCGGAAGCCGCCGCCGACGCCGGCTTCGCCACCGTGACCTGGCAGCCGACCCGGACCCCGCCGGCCTGCGAGACCCGGGACGAGACCTACTGGGCCCGCTACCGCACGGCGCCCGTCGGTTCCTTGATGAACTGTGTGGCCTGAGGCCCCTCGGGGGCCGGCAGGAGGCGCCGGCGGCTCAGGACTCCGCCGCCGCCGCGCGGACCAGCTCCACGATCCGGTCGCGGGCCGCCCTGCCCTCCGGGACCGGCAGCAGCGGGTAGTCGTGGGGCAGCCCCGGCTCCTCGATGAACTCCACCTCGGCGCCGGCCGCCCGCGCCTTGTTCAGCAGCTCGCGGCTGTCGGTCGACAGGACGTCCCGGGTGCCCGTGAACACCGTCAGCGGGGCCAGGCCCGCGAACGACCCGTGCAGCGGGCTCACCCGGGGATCGTCGGCCGCCAGGTTGCCCGCGTACAAGCGTCCGGCCTCCCGCAGGCCGGGCCGGGCCAGCATCGGGTCGCCCGCCTCGATGGCCGCCTGGTCGGGATGGCTCATGGACACGTCCAGCCAGGGCGAGATCAGCACGATCCGGGACGGCTGCGCCCCGTTGCGGTCCCGCAGCCGCTGTGCCGCGGCCAGCGCCAGCCCGGCGCCCGCCGAATCCCCGAGGAGCACCGTGCCGCCCGCGCCCCCGCTCGCGATCAGGCCGCTGAGCAGATCGGCGGCGACCGGGACGGTCCGGTCGGCGGTTCCGCGCGGGGCGAGTATGTACGCCGGTACGACCACCCGGGCCTGCGCCCGCGTGACCAGGGTCCGGATCAGCGACCAGTGCGACCGGACCAGTTCGTTGATGTACCCGCCGCCGTGCACGTACAGCACCCGGGCGGCCGGTTCCACGCCGAGCGGCGAGACCTCGTACACCGGCCAGGCCCCCACGAAGGTCCGCGAGACCTCCGCCACCCGGCCCAGCGAACGCGGGGGAAGGTGCGACGCCGGGCGCCGCATCGACTCCGCCACCCGGGTACGGACCGCCTCGGCGCTCCCGAAGCGTCTTCGCCGTCCCGCCGCGATCAGCGCGGCCGAAAGCGCCCTGCTGCGCAGACTCGGCACGCCCCTCACCTCCCCATTCCCGGCCCGGCCCACTCCCCGGCCCCTGCCCGTCACCTGAGGAGCATAGGCGTGAAGCTGGGCTGTGGACCCGCTTAAGAAATCCTCGATGGACTGATCACCCGCAGGTCGGCAGATTGGTGTCGTCCGACGCTGCCAGGCCCGCCCGCCCCGTAGCGCTCCCTTCCGCATGCCTGGAGCCACCCCCATGAAGGCACTCGTCAAGCACAAGGCCGAGCCCGGGCTGTGGCTGATGGACGTTCCCGAGCCCGAGTACGGCCCCGGCGAGGTGCTGATCAAGGTGCTGCGCACCGGCATCTGCGGGACGGACCTGCACATCCGCTCCTGGGACGGCTGGGCGCAGGGCGCCGTCAAGACCCCGCTGGTGCTCGGTCACGAGTTCGTCGGTGAGGTGGCCGCGCTCGGCGCGGGCGTCACCGGCATCGAGGTCGGCGCGCTGGTCAGCGGCGAGGGCCACCTGGTGTGCGGGACGTGCCGCAACTGCCTGGCCGGGCGCCGCCACCTGTGCCGCAGCACGATCGGGCTCGGAGTGGGTCGCGACGGCGCCTTCGCCGAGTACGTGGTGCTGCCCGCGCAGAACGTGTGGGTGCACCGCACGAAGGTGGACCTCGACGTCGCGGCGATCTTCGACCCGTTCGGCAACGCCGTGCACACCGCGCTCTCCTTCCCGCTGGTCGGCGAGGACGTGCTGATCACCGGCGCGGGCCCGATCGGGATCATGGCGGCGGCCGTGGCCCGGCACGCGGGAGCGCGCAACGTGGTCATCACCGACGTCAGCCCGGAGCGTCTGGAGATCGCCCGCAAGGCCGGTGCCACCCTCGCGCTCGACGTTTCGAAGGCGACCATCGCCGACGCGCAGGCGCAGCTGGGCCTGCGCGAGGGCTTCGACGTCGGCCTGGAGATGTCCGGCCGCGGCGAGGCCATGCGCGACATGATCGACAACATGACGCACGGCGGCAAGATCGCCATGCTGGGCCTGCCGGCGCAGGACTTCGCCGTCGACTGGGCCAAGGTCGTCACCTCGATGATCACCATCAAGGGCATCTACGGCCGCGAGATGTTCGAGACCTGGTACGCGATGACGGTGCTGCTGGAAGGCGGGCTCGACCTCAGCCCCGTCATCACCGGCCGGTACGCCTTCGGGGACTTCGAGGCCGCGTTCGACGAGGCCGCGACCGCGCGCAGCGGCAAGATCATCCTGGACTGGACCCAGGCGTAGCGATCCGGGCCCTGTGACCCGGGCCCATCGCTCCGGGCCCATCGCTCCGGGCCCATCGCTCCGGGTCCGGAGATCTGGGCCCAGCGACCCGGGCCCGGAGACCTGGGCCCAGCGACCCGGGCGCCGGTGCCCGGGCGTCCAGCCCCACTGACCATTTCCCTCCGGCCGGGCCCCGCAACACCCTCCCCCCTCCGCGGGGCCCGGCCCCCCTCCCTCCGCCGCACCAGGAGAAAGAGAGCACCGCACATGTTCGAGACCGTCCGCGCGGACCTCCGTACGACCCTCGACGAGATCCGCGCAGCGGGTCTGCACAAGCCCGAGCGCGTCATCGGCACCCCGCAGAACGCCGCCGTCGCCGTGACCTCGGGCGGCGCCCCCGGCGAGGTCCTCAACTTCTGCGCCAACAACTACCTCGGTCTCGCCGACCACCCCGAGGTGGTCACCGCGGCGAAGGAGGCCCTGGACCGCTGGGGCTACGGAATGGCCTCCGTGCGCTTCATCTGCGGTACGCAGGAGGTGCACAAGGAGCTGGAGGCGCGGCTCTCCGCCTTCCTCGGCCAGGAGGACACGATCCTCTACTCCTCCTGCTTCGACGCCAACGGCGGAGTCTTCGAGACCATCCTCGGCCCCGAGGACGCGGTGATCTCCGACGCCCTCAACCACGCCTCGATCATCGACGGCATCCGCCTCTCCAAGGCCCGCCGCTTCCGCTACGCCAACCGGGACATGGCGGAGCTGGAGACCCGGCTCAAGGAGGCCACCGAGGGCGGCGCCCGCCGCAAGCTCATCGTCACCGACGGCGTGTTCTCCATGGACGGCTACGTCGCCCCGCTCGCCGAGATCTGCGACCTCGCGGAGCGCTACGACGCCATGGTCATGGTCGACGACTCGCACGCCGTCGGCTTCGTCGGCCCCGGTGGCCGCGGCACCCCCGAACTGCACGGGGTCATGGACCGCGTGGACATCATCACCGGCACCCTCGGCAAGGCGCTGGGCGGAGCCTCCGGCGGCTACGTCGCGGCGCGCGCCGAGATCGTGGAACTGCTGCGCCAGCGCTCGCGCCCGTACCTCTTCTCCAACTCCCTCGCCCCGGTCATCGCGGCGGCCTCCCTCAAGGTCCTGGACCTGCTGGAGTCGGCCGACGACCTGCGCGAGCGGCTCGCCGCCAACACCGCGCTCTTCCGTACGAAGATGACCGAGGCCGGCTTCGAGATCCTGCCCGGCGACCACGCCATCGCCCCGGTGATGATCGGCGACGCGGCGGAGGCGGCCAGGATGGCGGAACTCCTGCTGGAGCGCGGGGTCTACGTGATCGGCTTCTCCTACCCGGTGGTGCCGATGGGCGCCGCGCGAATCCGCGTCCAGCTCTCGGCCGCGCACTCGACGGCCGACGTGGAACGCGCGATCGCGGCGTTCATCGACGCGCGGGCTGCCCTGGCGGGCGCCTAGCCCCGAGCCCGGGCCGGCCCCGGGACGGGGCCGGGCAGAGCCCGGGGAACGGGCGAAGGGTGGGTGGGGGACAGCGCCCCCGCCCGGTCCGGGCCGCGCACCCGGCCGGCGGGCGTTACCCCGGACCCGGTTCACACCGGATCGGGTCCCTCCCGCCCGTTCGGTCGGCCCGGCAGGGCCCCGCGGCCTGCGAGAATGGCAGCGTGATCGACCCACGGAGGCTGCGCATCCTGCGGGCCGTCGCGGACCACCGTACGGTGACCGCCGCGGCCGCAGCGCTCTACCTCACCCCCTCCGCCGTCTCCCAGCAGCTCGCGGCGCTGGAGCAGGAGACCGGGCACGCCCTGCTGACCCGCAGCGGCCGGGGCGTCCGGCTCACCGCGGCCGGGCAGATCCTGCTCGGGCACGCCCACGAGGTGCTCGCGCAGCTGGAGCGGGCGGAAGCGGAACTCGCCGCCTACGCGGGCGGCTCGGCGGGCGAGGTCACCGTGGCCGCCTTCGCGACCGGCATCGCCGAGGTACTGGCCCCCGCCATCACCCGGCTCGCCGCGGACCACCCCGGGATCAGGCTGCGCGTACGCGACGCGGAGGGCGACCAGAGCTTGTTGCTGCTGCTCGACGGGGAGGCGGACCTGGCGCTGGCCGTCGAGTACCGGGGAGCCCCGGGCGCCGACGACGGCCGGCTGTCCGTGCTCCCGCTCTACGCCGAGCCCTTCGACGCGGTCCTCCCGGCCGGCCACCCGCTCGGGGACCTGCCCGAGGTGTCCCTGGCCGACCTCTCCGACGCGGACTGGGTGGGGCAGTACCCCGGCAACCCCTGCCACGACGTGATGCTCCTCGCCTGCGAACTGGCCGGCTTCCAGCCCCGGTTGGTGCACTCCTCCGACGACTTCCGGGCCGTGGTGGCCCTGGTCGGCGCCGGCGCCGGAGTGGCCCTCGTGCCCCGATCGGCGCTGCGCGGCATGGACCTCAAGGAGGTCCAGGTCCGCCCGGTGTCCGGCCCGGCGCCCACCCGCCGCGTCTTCGCCGCCACTCGGCGCGGCGCCGAGGCGCACCCGCTGATCGCCCCGGTCCTGGCGGCCCTGACCCGTGAGGCGGACCGGCTCCCGGAACACTGACCGAGGGGGCCCCGGGCCTAACCGAGGGCCTGCTCGACGATCTGCCCGGGGCCCTGTCCGGAGCCCTGACCGACCGTGAAGACGGCGCCGGGCGCGGCGTGGTCCACGGGCCCGGAGTAGCGGGCGGCGGCGCGGGACACCGCCTCGGCCGGATCCATGTCCCGGCCGACGTGCGTGAGGACCAGCCGCCCGGCGCGGGCCGCGCGGGCGGTGTCCCCGGCCTCCTCGGGGGTGTGGTGCACCGGTTCGCCGTCCGCCGGGTGCGCCGGGCTGTCGGCCTCGCAGAGCAGGAGCGTGCAGTCCTCGGCGAACCGGGTCAGGGCCGAACAGGGCGCCGTGTCCCCGGAGTACACGAGGGAGCGGCCACCCGACTCGGCGCGCAGCGCGAAGGCGGGCATGCCGTGGGACACCGCCCGGCTGGTGAGACCGAGGGCTCCGGCCCGCGCGCGGTGGCCGTCGTAGAGCTCGTGGACCTCGAAGGCGGCCTCGACCGGGCTGCGGTCCGGGCCGTTGGTGAGGAACCCCGCCAGCCGGTCGGCGATGCCGGGCGGCCCGTAGAGGGGGAGCGGTGCGGGCCGCCGTACGTCGGCGTACAGCAGGCCGTAGTACGCGGTCAGCAGGTCGGCGGTGTGGTCGGCGTGCAGGTGCGAGATCCATATCGCGTCGAGTTCGCCGAGCCCGACGTGGCGTTGCAGCGGTCCCAGGGTTCCGCTGCCCGCGTCGACCCAGACCCGGGCGCCGCCGCCTTCGAGCAGGTAGCCGGAGCAGGGGTTGTCGGCGCGGGGATAGGGCGTCGCGCTGCCCAGGACGGTGAGCCGGAGAAGATCGTCTGCCATCCGGGGAGTCTAGGACGCCCCGGAGAGGCGGCCCCGGGCCGGGCCGACCGCGCGGGGCCCGACCGCGAGCCCCGGCCGTGTGCTCAGGCGCGGATGACCTCCACGCCCGCCGCCTCGAAGGCCTCGGCCACCGAAGGGGACAGGCCGGTGTCCGTCACCAGCACGTCCACGGCGTCGGTGGAGACGATCCGGGCGAAGGCGCGGACGCCCAGCTTGCTGGAGTCGGCCGCGATCACCACGCGGCGGGCGCGCTCGCAGAGCAGCCGGTTCATGGCGGCCTCGTCCTCGTGCCGGGTGGCGGCCCCGTCGGCCGGGTCGAAGGCGTCCACGCCGACGACGGCGGTGTCCACGGAGAGCTGCCCGAGCACCTCCATGGCGAGAGGACCCGTGAGCTCGTACGACTGGGGCCGGGCCACACCGCCGGTGAGCACGATCTTGAACTGCGGTCTGATGACCAGCTCGCCCGCGATGTTCAGCGCGTTGGTGACCACGGTGAGGGCGGGGGAGCCGGTGGCCAGGTCGGGGCGGGCGGCCAGGGCCCGCGCCACCTCGGTGGTCGTGGTGCCGCCGGTCAGGCCGATCACCTCGCCCGGGACGATCAGCGCCGCGACGGTCTCGCTGATGCGGCTCTTCTCGGCGGCCCGGCGCGAGGTCCGGTAGCGCAGCGGGAGTTCGTACGACACCCCGTGCAGGACGGCTCCGCCGCGCGTGCGGACCAGTAGCTGCTGCTCGGCGAGCTGGTCGAGATCGCGCCGGATGGTGGCGGCGGACACGCCGAGGGCCTCGGCGGCGGGCTCCACTTCCAGCTCGCCCCGCTCCACCAGCAGGTCCAGCAGTGTCTGCCAGCGTTCCTTGCGGGTCATCGGCCGCCCTTTCGGTCTCGTCTTCGGTCGTGTCTTCGATCGCGTCTGCGGTAGTCGCCTCGCCGTTCGCTTCGGCGCTCACTCTTGGCCTACGCGTCGAGATTAACGCAGGGGATCATCCTTGAGATGCTTGAAGTTGCGTGAAAGAGCCCACTATCTTGCAGGAACACGCATTCAGGGGTGCACGCACCGCGCTAGGGAGCCGCCATGAGCCATGTCGCGTACGAGTTGGGCACGCAGCCCGCATGCTGGGAGCGGGCCGCCGAACTGGCCCCGGATCACAGGGCGGTGCTGCCGCGGCCGGGGGAGCGTACCGCGATCGTCGGATGCGGGACCTCGTACTACATGGCCCAGGCCGCCGCCGTGTTGCGCGAGGAGGCCGGGCAGGGCGAGACCGATGCCTTCCCCGCCTCGGAGTTCCCCCGCCACCGGCGTTACGACCGGGTCGTCGCGCTGACCCGGTCCGGAACCACCACCGAGGTCCTCGACCTGCTGGCGGGGCTCCGGGACGCGGGCGTACCCACCACCGCTGTCATCGGGGACCCGGCCACCCCCGTCATCACCCTCGCCGACGACCTGGTCGTACTCGACTTCGCCGACGAGCGGTCCGTCGTCCAGACCCGCTTCGCCACCACGGCCCTCACCCTGCTGCGCGCCCACGTGGGCCTGCACAGCCCGTCCGTCGTCGCCGACGCCCGCGCCGCCCTCGCCGACCCGCTCCCCGCGGAGCTCGAGACCCGGGGCCAGTTCACCTTCCTCGGGCGCGGCTGGAGCGTCGGACTCGCCAACGAGGCCGCGCTGAAGATGCGCGAGGCCGCCCTGGCCTGGGCCGAGTCCTACCCGGCCATGGAATACCGGCACGGCCCCATCAGCGTCTCGGCGCCGGGCACCGCCACCTGGTCGCTCGGTGACGCGCCCGAAGGGCTCGCCGAACAGGTCCGGGGGACCGGAGCCCAATGGGTGGCCGGGCACCTCGACCCGCTCGCCGAGCTGGTCCGCGTCCACCGCCTGGCCGTCGCCGTCGCCGCCCACCAGGGGCTGGACCCGGACGCGCCGCGCAATCTGACCCGGTCCGTCATCCTCACCACGGGAGAGGAGGCCGTCCGATGAGCCTGGTCCCCGCCGGCAGGCTCGTCCTGGAGGCCGCCGCCCAGGGCCGCGCCGTCGCCGCCTTCAACATCATCACGCTGGAGCACGCCGAAGCGGTCGTCGCGGGCGCCGAATCGGCCGGACTGCCCGTGGTCCTCCAGCTCAGCGAGAACGCCGTCACGTTCCGGGGCGGAGCACTGCTGCCGATCAGCCGCGCGGCCGTGGCGGTCGCCGAGGCCGCCGGGGTCCCGGTCGGTCTGCACCTGGACCACGTCAAGAGCTCCGAACTGCTGCGGCAGGCCGTGGACGCCGGATTCAGCTCGGTCATGTACGACGCCGCGCACCTCTCCTACGCCGAGAACCTCGAGGCGACCCGCTCCGCCGCCGACTGGGCCCACGTCAACGGGCTCTGGATCGAAGCCGAACTGGGCGAGGTCGGCGGGAAGAACGGGGCCGCGCCACTGGACCCGCACGCACCCGGCGCCCGTACCGACCCGGACGAGGCGCGGCGGTTCGTCGCCGACTCCGGGGTGGACGCGCTGGCCGTCGCCATCGGCAGCAGCCACGCCATGACCAGCCGGACCGCGGCCCTGGACCACGTGCTGCTCGGCCGCCTCGCCAAGACGGTCGACGTGCCGCTGGTGCTCCACGGTTCCTCCGGTCTGCCGGACGCGGAACTCGCCGCGGCCGTCGCCGGCGGCATCCGCAAGGTCAACATCGGCACCGCGCTCAACGTGGCGATGACCGAAGCGATCCGCACCCACATGACCCCCGCGGATCCCCGTCCGTATCTGACCGCCGCACGGGAGGCGATGACGGCGACGGCCGCCGCTATGATCAGCGCCCTGAACTGACGGGAACGGGTACTGGGGGGACTTCGATGAGCACACAGCGGGGCCTTGGCAGCAGACGGCGGCTCCTTCTGGGACTGGGGGCCCCGCTGCTGCTCGGCGCGGCGGGGCTCGGCTACGCGATGTGGCCCGAGGAGGAGAACGCGGAGAAGGTCCGCACCGATCTTGCCCCGCTCAACCGGCGCTTCTGGACGGCGCTGGGCGACGTGTCCGACGCACACTGGCTGGGCTACGACATCGACGAGCACGGGTCCAACGACGCCCGGTCGATCCCGAGCCCGGATTCCCGGATGCGGCTGGTCGGGGTCGCCCACCTCAAGGAGGGCACGGCGAACCGCATCATGAGCGACCCCGCCCACCACTTCGAGTTCGGGCCGCTGGCCGCGCCGCCCGCCGCGCTGAAACCGTACATCCCCTCCAGTGCCGGCTGGAAGCAGAGCGTGACGTACGACAAGGTCGCGCTGGAGGAAGGCCTGGACGTGGTCCCGTCGGGGACCTTCCGCTTCGACGGCATCCGCGACCTCGTCTACTTCGACTACGTCTTCCTCTACACCTGAGCGGCGGCCCGCGGGAGTCCTCCCACTCAGTGGGAGGACTCCCGCGGCGGCATTGAAGCTGCGGCCCGGGCGGTGTTTCGTCGGATGCCGGAGCAGAGCAGGCGCCGCCGAGGGAAGGCCACCGCACATGCCACCGCAGATGCCGCAGCACACGCCGCCGCCCATGCCGCAGCACCAGCCGCAGCCGTATCTCCCGTACCGGTTCGGGGTGTTCCTCGCGCCCTACCACCGGCCCGACGGCGACCCATCGTTCCAGCTGCGCCGGGACCTCGAGCTCGCCGCCGACCTCGACCGGCTCGGCTACGAGGAGCTGTGGGCAGGCGAACACCACTCCGCCGGGTACGAGATCATCGCCTCGCCCGAGGTGTTCCTCGCCGCGGCCGCCGAACGGACCGGCCGGATCATGCTCGGCACCGGGGTCAACTCCCTGCCCTACCACCAGCCGTTGATCCTCGCCGACCGGATCTGCCAGCTCGACCAGCAGTCCCGGGGGCGCGCCATGCTCGGCGTCGGACCGGGTCAACTGCCCTCCGACGCCTTCATGATGGGCGTCGATCCGCTCCAGTCCCGCGCGATGACGGCCGACTCGCTCGACGCCATCGTGCGGCTGCTGCGCGGGGAGACGGTCACGGCCGCCACCGACTGGTTCGCCCTGGAGGAGGCCCGGCTCCAGCTCGGGCCCTACCGGGGCCGGGAACTGGACGTGGCCGTCGCCTCCGCCGTATCGCCGACCGGGGCGGTGCTCGCGGGACGCCACGGGGTCGGGATGCTCTCGCTCGCCGCCGCCGACCCCACCGGGTACGCGGCGCTCGACGCCAACTGGGCCGCCCACGAGCGGGCCTGCGGACAAGCCGGCCGCCCCGCCGACCGCTCCACCTGGCGGCTGGTCACCCCGGTGCACCTGGCCGAAACCCGCGAGCAGGCCCTGCGCGAAGCCGAGTACGGCACGCCCGGCATCGTGGACTACATCGAGAAGCTGAGCGGGACCCGCCTCGACGGCTGCGCCACCCCGGCCGGCGCCGTCGAACGGTGGACCACCGAAGGGCTGCCCACCTTCGGCCGGGCCGTGATCGGCGCCCCCGAGGACGCCGTCCGGCGGATCGAGCAACTCGCGGAGAAGACGGGCGGCTTCGGCACCTTCCTGATCCTCCGGCTGGACCTCGCCGAGCCCGCGGCGGCCCTGCGCAGCCTGGAGCTCTTCGCCGAGCGGGTCGTCCCCCGGCTCACCGGCCACACCGAGGCCCGCCGCGCCAGCCTGGAGTGGGCCGGGCGCAACAGCGAACGGTTCATCGGGGCGATGCGCAGGTCCACGATGGAAGCCATCGCCCGCAAGGGAGAAGTCCGTTGAGGGCCGCGGTGCTCGAAGACGGCGCGTTCCGGGTACGGGACCACCCGGATCCGGTGCCCGGCCCCGGGCAGGTGCTCGTGGAGACCGCGGCCTGCGGCATCTGCGGATCCGACCTGAGCGCGGTGGCGCACACCGGAGAGTTCCTGCGGGCCTCCCGGGACAGCGGCACCACCAGCTTCCTCTTCGACCCGGACCGCCCGCTGGTGATGGGCCACGAGTTCTCCGGCCGCGTCCTTTCCTACGGGCCCGGCGCGACCGGCCCCGAACCGGGCACCGGGGTCGTCGGGCTGCCCTGGGCGGTCGACCCGGGCGGGGTCGTGCGGACCGTGGGCTACAGCAATGCCTTCCCCGGCGGATTCGGCGAGCGGATCGTCGTACAGGCGCAGGCCCTGCTGCCCGTCCCGTCCTCCCTGGACCTCGCCCTCGCCGCCCTCACCGAGCCACTGGCCGTCGGCTTCGGAAACATCGCGCGGAGCGGGGCGGGAAAGGACACCCCGGCCGTGGTCATCGGCTGCGGCCCGGTCGGCCTCGGAGCCGTCGCCGCGCTGCTGGAGCGGGGCGCCGGGCCCGTGGTCGCCTCCGACCCGTCGGCGCTGCGGCGGGCGGCCGCCCTGCGGCTCGGCGCGCACGCGGTGGTCGACCCGGCCGAGCGGGACCCCGTACGCCTCTGCGCGGAACTCGCGGGGACCCGCCCACGGCCCACCGTGGTCGTGAACTGCGTGGGCGTCCCCGGCATGCTGAACCAGCTCCTGCACACCGTCCCGCGCGGCACCGAGATCCTGCAGATCGGCGGGGTGATGACCGAGGACGTGATCCGCCCGGTGGTCGGCATCTACAAGGACGTCACCATCCGGATGTGCCTGGCCTACCCGCCCGGGGAGTTCGGCGCCACCCTCGCCCGTCTCGCCGACGGCCGCATCGACCCCGCGTCCCTGGTCACCGGAGAAGCGGGCTTCGGCGGACTCGACGCGGCCTTCGCCTCCCTGCGGAGGCCGGAGGCGCACATCAAGGTCCTGATCCGGCCGGGGCGGGACGGAACCGGGGTCGTGGCCCGCTGACCACCCGCTGACCGCCGCCGACTTCCCGCTGACCCTTCCGGATTCTTGTAACAGGTTCTAGTCTGCCCCCGCGGCGGCGGCGGACGGCCGCGCGACCTTGAGCCACGAGAGACCCGGAGGGGCCGTGCACCTCGAATACACGCCTGAGCAGCAGCGGTTGCGCACCGAGCTGCGCGCCTACTTCGCCGAACTGATCCCGGACGACGTCTACGCGCGGTACGAGGACCCGGCCGAGCAGAAGCGCTTCTACCGGGAGACCATCCGACGGCTCGGCGCCGACGGCTGGCTGGGCGTCGGCTGGCCCAAGGAGTACGGCGGGCGCGGGATGTCGCCCATGGACCAGTTCATCTTCTTCGACGAGGCCGCCCAGGCCGTCGTACCGCTGCCGCTGATGGCCCTCAACACCGTCGGGCCGACCATCATGCAGTTCGGCACCGACGAACAGAAGGCGTACTTCCTGCCCAAGATCCTCGCGGGGGAGATCGACTTCGCCATCGGCTACAGCGAGCCCGACGCCGGCACCGACCTCGCCGCCCTCAAGTGCAAGGCCGTCCGCGAGGGTGACGAGGAGACCGGCACCTACGTCGTCGACGGGCAGAAGATCTGGACCACCAACGGCGACACCGCCGACTGGGTCTGGCTGGCCGTCCGCACCGACCCGGACGCGCCCGCCCACAAGGGCATCACCATGCTCCTGGTGCCGACCTCCGACCCCGGATACTCCTGCACCCTCATCAACACCCTGGCCTCGCACGACACCACCGCGAGCTACTACGAGAACATCCGGGTGCCCGCGAGCCGCCGCGTCGGGCAGGAGAACAAGGGCTGGCGGCTGATCACCAACCAGCTCAACCACGAGCGCGTCACCCTCGCCGCCCACGGCACCATGGCCATCCGCGCCCTGCACGACGTCCAGCGATGGGCCGCCGAGACCAAGCTCGCCGACGGCCGCCGCGTCATCGACCTCTCCTGGGTCCGCGGCCGCCTGGCCCGCACCCATGCCCGCCTCGACGCGATGAAGCTGCTGAACTGGCAGATGGTCAACGCCGTCCAGGACGGCAACCTCACCCCGCAGGACGCCTCCGCCGTCAAGGTCTACGGCTCCGAGGCGCGCAGGGACGCGTACGCCTGGCTGATGGAGGTGGTCGGCGCGGCCGGCTCCCTGAAGGACGGCTCCGCGGGCGCGGTCCTGCACGGCGAACTGGAACGCGGCTACCGCAGCGCGGTCATCTTCACCTTCGGCGGCGGCAACAACGAGATCCAGCGCGAGATCATCTCGTGGATCGGCCTCGGCATGCCGAGGGTGCGCCGCTGACCGGCGGTGACGAGGCTTTCCAGTGGGCACGGAGGGGGGTGGCCGGCACCGCGATCGGTCGTCCGTTTCGACGTGATCTCGGGCGTCGGACGCCGAAGGCGTTCGGGCCGGCCGGTGGGGCCGCCGGCCTCCCGACCGTCTTCCTGTGCCCGCCGCGGCTGTTGCGTCGCTGCGGCGGGCACGGGTTCCGTCTCGCCCGGCGGGGTGGGCGAGCGCTCAGACGGCCGCTGGGGAAGGCTCGCACGTGTTCGGCAGGTCGATGCGGACCGTCCGGTCGCAGAGCCGTTCCACCTGTGCGGGGTCGTGCGAGACGAGCAGGAGAGCCGCCGGTTCGAGGGACAAGGCGTTGACCAGGATGCTGCCGCCGAAGACCACGGGGGCTGCGGTACCAGGACGACGGTGCTCTGGTCCGACCGGACGCTTCGTTCCGTCGGGGATCTGCGGGTCGCGGACCGCGATGACTGTCCTGTCGGCCATCTTGTCCGTGGCCGTGACACCGAGGCCTGCCTCCGTACGTCGAGTACCTGCTCCCGGAGCGTGCTCATGCTTCCCCCTGATGGACGGATCGACAGGGGAGAGCGCTCTCCCGTGGCGGGAACCTAGCGCGTGTTCTCGGCCGGGGTCAAGGAAGGCGGCGAGCGGAACACTGGGCAACTCGCCCGTGGGGAGGCCGAGTTTCCCCACGTCACACGGCTGCGCCCGCGGCCGGACACCGGACTCGCCGCAGGAGTGGAACAGGCCGTCCGAGGGGGTTGCCCGGGGCTCGATTCGTCGATGTTGCGCCAAGGCGTTCCCTCACGGGTTGGCCTGGGCTAACTTCTGACCTCAACTCACCCCACCTCCCTCTCACTTCACCAATCCCAGCTCCGGGCGGATCGTTATGAGTCGTTCCATCGCGTTGCGCGATGTCAGCAAGAGGTACGGGCGCAACTCCTTTGCCGTCGAGCGGGTCTCGCTGACCGTCGAGCCGGGCGAGTTCCTGGTTCTGCTGGGCCCTTCGGGCTGCGGCAAGTCCACCGTCCTGCGGATGATCGCGGGGCTGGAGGACATCACCGAGGGCGCGCTGTTCCTCGACGGCGCGTACGCCAACCACATGCCGCCGAGCGAGCGGGACATCGCGATGGTGTTCCAGAGCTTCGCGCTGTATCCGAACATGACGGGCCGGGCCAACATCGGTTTCCCGCTGAAGCTGCGCGACCCCCGCGGGGACCACGATCCGCAGGTGGAGGCCACGGCCCGGATGCTGGGCATCGAGGACCTCCTCGACCGGTTCCCCGGACAGCTTTCGGGCGGCGAGCGCCAGCGGGTCGCGATGGGCCGGGCCATCTCCCGCAAGCCGTCGGTGTTCCTGATGGACGAGCCGCTCTCCAGCCTGGACTCGAAGCTGCGCGGCCATCTGCGGGCCGAGATCGCCCGGTTGACCTCCGAGCTGGGTGTCACCACGGTCTACGTCACGCACGATCAGTCCGAGGCCATGTCCCTGGGACACCGGGTGGCGGTCATGCGGGGCGGCGTGCTGCAGCAGGTCAGCTCGCCCCGGGACACCTACGCCCTGCCGGCGAACGTGTTCGTGGCCGCGTTCATCGGAACCCCCCGCATCAGCCTGCTCCAGGCCGTGGTCCACGCGCCGCTGGGCGCGGGGATGTGGATCGACCTGGGACGGCACCGGCTCCCCCTTCCCGAGCCCCTCAGTACGGATCACCAGCTGCTGCGGATCCAGCAGGGCCGTCCCGTCATCGTCGGCCTGCGGTCGGAGGCGGTCAGGATCGCCCCGCCGAGCCAGGCGCGGCCCGGCGAGGTGGCGATGACGGGCATCGTCGAGCACGTCGAGTACCAGGGGCACGAGGCGCTGGTGCACGTGGACACGGGCTCGCGCCCCGCGGTGGTGGCTGACCTGGAGTCGGCGCGGCACCCGGCCGCTCCCGGGCGCGCAAGCCTGAGACGGCAGCGGGGCGGCCTCGGACGGCTCAGGGACCGGGCCGTGGGACGGCTGTCCGGATCGGTGGCGCTCATGGAGGCGCCGCCGAAATCCGCTCAGGGGCCGGACGCGGGTGTCGCCGCGCAGCGGCTGGGGGCGGTGCGCAGCGACCTCGTGGTGCGCACGGGGCCGCACGTCAGGGTGAGGGTGGGGGCCCAGATCCCGCTGCTGGTCGATCTTGGGCAGCTGTACGTCTTCGACCATGCGGGGCGCCGGGTGTCTCCGGCCGGGGAGGGGATCGCACCTCTGGAGAGGTAGCTCCCCTCGCGTCGGCCGGCCCGCCTCGCCGGGTGCGGGGCGGGCCGGCGGTTCAGTGCGCCGCCCGCTCCTGCAGTGTGGTGCGCCAGGCCGGAAGCGGCTCCTCGCGCTCGGGCTCCGCGCCGTGGCCGCCGCGCGCGAAGAAGTCGGCCAGCGGCAGGATTCCCGCGCCGACCGTGACGGCGTCGGGGCCGAAGGTTCCCAGGTCGATGCGGACGTTGGCGGCCGGATACGACAGGGCGTAGGAGGTGGCGTAGGACCGTACGGAGTCCAGGAAGCGGGTGCCGAGCTGCAGGCCGGCCCAGCCGCCGACGAGGATGCGTTCGGGCTGGAAGAGGTTGATCAGGTCGGAGAATCCCGCGCCGAGGTACTCGGCGGTCTCCTCCAGGACGGCGAGGGCCGTCGTGTCGGCCCGCACACCGGCGCCGTCGGGGCCCGGCGCCGGGTAGGCGGCGGCCAGCATCGCGGTCAGGGCGGTCTCCTCGTCGGCGGCGGCCGGCGGGCGCCCACCGGCCTCGACCCAGCGTTCCAGGAGCGCTTCGGCCCCCGCGTACGCCTCCAGGCAGCCCTGGGCGCCGCAGCGGCAGCGGCGCCCGCGGACGCGCACGGTCAGGTGGCCCCACTCGATGGCGCGTCCGGTGCGGGTGTCCTCGCTGACCACGCAGGCGCCGACACCCGACCCGAAGAGCACGACGACCGCGTTGCGTGCCCCGCGGCCCGCGCCGAACCACATTTCGGCCTGGCCGAGGGTTTTGGCCCCGTTGTCGATGTAGTAGGGGACGGTTTCGGGCAAGAGCCGGGAGTCGCGCAGCATCCGCTCCAGGGGGACGGCGTCCCAGCCGATGGTCTGGCCGTGGACGACGGCGCCGTCCGCGGTCCTGGCGACGATGCCGGGAACACCGATGCCGACGCCGAGGAGCCGCTCGGGCTCGATGCCGGCCCGGTGCAGGACCTCGGCGATGCCCTCGCGGAGGTGCCGCACGACGACGGCGACGTCGTAGCGGTCGATGCGGCGGGGCCCGGCCGCCTCCAGGGGACGCTCCACGCGTGCGAGCTCGGTCAGGGTCAGGTCGAAGAGCTCGATGCGGATGCGGGTCTCGCCGACGTCCACGCCGATCATGTAGCCGCTGGTCGGGCTGACGCGGAGCAGGGTCCTGGGGCGCCCGCCGGCCGACTCGACGCTCCCGGCTTCCTCCACCAGGCCGTCGTTGACCAGCTCCGCGACCACGTTGCTGATGGATCCGGAGCTCAGCCCCGTGGCGGGACCCAGCGAGAAGCGGCTCAGGGGACCGTCGAAATACAACCGTTGCAGAACGGCGGTCCGGTTCTCCCGACGCAGGTCACGCACTGTTCGGCCGCTACGTACTCGCACTCTGTCCCCTGTCTTCGATGCCCATGACTGCAAGATACCTGCGTGAACGCTCTTGACGAGTCCTTCGCTTGAGGTTTAACTCACATCCTAAATTAAGCCATGTGGTTTTGGGGGCGAACCGCGGAACGTCCGCCCCCCACCCCGCAGTCGGCATCCCGTTCCTTCCTGAAAGGCCCATGGAGCCATGCGCAGAATCAGAGTCGCAGCGGTAGGCGCCGTCACCCTCTCCCTCGTCCTCGGGGCGGCCGCCTGCGGCGGTGGCGGCTCCACCGGCGGGGGCGGGTCCAACGAGCAGCCGAAGACGCTGACCTACTGGGCCTCCAACCAGGGATCGAGCCTCGAGGTCGACAAGCAGGTCCTCCAGCCCGAGCTCGACAAGTTCGAGAAGCAGACGGGCATCAAGGTCAAGCTCGAGGTCGTGCCGTGGGGCGACCTGCTCAACCGCATCCTGACCGCGACCACCTCCGGTCAGGGCCCCGACGTCCTGAACATCGGCAACACCTGGAGCGCCTCACTGCAGGCCAGCGGCGCGCTGCTCCCGTGGGACGCCAAGAACTTCGAGAAGATCGGCGGCAAGGACCGGTTCGTGGAGTCGGCGCTCGGCTCCACCGGCGTCCAGGGCCAGGACCCGGCGGCCGTCCCGCTGTACTCCATGGCCTACGCGCTCTACTACAACAAGAAGGCCTTCGCCGACGCGGGCGTCACCAAGCCGCCGACCACCTGGGACGAGGTGATCGCCACGGGCAAGCAGCTGACCAAGGACGGCAAGGCCGGGCTGGGCGTCGAGGGCTCGAACCTGTCGAACAACATCCACCAGGTCTTCGTCCTGGGCAAGCAGCACGGCGCGGACTTCTTCACCGCCGACGGAAAGGCCGACTTCACCTCCGACGGCGCCGTCAAGGCCGTGAAGCAGTACGTCGACCTGATGGCCGACGCGCAGATCGTCGCCAAGGGCAACGCCGAGTACTCCCAGAACCAGTCACTGAGCGACTTCGCCAAGGGCAAGACCGCCATGGTGCTGTGGCAGACCGCGTCGGCCACCTTCGCCGCGCAGGGCATGAAGGAGGACGAGTGGGGCGTGGTCCCCGCGCCCGTCCAGTCCGGTGCGCCGGGGACGGGCACGTCCACCAACTCCATGGTGGCCGGCATCAACATGGCCGTCTTCAAGAACACCAAGAACCTCGACGGCGCAACGAAGTTCGTGAACTTCATGACCGGTGACGAGGAGCAGAAGGTCCTCAACAAGGCCTACGGCTCCATCCCGCCGGTGAAGTCCGCACAGACGGACCCCGCGTTCAACACCCCCGGTCTGTCCGTCCTGCGCGACACCCTCGCCAAGAGCGCCTCCGCCCTGCCGCAGGTCCCCGAGGAGTCGCAGTTCGAGACGGTGGTGGGCACCGCGGTCAAGGAGCTCTTCGCCGACGCGGCGGCCGGCCGTCCGGTGACGCTGGAGTCGGTGAAGGCCAAGCTCGAGAAGGCCCAGCAGCAGATGCCCAAGAAGTAGGCACGGATACCTCATGACCACCACCGCCCCCCCGCGCACGGGCAAGCGGACGGTACGGAAGAACCACCCCGGAGCGGCGCCGCGCACCCGCCGCTCCGGGCGGCTCCGCCGCATCTCCCTGCCGTACCTGCTGCTGCTCCCCGCACTCGTCCTCGAACTCCTGGTCCACCTGATCCCGATGGTCATCGGCATCGTGGTCAGCTTCAAGGAACTCACCCAGTTCTACCTCCGCGACTGGGGCAACGCGCCCTGGGCCGGCCTGGACAACTACTCCCTGACCGTCGACTTCGACGCACCGGTCGGCGAGGCACTGCTGAGCTCCTTCCTCACCACGTGCCTGTTCACCTTCTTCTCCGTGGGACTGTGCTGGCTGATCGGCACGGCGGCCGCGATCTTCATGCAGGAGACGTTCAAGGGCCGGGGCATCCTGCGCACCATCTTCCTGGTGCCGTACGCGCTGCCCGTCTACGCCGCCGTCATCACCTGGGCCTTCATGTTCCAGCGCGACAACGGCCTGGTGAACCACGTCATCCACGACCAGCTCGGCCTCACCGACAGCCCGCCGTTCTGGCTCATCGGCGACAACGCCTTCATCACCCTGCTGGTCGTCTCGGTCTGGAAGGGCTGGCCCTTCGCCTTCCTCATCATGATGGCCGGCCTGCAGAACATCCCCCGCGAGATCTACGAGGCCGCGGCCCTGGACGGAGCGGGCGTCTGGCAGCAGATCCGCCGCATCACGCTCCCCTCGCTGCGCCCGGTCAACCAGGTCCTGATCCTGGTGCTGTTCCTGTGGACGTTCAACGACTTCAACACGCCGTTCGTCCTGTTCGGCAAATCGGCGCCGGCCTCGGCCGACCTCATCTCCATCCACATCTACCAGTCCTCGTTCCAGACCTGGAACTTCGGCACCGGTTCGGCGATGTCCGTCCTGCTGCTGCTGTTCCTGCTCGTGGTGACCGGCCTCTACCTCCTGTTCACCTCCCGAGGAAGGAGCGCCACCGATGCCTAGGCACACTCAGGCGGTTGCCTCCCGGTCGCCCATGGCGCCCCCCAAGTCGTTCCTCGTGAGCCGGCTGGTGTTCCTGACGCTCCTCACCGGGTTCGTCCTGCTGCCGGTGTACGTCATGATCTCCAGCTCGCTGAAGCCGCTGCAGGACGTGTCGGGGAAGTTCCAGTGGATCCCCTCGGGCCTGACCGTCCAGCCGTACTTCGACATCTGGAAGACCGTCCCCCTCGGCGACTACTTCATGAACTCGCTGATCGTGGCCGGGGCGGCGACCGTCTTCTCCGTGATCATCGCGATCTTCGCGGCCTACGCCGTCAGCCGCTACTCCTTCCGCGGCAAGCGCGTCTTCACCGTCACGGTGCTGTCGACGCAGATGTTCCCCGGCATCCTCTTCCTGCTGCCGCTGTTCCTCATCTACGTCAACATCGGCAACGCCACCGGGATCGCGCTGTTCGGCTCGCGCGCCGGGCTGATCCTCACCTACCTGACGTTCTCGCTGCCGTTCTCGATCTGGATGCTCATCGGCTACTTCGACTCGGTCCCCAGGGACCTCGACGAAGCCGCCAAGGTCGACGGCTGCGGTCCGCTCGGCGCGCTGTTCCGCGTCATCGTGCCCGCCGCGATCCCCGGCATCGTCGCCGTCGCCGTCTACGCCTTCATGACCGCCTGGGGCGAAGTGCTGTTCGCCTCGGTGATGACCAACGACGCGACCCGCACCCTCGCGGTGGGCCTGCAGGGCTACTCGACCCAGAACGACGTGTACTGGAACCAGGTCATGGCCGCCTCGCTCGTCGTGAGCCTGCCCGTCGTCGGCGGCTTCCTCCTCCTCCAGCGCTACCTCGTCACCGGGCTGACCGCCGGCGCCGTCAAGTAGCCCCCTCCCATTGATCTTCGAAAGGCTTGCTGTGTCGGATTCCATTGACCTCGGCGCCTTCCCCCAGGACTTCGCCTGGGGCACGGCCACTTCCGCGTACCAGATAGAGGGAGCAGTCAAGGAGGACGGCCGCGGGCCGTCCATCTGGGACACGTTCTCCCATACGCCCGGCAAGGTCGACAACGGCGACACCGGCGACGAGGCCTGCGACCACTACCACCGGTGGCCCGAGGACATCTCCCTCATGAAGGAGCTGGGCACCAACGCCTACCGCATGTCGATCGCCTGGCCGCGCATCGTCCCCGACGGCTCCGGACCGGTCAACGCCCGGGGCCTCGACTTCTACGACAAGGTGATCGACGGGCTCCTGGAATCCGGCATCACCCCCTCGGTGACCCTCTACCACTGGGACCTTCCCCAGGCCCTGCAGGACCGCGGCGGCTGGACCGTCCGCGAGACCGCCGAACACCTGGCCACCTACACCTCCGCCGTCGCGCAGCGGCTCGGCGACCGCGTCACCCAGTGGGCCACCCTCAACGAACCGCTCTGCTCGGGCTGGATCGGCCACCTGGAAGGCCGGATGGCCCCCGGTCTGACCGACCTGACCGCCGCCGTCCGCGCGTCCTACCACCTCCTGCTGGGCCACGGCCTGGCCACCCAGGCCATCCGTGCCGCAGCACCCGGCGCGCAGATCGGCCTCGTCACCAACCACTCCACGGTGGTACCCGCCACGGACGACCACGAGGACCTCGCCGCCGCCGTCCGCATGGACGGACACACCAACCGCTGGTGGCTCGACCCGGTCTACGGACGCGGCTTCCCCGCCGACATGCGGGCGCTGTACGGCGTGGAACTGCCCGAGCGCCCCGGCGACCTGGAGACCATCGCCGCGCCCCTCGACTGGCACGGCCTCAACTACTACTTCCCCGCCACCGTCGCCAACGACTCCGCCGGCCCGGTCCCCTTCGCCCGCGAGGTCCGCCTCCCGGACGTGCCGCGCACGGGCCTGGACTGGCAGATCGACGCCAACGGCATCGAATCCCTGCTGCTGCGCCTCACCAACGACTACGGGGTGCGCAAGCTCTACGTCACCGAGAACGGCTCCGCGTTCCCCGACACGGTCGGCCCCGACGGCGCGGTCGACGACCCGGGGCGTACGGCCTACCTCGAGCAGCACCTGGCAGCCTGTGCCCGCGCCGTCCGCCAGGGCGCTCCGCTGGCCGGTTACTACGCCTGGTCCCTGCTGGACAACTTCGAGTGGGCCTACGGCTACGACAAGCGCTTCGGCCTCGTCCACGTCGACTACGAGACCCAGAAGCGCACCGTCAAGTCCAGCGGCCGCCGCTACGCGGACATCGTCCGCAGCCACGGCCGGCTCCACGCGTAATCCGGCGGCCAGGCCGTCTCGTTCGGCTCCTGCCTGGCTCCGCCCTGCCCTGCCCTGCCCGGTGCCGGGCGGCCTCCGTCCCGCGCCGGCACGGGCGGCCCCGCCCACGCGGAACGCCCGGAAGGTCCCACCCACGCGGAACGCCCGGCCGGGACGACCGGCCGGGCGCCGGGCCGTGCCCGGCGGATGGAGCATCCGGAACTTACCCTGTCATATGCCTACCGGCCTGCCCGTTCCGCTGCCTATGGTGTGGCTCCGGACCATCCCGGGCCCGGCACCCTCCCGGCTCCCCACGGGAGGGCTGTCGTGCGTCCGGGTTCAGCCGGGTCCCTGGACGGCCTGTACGCGTCCGCCCTGGTCCACGGTGAGCGCGACCCGCTCGACCTTGCTGATCGCGGCGACGGCCAGCCACACGATGCCCCACAGCAGACAGGTGAACACGGTCAGGACGGCGTGCAGGACGTGGTTCACCCGTTCCCCGCGGACCAGCACCGCCTGGGTGGGGGAGCGCGACTCCACGCGCCATCCGTTGGCGATGTACTGGTTGACCGCCCAGTCGAGGATCATCGTCCGGTGGCTGTCGTCGACGGGCCGGCCCGTCGGAGGGTAGAGAAGGCTCTGCGGCGGCTCCAGCGGCACGCCCCACTGCCGCCATGCGTCACGCTTCCGCATCCGGCTCGCCTCCCCAGACCGCGGGCCCGCCGCCACGCCACGTGATCGGCGGCCACTCCTCCTCGTTGAGCCAGCCCGCCCGTCGCAGGAACTCGGCCACATCGGACATGCCGTGGGCCACGCCGAGCGGCGAATCGCTGCCGTGCACGTGTGCGGTCACCCGTCGGCCTCCCGTGGGGGCGACGGGGTGGACGGTGACCTGTGCCTGGTCGGCCATGCATCAAGCGTGCGCGGACCCGGTCGGTTCAGCACGCCGAGCGTCCCGCCGTGCGCGTCGTACGGGCCGTGCGCGTCGTACGGGCAGGCCCCGCGCGTGGCGCGGCACCGGGCGCCGGGCCGGATCGCGTGGCACCGCGCCCCGCGACACCCCCGCCTCGCGAACGGCATCCTCCGGCCCCGGGCCCGTCCGCTCGCACCCGGACCCCTCGCGCACCGCCTCGCGGTTCATCCGCCCCGAACTCGCCTTCTGTTACGCCAGGGTGACGGACCGTAAGAGATGTGCACGCAGGGTCCGATCCGGCTTGGTGGGATCGGCCCCCTGTGCCGCGCGGGGCCACCCATCCCCACCTCGCCACTTAATGAAAG
The DNA here is from genome assembly GCF_042870555.1 of Streptomyces sp. NPDC006487. Taxonomy (NCBI): domain Bacteria; kingdom Bacillati; phylum Actinomycetota; class Actinomycetes; order Kitasatosporales; family Streptomycetaceae; genus Streptomyces; species Streptomyces sp. NPDC006487. Next base: position 414,755 of record NZ_JBIAHN010000001.1, read on the forward strand.
ACGAAAGAAAAGTGGTCAAGCTCCTTGACCGGTCGATCGCGTTACGGGCAAGGTCTGGAGAGCGCTCTCCCGTTTCAGGTTCGTTAAAGGAGCACCGATGCCCACTGGCATACCCGTCGATGCGTCGCCACGCAGACGACGTCCAGTTTCCACCCGGAGGGGGATCGCCGGGGCGGTCACGACCGCCCTCTTCGGCAGCCTGCTCGCGCTGGCGCCGGCGGCCCCCGCCGCCTCGGCCGAGCCGCCGCTGCTCTCCCAGGGCAAGTCGGTCACGGCCTCCAGCCAGGAGCACTACGGCACCCCGGCAGCCGACGCGGTCGACGGCGACAACGGCTCGCGGTGGTCCAGCGCGGCCTCCGACGCCCAGTGGCTGCAGGTCGACCTCGGCGCCGCGACCGCGCTGAGCAAGGTCGTCCTGCAATGGGAGGCCGCCTACGCGAAGGCCTACCGGATCGAACTGTCGACCAACGGCACCGACTGGTCCACGGCCTACTCCACGGCCACCGGCTCCGGCGGCACCGAAACCGTCGGCATCACCGGGACCGCCCGCTACGTGCGCATGCAGGGCGTCACCCGGGCCACCGGTTACGGCTACTCGCTGTGGGAGTTCAAGGTGTTCGGTACCACCGGGGGCGACGGCGGCGGCCCGACCCTGCCGGGCGGCGGCGACCTGGGCCCCAACGTGCACGTCATCGACCCCGCGACCCCCGGTATCCAGGACAAGCTGGACCAGGTCTTCCGCGAGCAGGAGTCGGCGCAGTTCGGCAGCGGCCGGCACGCCTTCCTGTTCAAGCCGGGCACGTACGACAACATCAACGCCCAGATCGGCTTCTACACCCAGATCGCCGGACTCGGCCTGAACCCGGACGACACCACTTTCAACGGCGACGTGACCGTGGACGCCGGCTGGTTCGGCGGCAACGCCACCCAGAACTTCTGGCGCGCCGCGGAGAACTTCGCCGTCAAGCCGGTCAGCGGCACCAACCGCTGGGCGGTGTCCCAGGCGGCCTCCTTCCGCCGGATGCACGTCAAGGGTGATCTCAACCTCGCCCCCGCCGGGTACGGCTGGGCCAGCGGCGGCTACATCGCCGACAGCAAGGTCGACGGCACGGTCGGCCCGTACTCGCAGCAGCAGTGGTACACCCGCGACAGCACCATCGGCGGCTGGACCAACGGCGTGTGGAACATGACCTTCTCCGGCGTCGAGGGTGCTCCCGCCAACTCCTTCCCGGAGCCCCGCTACACCACCCTCGACACCACCCCCGTCTCCCGGGAGAAGCCCTTCCTCTACCTGGACGGGAACGAGTACAAGGTCTTCGCGCCGGCCAAGCGCACCAACGCCCGCGGTACCACCTGGGCGGGCGGCACGCCCCAGGGGGAGTCGGTCCCGCTGAGCAAGTTCTACGTGGTCAAGCCCGGAGCGACGGCCGCCACCATCAACCGCGCGCTCGCCCAGGGCCTGCACCTGCTGTTCACGCCCGGCATCTACCACGTCGACCAGACCATCAACGTCAACCGGCCCGGCACGATCGTGCTGGGCCTGGGCCTGGCCACGGTCATCCCCGACAACGGGGTGACCGCCATGAAGGTCGCCGACGTGGACGGGGTCCGGCTCGCCGGCTTCCTCATCGACGCCGGACCGGTCAACTCCCCGACCCTCCTGGAAGTCGGCCCGGCCGGTGCCTCCGCCGACCACGCCGCGAACCCGACGACCGTCCAGGACGTCTACATCCGCGTCGGCGGGGCGGGCGCGGGCAAGGCGACCACCAGCATGGTCGTCAACAGCGACGACACCATCGTCGACCACACCTGGGTGTGGCGCGCCGACCACGGCGAGGGCGTGGGCTGGGAGACCAACCGCGCCGACTACGGGGTGCGGGTGACGGGTGACGACGTCCTGGCCACGGGCCTGTTCGTCGAGCACTTCAACAAGTACGACGTGGAGTGGTTCGGCGAGCGCGGAAAGACGATCTTCTACCAGAACGAGAAGGCGTACGACGCCCCGAACCAGGCCGCCATCCAGAACGGCGCCACCAAGGGCTACGCCGCCTACCGGGTCGACGACTCGGTGACCACCCACGAAGCCTGGGGCCTCGGCAGCTACTGCAACTACAACGTGGACCCGAACATCCGCCAGGACCACGGGTTCAAGGCCCCCGTGAAGCCGGGCGTCAAGTTCCACAGCCTCCTGACGGTGTCGCTCGGCGGCAACGGCCACTACGAGCACGTCATCAACGACACCGGGGCATCCACCGTTCCCGCGGGCACCTCGACGGTCCCCTCGACGGTGGTCTCCTTCCCCTGAGCCGCCGTCCCTCCCCACCGGTTCCGCCGACCGGCGGAGCCGGCCCCAACTCCCCGGGCCCGGTTTCCGCCCTGCCGCCGCGGCCCGGGGGCACCACCGCTCCACCGGCTCCGCTGACCCGACGGAGCCGGGCTCAACTCCCCTGGGCCGGGTGAACCGACCTCCGCGCCCCGGCCCAGGGGCCCTGAGCACCCATCGACCAGCCCGGCATTCCCGTCCGGAGCGAGGCCCGAGCACCTGGCAGGGCCGTGCCCGTCGACACAGAGAGCGCTGTCTCGCGGGCGAGGCGCCCCCACGGGAGAGCTGGTCAGTTCCCACCGCCATTGACACCAGGAGCCGCAATGTTGACCCGTCCCCCCTCCACAGGCACCCCACCCCGCCGCACGCGCGCCGCGTCCGCCCTCGTCGCACTCGGAGCCCTGTTCGCCTCCTCCCTCACGCTGGTCTCCGCGCCGGTCGCGGGCGCCGCGGAAACCCTGCTCTCCCAGGGCAAGCCGGCCACCGCCTCCTCCCAGGAGGGCGAGGGCTACTCCGCGGCCGCCGCGTTCGACGGGAACCTCACCGGCACCCGGTGGGCCAGCCAGTGGCGCGACGCCGAATGGATCCAGGTCGACCTCGGCGCCGTCCGCAGCCTCAGCCGTGTCGTCCTCACCTGGGAGGGCGCGTTCGGCAAGAACTACGACATCCAGGTCTCGGACGACGGGACGAACTGGCGCACCGCCAAATCCGTCACCGGCAGCGACGGCGGCACCGACGAGATCGCCGTCTCCGGCAGCGGCCGCTACGTACGGATGAACGGCCTGGTCCGCTCCAGCGGCTACGGCTACTCCCTCTGGGAGTTCCAGGTCTACGGCACCACCTCGGTGGAACCCCCGGCCCAGGGCGCGGTGCGCGTGGCCGGCTCCCAGGGCAACTGGCAGCTGACCGTGGGCGGGCAGCCGTACACGGTCAAGGGCCTCACCTGGGGCCCGTCCTTCGCGGACGCCCCGAAGTACATGCCCGATGTGAAGTCGATGGGCGTCAACACCATCCGCACCTGGGGCACGGACGCGTCGAGCAAGCCGCTGCTCGACACGGCCGCGGCGAACGGGATCCGGGTCGTCAACGGCTTCTGGCTGCAGCCCGGCGGCGGCCCCGGCTCGGGCGGCTGCGTCAACTACGTGACCGACGCGGCGTACAAGAGCAACATGCTGACCGAGTTCGCGAAGTGGGTCGACACCTACAAGTCGCACCCGGCCACGCTCATGTGGAACGTGGGCAACGAGTCCGTCCTCGGCCTGCAGAACTGCTACGGCGGCACCGAACTGGAGGCGCAGCGCAACGCCTACACCACGTTCGTGAACGACGTGGCCAAGAAGATCCACACCATCGACCCGGACCACCCGGTCACCTCGACCGACGCCTGGACCGGGGCGTGGCCGTACTACAAGCGCAACGCCCCGGACCTCGACCTCTACTCGATGAACTCCTACGGCAACATCTGCAAGGTGAAGCAGGACTGGGTGGACGGCGGCTACAACAAGCCCTACATCATCACCGAGACGGGGCCGGCCGGCGAGTGGGAGGTGCCGAACGACGTGAACGGCATCCCCGACCAGAAGACCGACGTCCAGACCGCCGAGGGGTACACCACCGCCTGGAACTGCGTCACCGGCCATCAGGGCGTGGCCCTGGGCGCCACGATGTTCCACTACGGCATCGAGCACGACTTCGGCGGCATCTGGTTCAACCTGCTGCCCGACGGGCTCAGGAGGCTCTCGTACTACGCGGTGAAGAAGGCGTACACCGGGTCGATCGCGGGCGACAACACCCCGCCGGTCGTCGGCAACATGGTCGTCGACCAGGCCTCCAACGCCCCGGCCGGCGGCGAGTTCACCGTCCGTGCCAACATCACGGACCCGCAGAACGACCCGCTGACGTACAAGGTCTTCCTCAGCGGCAACTACGCGAACGGCGACAAGCGCCTGGTCGAGGCGCAGTGGCGCTCCACGGGCAACGGGACCTTCGCGGTGACCGCCCCGGAGAAGCTCGGCGTCTGGAAGGTCTACATCCAGGCCGAAGACGGCCGCGGCAACGCGGGCATCGAGACCAAGTCGGTGAAGGTCGTCGCCCCGCCGGTGAGCGGCACCAACTTGGCCCTGAACAGGCCCGCCACCGCTTCCTCCTCGCAGGCCTCCTACGGCGACTGCCCCTGCCCCGCCGGCAACGCCACCGACGGCAACACCGGGACCCGCTGGGCCAGCGACTGGAGCGACCCCCAGTGGATCAGTGTCGACCTCGGTGCCTCCAAGGCGATCCGCACCCTGCAGCTGGTCTGGGACCCGGCGTACGCCAAGTCCTACGAGGTGCAGGTCTCCGACGACGGCGCCAACTGGCGCACCGTCCACACCACCACGACCGGCAACGGCGACATCGACACGATCAGCGTGTCGGCCAGCGCCCGCCACGTGCGACTGAACCTGACCGCACGCGGCACCGGCTGGGGCTACTCCCTCCACGAGTTCGGCGTCTACAGCTGACCCGGTGACGGTGCGTCCCCTGCGGGTCTCCGCGCTGCTCCTGACCGGAACCACGCGGGCCGCGGCGCGGTACTGAACGCGGAGTACCGGCCGCCCTGACCCGGCCGGCCCTCCGTACGGGCCCGGCTCGCCCCGTCTTCGCGACGGGGCGGGCCGGGCCTTCCGTCGTGTCAAAAGTGTGGGCGCAAAGGGGACTTGACCGTGCGTGCGGGACACACGCAAGCTTGGAGAGCGCTCTCCCGTAAGTGAGGGGCGGATCACGTGAATGGGGTGGGGATGAGCGAGGACATGCTCGATCGACTGCTGGAGAAGCTCGACCTCGTGCAGAAGGTGCGGCTGCTGTCCGGGGCCACGACATGGCGGACGGCCGGCGAGCGGGCCATCGGCCTGCGCGAGATGGTGACCTCCGACGGCCCCGCCGGGGTGCGGGGCGAAGCCTGGGACGAGCGGCTCACCTCCGCCCTGCTGCCCTCGGCGTCCGCGATCGGCGCGTTGTGGGACGAGGGCCTGATCGAGGAGCTGGGGGGTCTGCTCGCCTCGGAAGCGGTCCGCAAGGGGGTCGACGTCGTCCTCGCGCCGACGCTCAACCTGCACCGCACTCCGCTGGGGGGCCGGCACTTCGAATGCTTCTCGGAGGATCCCGTGCTGACGGGCCGCACGGGTGCGGCGCTGATCCGGGGCATCCAGGCGGCCGGGGTGGCGGCCACGGCCAAGCACTACGTGGCCAACGATTCGGAGACCGGGCGGATGCACGTGGACGTTCGGGCTTCCGAGCGGGTGCTGCGCGAGGTGTATCTGGCGCCGTTCGAGGCTGCCGTCGAGGCGGGCGTGTGGCTGGTGATGGCCGGGTACAACGGCGTGAACGGCGCGACCATGACCGCCAGTCCGCTCCTCGCCGAACCGCTCAAGGGCGACTGGGGCTTCGACGGGGTGGTGGTTTCCGACTGGGGAGCCCTGCGCTCGACCAGGGAACCGGCGCTCGCCGCACTGGACCTGGCCATGCCGGGACCGCAGGGCCCGTGGGAGGTGATGCTCGTCCGGGCCGTGGAGGACGGCCACGTCCCCGAGGCGGCCGTCGACGAGAAGGTGCGGCGCCTGCTGCGGCTGGCCCTGCGGGTGGGGGCCCTGGAGTCGAACCGGCGCCCGAGTGCCCCCGCGTTCGGGTCGGATGGGACCCGGATGCTGCTGCGCCGTACCGTGGCCGCGGGATCCGTGCTGCTGGCCAATCGCGGGGTGCTTCCGCTCGCGCCGGCCTCCCTGCGGAAGGTCGCCGTCATCGGCGTGCACGCCGGCTCCCCGCGGGTGCAGGGCGGAGGCAGCGCGGGAGTCTTCCCCGCGCGGGTGGTCACGCCCCTCGACGGGATTCGAGCCCGGCTGGACGGTCTGGCCCGGGTCGTGTACGTACCCGGTCCGGGACTGGGCGTGCCCCCCGCGCCCCTCGGTACCGGCTGGTGCAGCGACCCGCGATCGGGGGAGCCCGGTGTGCTGGTGCGCCTCCTGGACGAGGCGGGGCATGAGCTCCACGCCGAACACCGGTTGTCCGGAACGCAGTTGGAGCCGCCCGTGGTTCCCGCCGCGCGAACGGTGGAGATCAGCGCGCTCCTGCGGCCTCAGGCGACGGGGGAATGGACCTTCGCCGTCGCCGGCTTCGGCCGCATGAGCCTCGCCCTCGGCGGCCGGGCCGTGCTGGACGGCGAGTTCCCGTGCACCACCGACGACCCGGCGATCGTCCATGTGAACCCGCCGCGCCAGACGGTGCGGGCGACCGTGGACTCGACGGAACCCGTCCTTCTGACGGCCCGGCGCGAACTGGTCCCCGGAGCCGGGCGCGCCACGATCGTCGCGGCGGCGCCACCGGAGCCGGACGCGGCGGCCGCGCTGGCGGAAGCGGTCGGGGCGGCCCGCGACGCGGACGCCGTGATCGTGGTCGTCGGCACCACCGAGCACACCGAGACCGAGGGCCACGATCGCGGCGACCTCTCCCTGGGCGGCCACCAGGACGCGCTGGTCCGCGCCGTGGCGGCCGTCAACCCGCGCACGATCGCGGTGGTCAACAGCGGCGGCCCGGTCGAACTGCCCTGGCGCGACGAAGTGGGTGCGCTGCTGCTCACCTGGTTCCCCGGACAAGAGGCGGGATCCGGGCTCGCCGACGTCCTGTTCGGGGACGCCGAGCCCGGCGGCCGCCTCCCCACCACCTGGGCGGCCGCCTTGACCGACGCACCCGTCACACACGCCCGGCCCGTCGACGGCCGGCTCGCCTACGACGACGGCATCCACATCGGTCACCGGGCCTGGCTCCGCACCGGGAAGGAACCCGCCTACTGGTTCGGCCACGGCCTCGGCTACACCGGCTGGGAGTACGAGGCGGTCCACGCCCCGGACGAAGCGGTGGCGGGCTCCCCGTTCACGGTCCGCGTACAGGTGCGCAACACGGGCAGCCGGCCCGGCCGTGAGGTCGTGCAGGTATACCTCGCCCGTCCGCAATCCACCGTCGAGCGGCCCGTCCGCTGGTTCGCGGGCTACGCCGCGGTCCACGCCGAACCGGGCGCTTCGGTGACGGCCACCGTGCGGGTTCCGGCGCACGCGCTGCGTCACTGGTCCGAAACCGAGAAGGTCTGGCGCACGGAGCCCGGGACGTACCGGATCATGGTGGGCCGCTCGGCCGGCGACCTGGCGTGGGAAGGGGGGCTGACCCTCGGGGCGGCCTAGTCTTCTCGTCCGCCGTGGATCTCGCCGTAGGCGCTGCCGGAGGCTGCGCCGGTTACGGCGGGTGGCCGTACGGCGGTGCGGAAGCGGCGGGTGGTGCATTCGTCGACCCTTGACGGCCTCGGTCTCCTGTCCCGGGCCCGGGTGCACAGCAGGCGTGTCGGCTCTCGGCGGGGGCGGCGGGCCGGTCTGCTTGCCGGGAATCGGATCGCCGTCAACGGGGTTGGTGGGGGATGAGCCATCAACGGGGTTGGTGGGGATGAGCCGTTATTGGAGAACCATGCGAGCGATTCAGGTGTACGAAGTGGGCGGTCCCGAGGTGCTGCGGGAGGCCGAGGTGGACCAGCCGCGGCCGGGTCCGGGCGAGGCGGTCGTGGAGGTCGCCGCATCCGGGGTCAACTTCCTCGACGTCTACCACCGCGAAGGCCGGTACAGCCTCCCGCTGCCCTTCACCCCGGGCTCTGAGGGCGCCGGCACGGTCGTCGAAGTCGGACCCGGCGTCGCTGACGTCGCAGTCGGGGACCGGGTCGGTTGGGTGGAGATTCCCGGCACGTATGCCGAGCGGGCCGTCGTGGACTCCTCCCGGCTGGTGCCGCTGCCCGACGACATCGGCTTCGAGACAGCCGCCGCCGTGCTCCTCCAAGGCATGACCGCGCACTATCTCGTCAAGGACGCCTACCCGGTTCAGGGGGGCGACACGGTGCTCGTGCATGCGGCTGCCGGTGGCATGGGGCTGCTTTTGACCCAGCTCATCACCCATCTCGGCGGCAGGGTGATCGGCACGACGTCGACCACGGCGAAGGCCGAGCTGGCGAAGCGTGCCGGGGCCGCCGAGGTGATCCTTTCCTCCGCGGTCGACGATCTCGCAGCCGAGGTGAGGCGGCTCAACGGCGGTCAGGGACTGCCGGTTGTCTTCGACGGCGTCGGCGCGCACACCTTCGATGCGAGCCTCGCCAGCCTGCGAGCCCGCGGCCATCTCGTGCTCTTCGGCGCGGCGAGCGGTGCCGTGCCGCCGTTTGATCCGATTCGGCTCGCCCACGGCGGTTCGCTGACCCTGATCCGGCCCAGCCTCGGGGACTTCATCGCCGACCGGTCCGAACTGCTCCGACGGGCCGCCGATGTGTTCGAGTGGGTGCGCTCCAAGGCGCTCGAGGTCACCGTGACGGGCCGCTACGCATTGTCCGAGGCCGCCCGGGCCCACAGCGATCTGGAGGCTCGGCGTACCACCGGCAAGCTGCTCGTCCTACCCGATGCGGCCGCTCTTGGACGCCGCGGGGAGACGCAGAGCTGATCGCGGGTCAGGCCGCGGCGGAAGAGGTGCTGGTCTCGGCGTGCCGTGCTTCCACCGCGGCGATCACGCGCTGCCGGGCCTGCCGCCGGGCCTGCCTGAGCTTCGCGTCGGCCAGGAGGAGGGGGATGTACCAGAGCCAGCCCCACACGCTGTAGGACAACGCCCCGCTCAGCACCAGCGCTTTGTTGGTGGCCAGGACCAAGACGAAGGTGACGACGTACGAGGCCACCCGGTGACGGACCATGAGCCGCAGCGGTGCCCGCCACGGGCCGGTCAGCAGTTCCAGCGCGGCCGCCACCTCCGCGGCCCGCAGGCAGAGCTCCAGGTACGAGACGAGCAGGCCGAGGTCGTCGGGCCACCGTGCGAGCCCCGCCGTGTAGGCGGCCTCCGCCTCCGCGTCGTGGTCGTCCTCGTCCTCCGCGGCGTGCGCGAGTCCGAGCCACCGGTGGAGGGCCGGGTCGGGTCCGAGCTCGGACAGGCCGGATTCGGCCATGCTCCGGACCTTGGCGAAGCCGCCCACCGCGAAGAGCTCCTCGCAGCGTACGGCGTAGTCGTCGTGAGTCATGTTCCCGTCCCCGTCGATCAGTACGGTCACTTTCAGCCACACGAACCCGCTGGTCACGGCTCAGACCTGGCCGGCACCGCCGTCCACGAAGAGCTCGATCCCGGTGACGAAGCTGCTCTCGCCCGAAGCCAGGAACAGGGCCGCGGCGGCCACCTCCTCGGGGAGCCCGGCCCGGCCGAGCGGAACTCCGGCGGTCGCCCGCTCGCGTACGTGCGCCGGGGCGCCGGCCAGGGCCGGGGTGTCGATCGGGCCCGGGCTGAGGGCGTTGACCCGGATGGAACGCCCCGCGAGCTCCAGTGCGAGGCTGCGCGCGAGGGACCGTACGGCCGCCTTCGTGGCGGCGTACACCCCGTACCGCGTGGACGCGGAGGAGCCGGCGGCCGAGCCCAGCAGGATGACCGAGGCGCCGTCGCGCAGCAGCGGCAGGGCCCGTTGGACGGTGAAGAAGGCGCCCCGGAAGTTGAGGTCCGAGGTGGCGTCGAACTGCTCCTCGGTGAACTCGGCGAACCCGCCGGCCGGGCCGCCGCCCGCGTTCACGACCAGCACGTCGATCGCCCCGCAGCCCGCGGCCGCGACCGCCGCGTAGAGCCGGTCCAGATCCGCGACGCGGGACGCGTCGCCACGGACGGCCACGGCGGCCGGGCCCAGGTCGCGTACCGCCGCGGCGAGTTCCTCCGGCCGCCGTCCGGTGACGAAGACCCGGGCGCCCTCCTCCGCGAAGCGCCGGGCCGTGGCCAGGCCGATGCCGGACGAACCGCCCGTGACGACGGCGGTCTGCCCTTCGAGCCGTCCCGGGCATTGCGCACATCCCGTATGTCCCGTACGTCCTGGACGTTCCGTCCGCATGACCGTGCCTCCGCGTCCCGAGGGGAGGCGGGTGCGGTCCGCCGGCGGGAAAGCCTAGTGGCGCGCGCGGGCATGTGCGCGGCAGTCCGGTGGAATGCCGGACCCGCGCGCCCCGCACGGTGTACCGGGGCGGGCGACGGGGGAGGAGCGGGGCATGGACGAGAACGCGGGCCCCGATCCGGGGCTCTACGGCCCCGGCTCCGTGACCTGGCAGTGTCACGGAGACCCGGTCATGTGGATCGCCGGGGTCCGCGCGCTCTACCTCCAGGCCCTGCACCCGCGCGCGGTCCGCGGGGTCATGGAGAACAGCTCCGCCTTCAGCGGGGAGCACGGCGGGGGTGACGCCTGGGGACGCCTGCTGCGCACCGCCGACTTCGTCGGCACCGTCACCTACGGCACCACCGAGGCCGCCGAGCGGGCCGGCGCCCGCGTCCGCAAGATCCACACGATGCTGTCGGCCACGGATCCGGCCACCGGCGTGCGGTTCCGCGTGGACGAGCCCGAGCTGCTGCTCTGGATCCACTGCGCCCAGATCGACAGTTTCCTGCACGTCCTGCGCCGCTCCGGGGTCCCGCTCACCCCCGCGCAGGCGGACCGCTACGTGGCCGAGAACCGCGTCAACGCCCGTCTTGTCGGCCTCGACCCGTCCGGGGTACCGGGGGACGCCGCCGCCCTGGCCGCCTACTTCGAGCGGATCCGCCCCGAGCTCGCCGCCGGACCCGACGCCCGCGCCGTCGACGCCTTCCTCTGCGCCCCGCCCATCCACCCCCTCCTCGTCCCTGGCCGAAACCTGGTGTGGCGCCCGCTCGCGGCCCTCGCCTACGGATCCCTCCCCGGCTGGGCGCACCAGCTGTACGGCCGCCCCGCACCGGCCCCGCGCAGCGTCACCCGCCGCCTGCGCCTCACCGGTAGCCTGCTGCGCAGCATTCCCGCAGGTCTGCGCTGGCAGCTGCCTCCAGGTCACATCTTGAAAGCGATGCGCCGCATGGGCCCCGGGAGCCGGCCCGCGCCGTACACACTGCGTACATCAGCGGCCATACTGGACCGGCCGGGGAGGGCGTAGGGCGTAGGGCGACACACGGGGGCGACTTCAAGACATGGCGGAGTCCAGACTGATCCACGGCCGGTACCGGTCGCTCGATCTGATCGGCCGCGGCGGCATGGGCGAGGTGTGGCGGGCCCGCGACGAGTCGCTGGGCCGGCAGGTAGCCGTCAAGTGCCTCAAGCCCATGGGGCCCGAGCAGGACACCCACTTCACCCAGGTGCTGCGCGAGCGCTTCCGCCGCGAGGCCCGCGTCGCCGCCTCCCTCCAGCACCGCGGCGTCACCGTCGTCCACGACTTCGGCGACGACAGCGCCGCCGGCGGTCCCCTCTACCTCGTCATGGAGCTCCTCGAAGGCCGCAACCTCAGCCAGCTCCTGGAGGACAACGACGCGCGCCCGCTCCCCGTGGACGTGGTCGTCGACATCGCCGAGCAGATGGCCGCCGCCCTCGGCTACACCCACGAGCAGGGCGTCGTCCACCGCGACCTGAAGCCCGCCAACATCATGCGGCTCACCGACGGCACGGTGAAGATCTGCGACTTCGGCATCGCCCGGCTGGCCGCCGACATCGGCTTCACCGCGAAGCTGACCGGCGGCGGCATGGCCATGGGCACCCCGCACTACATGTCGCCCGAGCAGATCGCGGGCGGCGAGGTGGACCACCGAAGCGACCTCTACTCCCTCGGCTGCGTCCTGTACGAGATCGCCACCGGAGCCCCGCCCTTCGACCTCGGCGACTCCTGGTCCGTGCTGGTAGGCCACCGCGACACCGCGCCCGTGCCGCCGCGCGAACACCGCCCCGAACTTCCGGTCTCCTTCGAGCGGCTGGTGCTCGACCTGCTCGCCAAAAGTCCCGAGGACCGCCCGGGCGACGCCCGCCACCTGCACCGGCAGCTCGTCGAGGCCCGGCTCGGCCCCGGCGCGGCGAACGGAGCGCACCCGCCGCTGCCCGAGTGGGCCGGAGGGATGACGGCCGGACGCAAGGCCGGCATCGAGGCCCGCCCCGCGAGCGGGGAGTGGGCCGTCCTCACCGGCTCCTGGACCGCCGCGCGCCCGAGCGGGCAGCACCCGACGGCCGCCGGAGCCGCGCCTGTCGCCGCGGGCGCCGTCCCCCGGGCCACGCCGACCGTCGTGCGCCCGCGTCCGGCCGAGGACCCCCGGCTGACCGCCGTCTACGGGTTCAGGCACGCTCCCGGCCCCGCCGAGGATCCTCGGGGGGGCGTGGCCGCGCTCGACGCCGGCCACACGCGGGCCTTCGCCCTCAGCAGGGCCGGCCGTACCGAGGAGGCCCTCGCCGAGTACGCGGCCGTCGCCGAAGGACGCGCCCGGGTGCTCGGAGCCGACCACCCGGACACCCTCGCCGCGCGGCAGGAGGCGGCGTACGAGACGGGTCTGCTCGGCCGCCACCGGGAGGCCTTCGAGGGCTACCGCGCTGTGCTCACCGCCCGGGAGCGCACCGTGGGCCGGATCCACCCCGACACCCTGCGCTGCCGGCACAACCTGGCCTGCGCGCTGGGCGCCCTCGGCCGCTTCTCCGAGGCCCACACCGCCGCCGCCGAGGTGGCCGCCGACCGGGCGGCCGTCCTGGGGGCGGAGCACGCGGACACCCTGCTGACCCGGTACGAGGTGGCGTACGCGCTGGGCCGCCTCGAACGCTGGGAGGAGGCCCTGGAGGCCTTCCGGCACATCGCGGCCGTACGGGAGCGGGTGCTCGGCCGCGACCACCCCGACACCCTGGCCGCCCGCTACGAGGCCGGGATCGCGCTCGGCCGGACCGGGCGCTCGGCCGAGGCCCTGGAACTGTTCCGGGACCTGGTCCGCGACCGCACCCGCGCCTACGGGGCCGCCGACCCGGAGACCCTGCGCGCCCGGCACGTCCTCGGGGTGAACCTCGGGCGCCTGGAACGCTGGGAGGAAGCGGTGGCCGAAGCCCGGGAGGTGGGCGAGGCACGGGCCCGCACCCTCGGCCCCGAACACGCCGACACCCTGGTCAGCCGTCGCGAACTCGCCGTGGGACTGGGCAGGCTGGGCCGCTGGGACCAGGCGCTGCCGGTCTACCGGGACCTCTCCGGAATCCGCGAACGGTCGCTGGGCGACGGCCATCCGGACACGGTCGCGGCCCACGCCGACGAGGCGCACTGTCTGGAGCGGCTGGGGCAGGTGTGTTACCAAGAGCCATGACGACCTCGCGCGGCTTTGGGCACGACGTGTACGACGCGGTGATCGTGGGCGGGGGCCACAACGGCCTCGTCGCCGCCGCCTACCTGGCCAGGGCCGGCCGATCGGTCCTGGTCCTGGAGCGGCTCGGCCGCACCGGCGGGGCCGCGGTGTCCACCCGGCCGTTCCCGGGAGTCGACGCCCGGCTGTCCCGCTACTCCTACCTGGTCTCGCTGCTCCCCGCCAAGATCGTGAGCGAGCTGGGGCTGGACTTCGAGGTGCGCAGGCGCACGGTCTCCTCGTACACCCCCGTCGAGCGCGCCGGACGCCCGGGCGGACTGCTGGTCGGTGGCGGCGAGGCGCGCACCCGGGAGTCCTTCGCGCGGCTGACCGGCTCGGAGCGGGAGTACGAGAGCTGGCGCGCCTTCTACGGGACCACCGGGCGGGCCGCCGAACGCCTCTTCCCGACGCTGACGGAGCCGCTGCCCACGCGCACGGAGCTGCGGGCGCGGCTGGATGACGAGGCGGCCTGGCGGATGCTGTTCGAGGAACCGATCGGGCGGGCCGTCGAGCGGGAGTTCGCCGACGACCTGGTGCGCGGGGTGGTCCTCACCGACGCCCTGATCGGCACCTTCGCCGACGCCCACGACCCGGGCCTGGCCCAGAACCGCTGCTTCCTCTACCACGTCATCGGCGGAGGCACCGGCGACTGGGACGTACCCGTCGGCGGCATGGGCGCGCTCACCGACGCGCTGGCGGCGTCCGCGCTGGCGGCCGGGGCGGAGATCGCCACCGGGCACGAGGCGCTGCGCATCGACACCGACGGCACGACCGCCCCGGCCGAGGTGACCTTCCGTACGGCGACGGGCGAGGGGCGGGTCGCAGGCCGGGTGGTGCTCGTCAACGCCTCGCCACGGGCGCTCGCCGAACTCCTGGGCGAGGAACCGGCGGGGCCGGCCCCCGAGGGAGCCCAGCTCAAGGTCAACATGCTGCTGCGCCGCCTGCCCCGGCTGCGGGACACCTCGGTGGACCCGCGCGAGGCCTTCGGCGGCACCTTCCACATCGCGGAGGGGTACGAGCAGCTCGCCCGGGCCCACGCGGAGGCCGCCGCCGGCGAACTGCCCTCCGTGCCGCCCTCGGAGATCTACTGCCACTCGCTGACGGACCCGACGATCCTGGGGCCCGAGCTGGCGGAACAGGGTTACCAGACCCTGACCCTCTTCGGACTGCACACTCCGGCACGGCTGTTCGAGAAGGACAACCAGGGGGCGCGGGAGGTGCTGCTCGCCGCCACCCTCGCCCAGCTCGACGCCCACCTGGCCGAGCCGCTCACCGACTGTCTGGCCTTCGACGCCGACGGCCGCCCGTGCATCGAGGCCAAGACCCCGCTCGACCTGGAGCGCGAACTGCGCCTGCCCGGCGGGCACATCTTCCACCGGGACCTGTCCTGGCCCTACTCCGAGGCGGGTGGCGGCCGTTGGGGCGTGGAGACCGCCCACCGCAACGTACTGCTGTGCGGCGCGGGGGCGGTCCGCGGCGGCGGCGTCAGCGGGGTCCCCGGCCACAACGCGGCGATGGCCGTGCTGGGGCACTGACGGGCCCCGGCGCCCTGTCAGCCAACGGGGTCGATCACGACGATCGGGATCTCCCGGCTGGTCTTGGTCTGGTACTCGTCGTACGAGGGCCAGTGCTTCACCATCAGCGGCCAGAACGCGGCACGCTCCTCGGGCGTCGCGGTCCGCGCGATGCCCTGCGTGACCTTGGGGCCGACCTGTACCCGGACCTCGGGGTGCTCGCTGAGGTTCCGGTACCACAGCGGGTCCGCGGGGTCGCCGCCCTTGGAGGCGACGATGAGGTAGCGGCCGTCGTCCTCGCCGTAGATGAGCGGGGTCCGCACCGGCTTCCCGGACTTGCGGCCCACGGTGGTGAGCAGCAGGGTCTGGGTGTTGTTCCAGTACTGTCCCTCGGCCCCGCCCGAACCGACGTACAGCTTGACGTGATCAAGGGTCCAGCCCGGCTTGGGGTCGATCGGGTTGTCCCAGTCGATGTCGGTCATATGGACTCGCCTGCCTTCGTGTTGAACGGTCAACGAACCACAACAACGAGCGTGGGCCTCTCAGGGCACGGCCCTTTCCGCCCTAGGCCGTCTGCCCGAATCCGTCGAAGGCGAACAGGTCGTCCAGGGCGCGCCGTGCGACGCGGGCCGGGGTGGCACGCAAGGCCAGGTCGCGGGCGGCCACCGCGAGGGGGTTCGTGAGGGCGGCGACCCGGCCCGCGCGCCGGGAGCGGATGCGCAGGGCGTCGGTGCGGGCGCAGCGGGCCGCGCTGTAGGCGGCCAGGGCGGCCGGTACGTCGGCCCCGTCCAGCAGGTGCGCGAGGACGGCGGCGTCCTCGACGGCCTGGCACCCGCCCTGGCCGAGGTTGGGGGTCATGGCGTGCGCCGCGTCACCGAGCCACGCCAGCCGGCCCTGGTGGAAACGGGGGAGCGGGGCGGCGAGGTCGTACAGGTCGTGCTGGAGCACGGCTGCCGGGTCGATCCGCTCCAGCAGGGCGGGGATCGGATCGTGCCAGGTTCCGTAGCGGCGCAGGAGTTCGGCGCGGACTCCGGCGGGCCGGTAGCCCTCGGGGACGACCGCGGTGGCGTAGAGGTACACGCGGCCGTCGGCGAGCGGGACGACGCCGACGCGCTCCCCGCGGCCCCAGGTTTCGGCGGCGGCGCGCACGGGCGGGCCGCCGGCGCGCAGCACGGTCCGCCAGGCGGTCTCCCCGCTGTAGTGCAGGCCGGGATGGGCCGGGAAGTACTGGCGGCGGATCGGGCTGTGGATGCCGTCGGCGGCGATGACCACCTCGGCGGTGAGCGTGCCCGCCGAGGTGTGGACGACGGGCCGGCCGTCCGCGCCGTCGACGGCGGCCACTTCCGTGCCGTACTGCAGGGCGCCCTCGGGGAGCGCGTCGGCCAGGGCGGCGGCGAGGGCCGTGCGGTGCACGGCGAGCGGGGGCCGGCCGTACCTGGCGGCCAGCGCGACGCCGTCGGCGCGGCTCAGCAGGCGGCCGCCGGGGCGGCGCAGGTCCATCGCGGCAGGGGAGGTGGGCCCCGTCGCGCGGGCGGCGTCGAAGCCCATGGCGTCGAAGGCGCGCAGGGCGTTGGGGGCGAGGACGATTCCCGCGCCGACCGCGGACGGCCCCGCGGCGCGTTCGCAGACGGTGACGTCCCAACCGCGACGGTGCAGGGCGACCGCAGCCGCGAGTCCGCCGATCCCGGCGCCCGCCACCACCGCTCGACGTCGAGTCATGACAGTTCCCTCCGCGTTTCCCACGCCCTCTACATCTGTAGAGGGCGTGGTCGTCACTCTACACTTGTAGAGTGACGGTATGCACTCCCCAGAGCGCGGAAGCGACCGCAGAACACTGATCGCGGACAGTGCGATCGACCTCGTGGCCACCGCAGGGCTGCGGGGCCTGACCCACCGGGCGGTCGACGGCGCGGCCGGACTTCCGGCGGGCAGCACCTCGTACTACTTCCGTACGAGGGAGGCCCTGATCGGCGCCTGCTACGCGCGGCTGGCCGAGCTGGACCTCGGTGACTTCGACGAGGGCGCCGCGCCTTCCCATTCCCCCTCCTCCCTCTCCTCCCCGATGGACCGGGACGCCGTTGCCGCGGCGCTCGCCGCGCTGCTGTACCGATGGCTGACCTCGGGGAGGTCCCGCCAGCTGGCGCGCTTCGAGCTGAGTCTGGAGGCCGCGCGGAACCCGGAGCTGGCGACGGAACTGCACCGGGCCGGCCAGGGCTCGCGGGACCGGGCCGCCGGGATCCTCGCGGCACTCGGCGCCGCCCGGCCGGGCGAGTCCGCCGAACTCCTGGTCGCGTGGGCCGACGGACTCCTCTACGACCGCCTCGCGGGCGCGCTCGCCCGCTCCCGCCCCGCGCCGCAGCTGGCCGAACTGACGGCGGTGACCCGCAGGATGATCGACGCGGCTCTCGCCTAGGGGCGGTGTCTTTTCGGCGAGCCGGGCGAGCCCGGCGTGATCGGCAAGACACCCGCCAGGGCGCCCGGAGTTCCCGCGGCGGCCCCCGCGGCCTTCAGTCCGCCGAGCGGGACCAGCCCGTCGCCTCGATGCGGGAGGCGTCCGCGGGGCGGTCTTCGGCGAAGAGGAGGCAGGAGGGTTCCGACACGCGCAGGACGTCCACGTAGGCTCCGCGGCCCACGTAGCGCCCCTGGGCGGTGTGGCGGAAGCGGAGGCGGACCTCGCGGCCGGCCCAGGCGGTGAGCGGGGCTTCGAGCCGGTGCCAGATGCGGCCCGACCAGCCGGAGACGGAACCCTGCCGCCAGTGTTCGGCGGCTCCGCCGGTGGTGCGGACGGTGGTGAAGGGGAGCGGCTCCCAGGTCCGCCCGTCGGCGGAGGCCTCCACGTGGAGCGTTCCCGCGCCGGGCACGGTGTCCCACCACAGCGCACAGCGCAGCCGGGCGGATCCGGTGGTCGGGGTGAGGGCCGGGAGGGTCAGGGTGCCCGAACCGCCGGTCTCCATGCCGGAGTACCAGGCCGGGCCGCCGTGCCTCGTACGGACGGGGATCGCGCGGGCGAAGCGGTTGCCGACGGCGACCCGGGGGGCGCTGCCCGCGCGCCAGGTCCGCACGGGGTGCACGGAGTTGCCCAGGAGGATCAGGAAGGAGTCCGTGGAGGGGTCCAGGACCAGGGAGGTGCCGGTGAAACCGGTGTGGCCGGCGGAGTGCGGGGTGGCCATGGCGCCCATGTACCAGTGCTGGTAGAGCTCGAAGCCCAGGCCGTGGTCGTCGCCGGGGAATGCGGTGTTGTAGTCGGTGAAGAGCAGCTCGACGGAGGCGGGGCGCAGGATGCGCTTGCCGGCGTAGATCCCGCCGTCGAGGAGGGTTCGGGCGAGGATGGCCAGGTCCCAGGCGGTGCCGAAGACCCCGGCGTGCCCGGCGACGCCGCCCAGCGCGTGTGCGTTCTCGTCGTGGACCTCGCCCCAGACGAGCCCGCGGTCCAGCCCGGACCACGGCGGGCGCTGCACCTCGGTGGCGGCCGTGACCCGGCGCCAGGAGAGCGGCGGGTTGTAACGAGTGCGGTGCATCCCGAGCGGAGCGGTGATCTCGTCCTGGAGCAGGAGATCCAGAGTGTGACCGGTGATCCGTTCCAAGAGCAGTTGGAGGGCGATGAGGTTGAGGTCGGAATAGCGGTAGACCGTCCCCGGGGTCTCCTGTGGCCTCACCGACCACAGCAGCCTCAACTGACCTGCCCGGGTGGGCTCCTGATAGAACGGGGCCCAGGACCGCAGCCCCGACGTGTGCGTGAGCAGCTGGCGCACGGTGATCGACTCCTTGCCCCCGCCCGTGAACTCGGGGAGGTACCGGTTCACCGGCGCCTCCAGCTCGAGGCGCCCGCGCTCCATCTGCTGCACGGCCAGCAGTGAGGTGAACAGCTTCGAGAGGGAGGCCAGGTCGAAGACCGTGTCCTCGGCCATCGCGATCCGCTGGGCCGCCGGGAACTCCCGGACCCGGTCGGTGCGGCCGTCGTAATCGGCGTACCGGACGGCGTCGCCCATCGCCCGGTGCAGCGCCACCGTGCGGCCCCGCCCGGCGAGGACCACGGCCCCGGCGTAGTAAGGGTGTTCGGGGGAGGGGCCGAGGAAACGCCGCGCCTCGTCCGCCACCCCTTCGAGGTGCCTCTCCAGCAGTCCGGCCTGGCGGGCGGACCCGTACCGCAGCCGCAGTCCCTGGAGCGCGCGCCGCTCGGCCGGCCCCCCGGCGGCCCCCGCGGATCCGGGCAGTGCGGCCTGGAGTACGAGCACGCCGCCCAGGGCCAGCAGCCGCGCCCCGAGCCGCCGCCGGCTCAGCCCGCGCACGCCTCCGGTGCCGCCGTCCGTCCCGGGCGCGCCGCCGTCGCCCTCTGGTGCGCCGCGGTCCGTCCCGGGCCCGCTGTCAGCGCCGTCGGGCGCCGTCGGGCCGGTCGCGCCGGAGCCCCTCGTGCCACCGTCGTCCCCGGCTGCCCCTGGTGCCTTCATGCCCGGTCCTCCCGTCCGCCGTCGTGCCCTCCCGAGTATCTGCCCGCTCACGACGCGGGCCCCGCGGTGACCGGCCGGCAAAGAATCTGACGCTGCATCAGAAAACCTCTTCCCTCGGCGGCCGGGCTGCGGCATCCTGCCGCCCATGGAGACGGAGCTGAGCAGGAAACTGGGAATAGAGCACGCCATCTTCGGCTTCACGCCCTTCCCGGCGGTGGCCGCTGCCATCACCCGCGCGGGCGGGTTCGGAGTGCTCGGGGCGGTCCGCTACACCGCCCCCGACGACCTGAAGCGCGACCTCGACTGGATGCAGGAGCACACCGACGGCAAGCCCTACGGGCTCGACGTGGTCATGCCCGCGAAGAAGGCCGTCGACGGCGTCAGCGAGGCCGACATCGAGGCGATGATCCCGGCCGCGCACCGGGAGTACGTCCGCGACACCCTCGCCAAACACCACGTGCCCGAGCTCGCCGAGGGCGAGGCTTCCGGCTGGCGCATCACCGGCTGGATGGAGCAGGTCGCCCGCAACCAGCTCGACGTCGCCTTCGACTACCCCATCAAACTCCTGGCGAACGCGCTCGGTTCCCCGCCCGCCGACGTCATCGCGCGCGCCCACGAACACGGAGTCCTCGTCGCCGCCCTCGCGGGCAGCGCCAAGCACGCCCGCCGGCACGCCGAGGCCGGCATCGACATCGTCGTCGCCCAGGGTTACGAGGCCGGCGGACACACCGGCGACATCGCCACCATGGTCCTGGTGCCCGAGGTCGTCGAGGCCGTCGCCCCGCTCCCGGTCCTCGCGGCCGGCGGCATCGGCAGCGGAGAGCAGATCGCCGCGGGCCTGGCCCTCGGCGCCCAGGGCGCCTGGCTCGGCTCCCTCTGGCTGACCACCACCGAAGCGGACATGCACTCCCGCGCCCTCACCGAGAAGCTGCTCGCCGCGGGCTCCGGGGACACCGTCCGCTCCCGCGCGCTCACCGGCAAGCCCGCCCGGCAGCTGCGCACCGAGTGGACCGACGCCTGGGACGACCCGGAGGGCCCCGGCGCACTGCCGATGCCCCTGCAGGGACTCCTCGTCGCGGAGGCCGTGTCCCGCATCCAGAAGTACGAGATCCAGCCGCTGCTCGGCACCCCCGTCGGGCAGATCGTCGGCCGGATGAACAGCGAACGCAGCGTCCAGGCCGTCTTCGACGACCTCACCAGCGGGTTCGAGCGCGCCATCGACCGCATCACCCGCATCGCCGGCCGGGCCTGAAGATCCGAGGAGTGGACAAGATGACCGACACGCCCCCCAACGGCTTCTGGGCCCAGGCGGCCGCCGACCCCGAGCGCACCGTCCTCGTCACCCCGCAGGGCGAGACCTGGTCGGCCGCCCGGCTGCACGCCGACGTCAACCGCCTCGTGCACGGCCTGCGCGCCGCCGGGCTGGAGCGGGGCGACGTCTTCGCCGTCGTGCTCCCCAACAGCGTCGAGTTCCTCACCGCGTACCTGGCCGCCTCCCAGGCCGGGTTCTACCTCGTCCCCGTCAACCACCACCTCGTCGGCCCCGAGATCGCCTGGATCGTCTCCGACTCCGGAGCCAAGGTCCTGATCGCCCACGAACGGTTCGCCGACGCGGCCACCGCCGCGGCCGACGAGGCGGGCCTGCCCGCGAGCCACCGGTACGCGGTCGGAGCGGTCGCGGGCTTCCGCTCGTACGGCGAACTGCTCGACGGGCAGCCGGACACCGCCCCGGCCGACCGCACGCTCGGCTGGGTCATGAACTACACCTCCGGCACCACCGGCCGGCCGCGCGGCATCCGCCGTCCGCTGCCCGGCAAGCTCCCGGAGGAGACGTACCTCGGCGGCTTCCTGGGGATCTTCGGCATCCGCGCCTTCGACGACAACGTCCACCTCGTGTGCTCGCCGCTCTACCACACGGCCGTCCTGCAGTTCGCCGCGGCGGCCCTGCACATCGGGCACCCGCTGGTCCTGATGGACAAGTGGACCGCCGAGGAGATGCTGCGCCTGATCGACGAGCACGCCTGCACGCACACCCACATGGTGCCGACCCAGTTCCACCGGCTCCTCGCGCTCCCGCAGGAGACCAAGGACGCGTACGACGTCTCCTCCATGCGGCACGCCATCCACGGCGCCGCGCCCTGCCCCGACCACGTCAAGCGGGCGATGATCGACTGGTGGGGCGGGTGCGTGGAGGAGTACTACGCGGCGAGCGAGGGCGGCGGCGCCTTCGCGACGGCCGAGGACTGGCTGAAGAAGCCGGGAACCGTCGGCAAGGCCTGGCCGATCAGCGAGCTCGCCATCTTCGACGACGACGGCGAGCGCCTGCCCGCCGGTGAGCTCGGCACCGTCTACATCAAGATGAACACCGGCGGCTTCAGCTACCACAAGGACGAGGGCAAGACGAAGAAGAACCGCATCGGAGACTTCTTCACCGTCGGAGACCTCGGCCTGATGGACGAGGAGGGCTACCTCTTCCTCCGCGACCGGAAGATCGACATGATCATCTCGGGCGGGGTGAACATCTACCCGGCCGAGATCGAATCGGCGCTGCTCACCCATCCGGCGGTCGCGGACGCCGCCGCCTTCGGGATCCCGCACCCCTCCTGGGGCGAGGAGGTCAAGGCGGTCATCGAACCGGCCGAGGGCTTCGCGGCGAGCGACGCCCTCGCCGCGGAGATCCTGAACCACTGCGAGCGGCAACTGGCCGGGTACAAACGGCCCAAGACCGTGGACTTCATCGAGACGATGCCGCGCGACCCCAACGGCAAGCTGTACAAGCGCCGGCTGCGCGAGCCGTACTGGGAGGGCCACGAGCGCGCGATGTGAGGACCGGACCGGCCCTGCGGGGCCGGCCCCGTCCCCTCCGTCCGCCACGCCCGGAGTTTCGTGAGAAGTGCCACGTCAGGGGCGTGGAGGCGGCTGTTCGACCGCACAGGCCGGACAGTTCTGGCAAGTTGGCTGATATGAGTACGGCAACCCACAGATCCCCCCTGACCGACTGGACCGTCCTGGTCCCCGTGGTGGCGCTCGTCGCGCTCGTCTTCAGCTGGGGACGCGACCTGCCCTCGCTCGCGGTGGCCCTGGTGGCCCTCTGCCTGGCCGGCGCGGTGCTGGCGGCGGTCCACCATGCCGAGGTCGTCGCGCACCGGGTCGGCGAACCCTTCGGCTCGCTGGTCCTCGCCGTCGCGGTCACCGTCATCGAGGTGGCCCTCATCGTCACCCTGCTGGCCGACGGCGGGGACAAGACCTCCTCCCTCGCGCGGGACACCGTCTTCGCCGCCGTGATGATCACGTGCAACGGCATCGTCGGCCTGTCCCTGCTCGTCGGGGCCCTGCGCAACCGCGTCGCCGTCTTCAACGCCGAGGGCTCGGGCGCGGCCCTGGCCACCGTCGCCACGCTCGCCGTACTCAGCCTCGTCCTGCCCACCTTCACCACCACCAAGCCCGGCCCCGAGTTCTCCACGGCCCAGCTCGCTTTCGCCGCCACCGCCTCGCTCGCCCTCTACGGGCTGTTCGTCGCCGTCCAGACGGTCCGCCACCGCGACTACTTCCTGCCCGTCGACACCAAGCGGATCCGCAAGGAGGCGGCGCAGGCGGCCGCCGCCGCGGCCGCCGGCGAAGAGGACGAGCACGCCGAACCGCCCACCGCCCGAGCCGCCCTGATCAGCCTCGGCCTGCTGCTCGTGGCGCTCGTCGCCGTCGTCGGAAACGCCAAGGCGGTCTCCCCGACCATCGAACGCGGAGTCGCCGACCTCGGCCTGCCCTACGCCGTGGTCGGTGTGATCATCGCCCTGCTGGTCCTGGCGCCCGAGACCCTCGCCGCCGTCCGCGCCGCCCGCCGCGACCGCGTGCAGACCAGCCTCAACCTCGCCTACGGCTCAGCCATCGCCAGCATCGGCCTGACCATCCCGGCCATCGCCCTCGCGACGATCTGGCTCTCCGGGCCGCTGGTGCTCGGGCTCGAACCCGTCCACATGGTGCTGCTCGCGCTGACCGTCGTCGTCAGCGCCCTCACCATCGTCCCGGGCCGCGCCACCCTGCTCCAGGGCGGCGTGCACCTCGTGCTGCTGGCCGCGTACCTCTTCCTCGCCGTCAGCCCCTGAGCGCACCGCGACCCCGGACGACGGGCCCCGGAGGCCTGCCGTACGGGGTCGCGGTCGCGCAGGTCAGTGCCGCTCGCGCGGCCAGACCACCTTCAGCCGGGGCGAGGTGAGGATGTCCCGCTCACAGAACCGTGCCTTCACCCAGCGCTCCTGGGAGAAGAGCCGGGTCTGGTCGGCCGAGTGCGGGGAATCCGGGTTCGAGGACTGGCTGTACGTCAGCAGGGTGCGTGCCACCGGGCAGCGGCCGCCGTCCCAGCCGACGGCCTGGATGTGGCTGGAGCCGTGCAGGACCTCCGGGTAGCCCCCGACCGCCGCGTTCCACGGAGCCTCGATCTTGTTCCAGACGCCCAGGGCCTCCGTTCCGCCGCCCACGGGCAGCTTCTGCCCGCCGCGCACCACGAACTGGTGCTCCCCGAGCGGGGTGTCGGGAGCGATGCCCGCCTTCCCCAGCTCCGCCACCGTGTCGGCGAGGGCCCGTCCGATCCCGGGCGCCGCCCGGTTGAGCGTGCGGGGCGTCCGTACCGGATCGGCCGCGTCGAAGGGCACCAGCCACAGGTCCTTGGCCGCCGTGCTCGCGGTCAGCTTCCGCCAGAACCGGTCGAAGAGCAGCGCGCCGCGGCTCGTACTGTCGGCCTTGCGGTCCCAGGCCGCCAGCACCCCGCAGGCCGCCGACACGTCCACGGCGGCGCCGTCGGATCCCGTGGCCGTCCCGCCCGGAAGGGCCGCGCAGGCCTTCGCCGCGTCGGCCGCCGCCAGATCACCGGCCGGGACCCGGTTCGCGAACTGCTGCTCCTGCAGGTCCGCCACCGTCAGCCCGCCCCGCCCGGCCATCGAGGAGACGTCCTCCAGGGCTCCCCGGGTCCGCAGTGAGCGCGGGGTCCCGACGTTGCCCCAGATCCGCTCGTAACCGGTGAGGGGCCGCTCCGCGTTGGCCAGCCAGGCGCTGTCGTTGGAGTTCTCGGCGTACGGGGCATCGCGCAGCGCCGGCGCCCTGCCCGGGCCGAAGACCCCCGGCTGGACCGCGTCCGGGTCGGAGCCGGGCGCGCAGTCACCGCGCGAGCCGTCCAGCACCGCCAGCCCCGAGGAGGGGTACGTGGCCCTGCCCAGCGGGGTCGAGCAGCGCGCGGCCAGCTCGTCCGTGATCCGGGGGAGCACCTGGGACTGGGTGAAGAGGGTGCCGCCCGCCGAGTCGGCGGCCACCGTGTTGACCCAGGGCAGCCCCTGGGTGCGCCGCAGCGCGTCCTGAATCCCGGCGACCGAGCGGGCCCTTCCCATGGCCAGGGCCGTGTCCGAGCCGCGCAGGTTCGCGGCGTTGGGGTCGGCCAGCGCATAGGCGGTGGTCGTGGTCCAGGGCAGCGGGAGGCCGGCGCCGAGGCCGGACAGGACCGGGCCGTAGCGGGTCCACCACTGGGTCCGGGTGACCGGGGCGCCGCCCGGGACCGGGACGCTGACGGTCCGTGCGGTCATCTTCTCCGGCTTGCCGTCCACCAGATAGGCGGTCGGGTCGGCCGGGTCGAGGACCAGCTGGTGGAGGTTGACGGGGGTGCCGGTGGCCACCGTGTGGCTCCAGGCCACCTTCTCGTTGAAGCCGATGTTCACCACGCTGGTGCCGAGCAGCGAGCCGCCCGAGACGTTCAGCTCGCCGGGGATGGTCTGCTGCGACTGCCAGAACCGGCGGCCGCCCTGCCACGGATAGTGCGGGTTGCCGAGGAGCAGGCCGGAGCCGCTCGCGGTGGTGGAGCCGGCGAAGGCCACCGCGTTGGAGCCCATGTCGTAGCGGCTGGTGTCGAAGAACTCCCGGGCCGCTTCCGCGGCGGCGGCCGGATCGACACCGGCCGTGTCCGGAACGGCTGTGGCCGTGCCCGGGGGCCGCGCCGAGGTGATGCCGTCGACGGCGCGGCCCTGGCCGCCGAGGACCGAGACGGCGAAGCCCCGGGCGGCGACGTCGGTGGTGGTGACCGGGCGCACCCAACCGGCGCCCTTGCAGGCCGGGTCGGTGATCCGGTTCTGGGCCAGCCAGGCGTTGTAGCCGGCGGCCCAGCCCCGCATCAGCTCCTTGACCTCCTTGCCCGGCCCGGCCGGCGCGGGCACGGCCAGCAGTTTCTCCACGGTGCCGGAGTCGCGCACGCCTTTGAAGAACAGGTCGCTGGAGAGGTTCCCGGCGGCGGAGGAGAGCGAACCGTCGGGCGCGGCGTCCGGGCCGAACCACCGCGACCGCTCCCCGGAGACGGTCAGGAACCCGTCGGCGAGCACGCACACCTGGTCGGCGGCCTGCGCCCAGCCGGTGCCGAACCCGAGGTGGGCGTAGTCCCGGGCCAGGATGTGCGGGATCCCGTTCTCGGTGTACCTGATGACGGCGGAGAGACCGCCGCCGGACGGGCCGGAGCCCTGGTCCAGGGCGGCGGCCCCGGGTATCGCCGAGACGGCGGCGAGCAGTGCGGTGCCGGTGACGGCGGCGCGGCCCAGGAGCGGGCGGGCGCGACGGCGTCGGTGGGGTAGGCGCAACGTACCTCCCAAGTAGCCTGCGGACGGGCGCGATCGCCCGAGCGGGTGGGTGGTGCTGGTGTGCACCCACACTCATGCAGGCCACCTGACGTCATGTCAACATGCCGTTTGGTATCCCCGGATGTTCCGGCCGGCCGTCCACGGCGCCCGGGTCATTGACCCCGGCCGCACGCGCAGACGAAGATCCCGCCATGACCCCGGTGCGGAAGAACACGGTCGACGGACTGCTCCACGACAGCGCGCGGCGCGTCCCGGACCGGATCGCGGTCCGCTACCGCGAGCGGACCTGGACCTACGCGGAACTCGACGCGGCCGTCTCCACGGGCGCGGCCGTCCTGCGCGGGCGCTACGGGCTGGCCGAGGGGGACCGGGTCGCGACCTTCGGGCACAACTCCGACGCCTACCTCCTCGCCTTCCTCGCCTGTGCCCGGGCCGGGCTCACGCACGTTCCCGTCAACCAGAACCTCACCGGGGAGGACCTCGCGTACATCCTGGGAAACTCCGGGAGCTCGCTCGTCCTCGCCGACCCGGAGCTGGCCGCGAGGGTCCCCGACGGATTCGCCGTACGCCCCCTGCGCGACGAGCCCGGCTCCTTCCTCGCCCTCCTCGCCGAACCGGCGGAGCCCGCCGGGCCCGGGACCTTCACCCGCTCCGGGGATCCGTCCCGGCTGGCGCAGCTGCTGTACACGTCCGGGACCACCGCCCTGCCGAAGGGGGCGATGATGACGCACGGGGCGCTCTGCCACGAGTACGAGAGCGCGATCGCGGCCCTGGACCTGGCGGAGGGCGATCTGCCGGTGCACTCCCTGCCGCTGTACCACTCGGCGCAGATGCACGTGTTCCTGCTGCCGTACCTGGCGGTGGGCGCGCGGAACACGATCGTGGACGCCCCGGTCGCGGAGGAGATCTTCGACCTGGTGGAGGCGGGGGAGGCGGACAGCCTGTTCGCGCCGCCGACGGTGTGGATCGGGCTGGCAAACCACCCCGACTTCGGGGCCTTCGCCGACTTCGCCGTCCGTGACCTGTCCGCCCTGCGCAAGGCGTACTACGGCGCCTCGATCATGCCGGTGCCGGTGCTGCAACGGCTGCGGGCGCGGCTGCCCGGCCTCGGCTTCTACAACTGCTTCGGCCAGAGCGAGATCGGCCCGCTGGCCACGGTGCTGCGGCCGGAGGAGCACGAGGGGCGGATGGACTCGTGCGGCCGGCCGGTGCACCACGTGGAGGCGCGGGTCGTCGACGAGGACGGGGCCGAGGTGCCGGACGGCACGGCGGGCGAGGTGGTCTACCGCTCCCCGCAGCTCTGCCTGGGCTACTGGAACGACGCGGAGGCGACGAAGAAGGCCTTCCGGGACGGCTGGTTCCGCTCCGGTGACCTGGCGGTCCGGGACCCGGAGGGGTACTACACGGTCGTGGACCGGGTGAAGGACGTCATCAACTCGGGCGGGGTGCTGGTCGCCTCACGGCAGGTCGAGGACGTGCTCTATACCCACCCGGGCGTGGCCGAGGCGGCGGTGGTCGGACTGCCGGACGAACGGTGGATCGAGGCCGTCACGGCGGTGGTGGTCCCGCGCGACGGGGTCACGGAGGAGGAGCTCCTGGCCTACGCCCGCGAGAAGCTGGCCCACTTCAATGCCCCGAAACGGATCCTCTTCGTGGACGCCCTGCCCCGGAACGCGAGCGGCAAGATCCTCAAGCGCACCCTGCGCGACCGGTTCTCGCCCCCGGCCTGACCGTCCGGCCGACTAGTCTCTGCCGTCATGAACCGAAGACGGCGGAAGAAGCTCGCGCGGCAGCTCGTCGACGCCTCGATGTTCGGGCGCACCGCCCGGGTCCGCGCACTCCTGGCCGCCGGGGCCCACCCGGAGACGGCTGACTCCGAGGGCACCACCCCGCTGTACGCGGCATCCGTTCAGGGGACTCTCGACACGGTCCGCTGCCTCCTGGCGGCCGGCGCCTCCCCGAACACCGAGAGCGGACGGGGCGAGGAGGGCACGCCGCTGTGCGCAGCCGCCTCCTGGGGCCACGCCGACACGGTGCGCGAGCTCCTCGCCCACGGCGCGGACCCGAACCTCAGGGAGGACCGGGGCACGGGCCGCACACCCCTGGAATGGGCGCTGGCCGGAGCGCACCCAGAGACGGCCGACGCTCTCCGATCGGCGGGAGCCCACCCCGCCCCTTAGGCCGGCTACGGCTCCTGGTCCTGCGCGAGCTCCGTGTCCTGGAGGCGGCGCAGGACGAGGTGTTCGTGGAAGAGCCGGCCGACGAGGGCGCCGCCGTAGACCACGAAGCCGACGCCGACCAGCCAGGACTGGACGACCAGGAGGGTGCCGAAGGGGCCGTAGGTCACGGCGTTGGAGGCGATCAGCGGGGAGAACACCAGCTGCGAGAAGACCCGTAGGCCGAGGAGGCCCAGGCTGGTGCACGCGGCTCCCGGGAGCAGGGCGCGCCAGCGGACCCGCCCGCCGAGGAGGATCCACTGGGAGGTCCAGAAGAACAGGCAGGTGCCGATGACATCGCCCGTGGTGCCCAGGACCGTGCCGGGAGCATCGTCCGAGGGGGCGGGGATGAGGACCAGCAGCCCGAGGTAGCAGACCAGCAGGGCGAGCCAGACGACGTGCCGCCACATGGTGTGCCAGCGGGCCGTCGGAAGGTCCCAGACCTTCTCGTACCCGGTCTGTACGGCGGAGCCGAAGGTCAGGCCGAAGACCGCGAGCGCGGCGAGACCGAAGGCGGTCGTCCGCTCCAGCGCGAGGTCCGCGGCGCCGAACAGCATCTCCACCCGCTCCCGGGAGAACTCCGTCACCCCGAGGGCCTGACCGAGCCAGCGGCCGAAGCCCGACCCGCTGCCCGGCGCGGCGGCCGCGACGACGACGAGCAGCGGCACCAGGGTGAGGAAGCCGAGGGCGGCGAAGCCCATGGCCCGGTGCATCAGCTCCATCTCCCGCCCGCGGCTCCATGCCAGCCCGGCATGGGAAGCCTGGAGCCGGTCGTGGAGCCGCCGGAAGGTCGAGGTCACGCCTCTCTCCCTACCCGGATGGGCCCGCGGCTTCCCGGAAGGCCCCCCGAGTGGGCCCGAAGGGGTGGATCCGGCGGCGGTCCGGCCCTCCGGCGCGGGCGATCGCCCGTCCCGTGTGCGCCGCGGGCTCGGGCTCAGCCGCGGCCTCAGGCGTCCCGGAGGTCCACCAGCCGCTTGATCTTGCCGACCGACCGCTCGAGGGTCTCCGGATCCACCACCTCCACGGTGACCGAGACGCCCACCCCCTCCTTGACGGCCCGCACCACCGAGGCCGCCGCGGCCTCCCGCTGGCCGGCGTCGCTCTCGCGGCGCGCCTCCACCCGTACCGTCAGGGCGTCCAGCCGCCCCTGCCGGGTCAGCCGGAGCTGGAAGTGCGGAGCCAGGGCCGGGGTCCGCAGGAGCACCTCCTCGATCTGGGTGGGGTAGAGGTTCACCCCGCGCAGGATGATCATGTCGTCACTGCGGCCGGTGATCTTCTCCATCCGGCGGAAGGCCGGCCGGACGGTACCGGGAAGCAGCAGGGTCAGGTCCCGGGTGCGGTAGCGGACGATGGGCATCGCCTCCTTGGTGAGCGAGGTGAAGACCAGCTCCCCGGGCTCGCCCTCCGGCAGCACGGCGCCCGTCAGCGGGTCGACCACCTCCGGATAGAAGTGGTCCTCCCATATGTGAAGGCCGTCCTTCGTCTCGGCGAACTCCTGTGCGACGCCCGGGCCCATCACCTCCGAGAGCCCGTATATGTCCACCGCGTCGATGTTCAGGCGTTCCTCGATCTCGCGGCGCATCTCCTCGGTCCACGGCTCGGCGCCGAAGATGCCCGTACGCAAGGAGGTGGCGCGGGGGTCGATGCCCTGGCGCTCCATCTCGTCCAGCAGGGTCAGCATGTAGGAGGGGGTCACCATGATGACCTCCGGCCGGAAGTCCTCGATCAGCCGGACCTGCCGGTCCGTCATCCCGCCCGAGGCGGGGACGACCGTACAGCCCAGGCGCTCCGCGCCGTAGTGCGCGCCCAGGCCTCCGGTGAACAGTCCGTACCCGTAGGCGATGTGGACGATCTGGCCGGGCCTGCCGCCCGCCGCGCGGATCGAGCGGGCGACGACATCCGCCCAGGTGGACAGGTCCCCGTCCGTGTACCCGACGACGGTCGGGCGGCCCGTGGTGCCGCTGGAGGCGTGGATGCGGCGGACCTCGGAGCGCGGCACGGCGAACAGTCCGAAGGGGTACTGGTCGCGCAGATCGGACTTGGTGGTGAAGGGGAACAGCGCGAGATCGGACAGGGAGCGGCAGTCGTCGGGATGCAGACCGGCCTTGTCGAAGGCCTGCCTGTAGAAGGGCACCCGGTCGTACGCCCGGCGCAAGGTCGCCCGCAGCCGGGTCAGCTGGAGCGCCGCCAGCTCGTCCCGGCCCATCCGCTCGGCCTCGTCCGCACCGCCGTCGTGGCCCTGTGTGTACGTACCCATGCCGCCCACCCCTTGTCCAAGTCAACCGACCGATCATTCGGTAGATTGCCGGACCGCGGCAGCCAAATCAATTACTCGAACGAGTGATCGTCTGCTGGGATTGCGTCCATGTCGACCTCCACGCAGTCCACCTGCACCTTTACCTTCACCGCTGATGACGGAACCGAACTCGCGTACCACGTCCAGGGGGAAGGGGAGCCCCTGGTCTGCCTCCCGGGCGGCGCCATGCGGGCCTCCGCCTACCTGGGCGACCTCGGCGGGCTGTCCGCCGGGCGCCGGCTGATCCTGCTCGACCTGCGTGGCACCGGGGACTCCGCGGTCCCGGCCGACCCCTCGACGTACCGGGTCGACCACCAGGTGGCCGACGTCGAGGCGCTGCGCATCCACCTCGGACTGGACGGCGTCGACCTGCTCGCCCACTCCGCCGCAGGGAACCTGGCCCTGCTCTACACGGCGGCGCACCCGCGGCGGGTACGCCGACTGGCCATGATCACGCCGACCTGCTGGGCCGTGGACCTCACGGAGTCCCCGGAAGCCCGTCTCGCGGACGTCCGCCGCAGAGGCGGTGGCGAGCCCTACGACACGGCCATCGCGGCCTACGGGCGGGCGCTGGACGCCCTGGCCGCCGGCGAGGTTCCCGCCGAGGCGGACTGGGCGGCGGCGATGCCGCTCGCCTACGGGCGCTGGGACGGGGAGGCGCGCGCCCACGCGGCACTGAGCCCGGTCCAGAAGAACGCCGAGGCCTCCGCCGCCTTCGCCGGTCCGGGGGCCTTCGACCCGCCCGCCACCCGGGCCGCTCTGGGCCGGTTCGCCGGCGAGGTGCTGGTCCTGGCCGGGGAACTGGACTCCAACCCCTCCCCGGCCCTCGCCGCCCGCCTCGCGCGGCTCTTCGCGCGGGGCGTCGTCGACGTGCAGCGGGGCGGCGGGCACTTCCCGTGGCTGGACGAAGCGCCGTGGTTCGCGGCCCGCGTCGAGCGGTTCCTGGCCACCGGGGCCTGAGCGGCGGCCGCCGGCCGGCACCTGCGGCCGAAGCGGACACCCCCGGCGGGGCGTGCGAACACGCCGGCGGGCCGGGACCCTTCAGGGCCCCGGCCCGCCGGCGTGTGACGCGACGTGGTGTCGGCCCGTGGTGTCGGCTCGCGGTGTCAGCTCTCGGTGTCCGCGCCCGCGTCCGCCTCCGTGGCCACCGACTTCGCCCACCGGTAGTCCGCCTTGCCGCTCGGGGAGCGCTGGATCGCGGGGGCGACGACGAGCTGGCGCGGGATCTTGTAGCCCGCCAGCTTGGTGCGGCAGTGGGCCTGGATCTCGTCCAGCGTCGGGTCGGCGGCGCCCTCCCGGATCTGGACCACCGCGGCGACGTGGCTGCCCCACTTCGGGTCGGGGACCCCGGCGACCAGGGCGTCGTAGACGTCCGGGTGGGACTTCAGGGCCTGCTCGACCTCCTCCGGGTACACCTTCTCGCCTCCCGTGTTGATGCACTGGGAGCCGCGGCCGAGGACGGTGACGATGCCCTGCTCGTCAACGGTCGCCATGTCGCCGAGCAACACCCACCGTTCGGATCCCTTCTGGAAGAAGGTTTCCGCGGTCTTGGCGGGGTCGTTGTAGTAGCCCAGCGGTACGTACCCGCGCTGCGCGAGCCGTCCCGGCTCGCCCACCGGCACCGGCTCGTGGGTGACCGGGTCGACGACCTGCGTACGCTCGTTGACCTCCAGCCGGAAGCCCTTCTCCGGGCCGGAGTCGTTCGTCGCGCGGCCGTTCGATCCGGACTCGGACGAGCCGAAGTTGTTCAGGAGCATCACGTTCGGCACGAGCGCCTGGAACTCGGCGCGCACCGTCTCCGACATGATCGCTCCGGAGGAGGAGACGCTGAACAGGGAGGACAGGTCGGTGCCCTTCAGGGGCCCGTTGAGGGCGTCGATGAGCGGTCGCAGCATGGCGTCGCCCACCAGCGAGACGCTGGAGACCTTCTCCTTCTCGATCGTGCGCAGCACTTCCTCGGGCGCGTACTTGCGGTGGATCACCACCCGCTGCCCGTAGTTGAAGGCGATGAAGGACGTCAGCGTGGACGTGCCGTGCATCAGCGGTGGCGCGGGGAAGAAGGTGAGCCCGGCGCCCTTCGACGCCACCCGCTCGGCCAGTTCCTCGGGCCGCTTCACCGGTTCTCCCGAGGGTTCCCCGCCGAACAGGCCGGCGAAGAAGAGGTCCTCCGCGCGCCACATGACGCCCTTGGGCATACCGGTCGTGCCGCCGGTGTAGATGATGAACAGGTCGTCGGGGGAGCGGGGCGGGAACCCGCGGTCCGGCGAGCCGGCCGCCTCCGCGTCGGCGTACGCGACCGGCGCGATCGAGGGCTCCGGGGCGCCCTCGGGGGTCGGCCCGACGCGGATCAGGTGACGGAGCTTCGTCGTCTGCGGGAGGGCCGCCGCGACCCGTTCGGTGAACTCGCCCTCGAAGACGAGCGCGGCGAGGTCGGCGTCGTTGTAGAGGTAGACGAGCTCCTCCTCCACGTACCGGTAGTTCACGTTCACCGGCACCAGGCGGGCCTTCAGGCAGGCGAGGACGGTCTGGAGGTACTCGATGCCGTTGTAGAGGTGCAGGCCCAAGTGCTCACCGGCCTTCAGGCCGCTGTCCAGCAGGTGGTGCGCGATGCGGTTCGCCGCCGCGTCCAGCTCCGCGTACGTGAGGCGGCGCTCGGCGCCGGTCCCGGGGTGGTCCACGTACACGAGGGCCTCGCGGTCCGGGACCACGTCCACGACCGACTCGAACAGGTCGGCAATGTTGTACTCCACCGGTCCTCCTGACCCAGAAAATCCCATGGCTGGTCTGCTCGGCGGTCATTAGAGCGTCGCCAACCCCAACAGGGAAGGGGACCGCCCAAGAAATCTGACTGGGTGTCAGAAAACTATTGAACTGCACCGGCCCCTCCTGCAACCTGTTCTAGGTCTTGAGACGGGAGGACGGCAATGGGTGGGACAGAACACCTGACCGTGGAACGCCACGGAGCCACGCTGGTGCTCACCATGAACAGGCCCGAGGCGAAGAACGCGCTCTCGCTGCCGCTGCTGGTGGGGCTGTACGACGGCTGGCTGGAGGCCGACGCGGACGACACGATCCGCTCGGTGGTGCTGACGGGGGCCGGCGGGGACTTCTGTGCCGGCATGGACCTGAAGGCCCTGGCGGGCAAGGGAATGGCGGGCGACCAGTACCGGGACCGGCTGAAGGCCGACCCGGACCTGCACTGGAAGGCGATGCTGCGCCACCACCGGCCGCGCAAGCCCATCATCGCGGCGGTCGAGGGCTACTGCGTGGCGGGCGGCACGGAGATCCTCCAGGGGACCGACATCCGGGTCGCCGGGGAGGGAGCCACCTTCGGACTGTTCGAGGTCAAGCGGGGGCTCTTCCCGATCGGCGGCTCGACGGTACGGCTCCCGCGGCAGATCCCTCGGACGCACGCGCTGGAGATGCTGCTGACCGGGCGGCCGTACGCGGCCGAGGAGGCGGCGCGGATCGGGCTCATCGGGCGGGTGGTACCGGACGGGACGGCGCTGGCGGCCGCGCTGGAGATCGCGGAGCGGGTCAACGCGTGCGGGCCGCTGGCGGTGGAGGCGGTGAAGGCCTCCGTCTACGAGACGGCCGAGATGACGGAGTCGCAGGGGCTGGCCTCCGAACTCCTCCGGGGGTGGCCGGTCTTCGATACGGCCGACGCCAAGGAGGGGGCGCGGGCCTTCGCCGAGAAGCGGCCCGCGGTGTATCGGCGGGAGTAGCCGCCGGCCTGCGCCCGGGCCGCGCCCGTCCGTGTCCGCTGCGTCCGTCCGGGCCCGGGCCCGGGACGTGTCCGTGGTGCCGGACCGTTCCGCGGGTGCGGTGCCGTTGTCGGGGGCCAGTCCCCGGACCCCCGCGCCCCAAACGCCGGCGGGGCCGAACCGGCTCCGGCCGGGCCGGGTTCGGGGCCGGACGCAAGGGTGCGGCGCCGTTGCCGGGGCCAGTCCCCGGACCCCCGCGCCTCAAACGCCGGCGGGGCCGAACCGGCCCTGCCAGATTCGCACGGCGGAGCCGACAGTGTCCCGCCCCCTACATCGGAGACCCACCCATGACAGCCGCGTCGCCACCCGAGATCCTCCGCGCGCCCCTCGTCGTCGAGTTCCCCTTCACCCGCTCCCTCGGACCGGTGCAGAGCGCCTTCCTCACCGGGCTGCGCGAAGGCGTCGTCCTCGGCGTCACGACCGCCGACGGCAAGGTGATGGTGCCGCCCGTCGAGTACGACCCCGTCACCGCCGAGGAGATCCGCGACCTGGTCGAGGTCGCCGCCACGGGGACGGTCACCACCTGGGCCTGGAACGGTTCGCCGCGCCCCAACCAGCCCCTCGCCACGCCCTTCGCCTGGGTGCTCGTCCGGCTCGACGGCGCCGACACCGCCATCCTGCACGCCCTCGACGCCCCCGGGCCCGAGGCGGTCGCCACCGGCATGCGGGTCCGCGTGCGGTGGGCCGCGGAGCGGACCGGCGCGATCACCGACATCGCCTGCTTCGAGCCCGCCGGGGACGGGGAGCCGGGCACACAAGCGACTCCGCACAGCGGGGAGTTCGCCGACGCCGTCACCGGGATCGTCGCCGAGGCCCGCCTGGACTACTCGTACAGCCCCGGCCGCGCGCAGACCGCGTACATCGCCGGGCTCTCCGAGCAGAAGACCATCGGCGAGCGCTGCCCCTCCTGCCACAAGGTGTACGTCCCCCCGCGCGGCGCCTGCCCCACCTGCGGGGTGGCGACGACCGACCGGGTCGAGGTCGGGCCGGCCGGCACCGTGACCACCTACTGCATCGTCAACATCAAGGCCAAGAACCTCGACATCGAAGTGCCGTACGTCTACGCCCACATCGCCCTCGACGGCGCCGGCCTCGCCCTCCACGGCCGGATCGGCGGCATCCCGTACGACCAGGTGCGGATGGGGCTGCGGGTCGAACCCGTCTGGACCGAGGGCGGGCGCTACCCCGACCACTACCGCCCCACCGGAGAGCCGGACGCGGACTACGACGTGTACAAGGAGCTCATCTGATGGCCCGATACGCCCGCGAGGTCGCGGTGGTCGCCTTCGCGCAGAGCGACCACCTGCGCCGCACCGACGAGCTCAGCGAAGTCGAGATGGTCATGCCGGTCCTGCACCAAGTGCTGGCCGCCACCGGACTGAAGGCGGGGGAGATCGGCTTCACCTGCTCCGGTTCCAGCGACTACCTCGCCGGCCGGGCCTTCTCCTTCACCATGACCCTCGACGGGGTCGGCGCCTGGCCGCCCATCTCCGAATCGCACGTGGAGATGGACGGCGCCTGGGCCCTCTACGAGGCCTGGGTCAAGATCCAGACCGGCGAGGCCGACACCGCGCTCGTCTACTCGTACGGGAAGTCCTCGCCGGGGTCGGTGCGCGACGTGCTGACCCGCCAGCTCGACCCGTACTACGTCGCTCCGCTCTGGCCCGACTCGGTGGCCCTGGCCGCCCTCCAGGCCCAGGCGCTCATCGACGCGGGGGAGACCGACGAAGCCGGGCTCGCCGCGATCGGCGCCCGCAGCCGGGCCTCCGCGGGAGCCAACCCGCACGCCCAGCTCAGCGGAGCCGTCGCGCAGGGCGAGTACCAGGTCGCCCCGCTGCGCACGGGCGACTGCCCGCCCATCGGCGACGGCGTGGCCGCCGTCATCCTGGCCGCCGGGGACGTGGCCCGCAGGCTGTGCGAGCGGCCCGCCTGGATCACCGGCATCGACCACCGCATCGAGGCCCACAGCCTCGGACTGCGCGACCTCACCGACTCCCCGTCGACGCGGATCGCCGCCGAGCACGCGGGCGTGTTCGAGGCCCCGGTGGACACCGCCGAACTGCACGCGCCCTTCTCCTCCCAGGAAGTCGTGCTCCGCAAGGCCCTCGGACTCGGCGGGGACGTCGCCGTCAACCCCTCCGGCGGAGCGCTCGCCGCCAACCCGGTCATGGCCGCCGGCCTGATCCGGATCGGCGAGGCGGCCGCCCGCATCCACCGCGGCGAGTCCGACCGGGCCGTCGCGCACGCCACCTCCGGCCCCTGCCTCCAGCAGAACCTGGTCGCCGTCCTGGAAGGGGACCGAGCATGAGCACGACGGGCAAGGAGCCGGTGGCCATCGTCGGCATCGGCCAGACCAAGCACGTGGCCGCCCGCCACGACGTCTCCATCGCGGGACTCGTACGGGAAGCCGCCGCGCGGGCGCTCGCGGACGCGGAGCTGACCTGGGCGGACATCGACGCCGTCGTCATCGGCAAGGCCCCCGACTTCTTCGAGGGCGTCATGATGCCGGAGCTGTACCTGGCGGACGCCCTCGGCGCCGTCGGCAAGCCCATGCTCCGCGTGCACACGGCCGGTTCGGTGGGCGGCTCCACGGCGCTCGTCGCCTCCAACCTGGTCGCCGCCAGGGTCCACCGCACGGTGCTGACCCTCGCCTTCGAGAAGCAGTCCGAGTCCAACGCCATGTGGGGGCTCTCGCTGCCCGTCCCCTTCCAGCAGCCGCTGCTGGCGGGGGCCGGCGGGTTCTTCGCCCCGCACGTGCGCGCCTACATGCGGCGCACCGGCGCCCCCGACACGGTGGGCTCGCTCGTCGCGTACAAGGACCGCCGCAACGCGCTGAAGAACCCGTACGCGCACCTGCACGAGCACGACATCACCCTGGAGAAGGTCCAGGCGTCCCCGATGCTGTGGGACCCGATCCGGTACTCCGAGACCTGCCCCTCCTCCGACGGGGCGTGCGCGATGATCCTCACCGACCGGGCGGGCGCGGCCCGTTCGCCGAAGCCGCCGGCCTGGGTGCACGGCGGGGCGATGCGCAGCGAGCCGACCCTCTTCGCGGGGAAGGACTTCGTGTCCCCGCAGGCGGGCAAGGACTGCGCGGCCGACGTCTACCGGCAGGCGGGGATCACCGATCCGCGCCGGGAGATCGACGCCGTGGAGATGTACGTGCCGTTCTCCTGGTACGAGCCGATGTGGCTGGAGAACCTCGGCTTCGCCGACGAGGGCGAAGGCTGGAAGCTCACCGAGGCCGGAGTCACGGAGCTCGACGGGGACCTGCCCGTCAACCCGTCGGGCGGCGTGCTGTCCACCAACCCGATCGGCGCCTCGGGCATGATCCGCTTCGCGGAGGCGGCCCTCCAGGTGCGCGGTCAGGCCGGCGAGCACCAAGTCCCGGACGCCCGGCGGGCGATGGGGCACGCGTACGGCGGTGGGGCGCAGTTCTTCGCGATGTGGCTGGTGGGGGCGGAGCAGCCGGGCTCCTGAACGGAAGCCGGTTTCCGGGCCGCGTGCCGTACAGGCCAAGAGTGACGCACCGTGGCCTGTGCGGCACGGCGTGCGATGGCTAACCTGGGCCCCGGGACGAAGAACCGGGAGGAGCACGCAGGTGGCAGAGAGCATGACGTCGAAGGCGCCCGCCGGCTGGGGAAAGCCGGACCTCGACCTGACGGAGGCGGACTGGCAGTCGAGCAGCCGGGGGTCGGGCGACGTCCAGATCGCCTTCGTGGAGGGGTTCATCGCGATGCGCAACGGCGACCGCCCCGAAAGTCCCTCGCTGATCTTCGCGCCGGACGAGTGGCGCAAGTTCGTCCTGAACGCGCGGGGCGGGGAGTTCGACCTGACCTAGGCCGTCTCCCGTCGGTTCGGTACGCGGCGCACCACCGGGCGCGGAGCCGCCGCCCCCGGTGGGCCCCCGTAAACCCCTTGCCGGACTCCGAGGGTCCTCGGCATCATGGGCGCCATGACGATCACCCGCCGAAAGGGCGATGCCGCGTAGACGGCCCGGCGCCCTGCGCGCCGAACGAGGAACGTACGACAGGCGTCCGCCCGCCTGGGCGTGGGAACTCCCGCCCGTGGACCGGCTGTCACCCGCCGCGGCCGCTGCCGCGCACTGGGCGCGGCCCGGACGCGGCTACGAGATCATCGACCTGCTGAACCGCTACCGGACCTTCCTGAGCGGTCCCGGCAGCCCCCTGCTCCTGGTCCCCTCCGAGTGTCCGGCCTGCCCCGGCTGCGCACGCGACGACGTCGCCGTCGTCCGGGACGACCTGGGAGACCTGTACCGGGAGCTGCCGCCGGTCGCCCGCACCGCGCTGGGCCGCGTGCTGCGGGGCCTGGACGAGGAGTTCCGCCGCCGCACGCTCCCGCACCCGGCCCCGTCGGCCGGTGGGTGGGTGGACTGGAGCGGCCGCCCGCGCGCCTGGTGGCACCGGCGGCTCTACGAGGGCGACTGACCGGGCGACGGACCAGGCGGTTGACGAGACGGCTGACGAGACGGTTGATGAGACGGCCGGCCAGGGGTGTCGTACCGGCCATAACGTGACGGCCGGTACGGTGGGGACATGAGCGGAGAAAACGACCTGCGGAAGCTGCTGAGCGGAATGCGGCCCGAACTGAACGACGGGCTGTACGTGTTCTGCACCATCCCCGGCGACACCGACCCGGAGGCCCTGGCCGGGCTCACCCCCGTCGCCTCCGTCCTGGAACCCGAGGGGCTCACCCTCGTGCTCAGCCAGGAGGACGCGGACGAGGCCGGACTCCCGTACACGTACACCGCGGGCTGGATCACCCTGCGCGTCCACTCCTCCCTCGACGCCGTCGGCCTCACCGCCGCCTTCGCCACCGAACTGGGCGCACACGGCCTGAGCTGCAACGTCATCGCCGGCTACCACCACGACCACCTCTTCGTGGACGCCGCCCGGGCCGCCGAGGCCGTGGCCGTCCTGGAAGCGCTCGCGGAACGCTCCGCACAGGACTGAGCCGTCCGCTTATACCCCTTTCGGCGGCCCGCCAGAGAAGATCAGCTTTATTTGCCGCACCGGGCTTCCCGGGCGCGTGCGCGGGCGTACGCTGAACCCCCGAACAGGCCTGGGGGGTACCAGCCATGACGGAACGCCGGACCCGCAAACGGCGCACGATGTTCGAACGCGACGCGGAGCTCACCGCCGTCGACGAAGCCCTGGACCAGCTCACGGACCCGGGCCCCCACGCCGGCGGAGCCCTGCTGGCCTTCTCCGGACCCGCCGGCCTCGGCAAGACCGCGCTCCTCGGCGAAGTCCGCCGCCGCGCCCACACCAAGGCCTGCACCGTCCTCGCGGCCCGCGGCGGCGAACAGGAGCAGAGCCAGCCCTTCCACGTCGCCCGCCAGCTCATCCAGCCCCAACTGGCCGGCACCTCCGACGCGGAACTGCGCGAGGCCCTCGGCAGCTGGTACTCCATCGTCGGCCCCGCCCTCGGCCTCTGCGCGGCCGAGCAGGGCGCCCCGCCCGACCCCCAGGGCCTGCGCGACGGACTCGACTGGGTCCTCACCCACCTCGTCGTGCAGCGCGCCCCCGTCGCCCTCGTCCTGGACGACGCCCACTGGGCCGACCCCGAATCCCTCTCCTGGCTCGCCGCCTTCGCACCGCGCGCCGAACACCTCCCGCTCCTCCTCGTCGTCGCCTACCGCCCCGACGAACTCCCCGCGCACGCCGAGGCCTTCCGCACGCTGCCCGGCCGCGCGGGACACCGTCCGCTGAGCCTCGCGCCGCTCACCGCCGAGGCCGTCTCCGGCCTGGTCCGCGAAGCCGTCGGAGACCACGCCGACGAGGCGTTCTGCCGCGAGGCCTGGGCCGTCACCACCGGCAACCCCTTCGAAGCCGTCGAGCTCACCGCGAAGGTCCGGGACAAGGGCCTCGCCCCCGTCGAAGCCAGCGCCCCGCTGCTGCGCGACCTCGCCGCCGCCCAGCGCGGCAGCGGCCTCGTCGCCCGCCTGCACAGCCTCGGCCCCTCCACCGTCCGCTTCGCCTGGGCCTGCGCCGTCCTCGGCACCGACATCCCCCGGGAACTCGCCGCCCGCGTCGCCGGACTCGGCACCGAGGAAGCCGTCGACGCCACCGGGCGGCTGCGCGACGCCCGCATCCTGTCGGCCGCCGCCGAGGAAGCCGCCGCCGACGAAGCGGCCGGGCTGGAGTTCGTACACCCCCTCATCGCCACCTCCATATACCGTGCGATCCCCGACGCCCTGCGCGTCGCCCTGCACGGCAAGGCCGCCGCGGCCGTGGTCGACGCGGGACTCGGGCCCTCCGCCGCAGCCCGGCACCTGCTGGAGACCCATCCCGAGAACGACCCCTGGGTGGTGCGCACCCTGCGCGAGGCCGCCGGCGAGAACCTCCGGGCCGGCGCCCCAGAAGCCGCCCGCCGGCAGCTCGCACGGGCCCTGCGCGAACCCCCGGACTTCGACGAACGGGCGGCCGTCCTGTACGAACTGGGCTGCGCCTCCCTGCTCACCGAGCCCGCCAACACCGTCAACCACCTGCGCGCCGCCCTCGCGGAGCCCTTCGATGACCCGGCGCTGCGCCAGGGGATCGTCATCCGGCTGGCCCAGGTGCTCTCGCACAGCGACCGCCTGGCCGAGGCCTCTGAATGCCTCGCGCGCGAGATCCCTTACACCCAGGACGTACGCGGCCGGCTGCGCCTGCAGTCCGAGCAGTTCATGTGGGACGCCTTCAACGCCGCCGAGCCGGACTCCCCGGCGCGCTCCCGGCGGCTCGCGAAGCTCGCGGACCGGCTGAGCGGGCGGGACCTCACCGAGCGGTACGTCATCGGGCTGCGCGCCTGGGACGCCTGCCTGCGCGGGGAGCCGGTCGACGTGGTCCTCCACCATGCCGGCCGGGTCCTGGAAACCGAGTTCAGCTGGGCGTACGCGGACCGGGGCTTCGAGGTCCCGGTGCTCGTCGCGATGGTGCACATGTACGCCGACCGGCCGGAGCGGGCCGAGGAACTGTTCGAGGCCGGCACCGCCGAGTTCGAACGGCAGGGCTGGCGCGGGGCGCACCTGTCCTTCGCCTACAGCCTGCGGGCCTACATCCGCTACCGCCGGGGGCGGCTGGCCGAGGCGGAGGAGCTGGCGCGGGCCGGACTGCGCCTCGCCGAGCGCGTCGGACGGCGTACGCCCGTCCACTGGTACGCCATCGCGATCCTCGTCACCACGCTGCTGGCGCGCGGCCGGGCGGAGGAGGCCTGGGAGCTGGTCCGGGAACACGAGTACGGGGAGCCCTTCCCGGCGGCGGTCGTCTTCCCCGACTCCCAGACCGTCTACGCGGAACTGCTGCTGGCCCGCGGCCAGGCGAAGGCCGCAGCGGCGGAGCTGGAGGCGGTGGACCGGCGGCTGACCCCCAGGGGCATCCAGAACCCGTCCTGGTGCCCCTGGCGGCTCCACCTGGCCCGCGCGGTCGCCGCGGAGGACCCGGCGCGTGCGCGGGAGCTGGCCGGGGAGGCGGTACGCAGGGCCCGCGCCTTCGGGGCCGCGTCCGGCATCGGCCAGGCCCTGCGGGTGGCCGCGGAGGTGGCTTCGCCGCAGGACCGGGCGGGCCTCCTCGAGGAGGCCGTGGAGGTGCTGTCGGCTTCGCCGGCGGCCTATGAGCTGGCGCTCGCGCTGGCCGCGCTGGGGGAGGAGCGGGGAGACGCCGACGTCCTGCAGCGTGCGGTGGTGGCGGCCCGGGCCTGCGGGGCGGACGGCCTGGTGGCCACCACCACGGACGCGCTGCTCGCCCTCGGCGGGGCGCTGCCGGGCCTCGCCGTGCCGCCCGTGCCCGGCGCCGCCCCGGCCGCGGCCCACTGACCGGCCCGCCGGGGCCGTAGCGCAGGAGCAGCCCTGCGGGGCTGTCCCCTACCCGCCCTTCCACCGTTCCCCGGGCTCTGCCCGGACCCGGTCCTCACACGCCGGACGGGCCGGACATGCCGCAGCGCGGCACACTCCCGCCTCGTCGGCGCTTGAGGCGCGGTGTCCGGGGCGGAGCCCCGGGCCCCGCGGAGCGGCAAAGGGTGCCGCGGGGACTTTCGCCCCGCGCCGCGGGACGGTCGATGCCGGGGTCGGGGGCCGGGCCCCGGGTCAGGGGGTGGAGGGCCGGGAAACGCGACGGGG
Source organism: Streptomyces sp. NPDC006487 (assembly GCF_042870555.1). NCBI lineage: Bacteria > Bacillati > Actinomycetota > Actinomycetes > Kitasatosporales > Streptomycetaceae > Streptomyces > Streptomyces sp. NPDC006487. The sequence goes on from NZ_JBIAHN010000001.1 coordinate 457,212, forward strand.
CACGTACCATGGCGGCATGTCCTTCCTCCGCCGCCACCGCGCCGCCACACCCGCCGGCCCGGACTTCGACGTCCTGGCCATGGACCCGGGGGACTGGCCGGGCAATCTCGGGGCCGGGCTGCTGCCCGCGCCCGACGGCAGCTGCCAGGGTGTCTTCCTCCGCTACGACCTGTTCGGCGGACGCGGCCCCGCAATGATCATCGGAAACCTCCCCGAGGGTTCCCCCGCGCGCGACCTCTCCGAGGGCCAGGTCCCCTTCGAGGTGGCCCAGCTCCTCGACGCCCTCGAGAACGACGAGGACGTCGAGGTCACCGGTGCCGAGGACTGCCCCGTCATGCAGGGCGACAACCTCCTCATCGTCCGGAAGGTCAAGCTCTCCGAGAGCCGGATCAGCTGCGTGCAGTTCGACCGCAGCGACAACGTGCTGGTCACCATCGCCAGCTGGGACCGGCCGATCACGGACGATCTCTACGCGCTGCTGAAGCCGCTCCCGGCCGAGCTCTTCCAGCAGGGCTAGCCCGCGCGGTCGGCCCGCAGCCGCGATTGCGGGCGTGTGGCCGTCACGCGTCCGCGATGTCGTTGGCGGCCACGTAGCCGAACGTCATCGCGGGACCGATCGTCGACCCGGCTCCCGCATAGCTGTGCCCCATCACGGCCGCACTCGCGTTGCCCGCCGCCCACAGGCCGCGGATCACGGATCCGTCCGCGCGCAGCGCGCGGGCCCGCGCGTCCGTGACGATGCCGCCCTTCGTGCCCAGGTCACCCGGCACGATCTTGAAGGCGTAGAACGGCGGCGCCCATATCGGGGCCAGACAGGAGTTCGGGGTCACGCCCGGATCCGTGTAGTAGTGGTCGTAGGCGGTGTCGCCCCGGTGGAAGTCGGGGTCGGTGCCGTTCCACGCCTGGAGGTTGAACCGGTTGAGGGTGGAGCGCAGGGCGGCCGCCGGCACCCCGATCTGGTTGGCCAGCGCGTCCCAGGTCCACGCCTTCTTCGCGGCGCCCGCCTGGTACCAGGAGTCCGGGAAGACGATCGTCGGCAGGATGTCCTTGAACAGGTACTTGTTGCGGTAGTTCTGATCCACGATCAGCCAGGCCGGAATGTGCGAACCGGTCGCGTCCCGGTCCTTCTCGTACATCACGTGCACCACATCGCTGTACGGGGCGGCTTCGTTGACGAAGCGTGCGCCCTTCGCGTTGACCATCAGGCCGCCGGGCAGGGTGCGTTCGGCCAGGCAGAAGTACGGTTCGTTGGGGAGCGGGATCGAGGGCCCCCACCAGGCGTCGTCCATCAACGCCAGTGCCGCACCGGCCCGTTGGCCGGCCCGGATCCCGTCGCCCGTGTTCTCCTTCGCGCCGACCGACCACTGGGTGCCGATAGGCTGCTGCTGGTACTGCGCCCGCATCTCCGCGTTGTGCTCGAAGCCGCCCGAGCCGATGACCACGCCCTTGCGGGCCCGCACCACGCCCCGTACGCCCGCCTTCTCCACCACGACGCCGGTGACCGCGCCGCCCTCCTGGACCAGGTCGACGAGCGGGCTGTTCAGCCACACCGGGACCCCGGCCTGCAGCAGCCCGGCCCGCAGGCCGGTCGCCAGGGCCTGGCCCATGGTCAGCGGCTTCTGCCCGCACAGCGCGGCCGCCGTACCGCGCGCCAGGCATTCGGTGGACACCGCCAGCCCCTTGGCGCTCACGGCGGCGAGGTTGAGCCACTTGTAGTCCTGGCTGAACACCACCATTCCGGCCGGCACGGGCATGTACGCCGGGTTCAGGTGGGCCAGTTCGGCGCCGAGGATGTTCCCGTCGATCTGGTCCGGCTCGATGGAGCGGCCGTTCGGGAGCCCGCCGGGGAGGTTGGGGTAGTAGTCGCTGTAGCCGTCCATGAAACGGAAGCGCAGCGGGCTGTTGGCCATCACGAAGTCCAGCATCCGGGGCCCGTTGGCGAGGAAGGCCGCCTGCCGGTCCGCGGAGGAGCCGTTGCCGACGACGGCCGCAAGGTACTGCGCGGCCTTCGCCGGGGTGTCCGGGACGCCCGCGCCCAGGATCACCGAGTTGTTGGGCAGCCAGATCCCGGCGCCCGACCGGGCGGCCGAACCGCCGAAGGTCGGGGCCTTCTCGACCACGAGCACGCTCAGGCCCCGCTTGGCCGCGGTGAGCGCGGCGGTCATTCCGGCAGCTCCGGAGCCGACCACGACGACGTCGTACTCGCCGAGTGCGGGCCCGTCCGCGGCGTGCGCCACGGCAGCCGGCAGCACGGTGGCGGCGAGTACCCCGGCGCCGGTCCCGGCGAGGACCGTCCGGCGGGAGGGGAGGGCGTCGCTTGGTTTCGGACTCGCTGCGGAGACGGTTCTCGCGGTCATGGGCAGGCTCCAGCGGAGAGGGGGGAGGGGATGGATCCAGCATTCTGATGCTGAGTCAGAAAAGGTGTTCGGGGGATCATGTGAAGTCAAGGCATACGCGCCAGTCGCCCATCCGGAGCGGACATGGGAAATCCCGTGGTGTACGCACCGGATGTGCGCACCACGGGATCTCGGGGGCCGGGCCGTCGGGCCCGGGTCATGTCACCGGTTGGGCGTGAAGTCCGCCGCGAGGGCGGCTCCGTCCCCGTCGTCGGCGGGGGCGTAGTTGGCGTACGGGGTGGGGCCCGCGATCGCCTGCGCGGATTCGTCCGCCGCTGCCGCTGCCATCCCGGTCCCCGCCGCCGCGAGCCCTGCCGTCAGGGCGACGGCGGCCGCGAGATTGCGTATGCGCATGGTTTTCCTCCCCTGTTCGTCCCGGCGCGCGCCGCCGGGACGAACACCAGTGTGCAACACGCCGTAGTCCCGCGGCCGGACGAGCCGCGGGACTACGGGACCAGTGGGCGGCGGGGGTCAGCGCGTGCCCACCGCCGCGCGGACCGCCCTGCGGGCCATGCCCGCGTCGTCGTGCAGGCGGCGCAGCAGCAGGCGCTGCTCCTCGCCCGAGGACAGGCAGCCCGTCGGCGGCGCCTGGGTCGGGGCGGTCGCCAGCATCGAGCGCTGCACGGCCGTCTCCGACATCCGGATCTCCCGGGTCAGCACGAGCATCAGGTTGACCAGGAACGCGTCCCGCGCGGCCGGTCCGGCTGCCTGTGCCAGGCGGCTGATCTGGGCGCGTGCGGCCGGGGCGTCGCCCAGTACCGTCCACAGGGTGGCCAGGTCGTAGCCCGGCCGGTACCAGCCCGCGTGCTCCCAGTCGAGGAGCACGGGACCCGTGGGGGACAGCAGCAGGTTCGACAGCAGCGCGTCGCCGTGGTTGAACTGCCACGGGTTGCCCGACATCTTCACGCCGTGCAGCAGCTTCTGCAGGTCGCCGAAGTCACGGTCGGTCAGCAGGCCCAGCTGGTAGTCCCGGGCGATCCGCCGGTCGTAGTCCAGCGGCCGCCCGAACAGCTCGTCCGCGGGCTGCCAGCCGTTCACCTGGCGCACCGCTCCCAGCGCCGCCCGCAGGTCGGCACGCGGCGGGGCCTCCACCGGATGCCGCTGGAGCGCGGCGACCCGGCCGGCCATCCGCTCGACGATCAGTACGCAGTTCTCCGGATCGGCGGCGATCAGCCGCGGTACCCGGACCTGCGGGCGGTGCCGGACGAACGTCCGGTACGTCGCTATTTCGTGCCGGTACCGCTCGCGCCACTCGGGCGAGTGATCCAGTAAAACCTTCGCGACGGCGGTCATCCGTCCGGTGGTTCCCACCAGCAGGACCGACCGGCCGCTGCGGCGCAGTACCTGCACCGGCGCGAACTCCGGACAGATGCGCTGCACGGAGGCGAGCGCGGTGCGCAACTGCGCCCCCTGGGGACCCGACAGGTCGATTCTCCCGCTGAGCGGCTGCGATCCGGTTCCCGGCATCCGCCGCGCTCGTACGGCGCCCTGCGCCGGGGCCGCGGGGCGGCCGGGTTCGAGGTAGGGGCCGCCGCCCGCGGGGAGCGTGCGGTGCGGCCGGACCGGGGCGGACACGGAGGACGTGGCTGCGTACATGGCGTTACGGATCCCTTCGTGCGCCGACGAGTTGCGTACGCCGCCCCGCCGGATCCCGTGCATCACCCTGGGGAGTTCCGCCGGTGACCGGGTCGGGGAGGCGCATTCCTACCTGACACCCGGGCGTGGGTGGCGGACCACATTGCGTGCCCTGGCGAACCCTGGCGAATAGTCGCTCGGCATCTGACGGGGGGCTACTGTCAACTCAGCCGAGAACCTGGGGGCTTGACGTGAGCAAAGGTCCAAACACCCGTCTGAACGACCTGTTCGGCCTGGCCGGCTGGTCGAAGGGCGAACTGGCGAGGATGGTCAACCGGCAGGCGGCCTCGATGGGTCACCACCAGCTGGCCACCGACACCTCGCGGGTGCGGCGCTGGATCGACATGGGGGAAACCCCGCGCGAACCGGTGCCCACGGTACTGGCAGCACTGTTCACCGAGCGGCTCGGTCGTGTCGTGACCATCGAGGACCTCGGGTTCGTACGACAACGGCGCACCGCCAAACGGCAACCGGACGGGGAGCAGGAGAACCCCGACGGAATGCCCTGGGCGCCCGAACGCACAGCCGCGGTCCTCACCGAATTCACGGGAATGGACCTCATGCTCAACCGTCGCGGTCTGATGAGCGCGGGTGCCGCGCTCACCGCCGGCTCAGCCATCGGCAACGCCATGCACGACTGGCTCCACACCGACCCCACCCGCACGAAGGACGTGCAGCGTCACGCCGACGCCTTCCAGGCGGACTCCGCGGGATACGACCGCTACGAGGCCGCGCCCATCGGCTCCCAGGAGATCGAGGCCCTGGAGCGTTCGGTGGACGTTTTCCGCGCCTGGGACGCCTCCAGAGGCGGCGGCCTCCAGCGCAAGGCCGTGGTCGGCCAGCTCAACGAGGTGGGCGGCATGCTCGCGTACCACCACCCCGACCACCTCCAGCGCAGACTCTGGGGGGTGGCGGCCAACCTGGCGGTCCTGGCGGGCTGGATGTCCCACGACGTGGGCCTGGAGCCCACCGCGCAGAAGTACTTCGTCATCGCCGCGCACGCGGCCCGCGAGGGCGGCGACCGTCCGCGCGCCGGGGAGGCGCTCTCCCGCGCGGCCCGTCAAATGGTCCACCTGGGCAAGCCGAACGAGGCCCTCGACCTGATGAAGCTGGCGCAGTCCGGCTCCGGCGAGCAGACCCTGCCGCGGACCCGCGCCATGCTCCACACCATCGAGGCCTGGGCGCAGGCCGCGCTCGGCAAGGGGCAGGCCATGCGCCGCACCCTGGGCGAGGCCGAGGACCTGTTCGTGTCCACCTCGGGAGACGTGCCGGCGCCGTCCTGGATGCAGCACTTCGACGAGGCCGATCTGCACGGCATGCAGGCGCTGGCCTTCCGCACCCTCGCCGACCACGACCCCTCGGCGGCGACCATCGCGCAGCAGCACGCGAAGGAGGCCCTGCGGCTGCGGGCCGACGGCCACCAGCGCTCGAAGATCTTCGACTACATCTCGATGGCCTCAGCCTGCTTCATCGCCGACGACCCGGAACAGGCCGACCGTTACGCACGCCTGGCGCTGGTCTCGATGAACGAGACCTCCTCGCACCGGACATGGGACCGGCTGCGCGAGATGTACCGGCTGACCGGTCAGTATTCCGGGTTCGCCGGCATCGAGGAGCTCCGCGAGGAGATCAAGCTGGCCCTGCCGAACAGCCCCGTGGCACGGTCGGTCTGAGGCCGGTGGCCGCCGGGGGCCGAGGACGGAAAAGGCCGCGCCTTCCGGCGCGGCCCTGAGTCCCGCGATTCGCCCGCAGACGGTGTGGTCCGCAGCCCGCAGGCCCAAGCCCGCGGTCCCGTCCGTCCCTCGCTATGAGCCGATCCGGGCCACCAGTACGCAGGCGTCGTCCTCGCGCTCGCCCTCGCCGAACTCCCCGATCACCAGGCGCACGCAGTCCTGCGCGGACCGGGCTGCGGAGAAGTGCGGTGCCAGCGCCAGCAGCCGCTCGGTCCCGTCGGCCTTGCTGAACTCGATGCTGCGCGGCGTCAGTCCGTCGGTGTGCAGGACGAGCACGTCGCCGACCTCCAGCCGCTCCTCCGCCTGGCCGTACGCGGCTCCGGAGGTCGCTCCCAGCAGGACGCCCTCGGGCGGCAGCAGGGAACGGCCCTGGCCGCGCCGGAACAGCAGCGGGGCGGGGTGGCCGGCCTGGGCCCAGGACAGCACCCGGCGCGCGGGATCGTACCGGCAGCACACGGCGGATCCCAGCGCGGGCTGGACGGAGGTCTCCAGGAGCTGGTTGAGCCAGCCCATCAGCGGGCCCGGCTCGATGCCGGCCATGGCCATCCCGCGCAGGGCGCCGAGCATCATCGCCATGCCGGAGGTCGCGGTCACTCCGTGCCCGGTGAGGTCACCCACCGTCAGCATGGAGTGTCCGCCGGGGAGTTCGAGCGCGTCGTACCAGTCCCCGCCGATGAGCGCGCTGGTCGCGGAGGGCAGATAGTGCGCCGCCACGTCCAGCGCCCTGGTGTTGTCGTGCGGGAACCGCAGGGAGCCGCGCCACGGGGGGAGCACGGCTTCCTGCAGCTCGACCGCCAGCCGGCGCTCGGTCTGCGCGATCTCCTGCCGGCGCTGCAGCGAGTCCCGGGACTCGCGCACCGCCCGCTGGCTCCGGCGCAGTTCACTCACGTCCCGCAGCACGGCCCACATGGAGGCCGTGCAACCGTCGGAGTCGAGTACCGGCTCGCCCCTCATGTGCAGCGTCCGGACGCGGCCGTCGGCCCGGACGATGCGGAACTCGCCGTCTATCGGCTTGCCGTCCACCAGACAGGCCGTCACCATCGCGGTCAGCAGCGGCTGGTCATCGGAGAACAGGGTGGAACCCAGCTCGTCGAGGGGCAGCGCGCCGGCCTCGGGGGAGCGGCCGAAGATCTGGAAGAGCTCGTCGGACCAACTGACCTCATCGGTCAGCAGGTTCCACTCGGCACTGCCGACCCTCGTCTGCTGGGCCTCGGCCCCCGTCTCGGGGGCGGCCTGCGGCAGCGCGGCCGACTCGGGCGAGGCGGGCGGCAGCCCCTCCTTGAGCTGGCCGAGGTGCGCGCGGAGGTCGTCGAGGTGGTGGACGGCGAGATCGCACAGTGCGCGCTGCCAGCGGCCCTGCGCGTCGTCGTCGTCGACGACCGTGTCGCGGCGGACGGCGTCGACTTCTCCCCGGAGCTGTCGGGTCTGCGAGATCAGCGCGTCCACCGACCCTGGCTCGGGGGGTTGCGCGGGGCGGTCCGCGTACAGGTGGGACGGCATCTGAACTCCGATACAGGCGCGGCACGGCCAAGTCTGAGGAGGGACCGGTTCTGAAGGAAGGGCCGGTTACGACTGTTGCACAGCCGGCAACGGCCCGTAAGGCGTTTGGCAACATCCGCGGAGGACTTACCTCAGGCATATGCCTGAGGCCTTCCGGCCGCTCTGGAGCGTGCGAACGAATCCAGTCAGCCCGTGCCGGCGGGGCCGGCCCGCACACCCTGTCGGCCCCTTTCGTTCCCCCGGAGTTCCCCTGCCGTTCCCGGACTGCCGGACGGCGACCGGTACCGGGTGAATCCCGTCGGCGGGCTTTCGTGGCTGCGCCGGACCGCCTCCGCTGGGGGCGCCTCGGAGCGGCGGCGGCCCGTGCCGCCCGCGGCCGGAAACCGGCCTTCCGGGCGAGGGTGATCGATCGTACGGCCGAGGTGTACGAGGCCCGCCCCCGGCCGTACCGGCGAAAGACAACGAGGGACCCGGATCAACGCGACCGGGCCGGTACCCCCCGAACGAAGGACCCCGCACCCCGGCTGGCGGTATGCCCGATATTTCGCCCGGGATGTGATCCGGACTTCCCACCACACCCCCGGATCGCTACTCTACGTGCCGGTAATGAGCCGGGGAGGCTCACTGGAGCGGGCCGCGCAGGGTGGGGACACAACGACATGACCGGGCAGAGCCACGCGCCGACCGACGGACGGACCCGGCGTTCCTTCCTCACCTATCTGGTCGCCGCGCCGACCCTCGCCCTCGTCACGCGCGCCGGCGCCGACCTCCTCGCCCCGCAGCCCGCGCACGCCGTGATCCCGACCCTGCCCGCCCCCGCCGACCTGGTCGACCTCGGCGACCTGTTCATCCTGGCCGGGGCCCCCACCTCCGCTCTGCTCGCCCTCGTCGTCGAGGCCGACGGAACGATCCGCTTCCGGCTGCCGCGCGAGGAGGTCGGGCAGGGCCTCACCACCGCCGTGGCGATGCTCGTCGCCGAGGAACTGGACGCCCCGCTGGCGGCCGTACGGGTCGAACTGGACGACGCCCGCCCCGAGCTGCTCTTCAACCAGCTCACCGGATCCTCCAACTCCATCCGCTCCCTCTACGGCCCGGTCCGCCAGTGCGCCGCCACCGCCCGGGCCCGGCTCGTCGCGGCCGCCGCCGTCCGCTGGAGCCTCCCGGCGTCGACCCTGACCACGGCGAACGGCGCCGTCCGCGCCCCCGACGGCCGCACCGCTTCCTACGGCTCCCTCGCCGCGGCCGCCGCGAACCCCGCCCTGATCGTCCTGGGCGCCACCCCCAAGCCGGCGGCGAAGCACACCCTGGTCGGCAAGCCCACCAGCCGGATCGACGCCCGCGCCATGGTCACCGGGGCCCAGCGCTACACCCTCGACCTGGACGTGCCGGGGGCCAAGCCCTGCGTGGTCCGCCGCCCGCCCACCCTCGGCGGCAGCGTCCGCTCCGTCGCCAACGCCGCCGCCGTACGGGCCATGCCCGGCGTGCTGCACGTGGTCACCGTCGCCACCGGGGTCGCCGTCGTCGCCGAGACCTTCGGGCAGGCCCTCGATGCCAAGGCCGCCCTCCAGGTCACCTGGGGTCCGGGCCCGGCCGACCAGCTCTCGGACGCGGCCGTGCGTACGAAGCTGCGCGCCGCCACCCCGCCGCTGCTCGTGCCGCCGCTGCTCACCGCGCACGTGGACGCCGAGTTCGACTTCGCCTTCGTCAGCCACGCGCCGATGGAGACCAACTCGGCCGTCGCCGACGTGCGCGAGGACCGCGCCGAGATCTGGTCCGGGCTCAAATCGCCGATCGTGGCCCGCGAGACGATCGCCGCCGACCTCGGCCTGCCCCTCGACAAGGTCACCGTCCACGTGGTGCAGGCCGGAGGCTCCTTCGGCCGGCGGCTGTTCTTCGACGCCGCCCTGGAAGCGGCCCGGATCTCCAAGGCCTGCCGCCGCCCGGTCCGGCTGATGTGGACCCGGGTCGACGACACCCGGCACGGCCGGATGCGCCCGGCCACCCACCACAAGATCCGGGCGACGCACCTGCTGGGCGAGGTGCTCAGCTTCGAACACCGGGTCGCCGCCGCGGAGACCGACTTCCGGCACGGCCTCGGCGAGATCATCACCGCGACCGCCGCCAGCCTCCCGCTCGGCATCGGCAACGCCACCCTCGCCCAGACCCTGTTCCTCACCACGATCAAGTCCCCGTACCACTTCGGGCTCACCACCCAGGCGCTCACCGAGGTCCCGACCGGAGTGCCCACCGGGTCCTGGCGCTCGGTGTACTCGGCGAACACCCGCGGGGCCGAGGAGATCGTGGTGGACGAGCTGGCCGCCGCGACCGGCCGGGACCCGTACCAGTTCCGCCGGACCTTCCTGAAGACGGCCGCCCAGCGCGCCGTCCTGGACAAGGCGGCCACCGAAGGGGGCTGGGGCCGGGCCATGCCGGCCGGCTGCGCCCAGGGCATCGCCTTCCACGAGGAGTACAAGTCCCGGACGGCCTGCCTGGTCGAGATCGACACCAGGGACCCGGAGCACATCCGCGTCACGAAGGCGGTCATCGCCGTCGACGTGGGCCTGCCCGTCAACCCGCGCGGACTGGAGGCCCAGATGATCGGCGGCCTGACCGACGCGATCTCCACCACGCTCAAGGCCGGCCTGCACCTGGACAAGGGGCTCCCGCTGGAAGGCAGTTACAGCCAGTTCCACTGGGCGCAGCAGCGCGACACCCCGAAGGACGTACGCGTCTTCGTGCTCCCGGCGACCGGAACCGAGCCGGGCGGAGCCGGTGAGCTGGGCCTGCCCGCCGCCGTGGGCGCGATCGCCAACGCCTACGCCCGGGCCACCGGCACCAAGCCGCGCAGCTTCCCCCTCGACTTCGACGTCGACTTCACCCCTTACCCGCGCTAGTCCGCCTCCAGGAGCCGAGCCGTGCCCTCGCACACCTTCACCGTCAACGGGCAGAGCGTCACCGTGGACGCGCCCGACGATCTGCCCCTGCTGTGGGTGCTCCGCGACATGCTGGGCGTGCGCGGCCCGAAGTACGGCTGCGGAGTGGACGTCTGCAAGGCCTGCACCAGTCACCTCGACGGAGTGGACGTCCGCCCGTGCGTGGTGCCGGTCTCCGCGTGCGCGGGGAAGACGGTGACCACGATCGAGGGGCTGGCCGACGGCGAGGACCTGCACCCGGTGCAGGAGGCCTGGCTCGAACAGGACGTCGCCCAGTGCGGCTTCTGCCAGCCCGGCCAGATCATGGCGGCCGTCGCCCTGCTGAAGCGGACGAGCACGCCCACGGACGAGGACATCGACGCGATCGCCAACATCTGCCGCTGCGGCACGTACTTCCGCATCCGGGAGGCGATCCGCAGCGCGGCGGCCAAGATGTAGGCGGTTGGCCCCATGAGACTTCGCCCCATGAGACTTCGCCCCATGACACAGGGTTTATATCGGACGATTCGACACGGTTTTGGCTGATCATGCCTGAATGAGGCGTATCAATGCGAAACGTGTGCTGGTCGGCGAACCGCTCGACACCGCGCGCCTGGGCGAGACCCTGCTGCCCAAGCGGCTCGCGCTCCCGATCTTCTGCAGCGACCCGCTCTCCTCCGTGGCCTACGCCACCGAGGAGATCCTGCTGATCCTCGCCCTCGGCGGGGTCGCGCTGCTCCACCTCGCCTGGTACGCGGCCGCCGCCATCGTGTTCCTGCTCGTGGTCGTCGTCGCCTCCTACCGGCAGACTTGCTACGCCTACCCGGGCGGCGGCGGCGCCTACATCGTCAGCTCCAAGAACCTCGGCCAGACCGCCGCCCTCACCGCCGCGAGCGCCCTGCTCGTGGACTACGTCATGACGGTCGCCGTCTCCGTGGTCTCCGGTGTCGCCGCGATCACCTCCGCCATCCCCTCCCTCTCCGACCACGAAGTCCCCCTGTCGGTCGGTTTCGTGGTGCTGCTGACCCTCATGAACCTGCGCGGCGTACGGGAATCGGGCCGGGTCTTTGCCGTCCCCACCTACGGCTTCGTCCTCGTCATCTACCTGATGTTCGCGGTGGCCGCCTACCGGCTCGCGACCGGCGACACGATCCGCGCCGAATCCGCCGAGCTGCCGATCACCGCCGAGGGCACCTACGCCGGCCTCGCGGTGGTGCTCCTCGCCCTGCGCGCCTTCGCCTCCGGCTGTACCGCGCTCACGGGCGTCGAAGCCATCAGCAACGGCGTCCCCGCCTTCCAGAAGCCGAAGAGCAAGAACGCGGCGACCACCCTCGCCGCGATGGGCGTGCTCGCCGTCACCATGTTCGCCGGGATCACCGTCCTCGCCATGAACTACAAGGTGCACGTGGCGGCGGACCCGACCGAGCTGGGCCTGGCCCCCGGAACCCCGATGTCCACCGCGCTCGCGCAGATCGGCCGGGCCACCTTCGGAGACTGGCACTTCCTCTTCTACCTGCTCCAGGCCGTCACGGCCGGCGTCCTGGTCCTCGCCGCCAACACCGCATTCAACGGCTTCCCGATGCTGGCCTCGATCCTGGCCAAGGACCGGTACGTACCCCGCCAGCTCTTCAACCGCGGCGACCGGCTCGTCTACTCCAACGGCGTCGTCCTGCTGGCGCTCGCCGCCATCGGCCTCATCGTCGCCTTCGACGCCCAGCTGACCCGCCTCATCCAGCTCTACATCATCGGCGTCTTCGTCTCCTTCACCCTCTCCCAGGCGGGCATGGTCCGGCACTGGCAGCAGGAGCTGGCCTCCCCCGAGACCCGCAAGGAGGAGCGGATCCACATCCACCGCCGGCTCGCCATCAACGCCGTCGGCGCCACCATGACCTTCGTGGTCCTGGTCATCGTCCTGATCACCAAGTTCACCCACGGAGCCTGGCTCGTCGTCATCGCCATGCCGCTGCTCTTCATCGGCATGAAGGGCGTACGCCGCCACTACGACACCGTGGCCCGGGAACTCGCCGTCGCCCCCGGGGTCAAACCCCGCAAGCCCGCCCGCCACCACGTCGTCGTCCTCGTCGCCTCCGTGCACGCGCCCACGCTCAAGGCCCTCGGGTTCGCCATGGGGCTGCGCCCCGACACCCTGACGGCCGTCTCGGTGGCCGCCGACGAGGAGAGCGCGAACCGGCTGCGCGCGGACTGGGCGGACCACGACCCGGGCATCCCGCTCAAGGTGCTGCACTCCCCGTACCGCGAAGTGGTCGGGCCCGTGCTGGCCTACCTACAGGAACAGGCGGCCGCCGAGGGGACGGACATGCTCTCGGTGGTCATCCCGGAGTACGTGGTCGGGCACTGGTGGGAACAGCCCCTGCACAACCAGAACGCGCTGCGGCTCAAGGCGCGCCTGCTGTTCACGCCCGGGGTCGCGGTGATCGACGTGCCGTACCTGCTGGAGTCCGCGCGGCCTGCGGAGAAGCGGGAGCGGGGAGAGCGGCAGGAGGGGGCGGGGACCCGGCCGGGCGCTGGGTGACTGCCGTATGGGCGAGCGCCAGCTCCACGACGTGTGCGGGATCGGCCAGCGAGCGGCCGGTGAGCTGCTCCAGGCGGCGCAGCCGGTTCGAGACGGTGTTGCGGTGGCAGTACAGCCGCTGGGCGGCGTACGTGGTCGAGCCCCGGCAGGTCAGCCAGGTTCCCAGGGTGGTCAGCAGCACCCTGCGGTCCTCCGCGGCCAGCGCCAGGACCGGCCCCAGCACCACCTGACGCAGCCGGGCCGCGAGCTCGGGCTCGGCCGCGACCAGCGCCGCCGGGAGCCGTTCGTCCAGCAGGGCGGTGTGCGGACCGTCGGCTCCCGGCGCCGCGCGCAGCGCCAGGACGGCCAGCCGCCGGGCCCCGGCCAGCTCGTCCGGCGTCTCCACCACCGGGCTCACCCCGGCCCGTAAGCCCAGGGGCGCGAGCAGATCGGTCACGGTGGCGAGCGGCAGCCGGCCCAGCTCCACCAGGCCGGTCTCCCCGTCCGCCCGGATCCGCCACAGCACGCGCGGGGCGCCGCCCTCCGGGGTCGCCCACGCGCCGTCCCCGGCGTCGAGGACCACCACGGCGAACCGCCCGCGCTCCGGGAGCCCGAGCCGCCGCGCCGCCTCGGCGGACCGGCCCGCCGCCCCGGCGCCGTCGAACAGGGCGTCGAGGAGGGCCCCCCGCAGCTCCCGCTCGCGGTCGCCGCGGACGGCCTCGGCCCGGCGGTAGGACCCGGCCGCCGCGTCCGCCATCCGGTCGACCACGTCCCACAGGGCGGGCGCCCCGGGCAGCAGCCGGGGCAGCGCCGCCCGGTCCCGGGCGGCGACGGCCTCCGTCAGGACCTGCCACAGCAGCCGGCCGCAGACCCGGTACACCCGCAGCAGGGAGTCGAGCGGCAGGCCCTGCCGGGCGCGCAGCTCGCCGTCGGCGCGGGCCTCGCCGAGCTCGGGCGGCAGGCCGCGGGCCTCGCGGACCAGGCCGTCGACGGCCTGCCGGAGCAGGTGGTGGACCCGCTCGCGCAGGGCGGCCCGGCCGAGCAGGGCGACGTAGACCGCGCAGGCCGGATCCTCGGCCGGTGACCGGTCCGCGAGCCGCTCCGCGGCCACCGCGATCCGGCGGTCCAGGTCCTCGCGTATCTCCCCGATGATCCGCTCCATGACGGGCAGGGTGGCACGCCGGAGGGGGCGCTGGGGAGGGCCTCGACGAGGTGGTCTCCGCTAGCGTGTCCGAAGCACTGCACGTGCAGTGCATATGCGGCGGTCATACCGGCAGCCGCGCCCACACGGTCAGGGACCCACCCATGCGCCAGAACCCCGAGCGCCGAGCCGCGCTGCTCGACGCCGCCATCGAAGTCCTCGCCCGCGAGGGCTCGCGGGGACTGACCCTGCGCGCCGTGGACACGGAGGCCGGGGTTCCGACCGGCACCTCCTCCAACTACTTCGCCAACCGCGCCCAGCTCCTCGTGCAGATCCTGCACCGCACCCGCGAGCGGCTGACCCCCGACCCGGCGGACCTGACGGGTCCGTTCGACACGAAGGTGCTGCTGCGCCGGCTCCTGGAGCGGATGCGCCGCGAACGCAGCGTCCACACCGCAATGCTGGAACTGCGCCTGGAGGCCACCCGGCGCCCCGAACTCCAGGAGGCACTGGCCGGTTTCCAGGGCGCCGAACTGGAAGGGAACATCGCCTGGCACCTGGAGGCGGGGCTGCCGGGGGACCGGCAGGGCGTGGTCCTGATCTATCTGGCCATGCTCGGGCTGATCGTGGACGACCTGACCGTGCCCGGACTGCTGGATCCCCAGTCCCCCCATGGAGTCGAGGGGCTCATCGGCACGATGGTCGAGCGCCTCCTCCCGGAGGGGCCCGCCGACTGACTATCGTGCCGGTAGGGCTGGTTCCGGCAGGACCGGCAGGACCGGCTCGGATCGCGGGATCGCGGGAGGAACCGTGGCAATGGCGGACATCACGGGGCAGGGCACGGGCGACGGCGCCCGCGCCTGCGACGGCGGCATCCAGTGGCTCGCGGACTGGAGCGCCTGGTACGTCAGCCTCACCTTCGCCCGGGGCATCGGCCCCGAGGAACTGGCCGCCCGGCTCGGCGCCCTGCCGGACCTGCACCCCGGGCCGCTCGGCGCCATCGACGCGTGGAGCATGGTCACCGAGACGGTGGACGGCGACGGGGTGGCCCGGGTCGGGAGCTGGGGCGGCTGGTCCTTCGCCGTGGAACACGGAGTGCCCGCCGGGGCGCAGCGCCTCGCGGAGGTCTCCCGCTCCGGTGTCGAGGCCGTGCACCTCGACCCGCAGCCCGATCACCCGCCCAAGCAGTTCGCGTACGCCCGGGACGGCGAGCTGGTCTGCTGCTTCGGCATCGGCGAGGAACACTGGCGCGGCGGCCACCGGCCCGATTTCCTCCTGCCGGAGCTGGTCGAGGCCAAGATCCTCACCCCCGACGGCTGCTACGCCCGCCCCGAGGACGAACCGGACGGGGAGCGCGACCGCCTCACCCTCGCCGTACTGGAACACCGCTTCGGGCTGTCCCTGCCCCGCCGCCTGGTCGAGGAGACCCCGCTCCCGGCCTTCGTGACCTGCACGCAGTAGGAACCCGGTAGGCCGGCACGCCCGAGCTGTCCCCCGCCCTCCCGGCTCCGCGGCCGCCCGGGGACGGACGGTTTTGGCCGGGGAGGGTGCGGCTTGTGACACTACGGGAGTGAACGCGACCGATTTGTTCCACCAGACGCTGCGCGAGCGGATCGCCCCGGCACTGCACGACGCGGGTTTCACCGGAACGGGGCTGGAGTACCGGCTCCGCGCCGCCGAACCCGACCACGCGCTGCTCGGCTTCCAGCGGAGCGCTTCGTCCGGGGCCGCCGAGTGCAGGTTCACCGTGAACCTGCGCGCGGTCCCGTACGGGGAACACGAGGCCCTGCGGCGGCTGCGGCCGGCCCTCGGGACCCGGCTCAGCGCCAACCGTGTCGGCCCCGTCGGCTGGCACGCCAGGATCGGGCGGCTCCTCGGCCATCCGCACGACCACTGGTGGAGCATCACCGACGAGCGCACCGCCGCCCGCGTCGCCGACGAGGTCACGGACGTGGTGCTGCGCCACGCCGTCCCCGCGCTGTGGGGCGAGGTGACCGACCGGCCCCCGCTGCCGGGTCCCGTGGTGGATCCGGTGCCCGACTGCCTGGACCCGGTGTGCCTGCGGGTGGACAGCGGTCCGTTCCCCGTCCTGAGCGGGGAGGCACCGCTGCCCGTGGACCTCGAGGGCGCCCTCGTCCTGGAGACGGGGGAACGCCGCCGGGCCTCGCCCTTCCTCACCGTCCACGACGAGCTGACCGACACGGAAGCCCGCATCGTCATCGATGCCCCCTGGCGGCTGGAGCAGCCCCTCTTCGGCTCGGTCCGGGTCGGCATCGCCGCCGACGGCGACGTCCGGGTCTCCGCCAGCCCGGGCAGCATGCTCCCCGGCCATCCGCTGGCGCTCCTCGGCGAACTGGCCCTGTGCCGGATCAACACGGCCGAGGTCGCCGGCAACGGCTCCCTGCGGCTCACCTTCGAGCAGGGCACGCCGCGCGAGGCCTGCCTCACCGTCTCCGGCGCCCCGCACGCGCTGACCGTCGGCGCACCCTGGCACATCGAGGGCTGGACACCGGCCCGCATCTGACGGCCCTCGGTGTCCGGCGGCCGTCATCCGACCGGTCCGGGGTCGGGAGGATCAGCCGCCGCCGAGCTGTCGTGAGGTGCCGGATCGTCGACTCGGTCGCCGGGTTGCGGTCCCCGGTCCGGACGATCGCGTAGATGTCCCGTACGAGACGGGCCGGTTCGGCGATGTCGGGTTCGAAGCCGGCGGTCCGGCAGACCCCCCGGTCACCGCCTGGAAGCCGGTGCCGGGCGTGGTCGAGGCCCAGGCGGTACGGGCGAACTCGCCGGGCCTGACTGCCCGCCGCCCGTGGCGACCCGCAACTCCGTGCGTGCGGCATCGACGAGGAACTTCAGTTTCCGGGGGTCCGGCATTAGTTGATCTTATGCTCAGGTTTACGCGAGTCCGCTGGTTTTGAGGCCGATGAGCGACTTTGATGGGTTTGCCAGGCCTCGTACCGGAGCAGGGGGACCATTCATGGGCACCGAACACAGCCAGAAGGACAGTGCGGACGGCGGCAGCGCCGCCACCACCGCACCCACTCTCATCGGTTCCGTGCAGCGGGCGTTGCGGCTCGTCGAGGCGATGTACGCGGAGGGCGGGGCGACCGCCAAGCGTCTGTCCCGGGTCACCGGGATCCCGCTGCCCACCGTGTACCACCTGCTGCGCACCCTCAGCCACGAGGGCTACGTCCAGCGCGAGGGCGGGTCCTTCCGGCTCTCGGACGATCTGCCGCTCGCATCTTAATGATCAAAATGTGTGGGGTTCCGGCCAAGCTGTCACGTGCCATCGTGCATGTTCCAGCGGAAAATGCCAGAACGCCCTTCCACAGTGTGGAAGTTGAGTAAGTTCCCTTCTGTCGCGCCGCAGCCCGTGCACCACGCACGGTCCGGCCGGGAGGGGAGCCCGCGTGCCCGGGATCGACGAATGCCTGCTCGAAGCCATGGCCCTGCCTGGTGCCAGGGGGGCCGCGCTGGTCGACTGGAGCAGCGGACTGGCCCTCGGCACCGCCGGGGAATCACCGGTGGGGGACCACGAGACCACCGCGGCCGAGACCGCCGAACTGGCCCGGGCGGCCGCCGAGTACGAGTCCTTCGCCCCGGGCGGCACCGGGGCGCAGGACGCCGCCGGGCCACCGGTGGAGGACCTGATCGTCACCACCCGGACCGGGTACCACGTGCTCCGCTTCGTCGAAACCAGCTTCGACAGCAGCGTGTTCCTGCACCTGTGGCTCGACCGGACCGACGGCAACCTCGCCCTCGCCCGGCACAGACTCAGGGCCCTGGCCGAGGAGCTGGTGCTGAAGTGAGCGCCGCCGCCGTAGTCGCCGTCTCCCCGCTGCTCACGCGGCTCGCCGCCGAGCGGGCGACCGGCGCCCTGTTCCGCGAGCGCGGCACGCTCTTCCTGGAGAACGGCCGCGTCGTGCACGCGGAGAGCCCGGCCACCCCCGGGCTGGACGTCCTGCTCACCACCGGCGGGGGGCTCACCCCCGAGCGCTGGACCGACGCCGTGAACCAGGCCGGCGCCCGCCGCCAGGTGGCCCGCTTCCTCGTCGACAGCGGCGGGCTCGCGGGCGGCGAGCTGGAGATATGCCACCTCGCCGCGATCTTCGACGCCGCCTTCTTCGCCCTCTCCCCGGGCAGCGGCCCCTCCCGCTTCCGGCGCGGGGCCACCCACTGGATCGGCTCCGTCCGCTCCGTTCCTGCCGCCGCCGTCGAGCGGGAGACCTGCCGCCGCCGGGAACTGCTCGACGCGGTCTGGCCCTACCCGCTGCTGGACACCTCCCCGGTGGTGCCCCGCCCCGCCGCCCCGGGCCAGACCGTCACCGCGCGCCAGCGGATCCTGCTCGACCAGGCCGACGGAGTACGGACACCGGCGGACCTCGCCTGGGTGCTGGGCCGGCCGGCCTTCCACACCCTGCTCGACGTACGACGCCTCGCGGCGGCCGGGCTGGTCGAGACCCCGCACGCGCCGGCACTCGCCGCCGCCGCGGAGACGCCACTGCCCGACTGGATGACGCAGGCGCAGTCCCCGGACGTGGCGTTGCTGCGCCGGTTACGCGACGCACTGGAGGCAAGCCTGTGAGGCTCCCGCTGCGAGCCGCCCAGCGCGGCGACCGTTCCGAGCGGCGGCAGTCCGAAAGGAGAAGGTCCGACATGAGTACGGTGCCCGCCGAAGCCGAGGCCGAGATACTCGCGGAACTCCGACGGCTTCGGGCCCGCGTCCCGCAGCTGGGCGGGGCGCTCGCCGCCAGCGTCGACGGCCTGGTCCTGGCCCACGACAGCTCCGCCACCGAGGCGGAATCCGTGGCCGCCCTGACCGCCGCGGCCCTCGGAGTGGCCCAGCGGCTGAGCGACTGCACCGGGCAGGGCGGGTTCCGCGAACTGCTCGTGCGCGGAGAGGACGGCTACGTCGCCACCTACGCGGCGGGCGACGCGGCCGTACTGACCCTGATCGCGGAGCCGCGCGTCAACGTCGGCCGCCTCCATCTGGAGGCCCGCCGGTCCAGCCTGCGCATAGCGGAGCTGATCGACCACAGCCTCGGCCGCCGCGGCCCGTCCCCGGGCACCGGCGTGGCTCCCGGCGCCGGCCAGGGCTCCTGACCCCTCGACCACGTACATCCGTACCGACCGAACCGCATTCACCGAAACCGCATTCACCTCACCGCGCTGACCGAAAGCGCCCGGGAAACAGAAGAGAAAGAGGAAAACGTCATGGCCAACGTGGAGACATCGCTCAAGGAAGCCACCACCAGTATCGAAGGCGTGCTCGGCGTCGCCCTGGTCGATTGCAGCAGCGGTATGGCCCTCGGCACCATCGGCGGCGGAAAGGACCTCGACCTCACGGTCGCCGCCGCCGGCAATACCGACGTGGTGCGGGCCAAACTCCGCACGATGGAGATGCTCGGTCTGAAGGACGAGATCGAGGACGTCCTCATCACCCTCGGAAGCCAGTACCACCTGATCCGTCTCCTGAAGGGCCGGGGCTCCGCCGGGCTCTTCCTCTACCTCGCCCTCGACAAGACGCGGGCCAACCTCGCGATGGCCCGGCACCAGTTGAAGAAGATCGAGGCAGAGCTCGAAGTCTGATCCGATGACGGCGAGGTGGCGGGCGGCTGAATTCATTGCCGCCCGCCCCGCGGCTTCTCACCTATGTCCCGAGACGACCGATTTTCGGCATCTCGCCACCCAGTAGGCTGCGGCAATCGCCCGATCATCGCCAATGCCATAAAGCTGGAGAACTCGCCGCCCATGCCTCCGCGCCTGAGTATCGTCGTCCCGGTCTACAA
This sequence comes from Streptomyces sp. NPDC006487, assembly GCF_042870555.1. NCBI lineage: Bacteria > Bacillati > Actinomycetota > Actinomycetes > Kitasatosporales > Streptomycetaceae > Streptomyces > Streptomyces sp. NPDC006487. The sequence goes on from NZ_JBIAHN010000001.1 coordinate 476,830, forward strand.
CGTCGAGCTCTATCTCGACGAGTGCCTGGAATCCATCGCGGCACAGACATTCGGTGACTTCGAGGTCGTACTCGTCGATGACGGATCCACCGACGGCAGCGCGGCACTCGCCCAGGCATTCGCCGACCGTGACGACCGCTTCCGGCTGGTTCTGCAGAAGAACGCCGGACTCGGCGCGGCCCGCAATGCCGGCGCCCGCCACATCACCCCGGGTACCGAGTACCTGGCATTCGTCGACAGCGACGACACCATGCCGCCGGACGCCTACCGGCGCCTGGTAGACGCGCTCGACGAGACCGGCTCCGACTTCGCGGCGGGCAACGTCAAGCGTTTCCGCTCCGTCGGCATGCAGATGTCCTGGGGACACCGCGCGGCCTTCGGTGCGACCCGGCTGAAGACCCACATCTCCGAGTTCCCGGCGCTGGTCACCGACCGCACCGCGTGGAACAAGGTCTACCGGCGCAGCTTCTGGGACGAGCACGCCTTCCAGTACCCGGAAGGCATCCTCTACGAGGACGCCCCCGTGTCCATTCCGGCGCACTACTTCGCCAAGAGCGTCGACGTCATCGCCGAGTGCGTCTACCACTGGCGGGTCCGCGAAACCGGCGAGCGCTCCATCACCCAGCGCTCCACCGACCCGGTCTCGGTCATCGACCGGGTCGCCTCCATCCGCCTGGTCCGCAAGGCACTCCAAGACCAACAGGGCCCCGCCTACACCCGCTACCTGCGGGACTACGACCGCAACGTGCTGATCGAGGAACTCCCGCTCATCTACAAGCACGTTGCCGAGGCGGGTCCCGATTTCCGCGCCGCTTTCGCCAAGGAGGCCGGCGGCCTCGTCCGGGAGATCGGTACCGGGCCGTGGCCGGACATGCCGGTCGCGGACCGGCTCAAGGCCTACCTCACCGGGGAGGGCCGGATCGAGGAGTTCGTCGCCCTCCTGCGGCACCAGCGCGACTTCACCCACAGCGTGCCGGTCAGGGGACTGGCCCGCCCCCAGGCCGCCTACCCCTTCCTCAAGGCACCGGTCCCCGCGAAGGTCCTCACCCTCGGACCGAGCGAACGCCGCGTCGTCAGCCGTGTGGAGCAAGCCCGCTGGGCCGACGGCAAACTGCTGCTGCGCGGCTACGCCGTGCCCGGACACCTGGGCGCCGAGAGCCGCCTCGGCTCGCGCAAGTTGCTCGTCCTCCGCGAGAAGGGCACGGGCCGCCGGACCGTCGTCACCACCCGCACGGTCGCCTCCCCGACCGCCACGGTGAACACCCCGCACCTCGCCCTGCGCCACGCCGACTGGGCCGGATTCACCGCCGTCATCGACCCCGCCGCCTTCCGGACGGGCGGCAAGTGGAAGGCAGGCGTGTGGGGCACCTCCGTCGTCGTCACCGGCGCCGGACGTCTGCACCGCACCCGGCTCAAGGGCGGCGAGCACGACAGCGGACAGAACCCGCCCGCGCACTGGGTCGCCCCGGACGTACGGATCGTCCCGAGCACCACCGGTTCCTTCAACCTCCGGGTCGAGATCGTCCGCGCCCGCGCCCTGGACGTCCGCCCGGCCGGCGACGAAGCCGTCGAAGTATCGGGCGAGCTCGCCGCCGAGGTCGGCGCCGGAGCCGCCCTGCGTGCGCAGCACGCCTCCGCCGGAACCGTGCTCAGCTTCCCGCTGGAGACCGCCCCCGCCGTCACGGGCGGCCGGATCCCCTTCACCGTCCGGCTGCCGCTCGCCGATCTGGCCGCCGTCCCGGGGATCCGGGGCACACCCGGCGCGTGGACGCCGAAGCCGTGGAGCCTGTCCGTGACCGGAGCCGACGGCTCGCGGCACCGGCTGGTGCACGACGAGCGCGCCGGGTTCGCCGGGCTGGTCGTCGCGCTGCCCGGCGAGGAGCCCGGCCGGTCCCTCTTCATCAAGCGCGACCAGACCGGACACCTCGCCCTCTCGGTCCAGTTCTCCCCGCCGCTGATCGACACCGTCGAGGCCGGGGACGGCTCCCTGACGCTCCGGGGCCGCTTCGCCGCGCCCCTGGACGAGCCCCATGAACTGGTCCTGCACACCTCGTCAGGCCAGGAGTTCAGCTACCCCGTCACCCGTGACGGCGACGCCTTCGAAGCCTCCTTCGAGCCGGTGCTCCCCGAGAGCCGCGCCGGCCGCACCCCGCTGCCGCAGGGCCGCTGGTGGCCCACGCTGCGTCCGGTCTCCCGGGGCGGCGGCACCGCGGGCCTGACCGCCGTCGACCGGGGCGCCCCCCTGCAGTTCGCTCCGACCGCGCTGTACTCGGGGCCCCACGCCGTCACGGCCCGGGACCGCCGGGTAAGCGTCGAATGCCGCCTCCACGACCGCGTCGTGCTGGTCGCAGACCCGATGACCAGCCCGCACGACCGCTCGCGCTACGCACAGCGGGTCGCGCGCGACGTGACGTACCCGGCGCAGAGGGCCCTCCCGGTCAAGGACATCGTGGTCTACGACGCCTTCCAGGGGCGCGGCGCCGGCGATTCGCCCCGCGCTGTCCACGAGGAGCTCCTGCGCCGCGACGAGAAGCTGGAGCACGTCTGGCTGGTGCGCGACGGCCGCGCCGAGGTCCCCGAGACCGCCCGCGCGGTCCCGTACGACAGCCTCGAGTACTGGGAGGTGCTCGCGCGGGCCCGGTACTACGTGGTCAACGACAGCGTGCCGCGCGCCTTCCGCCGCCGCCCAGGCCAGACCGTCGTGCAGACGTGGCACGGTACGCCTCTGAAGCAGATCGGCCACGACTTCATGCACGACTACTACACCAGCCCCGAGGTGCTGGACGCGCTGGAGCACGACAGCGCCCAGTGGTCGCTGCTCGCCTCCCCGGGCTCGTACGCCACGCCGGTCCTGAAACGGGCACTGGGCTACGACGGCGAGGTCATCGCATCCGGCAGCCCGCGCACGGACGCGCTGGTACGGCCCGACGCGGGGCGGATCGCGCAGGTCCGCCGGCGGCTGGGCCTTCCGGAGGGCAAGAAGGTCGTCCTGTACATGCCCACGTGGCGGGAGAACCGCCTGGGCTGGTCGGTCTCCTCCGGCTACAAGCTCGACCTGAGGATCGACCTGGACGCGGCCCGCCGTGAGCTGGGCGAGGACCACGTCCTGCTGATCCGGGGCCACCACAAGGTCACCGAGCAGGTACGCGAAGGCGTCCGCGACGGATTCGTCGTCGACGTGTCGCGCTGGCCCGACCCCACCGACCTGCTGCTCGTCGCCGACGTGCTGATCTCGGACTACTCCTCCGCGATCTTCGACTTCGTGCACACCGACCGGCCGGTCCTGCTCTTCGCGTACGACTTGGAGCACTACCGGGACACGCTCCGCGGCTTCACCTTCGACCTGGAGGAGAAGGCCCCGGGCCCGCTGCTCAGGGACTCGGCGAGCCTGATCGAGGCCGTCCGGAACGCGGACGCGGTGGGCGCGCGGTACGCGCCGGCGCGGGCGGCGTTCCGGGCGGAGTTCTGCGACCTGGACGACGGTCAGGCGGCTCGCCGGATCGTCGATCGCATGCTCGACATGTAACCCACAGGAGTGCATTCCAGGCTGGACGCGGACCGGTGCCGGCCCGACCGATGAGTTTCGGGGCCGGGACCGGTCTGTAGGTGCGGGACGGATTTCCCCCACCCCGCACACTCTGGAGGCAGTCATGGCCAGCAACCCCTTCACCACGTGCCTGTGGTTCGACGGCGCGGCGGAGGCCGCCGCCGACTACTACCTTTCGGTCTTCAAGGACGGCGAGCGCGGCCGCGTCGGCCTCTACCCCGAGGGGAGCCCCGGCGTCGCGGGGGAGGTCATGGTCGTCGAGTTCGAGATCAACGGCCAGAAGTTCGTCGGTCTCAACGGCGGCCCGCAGTTCCCCTTCACCGAGGCGGTCTCCTTCCAGATCCACTGCGCGGACGACGCCGAGGCCGACTACTACTACGAGGCGTTGACCGCGGACGGCGGCCAGGAATCCGCCTGTGGCTGGGTCAAGGACAAGTTCGGGCTGTCCTGGCAGGTCATCCCTTCCGGGGCCGTCGAGCTGATCTCCGACCCCGACCCGGGACGGGCCGCACGGGCGACGGCCGCGATGATGAAGATGAAGAAGCTCGACGTGGCGGAGATGCGGCGGGCGGCCGACGAGGGCTGACCCCTACTCCGTGACGAAGGGTGTGTACCCGACCGGGACCTCGGTCACCTGAAGGTCGGAGAAGACCAAGGAGAGATACCGCAGGTGGGAAGGAGCGATGCCGGTACGGGGAGCAGCCGTCATGTGGACGATGACCTCGTAGTCGCGCATGTAGTCGGTGTATCCGTGGTGCACGACCGCCTGATCGAAGGTCTCGTCCAGCATCTGTTCCAGTACGGCGGTATCCATCCTCCCCTTCTACCTCACCCGAAGTCCTGGAGGAGCGCGCCGTCCGCGGTGATCCGCGCCAGCAGGGCGGGCAGCGCCGTCCCGATGGGCTCGCGGATCACTTCGTCGGCGAGGGAGTCGTACGGGGTCTCCTGCGCGTTCACGATGATCAGGCGGGCCCCGGCCTCCGCGGCCATTGAGGCCAGCGAGGCCGCGGGCTGCACCTGGAGCGTCGAGCCCACGGCCACGAAGACCTGGCACCCCTTGGCGACCGAGACGGCCTGCGCCAGCACCTCGGGATCCAGCCGCTCCCCGAACATCACGGTCGCGGCCTTCAGGATCCCGCCGCACCCGAGGCAGGCCGGATCCGGTTCCCCGCCGGCGACCCGGGCCAGCGCCTCGTCCATCCCGGAACGGGCATGACAGGCCGTGCACACCACGGCCCGGGCCGTGCCGTGCAGTTCGAACACCTTGCGCGCGGAGGTCCCCGCGAGCTGGTGCAGACCGTCCACGTTCTGGGTGATCACCCGCAGCGGGATCCCGGCGCGCTCCAGCTCGGCGACGGCGAGGTGAGCGGCGTTCGGCCGCGCCCCCAGGGCCCCGATCTCGGCGCGCATCAGCCAGGACCGGCGCCGGATCTCCGGATCGGCCATGTAGTACGCGTAGGTCACGAGCTTCTCGGCGTCGGCCTCCCGCCGCCACAACCCCTGCGGCCCCCGGTAGTCGGGAATCCCCGAATCGGTAGACATCCCGGCCCCACTGAACACTGCGACGAGCGGCTTTCCCATGGGGCGACTCTAGGCAGCCCGGACGGCGTTCTCCACGGGGTTTCGTCCGGCGCGGCCGGTTCCGGTGCTTGCACTCCGCTGTTGCGGCAATCCACCGTTCCGGAGATCCGTAGGGTGGCGGCATGTCGACCACCGTCCTGTACTGCTCCGATCCGCTGAACGAGCGCCGGGCCGACGCCCACTTCGCCGAAGAGGCACGTGCGGTGCGCGCCGGCGGGGGCGCCGTCGGGCTCATCGACCACGACGCGCTGCTCGCCCGCGACGCCGGCCGGGCCGTGGCACGGGTGCCGGCCGGAGCGGGGGCGCTCTGGTACCGGGGCTGGATGATTCCGGCGGCCCGGTACGCCGAGCTCGACGCGGCCCTGCGCGAGCGCGGATGCGCACTGCGCGTCACCCCGGAAGCGTACCGGCGCGCCCATGAACTCCCGGGCTGGTACCAGGCGTTCGTCGGGCTGACCCCGCCCAGCCGGTGGCTGGCGACACCCCCTGGCCGGACCCCGGAGCCGGACCGGCTCGCGGACGCCGCCGCGGCGCTCCCCTCCCGCGCCGGCATCGTCAAGGACTACGTCAAATCCCGTAAGCACCAGTGGGCCGAGGCCTGTCACCTCCCCGATCTCACGGACCGGGCCGCCGTCCACCGCGTGGTGAACCGCTTCGTGGAACTTCAGGGCGAGGACCTGGCCGGCGGGGTGGTGCTGCGCGCCTTCGAACGGTTCACGGCGGCCGAGGGTGTGGCCACCGAGGTGCGGGTCTGGTGGCGCGACGGTGAGCCCCGGCTGGTCACCGCCCACCCCGACAGCCCGTACGCCGAGTCCGCGGCGCCGGACCTCGGACCGGTGCGGGCCGCCGTCGCGGAACTCGGCTGCGCCTTCGTCACCACAGACCTCGCACTGCGCGCGGACGGAGCCTGGCGGGTCGTGGAGGTGGGCGACGGGCAGGTGAGCGATCTCCACAAGGAGGCCGACCTCGGGGCGTTCGTCCGCCTCCTGGCGGGCGGTTGAGCCCGGCCGGTCCCTGATCCGGCCTGATCGGCAAGACACCCCCCCCGGGGGGCGGATCTGGTACAACATCGGACATGACGGGATCGACTGGATTCGAGATCAACGGCGCGAGCGCCGCCGACATGGCGCTGCTCCGGGACTGGGCCGACGAGGAGGGCTGGAATCCCGGGGACTCCGACCGGTTCGCGTTCGCCGTCGCCGATCCGGGCGGTTTCCTCGTCGGGCGGCTCCGCGGGGAGCCCGTCGCCTGCATCTCGGCGGTCCGCTACGGCGCCGGCTTCGGTTTCATCGGCTTCTACATCGCCCGCCCCGACGTCCGCGGTCAGGGCTACGGGATCCGGCTGTGGAAGGCCGGAATGGAGCGGCTCGACGGGCGGCTCGTCGGCCTGGACGGGGTGGTCGAGCAGCAGCACAACTACCGCAAGTCCGGCTTCCGTTCGGCCTGGAACAACGTCCGCCACGAAGGGGTGCCGCGGAAGGCCGGGGAACCCGCGCCCCAGGCGCCCTCCGGGGTGCGGATCGTGGACGCGGGCACCCTGCCCTTCGGACAACTCGCCGCGTACGACCGCAGGTTCTTTCCCGCGCCGCGCGACGCCTTCCTCGCCGCCTGGGTCGGCCTGCCCGGCCGTACCGCCCTCGCCGCGGTGCGGGACGGCCGGGTCGAGGGGCTCGGCGTCGTCCGGCCGGGCAGCGGCGCCCCGCGGATCGGGCCGCTCTACGCCGCCGACCCGGCCGTCGCCGCCGCCCTGCTGTTCCGGCTCGCCGAGCGGACTCCCGACGGCAAGGTCGTCGTGGACGTACCGGACGCCCATCCGCGGGCCGCCGCCCTGCTGGGCGGACTGGGCCTGACCCCGACCTTCGAGACCGCACGGATGTACACCGGCCAGGAGCCGGACCTCGACCTGAGCGGCATGTACGGGGTCACGAGTCTGGAGCTGGGCTGATCCGCGGCTCAGATGGCGAAGACCGTGCCGGTGGTGTTCCACAGGGCGCACGGGTTGGCGTAGGTGTAGGAGTAGTTCATCCGGCGGCCCTGCCACACGCCTTCGGCGGTGACGGTCACCGGGCTCCACTCCCGGGTACACGCCGCGTCGGGGCGCGGCTCGGCGAGCGCGTCCAGCTCGGGGGCGTAGGCCTGTAACTCGGCGCAGGCCGCGTCCGGGTCCGGGTGGGTTCCGCCGGGCCGGGGCGCGCAGACCAGCGTGACCGCGCGCAGCACCGTACCGCTCGCCGCGTCCTCGCCGTCGGTGACGCTCAGGACGAGCGCCGACGGGGCGTACAGGCTTTCGGTGCCGGCGGGCGCGGCTCCGGCGATGCCCGAGCCGGTGAGGGCGGTGAGGGCGGTGAGCCCCATGGCGGCGGACGACAGTCCCAGGGTCCTGGTGACGGATCGCATGTCGAACACTCCTCGCGTCGTTGCGTCGGATAACGGACGCGAGTCTTGCCCATGCGGAACCGGAACGCCCGTTCGCACCTCTACTTCTCGTCACGCAGCGCGCACGCATGACCGCAGACCGCAGCGGGTCGGAGGCGGCTGACCTGTGGGGGAGCGGTCGGCGGAATCGGCCCGAACCCGTCCGGATCAGCTCGCGGCGAGACGCGGGGCGTACAGGTCCATGAGCCGGGTCCGGGTCTGGTGCAGCCGCAGCGCGAGCACCCGGCCGACCCAGTGGCCGAGGGCGGACCCGAAGGCCGGGTCGGCGTCCATGAGCATCCGTACGGTCGTGGCGTCGAACTCGTACGCGCGGACGGGCGTCATGGCCTCGGCGCCCAACTGCCACACGTACGGCGGGAACAGCCACGACCAGCCGACCAGTTCTCCGGGGCCCAGGCTCTCGATGGGCGTGGGCCGGCGGCCCGGTACCGGGATCTCCAGGGTCACCGTGCCGGAGCGCACGATCCAGAAGGAGTCTGCCCGGGTGCCCTCGTCGAAGATCCGCGCGCCCTCGTGGAAATTGACCTCACGGGCGTGCGACATGAGCCGTCCGCGGTGTTCGGTCGACAGGACGGCAGCGATCCGGATGGGGGAAGGTGTGCTCACGACGGCCTCCGATCGGGACCCCCCGCTCCCCCCAGTGTCGCCGACGCCGGACCGAATCCGGGGCGCCCGTCTCCGGAGAATTGTCCGATTTTCGGCGGCGCAAACCCCCGCGGGCCGCGAGCGCGGCCCGGCTACTCCTCCGCGCCGGCCTCCAGGCAGGCCAGCTCCATGGCGTCGAGGACGGCCTCGTGGCTGCGCCCGCTCAGCTCGGAGACGTTCTCGATCTGTGCCGTCGCCCAGGCCGCCAGGGTCATGACCAGCACGCGGAGCCCATCGGTGCCGTATTCCGCGAGGACCTCGTCGGCGGCGGTCATGGCTTCCTCGGGCACCTGCTCCGGTGGTTCGAGCCCGGCCAGACCGCGGAGCAGGGTCAGGGTGCGGCGGGAGATCTCGGGGGTCATCCTCGCCAGCCGCGTGTCTTCTTCGTCGCTCATCCCGCTCCGCCCCTCCGGTCCCGCGCCCGCGTACGTCCCCGGGCGTGCGCTCCTGCCCGTGCTGTTCCGTCCCCCAGGGCACCGTAGAGGGGCACGGGCCCGGGTGGGGCGGCAATCGCGAGAACGGGCCCGGCGTCCCACGTACCGGACGGGCCGGTGCGGGTGCGGGTGCGGGTGGTGGGCCGTGGGTCTTGGGCCACGGGTACGCGGGCCCCGTCGCGGTCCGTCAGGTCCGGCGGGCGGCCGTGCCGTCACCCGTGCCGGTCGTCCAGTCGCAGTCCGTGGCGGTGAGCCGGAAGCCGGCCAGCCGGCGCCGGGTGTGGAAGGGGAACCCCATCGATCAGGCCCCCTGCGCCGCGGTCGCCGCCGCCCCGGGCGGCATCGTACGGGTCCGGCCCAGCGGGACGGCGATGCCCTGCCCGTGGGGCCGGGATGTCGATCAGCGGCTCGAGGTGGGTCGCCCCGGGCGCCTTGCGGCGGGATCCGGCCATGGCCCGCAGTCGGGGTGCGGCCGCCGTGGCCGTCGCGCGGGAGGCGGGTCCCGGGTCGAGGGGGAGTGGTCCCGTCATCTCGGCGCCGAGGACACCCGACTGCTCCGCAGTGCCCTCACCCGCCTCCGGGAGGTGCCGACCCCTATCGGTGAGCCGGGCCCCGTTCCGGGGGTGCGGGCGGGAGGTGCGGGTTGGCATGAGATGGGTCAAGTGCGGTGAACGGAAGCGGGATTCCCCCTAGGGTGCCCGTGGTCATGGTCGTGGACATCCGTACGATGGTTTCCGGCCATTCGATGTGCCGCACTCCGTATTCCGTTTTCGCTTTCGTTTTCCGAACTGGGGGGTTCATGCGTAGATCCAGAGGGCTGGCCACCGCTCTCACCTTGGCGCTGGCCGGCACCTGCACGGCCATGGGCCTCGGCCTCGTCGAAGAGGCCGCGGCCATCACCCCGCCGGTGGCCTTCACCGCCGACGAACTGCCCACCTGGCAGGCCAACGGCGTCGTGTGGGCCCTGGCCGAGGCGGGCGGCCGGGTCTTCGTCGGCGGTACCTTTTCCGAGGTCCGCCCGCCGGACGGCGCCGCCGGAACCGAGCAGGAGGCGGTGAACTTCGCGACGCTCGACGCCGCGACGGGCGCCCCGACCTCCTGCAAGCTGTCCTTCACCGTGGGCTCCGGAACCGCCACCGTCCGCGCGCTCGTCCTCTCGCCGGACAAGGCGACCCTGTACGCGGGCGGCTACTTCGGCGCCGTCAACGGCACCGCGGTCTCCAGCCTCGCCGCCATCGACGTGGCGACCTGCACCGTGAAGACCGGCTTCCGGCCCGCCTTCGCGGCCACCGTCCGGGCCCTCGCCGTCACCGGCGACACCGTGTACGCGGGCGGCGACTTCCTCACCGTCGCGGGCCAGCCGCGCGAGCGGTTCGCCGCCGTCGACGCGGCCGACGGCACGCTGAAGCCCTTCACCGCGAACGCCGACGAGCCGGGCCGGGCCGTAGAGCTCACCCCGGACGGCGAACACGTGGTCCTGGGCGGTGACTTCTTCACCGTGGGCGGCGCGAACAGCCACGCCCTCGCCGTCGTCGACGCGACCACCGGCGCCGTCACCAAGGCCTACCCCGGGTTCGTCGACACCAACTCGGTGATCAAGGACATCGCCACCGACGCCACCGGCTTCTACACCGCCAACGAGGGCACGGGCGGAGGCGTCTTCGACGGCCGGATCGCCCTCAACCTGAGCGACTTCGGCCAGCGCTGGCGCGACACCTGCCTGGGCGCGACCCAGTCCGTGCTCCCCTACCAGGACGTGCTCTACAGCGCCTCGCACGCGCACGACTGCTCCAGCATCGGCGAGTTCCCGGACGGCCAGCGCCACCACCTGCTGGCCCAGCCGACCACCGCGACCGGCAAGCTGGGCTGGGCTCCCGACACCAACGACGGCATCGGCGAGGGCATCGGCCCGCGCGTGATGGCGGTCGGCTCCAAGGGCGGCGTCCAGTACCTCTGGGTGGGCGGAGAGTTCACCACCGTCAACGGTTCGGCGCAGCAGAGCCTGACGCGCTTCGCCTCCACCGGGGACACGGGCGCGCCCAGCGTCCCGGTGGCGAGCGCCGTGAGCTTCAAGCCCGGTGAGGTGCAGGTGCGCTGGCGCACCAGCCTCGACCTGGACGACGGCACGCTCACCTACAAGGTCTACCGCAACGGCTCGGCCACGCCGATCGCCACGATCGCGGCGGACTCGCTGTTCTTCCGCCGTCCGCAGACCTCCTGGACCGACACCACCGTCACCGCGGGACAGACCTACACCTACCGGGTGACCGCCACCGACGCGGCCGGCAACGCCAGTGCCCTGTCGGGCACGGCGAGCGTGACCGTGCCGAACTCGCCCGACGCGTACCCCAGTGCGGTCCGCGCGGACGGCGCCCAGCTGTTCTGGCGCTACGACGAGTCGGCCCTGCCCTTCGTCGCGGACTCCTCGGACGGCGGCAACCAGAGCGGTGTGCACCTGAACGCACCCGCCCTGCGCCAGACGCCCGGTGCCGTCACGGGCGCGAGCACGGCCATCGGCTTCGACGGCACGGACACCCAGGTGTACGGGGACCGGCGCCAGAACGTCGGCTCCACGTACAGCATCGAGACCTGGTTCAAGACGAACACCACCAGGGGCGGCAAGCTCGTCGGGTTCGGCAACAACCAGTCCCGCGGCAGCAGCCAGTACGACAAGCACGTCTACATGACCAACGACGGCCGGCTCGTCTACGGCGTCTACAGCGGCGGGACCCACACCGTCACGACCTCGGCCGCGTACAACGACAACCAGTGGCACCACGTCGTCGCGACCCAGGGCCCGGGCGGCATGACCCTGTACGTGGACGGAGTCCAGAAGGGCACGCTGGGCTTCACCGCGCACGAGAACTTCGCGGGCTACTGGCACGTGGGCGGCGACAGCCTCGGCGGCTGGCCGGACCGGCCGGTCAGCGAGTACTGGGCGGGCCGGCTGGACGAGACCGCCGTCTACCCGACGGTCCTGAGCGCGGCCCAGGTGCAGAACCACCACGCCCTGGCCTCCGCCCCGGCCGACTCGGTCGTCGAGGTCCAGGCCGCCGAGGACACGTACGCCAACGCGGGCGCCCCGACCACCAATTACGGGACGTCCGGCTCGCTCGCGGTGCGCGGAACCTCGTTCTACGCGGGCTACCTGCGGTTCAATCTGCCCGCGGCCCCCGCCGGCACCGTGCTCAAGGCGGCCACGCTGAGCGTGAAGACCAGCACCATGAGCGGCGCCGGTACGACGGACACGGTGTCCGTGCTCCCGGTCACCGGCTCCTGGACGGAAGCCGGGACCACGTACGCCAACCGCCCGGCACTCGGCGGCCCCGCGCTCGGCAGCTTCGCGGGCGTCCCCGAGGGGTCGGCCGTCCACACGACGGGCCTGGACAAGACCGCGGTCGCGGGGGCGCTCGGCAGCGCGTACAGCCTGGCGCTGAGCAGCGCCGGGACGGACGCGCTGTGGCTGTGGTCCTCCGAGGCCGCGGCCAACGAGGGCAGCCCGAAGCTGACGCTCACCTTCGGCGCGCCGTAGCGGGACCGGGAGGTTCCTACGGGCGTCCGCCGTGGTGGACGTGCGCCAGGATCTGCCGGAGCAGGGCCGCGACGTGCGCGTCGTGGAGTTCGTAGATCACGCTGCGTCCGTCGCGGCGGCCGGTCACCAGGTCGAGGTGGCGCAGGAGCCGCAGATGGTTCGAGACGGTGGGCTGGCCGAGGTCGAGTGCCCCGGCCAGCTCGCCGACCGAGCAGGGGGCGTGCAGCAGGCGGGCGAGGATGCGGATCCGGGCCGGGGAGGCCAGGCCCTGAAGGACCTCGGCCACGGCGGCGGCGTCCGGTTCGGTGAGCGGTTCCGGTTCCATGCCGGTCACCTTAGATCAAGACATCAGGACGTCTCCAGGTTCATATATTTCAACATGCTGATATGTTGATGCCATGACTGAAGCCGAGAACGTGACCACGGGCGGTGGCGTGACCACCCACCGCCACGGATTCCTGGGCGAGCGCGCCGAGCTGGTCAGCGCCCTGCTCGCCCTCACCGTCTACCTCACGGGCCTCACTCTCCGGCTCACCGGCTACGGAGGCCCCGCCCCGCAGGCCCTCTTCATCGCGGCGTACGCCTTCGGCGGGTTCTTCACCCTCCGCGAGGCCCTGCTCGCCGTACGCGGCGGCCGCTTCCAGGTCGACTTCCTCATGCTCGTCGCCGCGGCCGGCGCCGCAGCGATCGGGCGATGGGAGGAGGGCGCCGTCCTGCTCGTCCTCTTCAGCCTCGGCCACGCCCTGGAGGGCTACGCCATGGGCCGGGCCCGCCGCTCCATCGAAGCGCTCGGCGCGCTGGCTCCGCGCACCGCCCTGGTGCGCCGGGGTGCGGGGGCGCCGGTGGAGGTCCCGGTCGAGGAGCTGGCCGTGGGTGACACCGTCGTCGTCCGGCCCCACACCGGCGTCCCCGCCGACGGTTTCGTCGCCGCGGGCACCAGCAGCGTCGACCAGTCGCCCATCACCGGCGAGAGCGTCCCCGCAGACAAGGCCCCCGTCGCCGACCGGGCCGCCGCCCTCGCCGACCCGGGCGCGGCCGGACCCGAGAGCCGCGTCTACGCCGGCACGGTCAACGGCTCCGGCGCCCTCGACCTCGTCGTCACCCGCCTCGCCGGGGAAAACACCCTGGCCAGGGTCGTCAAGCTGGTCCAGGACGCCGAGGAGCGCACCTCGCCGACCCAGCGGTTCACCGAGCGGTTCACGAGGTTCTTCGTACCGGGCGTCCTCGTACTCGTCGCCGTCCTGCTCGCCGTCGGCGCGCTCACCGGCGAGCCCTTCGCCGACACCTTCTACCGCGCCATGGCCGTCCTCGTCGCCGCCAGCCCCTGCGCCCTGGCCATCGCCACCCCGGCCGCCGTGCTCAGCGCCGTGGGCCGGGCGGCACGCGGGGGAGTACTGGTCAAGGGCGGTGCGCCGCTGGAGGAGTTCGGCCGGCTGCGGACCATCGCCTTCGACAAGACCGGCACCCTGACCGAGGGCCGGCCGCGCCTCACCGAGGTCGAGCCCCTCGACGCCGCCGGCCGCGAGGAGCTGCTGCGCACCGCCGTCGCCGCGCAGCGCCTCAGCGACCACCCCCTCGCGCAGGCCGTGGTCCGCGACGGCGCGGGACTCCTGCAGGGGGCCGCCGCCTCCGGGGCGGCCCCCTCCGAGGCGGGGAGCCTGCGGGCCGTCATCGGACGCGGAGTCGTCGCCGAGCTCGACGGGGAGGCCGTCCACATCGGCAGCCTCGCCTACGCGGACACCCTCGCGGGCCCGCCCGTACCGGCCCGGCTCCGCGACCGTACGGAGGAGCTCGCCCGGGCCGGCCGCACCACCATGCTGGTCCGCCGGGGCGACCGCTGGCTCGGCACGCTCGGCCTGATGGACGCCCCGCGCCCCGAAGCCGCCGCGGCGGTGGCCGCCCTGCGAGGGCTCGGGGTGCAGCGGACCGTGATGCTGTCGGGCGACGACCAGCGGGTGGCCGACGCGGTGGGCCGCGCGATCGGCATGGACGAGGTCCGGGGCGGCCTGCTGCCCGAGGACAAGGTCGCCGAGGTGACCCGGCTGCGCCGCACGGCCCGTACGGCGATGATCGGGGACGGCGTCAACGACGCCCCGGCCATGGCCGGGGCCACCGTCGGCGTGGCGATGGGCGCGGCCGGTTCGGCCGTGGCCCTGGAGACCGCGGACATCGCCCTGATGTCCGACGACCTGCGCAGGCTCCCCTTCATCACCGGCCTGAGCCGCCGCGCGAGCCGCGTCATCCGGCAGAACCTCTGGCTGAGCCTCGGCATCGTGGCCGTGCTCGTCCCGGCCACCGCACTGGGCCTCGGCATCGGCCCGGCGGTCCTGGTCCACGAGGGCTCCACCCTCGTGGTCGTCGCGAACGCGCTGCGCCTGCTGCGCTACGCCGACTGATCGGCGGCCGCCGTGCCCCCGCCGTCGAAGGCGTGGTCGAAGGCGTATTCCACCGAGGTGTCGCCGTAGCGGTGGGCGAAGGAGCCGGAGCCGGCGAGGCCGGCCAGGCCTCCGGTGCCCGAGCCCGGAACCACCGTGAAGCGGCAGTGGGTGCCGGTGGCGTCGAAGGTGCCGTGTTCCTCCAGGACGAAGACGCCTTCGCGGCCGTCGACGCTGCCGGTGACCAGCTCCATACCGGTGAAGGTGCCGGTGCTCTCCCCGGCGTAGGCCACGGTGTAGGTGCAGGTCGTCGCGGGGGCGGTGAGGACGCCGGTGAAGGCGTTGGTGACGGTGGCGCGGGCCAGTCGGGGGAAGACGCCTTCCGGGCCGACCGGGTGCTCCTCCCAGTCCTTGAAGGTGAAGCGGTTCGCCGTGGATGCGGGAGTCGTCGTGCTGGGGTGCGTGTGCGTCGGCGTGGGCACGGGGGCCTCCTGGTGTGGGTTGCGCGGGCCGTCGGCCCGTCCGTGCACAGCCTGGGCGGCGTACCTGACACCTCCTGTCAGGTATGCCGGACAATGACCGCATGCGCGCCGACCGGCTCCTCTCCCTCCTCCTGCTGCTCCAGAACCGCGGCCGGATGACCGCCCCCGAGCTCGCCGCCGAGCTGGAGGTCTCCGTCCGGACGGTGTACCGGGACGTCGAGGCGCTCGGCGCCTCCGGGATCCCCGTCCACGCCGAGCGCGGGCCGGCCGGTGGATTCCGGCTCGTCGACGGCTACCGGACCCGCCTCACCGGCCTGACGGACGTCCAGGCCGGCTCCCTGTTCCTCGCCGGCGCCCCCGGACCCGCCCGGGACCTCGGCCTCGGCGCGGACCTCACCGCCGCCCAGCTGAAACTCCAGGCCGCTCTCCCCGCCGAACTCGCCGACCGGGCCCGCCGGATCCAGCAGCGCTTCCACCTCGACGCGCCGGCCTGGTTCCGCGACGCCGACCCCGTACCGCACCTCGCGCAGATCGCCGAGGCGGTGTGGGAGCAGCGGATCCTGAGCACCCACTACCGCCGCTGGAGCGGCGCCGTCCACCGCCTGCTGTGCCCACTCGGACTCGTACTCAAGGGCGGCATCTGGTACTTGGCCGCCGCCCGGGCCGCGGAGGGGGTGGAGCCCGTGGAGGTGGTGCGGCCCGCGGTGGCCGCTCCCGCTCCCATGTCCGAGAGGACCGAGGGCGGCGTGCGGACCTACCGGGTGGGCCGGTTCCTCTCCGTGGAGACCCCCGGGCAGCGCTTCGAGCGTCCCGACGGGTTCGAACTCGCCGCGTACTGGGAGGAGTCCGCCCGCCGCCTGGAGGCGGCCACGCGCCGCCGGACCGCCGTCGTACGGCTCTCCCCGCACGCCCGGCGCCTGCTGCCGATGTGGTTCGGGGCGGCGGGCGTCCGCGCCCTGGCCACCGCGGGGCCGCCCGACGCGGAGGGCTGGGCGGAAGTGGAACTCGCCGTGGAGTCCGGCTCCGTGGCCGTCGGCGACCTGCTCCGTCTCGGCACGGACGCCGAGGTGCTCGGCCCGCCGGAGCTGCGCCGGGCCCTCGCGGACGCGGTGGCCGAACTGGCCGGTCGGTACCGATGAGAATCCGCTTGCGGCCTGCCCGGCGGCCCGGCGAGGATCCACGGCATGACGATGCGAAAGGGCGTTCTGCGCCCGGGGCCGTGAGCCCCCGACCGCCGGGTCCCGAGGGCCCGGCCGACTGTGTGGACGCCTGGCTCGAAGAGGCCGCGCAGGACCGTACGGGCCACGCCTACGGGGCGGCGCGCTCCGCGGTCCTCGATGCCGTACGCCGCGACGCCGACGGCCCCCGGGCGAGGCGGCTCGCCTCCCTGGCATCCGGCGCGCGGGGCGACGTACGGCTGTGGGTGCTCCGGCTGCTCACCGATCTGGCATCCGGCGCCGAGGACCGTACGGCCGCGGCCCGGACCGCGCTGCCCCTGCTGGACGACCCCGACCCGCCCGTGCGGCGGGCGGCCGCCTGGCTGCTCGCCGAAGCGGACCGGGCACGGGCCGAGGAGCTCCTGACCGCCCCCGGGGAAGGCCCGGGCGCACCCGACCCCGTCGCCCGCCTCGCGCTCGCCGAGGCCCTGCTCGTGCGGGGCGGGGACGGTCTCGCGGAGCGGCTGCGCACCGACGCCGATCCGGCGGTCAGACTGCGCGCCACCCCGGCTCCCGAAGGCGAAGCCGTCCTCGCGGACCTCGACGCCGCCGGGACGCGGATCGGCGGCCCCGGCAGCCGGGTGGCATGGCGGATCGGCACCGTGTGGGGGCTGGAGGCGCGCCGTTCCACCGACGAGAGCACCTGCCGCGCGCAGGTCGCCCGGCTCGCGGTCCGTCCGGCGCGGGCGGCCCGGGTCGCGGCCGTGGACCTCGCGGAGCAGGCGATGCGCCACTGGCGGGGGGCCCCGGCGGCCCTCGTACCGCACCTGCGGCCGTTGCTGGCGGACCCCTGGGCGGGGCCGGCCGCCGCACGCGTGCTCGGGGCCTCGCTGGAATCGGCCCGGATGTGCCGGGAGGAGCTGGCGGAGCCGGGCCCCGCCGGGTCGGCGGCGGCCACGCTGGGGCTGGCCCGGATCGGGGACGTACGGGCCCTGCCGGAGCTCTGCCGGATGCTCCGCGAGGGGGCGTGCGGGTGGGAGGCCGTGGAGGCCGCCGGGGGACTGGCCGGCGTACCCGGCACGGACCTCGCTCCGCTCGTGGCGGCAGCCGTGGCGGCCCTGGACCGGCCCGGGCCCCAGGAAGCGGAACGGGCGCTCGCCGTCCTCGGAGTGTGCGGAGCGGCCGCGGCCCCCGCGGTGCCGGTGCTGGTCCGGATGCTGGCGGGGCTGACGGCCGCACCGGCGTCCGGGCAGCCGGAGGACGGCGTACCCGCCCGGCGGGAGGTCCGCCTGGTGAGAAGCCTGATCGCCACCCTCGGAGCCGTCGGCCCGGCGGCGGCCCCCGCCCTCCCCCTGCTCGACACGCTGCCCGACAACGCCCCGGGCACCCGGGCCGGGCACACCGCCATGGCCCTGGTCCGGATCTCCGGGGAGCGCCGCCGGGCGGAAGCGGCCCTCGCCCGGCTGGGGGACGGTCCGCGCGATATCGCGCTGTCGGCCCGGCTGCTGGAGTGGCTGGCCGACAACGGCGGACTGGAGCCCCACCACCTGGCCCGCCTCAGGGAGAACGCGGCCGACGCGGACCGCGCGCACCCACGGCTCCTCGCGACCCTCTGGCTGCACGCCGGGGACGAGCCGACGGGAACGTCGCTCGACGCCTTCCTGGACCATGTGGTGCGCGACGGATTCGGCCCGTACGTCTGCCGGATCCTCGCAGCCCTGGGCCCCGCGGCCGCCCCGGCCCTGCCCACCCTGCGGGCGGCGGCGGAAGGACGCGTCCGCATCCCGATGTACCTCGGCGACCAGGACCAGGAGATGCGCGAGGACGAACGGCTGGCCGAAGCGCTACGGGACACCCTGCGGCGGATCGACGGGCTCCGGCCGGGAGGACCGGGCCCGGGCGGGGAGAAGGCCTGACCGGGACCGTGCTTCGGGCATTCCCCTCGGGCGAGTGTGCCCCGGCGCCGTGCGCGGCCGTACCGGATTTCGGGCCGGCCTCAGGGAGCCTGCGGCGGCTCGACCTCCAGGAAACGGCGGCGGCGGGGGCCGCGGTACAGCAGGCAGACCCAGCCCAGCCGTTCGAGGGCGGCCGCGCAGGCCGTGAGGCGTTCCTGCTCCTCCTCGGCCGCGCCGCCGCCCGCCGGGCCGACCCAGGTCACCTCGACGCGGCCGTCCCCGGACGTGGCGGGGCCCACCCGGTACCCGGTCCGGGTGCGCGGCCGCCCGTCCGGGTCCTGCGGATCCCGGGCCGAGGGCGGGAGGCCCGCCGCCTCCAGCACGAGGGCCACCGCGCGCGGCATCAGGCGCAGTTCCCACGGGGCGGGAACCCCGGCGCCCGACGGGCCGTTGACGAGCCGACGGATCTGCAACAGGCCTTCGTAGGCGGTACGCAGCTCCGCCGCCCGTGCCGCGGCGGAGAGCGCGGGGCCGTCGCCGTCGGCCGGTTCGAAGCCCTGCCCGGGTGTGTTCACGTACGGCTGCCCCCTGGTTCCGTGGTCCCCTGGTTCCGTCGTCCGGTCCGGACTGTTCCGGTGCGGTCCGCTTCTGAGTACCTCACACCCAACGACCTGAGTATCCGGCCCGATTCCCGGGACGGCCCCCGCTGATCGAATGGGGGCATGACCTCCGAGACCGTGACCGCCACCGTGACCGCCAGCGCGCGCACCGCGAGCCGCCCGCGCATGCAGCAGCACGTGACCACCGCCGGATCGGCTCTGGCCGTGGCCCTGGTCCCGCTCGTGGTCGGGGTCCTGGTCGCCAAAGGTCTCGCCGCGGACCCGCACGCGCCGGTCAACGCCCTGATCACCGGCGGCGGCCAGCGAGCCGGTCTGCCGCGGGCGGAATGGCGCCGCCGCGGCCACGCCACGATGCGCCGGCTGCGCACGGCCCGGCGCGGAACGGTGCGGGGCGCCGTACGGGGTCGCGCCTACGTGATGGGCGGCCGCTCCGTGACGGGCGGCCGCCCCGCCGGTAGCTGAGCCCGCAGCCAGGCTTCGGCGGCCTCCGGGGAGCGCAGCCGCACCACCCGCAGCGGAGCGAACCGCCCGTCGCGGGCCAGCCCGCCGATTTCCGCGCGCCGGGCCCCGTACTGGGACCAGGCCCACCATGCGGGGTGGTCGGCGAGCAGCCACTCGCGCCACCGCTCGCGATTGCCGCCGAACAGCCGCTCCCGCAGCAGGCTCCGGCGCAGCGAGCGCACCAGCACCCGGCGCATGACGGTACGGCGCGGCTGGTCCAGCCACACCACGGTGTCGGCCCGCCGCCACAGCACCTCGCGCGCGGCCTGTGGCCCGTGGGAGTCGAGGATCCACCGGTCGCCCTCCGCGATCCGGGTCAGGTCGGCGACGTAGGACGGGCTGACGGCCCACCCCGGCCCGGAGAAGTGCAGCTCGTCCATCTCGTGGTAGGGCAGCGCGAGCAGCCGTCCCAACTCCCGGGCCAGGGTGGACTTGCCGGCTCCGCTGATGCCGACCACGAGGACGCGTTGCATCAGCGGAGCCTAACCGGTGGGGTGCCCCGCCTCAGGCGCCGAGCGGCTCCTGGAGTTCGGTGACCCACTGGTCCCGGTCCTCCGGACAGGCCAGGGAGACCTCGCGCGCGTAGCCGGCGGAGCGCTCCCCGTTCGCGTCGATCCACTGGGCCAGGGCCTGCGCGGTCGGCAGGACGGAGTCCATCGAGCCCCGGTGCACGACCGTCGCCGCCCGCTCGACGGCGGGCAGCACGACGATCCGTACCTCGCCCCCGAGGTCCTCCGCACGCACGGATGCGGCCACCGGCAGCCCGGCGTGGACCAGGACGGCGCCCGGCCGCTCCGTGTCGCCGGCGTCCTCGTAGTAGGCGATTCCCGGGGCGGTCGGCGTGACGCCGGCGGCCTCGACGCGGCGGCACAGCTCGTCGTAGAGCGGGCCGATGACCGGGCCGATGTCCTGCCCCTCGTAGCTGCCCGCGACCCCGCTCAACTCGGCGAGGCGGACGGGTGGAAGGCTCTTCACGACGATGTCGATGGAAGACATGGTTCCCTCGTTCTCGATGATCCGGAGCCTCGTCTCGACCTGGGTCAGCCGGGCCGCCGCTGCGGCCATGGCCGACTCCAGTTCCGCCTGCCGCAGCCGCAGCATGCCGCGCAGTTCCTCCGCACTCACCAGTTCGCCGAGTATCGACCCCACCTGTTCCAGGCTGAAGCCGAGCTCCTTGAGCGCGATGACACGGTTGAGGCGGGCGAGCTGCCCGGCCTCGTAGTAGCGGTAGCCGCTGGCGGGGTCGACACGGGCCGGGTGCAGCAGTCCGAGGGCGTCGTAGTGACGCAGCATGCGGACCGACACCCGGCCGTGCTTGGCGAAGTCTCCGATGGTGAACATGACGCCTTCCAGTGCAGGCCCTGACACGGTGTGAGAGTCAAGCGCGCCCAGAATATGCGGCCATCGGGCCAGGTCAGCGGCTCGGGTCAGCAGACCGGGTCAGCAGACCGGGAAGTGCCTCGGGCTGGCGGATCGGGCCGGCGGATCGGCTCAGCGGCTCGGTTCACCGGCCTGCCTGGCGGATGCAGAGATCCACGATGGATGGCGGCAGGGAACCTTCCGCGGCCGCGCACAGCTCGTCCGTGCGGGGCAGCGTCGGTCCGGGGGCGCGTGCGGGGCGCCCGGGCCGGGCGGCGGCCGTCTTGGGCGGGTGCGCGCGGCGCGGCGCGGCCGGCTTCGTGCGCGGTTCGGCCGCCTGGCGGGGGGCCTTGGCGGCGGGCCGGGCGTGTCCGGGTCGGCCGTCCCGGGCGGGGCCGTCCCGGCCGGCGCCGTCCTGATCGGCACCGTCCCGGTCTGCTTCGGCCCTCGCCGGGAGTCGACCGAGGGGCAGCGGCCCGGCGGGAAGTCCGACCGGATCGGCCGCGGGCGACGCGTCGCCCGGCCGGCCGAGCTCCGGAGCGTCGGCGGGCGGTACGGAGCCGCGCGCGGGCCCCTCGGCATCCCGCGGGCCGCCGACCGACACGCAGCCGGCGCTCGCGAGGAGGGCGACGAGGGAGAGGGGCAGGACCCGGCGCAACTGCATCGGACCACCATGCCGCACGGACCGGAGACCGGCTCCCGCGCTCGGGCACGGGAGCACGCGGACCACGGGGCGGGGAAGTGCCGTGGGCGCCGCCGGAACGGTTCTGTGGGGCCACTGTGATCGTTTCTGCCGCGACGGGAGGTTCACCGGTCCGGGAGACCGCGCACGTGGACGGGGGTGGACCTGGCGCGGAAATCCGGACAAGGTTCGGATGGGAACGACAGCGCGGATGCCGGGGGAGGCGCGACCCCCGGTGCTCCGCGGTGCCGTGCCGGCTCCCCGGAGGGCCCCGCC
Organism: Streptomyces sp. NPDC006487; assembly: GCF_042870555.1. Lineage (NCBI taxonomy): Bacteria > Bacillati > Actinomycetota > Actinomycetes > Kitasatosporales > Streptomycetaceae > Streptomyces > Streptomyces sp. NPDC006487. The sequence goes on from NZ_JBIAHN010000001.1 coordinate 498,352, forward strand.
CGACCGGCGGGAACGCTCCGGCGGGCCGCCCGCTGCCCGCCCGCCTGCCTGCACCGTACGGAGTCCCGCCCCATGACCGAAGCCCCCGCGCCCGGCAACGAACCGAACGAACCACACGTACCGGAGCCCAAGCACCGGCCGGGCAACACCCACGCCCGCGCATCGGATTCCGGGCCGGCCGCGGTCCCGGACCGCGTGCCGGACGAGGCCGTCGCCGGATGGCGGGGGTGGGGAGCGGTGGGGGCGGTGGCGCTCGGGATCTTCTGCCTCATCACCTCCGAGCTGCTGCCCGTGGGCCTGCTCACCCCCGTGGGTGCCGATCTCGGTGTGTCCGACGGCACCGCCGGACTCATGGTCACCGTGCCGGGGCTGGTCGCGGGATTCTGCGCGCCCCTCGTCACCGTGGGCGCCGGCCGCCTCGACCGGCGGTGGGTGCTGGTCGTGCTGATCGCCCTGATGGCCGTCGCCAACCTGGTCGCCGCCGTGGCCCAGGGCTTCGGGGTGCTGCTGGCGGCCCGGCTGCTCGTAGGGGTCAGCGTCGGCGGGTTCTGGGCCATAGCCGGCGGCCTCGCCGTCCGTCTCGTCCCCGCGCACCAGGTCGGCCGGGCCACCGCGCTCGTCTTCGGCGGAGTCCCCACCGCCTCGGTCCTCGGCGTCCCCGCCGGAACCCTGCTCGGCGAACTCGGCGGCTGGCGCTTCGCCTTCGCGGCCGTGGGCGGGCTCGGAGTCCTCACCCTGGCGGCGCTGCTCCTGCTGCTCCCGCCGTTGCCGCCGACCCGGACCATCACCTTCGCCCAGCTCCCCGCCCTGCTGCGGCGCAACCGCGCGGTCCGGGCCGGGGTGGTCGTCACCTTCCTGGTGGTGACGGGGCAGTTCGCGGCCTACACCTTCGTACGGCCGATCCTGCAGGACGTGTCCGGGGTGAACGCCGCCTACGTGAGCACCCTCCTCCTCGGATACGGAGTCGCGGGCGTGGCGGGCAACTTCCTGGCGGGAGCGCGCGACCCGTACCGCACGCTGTTCACCGTGGGGGCCGCCCTCACGGTGATCCTGGCGTTGATCGCCCTGGTGCCGGGAGCGGTCGCCGGTACGGTGCTGCTGCTGGCCTGGGGGCTCGTGTACGGCGGGGTCTCGGTCAGCCTCCAGAGCTGGATGATCAAGGCCGCCCCGGACGACGCGGAGGCCGCCTCCTCGCTGATGGTGGCGATGTTCAACCTGGCGATCGCCGCGGGCGCGCTGTCCGGCGGCCTCGCCGTCGACGGCATCTCGGTGCCGGCGGCACCGCTGGCCGGAGCCGCCTTGATGGCCCTGGCCGCCGTCACCGTCCGGGTCACCTCGACGTCCCGCCCGGCCAGGCGGACAGTCACGGGATCGGGTGGGGGCGCGGGCTCGGGATCCGGATCGGGCCCGGGCGCGACCGCGTCGGCCGCCGTCACCGACCGCAACGCTTCACCGGCCGACCGGCGATAGACCAGCGGCGGTTCCCGGGCCGGGAGTTGGCCGTCCGCAATGCGGACGGCCGACCGCCCGGGCCCGACAGAGGAACGGCACCTCACAGGACGGTTCCGGTGAAGAGGGCATGCCCAGACCGGGCGGATGGGGTGGATCGGACATCCGGCTTGACCTGGGGCATCTCCTGGGGAAAGAGTGCGCCGGTCGAACACCGTCATCCGGACCGACCCTGCCCGCGACGTGCCGTGTTCCGGCCGCCCGTGCCGGGACGGTACCGGTCGCCCGACGGCGTAGGACCTGACCGGCCGGGTACGGGGGCCGACACCGCACCGCCGCGCCGGCCCCCGTACCCGCCGGGAGACAACCGTGTCCCCCTGACCCCGATGAGAGTGGGCTCGTGCCCGACGACGATCGCTTGCTCGTACGCCCCTACGTGGCACCCTCGGGCCCGCTGCCCGGTTCCTCCGCGCCCGCCTGGCCCGAGGAGTCGGGGCGGATGACCGTAACGACGCGCTTCGGGCCGCCCGCCGAGGCGCCCGGGCCTTCGCGCGTGCCCGTGGGGGAATCGGGTCCCGCGCAGCAGGCCGCTCCCGCGGTGGCCCCCGCGTCCGACCGGCGGGGCAGCCGCCTCCCGTTCCTCGGACTCGCCCTGCTGGCCCTCGGGGCGGCCGGGGCCCTCGCGTTCCTCCTGCGCAGCCCCGACCGGGAGCCGCCGCGCGCCGTGGCCCCGCCGGGCCTGTCCGTGCCGGTGCTCCCCGCACGCAGCCCGGGGGCGGACGAGGAGCCCACCCCGGCCGTGGAGTCCGTACGCCCGTCCGAGCCCGGATCCCCGTCCGCGACGGCTCCGACCGGTCCCGGTCAGCCCTCTGCCGGCCCGTCGGCGGGTCCGAGCCGGGACCCGAAGCCGACGGGTCCGACGGACCCGCCGGGCAGGCGCCCGACGCCGGGCGACGGCGGGACGCTGAGCCCGGGGGACCGCGGGGCCGAGGTGCGCGCCCTGCAGGAACGGCTCCACGCCCAGGGGTTCACGTACGTCTCCGTCACCGGGGTGTACGACGAGCAGACCCGGCGCGGTGTCCACCAGCTCCAGCAGAACAGGAGCATCGAGGGCGATCCGCCGGGCATCTACGGACCGGCCACTCGCGCGGCCTTCGCGACCGGAGGCTGACCCCTCATGGATCAAGCAGAGGTCCTGCTCGTGGGAGGGCGCGCGGGCGTCGGCAAGACGACCGTGGGATGGGAGGTATCGGCGCGTCTGCGCGCGGCGATGGTCGCGCACTGCGTCATCGAAGGCGACTTCATGGGGCAGGCGCATCCCGCTCCGGAGGGGGACCCCCGCCGCAGGAAGATCGCCGAGCGCAACCTCACGGCACTCTGGTCGAACTACGCCGAACTCGGCTACCGCCGCCTGATCTACACGCACACCGTGAGCGTTCTGGCCGAGAACGAGGGCATGTTCCGGCGGGCCGTGGGTCCGCACGGCCGGATCGTGCGGGTGGTGCTCACCGCCTCCGACGCCACCACCCGCGAGCGGCTGACCGGTCGGGAACTGGGCTCGGAGCTGGAGTCCGAGCTGGAGAGCAGCGCCCGCAAGGCACGGATCCTGGATGAGCGGACGCCCCCCCGGCACGGTGCACGTGGCGACCGACGGACGATCCGTGGCCGACATCGCGCGCGAGGTGCTGGGCGCCACCGACTGGCTGCCCAGCACCTCTGGTGAGGGGATGGCCGGGGAGTGGGACGGGTCCGTTCAGCGCCCGCCGGCGACGCGCAGGACCGTACCGGTCGTGTACGCGGCGTCCGGGGACAGCAGCCAGGCGATGGCCGAGGCCACCTCCGCCGGCTGCCCGGCCCGGCCGAGCGGGATCTCGGCGGCCGCGAGCGCGGGGCGGTCGGGGTCCCCCATGGCGGCGTGCATGTCGGTGTCGATGATGCCGGGGGCCACGGCGTTGACCCGGATCCCGTCCGGGCCCAGCTCCTTGGCGAGACCCAGGGTCAGGGTGTCGGTGGCGGCCTTGGTCGCGGCGTAGTGGACGTAGCGGCCGGGACTGCCGAGGGTGGCGGCCGCGGAGGAGACGTTCACGATCGCCCCGCCGCCCGACTCGGCCATGTCCCGGGCGGCCCGGCGGCAACAGAGCAGGTACCCGAGGAGGTTCACGTCCAGCACGCGGCGCAGGTCCTCGACCCGGATGTCGGCGAGCCGCCCCGGGGTGCCGGTCACTCCGGCGTTGTTGACCAGTCCGGTCACCGCACCGAGCTCGGCCCCGGCGATGTCGAAGAGCCGCTCCACACCGCACTCATCGGACGTGTCACCGCGCACGGTCACACACCGCGCGCCGGCCTCCCGTACCCGCTCGGCGGTGGCCTTGGCGGCCGCGTCGTCATGGAGGTAGCCGAGGACGAGATCGTGCCCGTCGGCGGCGAGCCGGACGCAGGTGGCGGCGCCGATGCCGCGACTGCCTCCCGTGACGATGGTGACCGGACGACGTGACATATGAGCCTCCTGCATGACGCATTACCCCGTGTCGTGCCCACACCTGGGATCGCCGCAGGCTAACACCGCGATACATATCGGTCGTCATGCCCAAGGGGCTCGCCGAAAAGGCCGCCCCGCACCCCGCACCCCGCACCCCCAACGAGCCGACGAGGACCTCGAGTCGTCATGAGCGGGAGGCGAGCGCCCGGTGCGCGGGCTCGCGGGCCGGGCGGCGGAGGTGGGGCTGTTCGCCGTCGGGGGCCGGTCGTAGCGCGGGTGCCTTGCCGCTCCGGGGGCGATCGGGGGGCTGGGTGGGGTGCGAGCGCGGGCGGCTACAGTGCCGCCATGGACGCAGCGAGCACGGCCACCGGTACCGGCACCGGCACGGCCCCGACCCTGGAGGACGTGGCCCGTGCCGCCGGGGTGTCCCGGGCCACGGTGTCCCGCGTGGTGAACGGGGTCCGCAACGTGGACCCCGCCATCCAGCAGGCGGTCCAGCGGGCCGTCGCCGCGACCGGGTACGTGCCCAACCGTGCGGCCCGCTCGCTGGTGACCCGGCGCTCGGGTGCGGTGGCGCTGGTGGTCTCGGGCGCGGGCGCGGACACCGGCCGGGTGTTCCAGGACCCCTTCTTCGGGCGCGTGGTGAGCGGGGTCGTACGGGCCCTGCGCCCGCGCGGTGTGCATCCGGTGCTGCTGTTCGCCGACGGGGAGGCGGACCGCGCGCAGGTGCTCGCGTACCTCGCTCAGGGCGGCGGAGACGGGGCGCTGCTCGTCACGACCGACGGCCACGACCCGCTGCCCGACCTGCTCGCGCGCTCCGGACTGCCCGCGGTGCTCTTCGCCCGTCCGGCGCCCGGGATCCCGCTGGACTGGGTCGACCTGCGCCACCGGGAGGGCGGGGCGCTGGCCGCGCGGCACCTCCTCGCCCGGGGCTGCCGGCGCCTCGTCGCGATCGGCGGGCCGGCGGACGTGCCGGCGAGCCGGGACCGGGTGGCGGGCTTCCGGGAGGCGCTGGCCGGAACGGCGGTACGGGTGGCCGAGGCGGACTTCACGCTGGACGGCGGCGAGCAGGCGATGCGCGCGCTGCTGGCCGAACGCCCGGACCTGGACGGGGTGTTCGCGGCGAACGACCTGATGGCCCAAGGGGCCTGTCTGGTGCTGCGCGAACACGGCCGCCGGATCCCGCAGGACGTCGCGGTGGTCGGCTTCGACGACTCCAACGCGGCGGTGGCGTCCAGGCCCCGCCTGACCACGGTCCGCCAGCCGGTGGAGGAGATGGCGGCGGAGATGGTCCGCCTCCTCCTCGACCGGGTGTCCGGCACGGCGGCGCCCGAACCGGTGGAGGTGCTCTTCGACCCCGAGCTGGTGGTCCGCGATTCGGCGTGAGCGCCGCAGTCGGCCCCGGTTCAGCAGTCGAAGGCCGACCAGCAGATGTCGCTGCGCAACCGCTGGTCGTCGAGCACGAGTTCGCGGATCGCCTCCGGGAGCTGGTCGCGCTGCCACCGGCACTCCCGGCGCCCCGCGGCCTCGCCCTCGCCTTCCGGTGCGGCGGCCCGTGCGGCCTTGATCGCGTAGGCGGCCGCGCCGAGCTCGTGCGCGGCGACGTGGGCCACGGCCCCGGCCTGGCCCGCGGCGTAGGCGGCGTGACGGGCCGCCCCGCGCAGGTCCCTGGCCGCGCCCATCGCATGGCCGCCCGCCGAGCGCGATCGGGTCATCGTGACCTCGCCGCGCACCCACGCGCGGGCGTGCTCGATCGCCTGACGCGGTCGCGGGTCCTCGGGCCGGGCCGACTCGAACAGGTCGAGGACGTGTTCCGCGCAGGATGCCGCCCACAGGGCGAGGAGGTGATGGTCCGCGTCGGTGAGGGTCCCGCCCCGGCGGATGGTCACGAAGCGGGGGTCCCGGATCTTCGGGAGGATCATGGTGGGTCTCCTTGGTCCGGTCGGCCGTCAGAGTACGCCGGGGAGGTCCGTGACCGCCCCGGCCTATCCCGGCGCTCCCCCCGTCCTACCCCCGCCCCGCCGCCGTCGCGGCGTCCCCGCGGGTCCGGAGGGACGTCTGCCAGCCCGGGGCTTCCGTCGCGGGCTCCGGTGGGGTGCGCCGGCCGCCCGTGGCGAAGAAGGCCGCCAGGGGAAGGGTGGCCGCGCCCACCGTGACCGCGTCCGGTCCCAGTGCGCCCAGGCCGATGGTGACCCGGGCCGCGGGGTGGCGCAGCGAGTAGCGCGTCGCGTGTTCCCGTACCGCCGGGAGGATGTGCGGGCCCAGCATCAGACCCGCCCAGCCGCCGATCAGGATCCGTTCCGGCTGGAAGAGGTTGATGACGTCCGACAGGCCCGCGCCCAGGTACTCCGCGGTCTCGTCGAGCACGTCGAGTGCGATCGCGTCCCCCGCGCCGGCCGCCGCCAGCAGCGCGGCCAGGGCGTCCTCCTCGTCCCCGGCGGCCGCGTCTGCGCCGCCGCCCCGCTCCGCCCACCGGGCCAGGAGCGACTCCGCTCCCGTGTAGGCCTCCAGGCAGCCCAGGGCCCCGCAGCGGCAGCGCCGCCCGCGGACCTGCACCGTCAGGTGGCCCCACTCCAGGGGTGCGCTCCCGGTCGCGGCGCCGTCCGGGGAACCGTCGGTGATCAGGCTCGCCCCGACGCCGGAGCCGAAGAGCACGACCACCGCGTCCCGGGCCCCGCGTCCCGCGCCGAACCACATCTCCGCCTGGCCGAGCGTGCGCGCCCCGTTGTCGATGATGTACGGGACTCCGGGCGGCACGGCTCCCGTCGCGCGCAGCAGCGCCTCCAGCGGGACCGCGTCCCAGCCGATGGTCTGCCCGTGGACCACGGTTCCGCCCGGCGCGTCGCGGTCGACGATGCCGGGTACGCCGATGCCGACTCCCAGGAGCCGGTCCGTCCCGACCCCCGCCTGCTCCAGGACGGAGGCGATCCCGCTCCGCACGTGGTCGACGATCGGGCCCACGTCGTAGCAGCCGCGCGGCTGCAACGGGAGTTCGGCGCGCGCCAGTTCGGTGAGGGTGAGGTCGAACAGCTCGACCCTGACACGGGTTTCGCCCACGTCGACGCCGATCATGTGCGCGCTGCCGGGAGCGACGCGCAGCAGCGTACGGGGGCGGCCGCCGTCGGAGTCGACGATGCCGGCCTCCTCCAGCAGTCCGTCCGTGACCAGTTCACCGACCACGTTGCTGACGGAACCCGAGCTCAGCCCGGTCGCGGGACCCAGTTCCTGCCGGCTCATGGGCCCGCCGAAGTACAACTGCTGCAGCACGATGCTGCGGTTGCCCCTTCGCAGGTCCCGCACCGTACGTCCACCGCGCCCCGTCGTCATGTGGCTCCTTCCGCCCTGACACCGATCGCAACATACCTTTGCGCGGCCCTCGGGCGCGACACTTTCCCGCCACTTAATTCACGTCCTGAATTAATAGCGCGGAGGAATGGGGCCGCCGCCCGCCCGGTGAGAGCCGGCTGCCGGCCCCCGGCCCCCGTGCGCCCCGCCCCGTCTCGGCCCTCCCCGAACCGCTCCGCCGCGCCGTGCCCGCCCCTCCTCCCGGGGCGGGCGCGGCTCCTCGTGGTGGGATGGGGGGCGGGGGGCACGCGACCGGCTCACGGAGAGGCGAGAGGTATGTCCGAGGACCAAGAGGGCACCATGCGGGCGATGACGTACGACACGTACGGCGGAGTGGAGGTGCTCTCCGAGGCCCGGATCCAGGTGCCCAAGGTCGGCCCCGGCGAGGTCCTCGTCCGGGTCCGTTGCGCCTCCGTCAACCCCGTCGACTGGAAGATCATGGCGGGCGGGCTCGACGGCCTGATGGACGTCGTTTACCCCGTCGTCCCCGGCTGGGACGTGGCCGGCACGGTCGAGTACGTGGGCATCGACACCCCCGAGTTCACCGCGGGCGACGAGGTCGTCGCCTACGCCCGCAAGGACTACGTCCACGGCGGCACCTTCGCCGAGTTCGTCACCGTGCCCGTACGGGCCCTCGCGCCCAAGCCCGCATCCCTGACCTGGCAGCAGGCCGCGGGGCTGCCACTGGCCGGCCTCACCGCGTACCAGCTGCTGACGCGCCTGGACACCGGCAAGGAGGACACCGTCCTCGTGCACGGAGCCGCGGGCGGCGTCGGCTCCCTGGGCGTGCAGATCGCCCGCGCGCTCGGGGCTCGCGTCATCGGCACGGCTTCCGCCCGCAACCACGACCGGCTGCGCGAGCTGGGATGCGAACCCGTCGAGTACGGCGACGGCCTCGCGGACCGGGTCCGTGCTCTGGCGCCCGACGGGGTCACCGTGGTCGCCGACTTCGTCGGGGGAGTCCTCGACGCCACCCTTGCGGTACTGGCCGAGGGCGGCCGGCACGCCTCCATCGCCGACCACACGGTGCTCGGAGCCGGAGGCCAGTGGATGTGGGTACGGCCCGTCGGCGCCGACCTCGCCGAGCTGGGCCGGCTGGCCGACGCCGGTCAGCTCACCGTCACCGTCGCCGAGACCTTCCCGCTCGCCGAACTGGCGGCCGCCTTCGAGCTGAGCCGCGAGGGGCACACGGCCGGGAAGATCGTCCTGGAGGTCTGAGTCCTCCGGAGCCCTCCGGAGTCCTCCGGCACACGACCGCGCGCCGCCCGGATCGGTTCCGGGCGGCGCGCGGGGTGTGCGGGGTGTGCGGGGTGCGTCGGGGCGTCGCCCGGGATCAGGCGTAGACGTCGAAGTGGAACGTCGACGCCGTCGTGGTCCGGTTCAGTGCCACGTTCGTGCCCGACACCGGTGGCGGGACCACCTTCACCGAGCGCTGCTCGACGCCGACGATGCCGCGGCCGTCCTTGGCCTTGACGTAGGGCTTCCACGTGCCGGTCTTCGTGGGAGCGGTGACCTTGGGCGTGCCGTTGCCCAGGTTCGTCGACGGCGCGGAGACGAGGCCGGCGCCCTACGGGAGGCGGCCGTCAGGGCCGAGAACGGTGCCGGCCTCCGGGTGGTACTGGTCGAAGCCGCGGTTGTTGCACTGCAGGCCGCCCTTGATGCACTGGTCGACCATGGCCTTCAGCGTGCGTTCGTCCCACGCGTTGAAGAAGTCGTAGTGGAAGGAGTGGCCGGATCCGCTGGCCAGCCTGACCTGCGACATGTCCCCGCTGACCGGGAAGGCCATCTTGAACTCGACCATCGGGACCGCGACCGGGTGGGAGGCGGGGCAGACGTTGTCGTTGTTGCCGGGCTTCGTGACCGGGTAGGCCATGTGAGCCTTGTGGTCCGGTACGTCGAGGTTCTTTCCGTCCCAGCAACTGGGCGACTGCATGCGGATGTTCAGCTGGCTGCCGGCCGGGCAGTTGGCCGGGAACTCGGTGTTCTTGAAGCTTTCACCGCACTCCCAGCCCTCGACCCAGCCCTTGTGCGCGCGGAACTCCGCCGCGGTCTGGGTCGGGCTGCCGACGAGGAACCGCAGACCCTTGGGGAAGGGGCGCACGCTCGTGTAGTCGGTGACCCCGGTCTTGTAGTAGATGACCTGGGGGCCGGTGGGCAGGACCTTCTGGCTGCCGTTGAAGAGCGTCGGCATCCAGTAGCCGGACAGGTCGCCGACCGCGGTGCAGGCCGTTCCTCCGGCACTCAGGGAAGCGGTGGTGCTGTTGGCGTTGGTGCCGGTGTTGCCCATGAAGGTGTGGTCGTGCGAGGCGCCGGGCCGGCCCGCGTACACGATCGGGTCGTCGGGCGCGGTCTTGGTGACCGCACAGTTGGCCTGGAACTCGTGGAAGTAGCGGTCCGGCGGGTTGTTCCAGGACGGGGTCACACCGGTGACCTGCGGAACGGCCGGGATGTACCCGTCGCCGTCGGGGTCGTCGCCCCCGGCGACCGCCTCCACGGCGGAGTGGTCCATGTTCATGTGCACGGTGCCCGAGTCGGGCGAGGCCTGCGCGGTGAGCGTGGCTGCGCCGAGACCGGCGGCCGCGGTCACGGCGATGGCCGCCGAGACCAGGAAGGCGGACAGGGTCCGCGGTCGGAGGTGCATGGTTCAGCTCCTTCTGGAGGGAGGGGGCAGAGGGCGCGAGGATGGGAGAGCGCTCTCTCGGTTGCCCCGGAAAACGCGGGGCGGCCGGTGGCCGCCCCGCGATCCGGGCGTCAGGGGGTGATCAGGGGAAAGAGACGACGGTGGAGGGGGTGGTCGAGGTGCCGGAGGTCGGCGCGCCCGTGTTGTTGATGACGTGCTCGTACTGGCCGTTGCCTCCGAGCGAGACCACGAGGATGTCGTGGAACTTCACGCCCGGCTTCACCGGGACCTGGAATCCGTGGTCCTGACGGATGGTCGGGTCGACGTTGTAGTAGCAGTAGCTGCCCAGGCCCCATCCCTCGTGGGTGTTGACCGAGTCGGCCACCTTGTAGGCGGCGAATCCCTTGACCGAACCGTTCTGGATCGCGGCCTGGTTGGGTGCGTCGTACGCCTTCTCGTTCTGGAAGAAGATCGTGCGGCCGCGCTCGCCGTTCCACTCCACGTCGTACTTGTTGAAGTGCTCGACGAACAGGCCGGTGGCCAGCACGTCGTCACCGTTGACGCGGAACCCGTAGTCGGAGCGGTTGGTCTCCCAGCCCACCCCGTCGCCGTGGTCGGCGCGCCAGATCCAGGTGTGGTCGACGATCGTGTCGTGGTTGTTGATCACCATGCCGGCCGTCGCCTTGCCGGCTCCGGCGCCGCCGACGCGGATGAACACGTCCTGGACGGTGGTCGGGTTCGCCGCGTGGTCCGTGGTGGTGCCGGCCGGGCCGACCTCCAGCAGGCTGGGGGAGTTGACCTGGCCCGCGTCGATCAGGAAACCGGCGAGCTTCACGCCGTCGACGTCGGCGACCTTCATCGCCGTCACCCCGTTGTCCGGGATGATGGTGGCGAGGCCGAGGCCCAGGACGACGGTGTCCGCACGGTTGACCTGGATGGTCTGGTTGACGTGGTAGACGCCCGGGGTGAAGAGCAGGTGCAGGCCCTGGGCCAGTGCCTGGTTCATCGTCGCGGCGCTCGTGCCGGGCTTGACCACGTAGAACTGGCTCAGCGGGACCGAGGTGCCCTGCGGGGCCCCGTTGCCCCAGGAAGTACCGCGCGCGTTGGTGCGCTTGGCCGGGACGAAGACCTTGTACTCGGAGCCGTCCAGGTAGAGGAAGGGCTTCTCGCGGGAGACAGGGGTGGTGTCGAGGGTGGTGTAGCGAGGCTCCGGGAAGCTCTGCGCGGGTGCGCCCTGGGTGCCGGAGAACACCTGGTTCCAGACGCTGTTGGACCAGCCGCCGATGGAGCTGTCACGGGTGTACCACTGCTGCTGCGAGTAGTTGCCGACCTGACCGTCGATCTTCGAGTCGGCGATGTAGCCGCCCGAGGCCCAGCCGTAGCCGTTCGGGGCCAGGTTGAGGCCGCCCTTGACGTGCATGCGGCGGAACGGGGCGGCCTGGGAGACGGCCCAGCGGTCGGTGCCGTTGACGGGGTTGAGGGCCAGGTTCTCGGCCGAACGCCAGAAGTTCTGGGTGGCGTTGCCACCGAACCAGCCCGCGTCCACGGTCACGTCGCCGTTGATGGTGGTGTCGTCCGGGCTCAGCCCGAGGCCGGAGATCGAGGTGTAGAACCCGAGCTGGGCGTTGAGGCCGTTGTAGGTACCCGGCTTGAAGAGGAACTGGTAGCGCCCGGAGCCGAACTGCGCCGACTCCTGCTGGGCGAAGACCTCGTCCAGCTTGGCCTGGATGTTCGGCGTGGACGGATCGAAGACGATCACGTTGGGGCCGAGGTCACCGCCGCCGGGGAGGGTCGGGCCGGTGCCGCCGGTGGTTCCGTAGACCTGGAACTCCCAGAGGGAGTAGCCGTATCCGGTCGTGCGCTGGGTGCCGTACACGCGGACGTAGCGGGCGTTGCCGGTGATGTCGTGGGTCTGGACCCCGCCGGCGGAGTTGGCCGTGGAGTAGGCCGTGGACCAGTTCGCGCCGTCCGTGGACAGCTCGACTCGGTACGCCTTCGCGGCGGCGGTCTCCCAGCGCAGGACGACCTGGCTCAGCTGGGCGGTGGCACCGAGGTCGACCTGTATCCATTGCGGATCGGTGAACTGGCTCGACCAGCGGGTGCCGTTGTTGCCGTCGACGGCGGCGGAGGCGGGGGTGCCGGCGCCCTCGATGGAGGAGGCGGTCGCGGGCTTGCCCTGGGAGAGGAGCGTGGGCGCGGCGGTCGCCGCGGTGCTCGGGAGGAGCACGAGGAAGGTCGCGATCAACGCGGCCGCCAGGGACGCGACGGTCAGCCGGGGCCGGCGCGGGGGACGACTCGCCCGGTGGGGAGGGTGGGAGGAGAGGAGGGGCATGCGGGGCTACTCCTGACGTCTTGGATCCGGGGGGATCGAAGCGTGAGTGAACTGCCCGGGGCCGGGGCCGTCAAGGGTTTGCACGTTCATGAACTGAAGATCCAACGACGTGTCAAACACGCATCAGGCCCGTGAACTTGGGGTTTCTTCAATCCTTGTGAAAAGTATTGACGAAAAAACTTCACAGGTCTCTACTGAGGCTCTGACCGCTCCGTCTCGCCGTGCCCGCTGTGGCGGGGCGGAGCTCCGGTCGGGAGCCCTCGCCGTGCGTTCGGAGAGTGGGGCCCGGTTGCCGGCTGGGCGCTGCCGTGCGTTCGTTACTTGTCGTCAGGAGAGGTCGGGAACGGTGCCGCAGTCCGCCCACGTCACCTCGGTTCCGGGGAGCTTCGCCGCCCAGGGAACGGCGAGCGCGGCCAGCGTGCTCGCGTCCGGTGGCGTGTGACCGAGACCGATCGCGTAGCGGGCCAGGGTCGCCGTCCGTTCGAAGGGCCGGGGCCAGGCATGGGCGTCCGCGAGGCCCGTCTCCGCCAGGGCGCCGAGCAGGGCGCGGAGCCGGCCGCGCGTGCGGCCGAGGTTGTCCTCGAAGTCGCCGGGCCGGGAACCCGTCACCGTGACCACGGCCCAGGCGGCGTGCCGGCGGTGCGGGGGCACGCCGCCGGTGACGGAGAGCCGCGCCGAGGGGCTCTCGTCCAGTGCCTCCCACGCGGCGAACAGCTCCCGCGTCAGCAGGTCCGCCGTCCCGGCGCCGACTTGGGTGGTGCAGCTACGCACCGGGGCGGAGGGGGTGAGCACCGTGACGCCGCCCTCGCCGGCACCCGGGTACGGGTCGGGTGTCAGGCTCACCGGGGTGCGCCAATCCCAGGCGGCCCAGGTGGCGAAGAAGGTGCGCAGCAGGGTGCCGGGGGAGAGGCCGGGGGCGGAGCGGACCGTGTGGGCGGCCAGCACGGACCAGGCGACTCCCGGCAGACCGCCGAAGGGCGCCGAGTCCAGACCACGGGACCGGGCCCAGGCCTTGACCTCGCGGGCCAGCCCCGCGAACGCCGCGTGCTCCGGGCCCACGAAGGCCCGTACCGCCTCGGCGTCGCTCACCGCACTCAGCGCCACCGCCGCGGCCTCGCCGAGCTCCGCCCGCCGGGCGACCGCCCGGTCCGGCGGCACCGGACCGGTGGCCACCACCACCAGGTCCACGTCCAGCCCGGCCGCGCGCAGCCGCAGGCCCGGCACCCGGGCGCCCGTCACCTCACGGAGCCGCTCCGCCTCGGGCAGGGCAGACGCCACCAACTCCCGCACCTCCGCCAGGGCGACGGCGCCGGGCAGGGCCGCGACCAGGTCCAGATCCGCATCGGGCAGCGCGCAGCCCATCCGACGCGAGCCGGCCAGGTGCACGACCCCCTCGGGGAGCGCCGCCGCGATCCGCGCCGCGAGGGCCGCGGCACCGGCCTCGGAGCGGGCCGCTGCACGGGCTCCCGCATCGGCGTCAGCGGATCCGGCCGTGGCATCGGCGCAGGCCCCGGCCTCTTCTTCGGGCCCGGGGCCGGTCGGCGAGGGGCTCGGGGGTTCCTGTGTCCAGGTGGTCCTTCCGGTGCCCAGTTCCACCGTTGCCCGGACCTTCATCGGGCCGTCGCCGCGCCGGGACAGTACGGCGAGGGAGTCCACGCGCGCCGACCGGCCGCCGCCGAGGCGCGCCGCGAACTCCCGCTCCGCGCGCCGGGGATCGGGACTGCGTCCCAGCGTCAGGTGGGGGGTGAACCCCTCGGCCCGGCCCCGGCAGCCCGGGAAGCGTGCCGCCAGCGCCCGCCGGAGCTCCTGCCACGGCGCGTCGCCGGCTGCCGCCGGGTCCAGCCACAGGGTCGGGCCGAAGCCTTGCACGCCCTGCAGCCGGGCTGTGAACGCGGCCGAATCGGCGGCGGCTTCGGCCAGCAGGGGCAGTGCCGCCTCGAAGGAGGACTCCGGTACGAAGCCGAAGAGCAGGTTCACGTGCGCCGGCCAGCGCTCCGCCTGCGGGTCGTGGGCGCGACGTACCGCCTCCACCGCCTCGTCTAGCGGCGCCAGCCACGCCACCGCCGTCCGTGCGGTGGCGTGGACGTCGAGTACCGCGTGGCCGTGGCCGCGTCCGTGGCCGTGTCCGTCACCCGTATCGTCTCCGTCGCCCGCAGGGCCGAAGTCCAGGGTGGCCTCGACCCCGTAGTGATCCGAGATGAACAGACCGTCCGCCGCCGCGGAGTCGCCGCGCAGGGCGGCCTCTGCCACGCGAACCCCCGCCGACCGCAACAGGATCCGGTCCAGGCGAGCCGCCCGGCCCGACAACGACCCGACCGCCGCTAGCGGATTGGCCACCGGATCGAAGGTGGGGGTCCCGTCCTGCACCCCGTGGACCTCGGTCCACGCGTCCCGCAGGCCCAGCGCCCCGGCCGGCCCCTCGGATCCCGACCGGCCGTCGTTGAAATCGCCGACCAGGGCCACGTCGGCGGCCTCGATCCCCGACAATCCTTGAGAGATCCGTGCCAGTTCGGCCGCGCGGCGGTCCTCGCCCCGCTCCGTGTGATCGCTCGTCAGATGGGTGGCCGCGACCACCAGCGGCCCGCCCGCCGTGTCCACGGTCACGGCGACGACCGCCTTGTGCGGACCCAGTGCGTGAACGCCCGCCTCCCGCACCGGAAGACGGCTCAGCACAAGCAGCCCGCTCTCCGCCACGTCCCGGCCGCGCGGGTCCGCGGCGACCGTGTACGCGGCCCTGACCCACGGTTCGGCGAGCAGCATGCCGAGCAGCTCGCGCTCCACTTCCTGGAGCGCGATGACATCGGCGTCGGCCGCCGCCAGGTCGGCCAGCAGCAACGGCCTGCGCCGGGCGGTGGCGATGCGCGGGGCGTCGTACCGGTCCCAGAGAGTGTTCCACGTCAACAGGCTTACGCGCGAAGGCTTCAGGGTGCGGGTGGCGACCTCGGGGGCCGCCCGCCAGGCGCCGTCACCGGAGGCGTCCCACGCGTACGGGGTCCGCGCGGTGAAGAACGGAGCCCGCAGCAGCCTCGGGTCGCCGACCCTCCCGGCCGCGGTGCTGTCGATGATGTCGACGCCCGTCGCCCGGTCCCACACCAGCTCGCCGTCCGCCTCCACGAACAGCACCCGGTGCCAGGGGATGTCGCCCCCGGGTACGAAGGAGGGCAGGGGGATCCGCTTCGGCGCCGCGCCGCGCTGCAGCAGGCCCAGCGTGAACCGGGCGGGATCGAAGCGGGGGTCCCAGCGGACCTGGTGGTAGAGCTCCTCGCTGGTGCGCATCAGCCCTCCCGCCGGGTCGCCGTACGGGCCGTCGCACGCATCGGCGCAGCGATCGCGCCCGCCGTGTCCTCGACGGCTCCGGTCGCCCCGATGTACCAGGTGCGGTGCGCCTCGCCCGGATACGGCGGAGCGAACCTGCGCAGCTGCGAGGTCAGCACCTGTTCCGGCACCGGGTGCGCGCGCGTGGAGTTGCGGCGCAGCAGCTCCGCCTCCTCGACCAGCAGCACCGCGTGGGTGACCAGCGCGTCCCGCCGCCGGGCGACCGTGCCCGCCAGCCCGCGCTGCTGTGCCGTGAGGGAGGTCGCGTCCCACACCACCGTGCCCCCTCGGCGCGCGGCCGAGGCGAGTGCGGCGTCCAGCCGGTCGAGGCCCTCGCGGAGCACGTCCGCGTTGTCCCGCTGGTCCGCCCGGGAACCCCTGGCGCCGCGCAGGTCGTCGAGGCTGATGCAGGCCTCGACCCCGGGCAGGTTCCGGGCGTAGGTGCTCTTCCCGCTGCCCGAAGGTCCGCAGAGCTGCACGAGCCGGGGGAAGGCGCCGCCGTCCCGCCAGCGCCAGGTCGCCGCGACCGCCTCCTCGGCGCCGGTCAGTCTGCCCTGCCCGTAGGCGTGGCGCGCTTCGGCCCAGCAGCGGTCGGCTGCGTCGGCATCGCGGCTGCCGCCGCCGTCGCTGCCGCTGCCGCTGCCGCCGTCATCGCCGCCGCCTATGCCGGCTGCGGCGAGGGCCTCCCGGAGTCCGGTCCGCAGCGGGTCCAGCGGCGCGGGCCCGAGCAGCCCCGCCTCCTCGGCGTGCAGCGCGGACCACTCCACGCATGCGTCGGCCCCGTCGCCCCGCTCGCCACCTTCGCCGGACCCGGGCGACCCGGGCGATCCACCAGGCCCGCCCGGCCCGGAGACCGCCCCCGCCAGTGCGTGCAGCACCCCCAGATCGGCGGCCTCCGCCATCCGTACGAGCCCCGCCCGCCGTTCCGTGTCCGGATACGGGAAGGGCCTGCGCAGCGCCGGGTAGAGCCCGACCAGGTCGGCGACCCGGCGTGCGGTGGCCATTCCGAGCGGCCCCGACGCCAGCCGGGATGCGAGCGCGGCGCGCGGTACGCCGTGCAGGGCCGCCGCGAGAACTCCGGCCAGCCGGTCCTCGCCGGACCTGCGCACGCTCAACCCGTCGATGCGGTCCGCCACTTCGCTGACCAGCTCCTCGACCCCCGCCGCCCCTACCGCAGGGTGCGCCCCCACCGCGCGGAGCAGCCCGGCCGTGTCCGGATCCGCTCCGGACCGGGCGTCCCAGAGGGCGGCCGCCGGACCGAGCCCGTTCACCACCACCTGGGCGTACATCCAGTGCGTGTCCGTCTGCACGTGCCCGCCCCGCACCCATTTGGCCACGCGACGGCCGAAGTCGGCGCGCTCGAAGCCGGCCGTCGTGCGCACGACGTACCCCTCCTGCCGCGTCGTGTCCAGCCGGAGGCGGCGCAGCGCCCGCTCGTCGAAGACGCCGCGCCACAGGACGCGCGGTCCCGGCACGCCGAGGCCGCGCAGGAAGAGCACCGTCCGGTCCCAGTCCAGGCAGTGGTCGCCGTCCCATACCGAGAACCCGTAGAACCACGAGTCGAGTTCCCCGTACGCAAGTGAATGCCGGGCGTAGACGTTCTCCCCGCACACCCGCCGGCCGGCGGGGATCCCCGGGCCGATACGACTCTGCAGGCCCTTCACCCAGGCCCGTGACGGATGATGGCCGGAATCGAGCGACCGTGCGTGCAGGCCGTCGGTGTAGAGGGTGGTGTTCTCGCCGTCGAGCTTCTCGGTGACCACGACCTCGCGCCCGGCGAACCCGGCCAGCATGCCGGGCCCGGTGGTCCGCACGTCGTCGGACGTCGCACCCGGGGACCAGGGCAGGTGCGGGGTCCGGGGGTAGTGCGTGCGCATGATCCGCTCCCTGCGGGCCGAGGCTGGTGCACGGTCACTCTAGGGAGGCGGAACGGGCCCGGAACAGCGAATATCTCAGTACCCGATGGTGAACCGCTTGCCCGGGTGCGCGTCGCGCTCGATCTCGTCCAGCAGGGCGACGGCGAAGTCCTCCGTGGAGATCAGACTGTTTCCGTGGTCGTCCACGACCAGGTCGTCGAGCCCCAGCCGGTACGCGCCCGTCCGGGTGCCCGGCTCGATCGTGGCGGCGGGGCTGAGGTTGGTCCAGTGGACCTCCTCCACCGGAACGGTCCGCAGGAAGTCGAGGGCGTCCCCGTGGGCGTGCATGACGGCGACGATCGGCGCCGGAATCCCGGCCTGGTCCCAGACCATCGGTCCGCCGGGGGTGCGCAGGGAGCCCGCCCCGCCGACGGTGACCACGCGCGGCCGGGGCCCGTCCGCAGCGAGGGCCTGCACACCGCCGATCAGTGCCTTCGCCGCACCGACGAGCGTGCCGGGATCCCCGGAGCCCGGACCGTACGCGCTGACCACCACGTCCTGCCCTGCCGCGGCCTGGGTCACGGAAGCGGGGTCGAGGACATTGCCGCGGACGACGGTGACGTCCGCGGAGCTGGCGTCGGACTCGGCGAAGTGCGCGGGATCGCGTACGACGGCCGTGACCTCGTGCCCGCGCCCGAGTGCTTCGTGCAGCACGCGGGATCCGATGGTGCCGGTCGCGCCGAAGAGAGCGATCTTCGCCATGGCCACTCCTGGAGGTGGGGGCTGGAGGGCCCCGGTCGGGGTCCGCCGGGCCCATCCAAGCGAATCCCGCCTCCCGGACCCGGCAGCGCCACGCGGTCAGCGGCACAGGACGGTCAGTGGCACAGCACGGTCAGTGGCACAGCGCCACGATGGCCGGGTCCACCGTCCCCCGGGCCGCCGCGCAGAGCGGCGCCATGTCGTACGTGCGGTTCGGCGCGGGACGGGCGCCGCGGGCCTTCGGGGCGGGAGCCGCGGGCTTCTTCGGCGTGGCCCGCCGGGGGCGCTCCGGCCGGCGGCGCGGTGCGGCGGGCTTCACCCGGCTGCGCGCCCGGGCGGCCGGCGCCGCGGGCGCGGCCGGCCGCGGAGCAACGGCGGCCCCGGGCAAGGCGTTCGGGGGCCCGTCCGGCACCGGATCCGCATGCTGCTCGGCCTCCGGCAGCGCCCCCAGCGGCCAGGCCTCGGTCGCCGGTCCGGGCAGGTCCGTCCGTACCTCGGCCGGCGCGGGCCGTGCGCCGGGCCCGGGGACGGCCCCCGGCCCGGCGGCCGGGCCCACGGTCACACATCCGGTCACACACCCGGCCGCCACGGCCAGCGCGACGATGATCAGGGGCACCCTCGGTCCCCGGCGCGACTCCATCCGCCCACCCTGCCCGACGAACACCCGCTCACTCTCACGCGCTCACCCGCACGGGTGGTCCGGGCTCCTCGACAGGAGGACTCAGTCGCAGGTCACGCTGTCCCTCGGGGTGTAACGGGTCTTCATCGTCTCCCGCTTGACCTCTTCCCCGCCCTTCACGAACACCCGGTCGACGGCGACGTCGAAGCCCTCCAGCGGGGACTGCGGTTCGCACTTCGGGCCGGTGTCCGTGCGCGTGGCGGGCGGCTTGACGTTCGTCCGCGGCCCCTTGACCGCGCGGATCTCGTCGTACCGCTTCGTTCCCAGGAAGGTGATGGTGATCGAGGTGTCGGTCGCCTCGGCCTGGATGTAGAGGGCCTTGCCGGAGTCGTTGGCGAAACGCAGGTCCAGGCTGCCCCAGGCCACGGTGGCCTCGCGGCCCTCCGGGTAGCGCTCGATGTAGAAGGAGTGCGCCCCGTACTCGACGGGCTTGACCCCCGAGAAGAACATCGCGTTGAAGACGGTGGTGGCCACCGCCGACACACCGCCGCCCGCGGCCTTCTCGTACTGGCCGTTGTTGATGATCAGGCCGTCGACGAAGCCGTTCTCCTTCGTGCGCTCGCCGACGCGGCGGTTGAAGCTCCAGGTCTCGTCGGGCAGCACGAGCGAGCCGTTGATCAGCTCCGCGGCCCGCCCGATGTTCGTCGTACGGTACGGGGCCTTCTCGAAGTCGACGGTGAAGGAGGACACCACTTCCTTGATGCCCAGCTGCCCGACCGTGTTCGCGGTCAGCTTCGGCCGGACCTCCTCCGTGGCGACCTCGCCCGTGCGCTCCGCCGCGCCCGCCCGCGTCAGCAGCGGAAGCACGGCGGCGGACAGCCCCTCCTCGGCGACCCGGCGTCAGGCCCGGCCCTCCTCGGTGACGGAGACCGCGCCGGCGGAGTCGCTACGCAGCCTCGCCTCCACCGGCCCCGGCGTGGCCCGGCGCAGCGGACCGGCCAGCTCCGGGTCCGCGAGCAGCGCCTTGGCGTCGAGGCGGGGCGCGAGGCGGCCCCGGCCGTCGTCCTTGAGGGTGAGGTGCTTGGCGAGGACGGCGGGGCCGACGGGTATGCGCCTGCCCTCCACGGTCAGGGTGACGGGCGCGGACACCGCCGGTTCGGCGAACTCCTTGAGCGCCCGCTCCGTCTCCTGACGCCCGATACGGGGCTCCGTGCTCCGGACGGGGAGTGCGACGGGTCCGCCGCGCTCCCCCTCCGCGGGCCGGGTGTAGGACGAGCGGAGCACGGCGAGGGAGCCGCCGACGTCGAGGTCGGTGCCGGTGACCGGGGCAACCGCCCTGGCCTTGCCCTTCTCGAAGGAGACCGAGCCGTCCCG
Source organism: Streptomyces sp. NPDC006487 (assembly GCF_042870555.1). NCBI lineage: Bacteria > Bacillati > Actinomycetota > Actinomycetes > Kitasatosporales > Streptomycetaceae > Streptomyces > Streptomyces sp. NPDC006487. Next base: position 518,500 of record NZ_JBIAHN010000001.1, read on the forward strand.
GGCTTCCTGCCGGGTCTTCGCGCGGAGTCCGTCCAGGGCGGCGCGGGCCGCCTTCTCGTCGAGCCGGACCACGGGCTCCACGTCGGGATCACCGGAGGAGAACAGCCGGCCGATCACGCTGACGGGGTGGGAGCCGGAGCGGGCCGCCCGGTCGACGGTGGCGCCGGTGTCCAGGGACAGGCCGAGCGTCGCCGGCTGCGCCTGCTCGGTCCGCTCTCCTATCCGCAGCGCCAGCGGGGCCGAGGCGGACGGGCCGAGCGCACGGTTCAGGGTCTGCCGGGCCTCGGCCCGGCTCATCCCGCCTATGTCGATGCCGCGCACCTTCGTGCCGGAGGCCATGTCGTCGCCCGCCAGCAGGCCCGCGGCGTACAGCCCACCGAAGCCGAGGACCGCGACGCCGCCCGCCACGCCGGCCACGCCCGGGACGGTCCACCGTTTGCCGGTGGCCGCCGGGGTGCCCGTACGGGGTGCGCGTCGCATGTGTGGGTCTCTCCTCGGTCCGGTGACGTGGTCGGACCGGCGGTTTTCATGCCGCCAGTCCGCCCGGGGAACGTAGCAAGATCCGTGTAACCAGGTAATAAGGAGGTATAGGGGTGGCAAAGGGGATTGTGTGGATCTCCGTAACCCGGGGGCCGCCCGCGCTGTTGCACAGCCCGCGGGTCCGCCCGTGCGCAACGCCCCGGCGAGGCCCGCGCGATGACCGCGCGAGGCCCGCGCGATGACCGCGCGAGGCCCGCGCGACGGGGCCGCACGGCATCCCCGCGGTGCCCCTACGGTGAATGGAGTCCGATGCCGCAGCTGACCGACGAGGACGTGACGCAGGACACGGGCGCATCCCCGGCGCCACCCGATGCCCAAGCCCAGGCCGATGCCCAAGCCCAGGCCCGAGCCCAAGCCCAAGCCGAGGTGGAGACCCCGGCCGCGCGTGCGGGCACGTGGATGACACCGGAGGAGTACGGCGCCTCCCGCGCCACGCTCTGGACCGGTGCGGTCGTCCTCGTCACCGATGCCGACGGGCGCGTCCTCGTCCAGAGCGTCGATTACCGCCCCGACCGGCTGCTGCCCGGTGGCGCCGTGGACGCCGGCGAGGCACCGGCCGCGGCGGCCGCCCGCGAGATGTACGAGGAGCTCGGCGTCGAAGGCCGCTACCCGCGCGGCCTCGCCGTGGACTGGGTCCCGGCCGACGCGCCCGGCATGCCGCCGGGGATGTGCTTCCCCGGCGAGATCCTGCACGTCTTCGACGGCGGCACCTGGACCCGGGAGCGCATCGACTCCGTCCGCCTCCCCGCGCAGGAGATCACCGGCATCGACTTCGCCGAACCGGCCGAGCTGCCCGGCCTGATGGACGCGGGCGACGCCCGCCGCGCCCTGTCCGCCCTGCGGGCCCGGATCAACGGGGGCGGCACCGCCCTGCTGGAGGACGGCCGCCCCACCACCCCCACCGCCCTGGACCGGCTGGGCGTTCTGCGCAGCCGCCGCGTTCCGCTGCACGGCACCTGGCACTCCGGGCCCGTCCCCGCGCACCTGACGCCACGGGACCCCGCGGGCTGGCTCTTCGCCCCCGACGGACGCGTCCTCCTGCTCGTCGCCCGCGCCACCGGCGCCGCCGGCCTCCCGTCCCCGACGGCGGGCCGCACCGCGGCCGCGGTCCCGCTCGGGTACCGGTACGCCGACCAGGGCGCTCATCCGCGCACCGCGGCCCGGCTCACGGCGCTGCCACCGGGCCCGGATCCGGCGTACGCCCGGCTGCTGGCCACCCCCGACCAGGTCCGCGAACTCAGTGACTGGGGCCGGGCGGGCCACGAGGAACTCGCCGCCGTGCACGGCGCACGCGTCCACTTGTCCCTCCCGTCGCCGCCCCGCACCCCACCGACGGAACTCCCCGCCGAGGGCTGCCACTGGTGAGCGCAGAGCGGCTCAATCCCCGGTCCGCGGGCCCCGGTCCCGCAGCATGAGGGGATGAGCGAGACTGCGATCACCTACACCGTGTACGTCCAGGCCGACCCCGCGCGGGTGTGGCAGGCCCTGACCGAGCCCGCGTTCACCCGCCGGTACTGGGGGCTCGACTTCGAGACCGACTGGCGGGTGGGCTCGACGATGGACTGGGTGGAACGCGGGGCGCGGACGAGCGATCCGGAGCAGGTGGTGCTGGAGTGCGTGCCGGAGCGGCTGCTCTCCTACACCTGGCACACCTTCACCCCGCAGTGGGCCGCTTCCGCGGGCATCGGCGAGGAGCTGCGCGCCGAACTGGCCCGCGAGCGGCGCACGAAGGTGACGTACGAGATCGAGCCGGTCGGCGACACGCTCGCGCGGCTGACCATCCTCCACGAGGACTTCGAACCGGGCAGCACCCTCCTCGGCATGTGCGGGCGCGCCTGGCCGATGCTCGCGTCCAGTCTCAAGACCCTCCTGGAGACCGGCGCCCCGCTCCCGGAGCAGGGGCACGCGAACGAACAGGGTTCCGGCGGCTACGAGGCCCACGACCCGCGGGCCTGAAGCGGCGGACGGGCCCGCCGGGTCACGTCGAGTACGGGAGCCGGGTCAGGTGCGGGAGCCGGGGCGGGTCAGGTGCGGGAGGGGACGGTGCAGCGCAGCGGGCCTGCGGGGATGTCGGCGCTCTCGTCGTACGGGTCGACCACCGGCCACGGCCGGTCGGCGGCCTTCGCCTCCTTCGAGAAGTAGGGGTGGACGAAGCCGTCGACCGTGCCGCAGTCGTGGTTGCCGAGCTGCCGGCGGTAGTCGGCCGGGACCAGCTTCCCGGCCGTCACCCCGGGGGACCCGGCCGGGGCGTAGAGCAGGACCAGTTGTCTGCGGACGACGACCCGTGCCACTTCCTCCGTGCCGGGCGCCGGCCCCGGCTCCGAGAGCGGTTCGGTGCGCCGCACGGCGTAGACGAAGGTGTAGTCGGCGCGGATCCGCAGCTGTCCGGGGACGCTGCCGGCCTCGAAGGCCATCCTGCCGCGCACGCGGATGCCCTCGTCGGCCAGGGTGAGCTCGGCGGGGTCGAAGCGTGTGAACATCTCGGTGGGATCGGCGTCCGGGAGGCCGGGCGCGCGCAGGTGCTCCGTCAGCCGGGCACGTGCGGGCTCCTGCGGATCGAGCAGTTCCAGTGCCCGGGCGGGATGGCCGGCCCGGAGCACCATCCGATCCAGATTGGCCGCGACCACGAACTCCCGTGCCCGTAGCAGTCCTTCCGAGACCTGCCGGCGGGACAGCGAACCGACCGCCGCGGGAGCGGGCAGCGGGAGGTCCTCCGCGCCGTTGGCCCAGGTGCGGGCCGGCGAGCCGCGCAGCGGCAGGTTGGTCGTCGCCGGCCAGGCGTCGGGCCACAACCGCTCGTCGAGCGCGGCGGCGGCGTACGGCTCGTCGGCGGGCCGCTCACCGGTGCTGGTCACCAGCCACGTGGCGAGGCCTGCCAGCGCGAGGGCGGCGCCGGCTCCGACGGACGCGCGCCGCAGGCGCCGCCGGTGCCGGTCCGCGCGGAAGGCCTCTTCACGGTCCGGGCTCTGCGCCTCCGCCCGTAGCCGCGTGATGTAGTCCACCGGATCCGACATGCTCGGCCCCCGCCCCCGCCCTCGTCCTTGGTTCGGGCCATCCCACAGGTCGCCGTTCGAGTGGCACAAGACGTGCCGTGATCACGTGATGCTCCTGTGACCTGCGCGGATGTGGGCGTCGGGGTGTACCTGGCCACAGGGTCGGCGCCTCGATGCCGGCGCCGGCACGATGCCGCCGCGGGCTTGATGGCACCCTGACAACCTGGCGTTCACCGGTGTCGTGTGGAATGTCCGCATGGGGAGAAGCGAGTACCAGATACGCCAAGGCGCCCCGGAGCGCCGGAGCGAGGGAACGACGGGCACGGTGGCGGTGAACGCGCCGTCCGAGCACTGGCGCTACGCCCGGCACCTGGAGTCCCTGGCGGCCGTCTCAGGTCAGCCCGCGGAAGCCGAGGCCGTCGCCGCCGTCCTGCGCGACCCGGACCTGGTGATGGCCGAGAGCGCGGTGGTCACGCACCTGGACCGGCGGGCGGCCGGGCTGCTGGCCGACGAGGCCTTTCCGGCCTGGGCGCAGGCGATCGGAGCGGCCCTCGGCGGCCGCACCTTCGCTGCCCGCCGACTGCGCGAGTGGACCCTGCTGAAGGCCGTCACCCGGGGCGAGCCCTGGTCCCCGGCAGAACTCCTCGCCGCCTCCGACTGGTGTCAGCGGACGGCGGCCCAGTCCCTGCACTCCGACGAGGCCCTTCGGCTGCTCGCCGCGGGCGCCCGGACCCGCCGGGTCCGCAACGCGGCGGCGCAGCGACTGCTGCGGCGGGCCGCTTGAGCCCGTGACCTCACGGGACGCACGGGAGGGCCGGAACCGCACCCGCGGTCCCGGCCCTCCGCCGTGCTGCCACGTGTCCCGTCGTACTACTTCGTACCGCGCCGCACCCGCGCCGCCGCGCGGGCCTCGGCGGCCTGCCGGGCCTCGATGGTCTTGCGGGACTCCTTGCCCTTGCCGGGCCGCCCGGGCCGGGTGCCGATCCCGCGGAAGCCGAGGTCCGAGCCCGAGGGCCGGCCCTTGGCGTCGGTGGCCGCGGCGCCGGCCAGGGGCACGCCGGAGGGGGCCTTGGCGCCGGTGATCCGGCTCAGCGCGGCCTCGCCGGAGCGGACCTGGGTGATGGTCGGCCGGATCTTGGCGTCGGCCATCAGCCGGACGATGTCGCGCCGCTGGTTGGGGGTCACCAGGGTGACGACCTTGCCGGACTCGCCGGCCCGTGCGGTGCGGCCGCCCCGGTGCAGGTAGTCCTTGCTGTCGGCCGGCGGGTCCACGTTGACCACGAGGTCGAGGTCCTCGATGTGGATGCCGCGCGCGGCGACGTTGGTGGCGACCAGAACGTTGAGCAGGCCGTCCTTGAACTGCCCGAGCGTCCGGGTGCGCTGGGGCTGGGACTTCCCGCTGTGCAGCCCCTCCGCGCGTACGCCCATCGCCCGCAGGTGCTTCACGAACTGGTCGACCCCGTGCTTGGTGTCCAGGAACATCAGCACCCGGCCCTCGCGGGCCGCGATCTCGGTCGCGGCCGAGACCTTGTCGGCGGCGTGGATGTGCAGCACGTGGTGGTCCATCGTGGACACCGAAGCAGACTGCGGGTCCACGGAGTGGCCGACCGGGTCCTTCAGATACCGCTGCACCAGCTGGTCCACATTGCGGTCCAGGGTGGCCGAGAACAGCATCCGCTGGCCGGCGTGGTGGCACTGGTCGAGGATCTCGGTGACCTGCGGCATGAAGCCCATGTCGCACATCTGGTCGGCCTCGTCGAGGACGACGATCTTCACGCGCTCCAGGTGCACGTCGCGCCGGCCGATGAGGTCGCTGAGCCGCCCCGGGGTGGCCACCACGATCTCGGCGCCGGTGCGCAGCGCGCCCGTCTGCTTGCCGATCGACAGTCCGCCGACGACCGTGGCCATGCGCAGCTTCAGCGCCTGGGCGTACGGGGCCAGGGCCTCGGTCACCTGCTGCGCCAGCTCGCGGGTCGGTACGAGGACCAGCGCGAGCGGCCGCTTCGGATCGGCCTGCTGCCCCGCCGTACGGGCGAGCAGGGCCAGGCCGAAGGCGAGCGTCTTGCCGGAGCCGGTCCGCCCGCGGCCGAGGATGTCGCGGCCCGCCAGGGAGTTGGGGAGGGTCGCCGCCTGGATGGGGAACGGCTGCGCCACCCCCTGGTCGGCCATCGTCGTCACCAGCTCAGGGGGCAGGCCGAGCTCCGAGAAGGACTCCACCGGCGGCAGCGCCGGCGTGGTCGTCCGGGGCATTGAGTACTCGCCCTGGGGGCCGAGGGTCCGCGGGGTCTTGCCGCCGCCCTTCGCACCGCCCTTCGGGCCTGCCTTCGCTCCGGGCTTGATGCCGAAGCGCCCATGAGGTGACGGGTTCTTCATGCAGAACCTTCCGTGAGACGCACAAGATGATCGGGAGCGCGACGCGAACGTCGCCAAAAGGCAAATTTTACCATCGGGGCTACGGGGCCACCGGCCCGAGTTCCCCGGCCCGTACGCGGTCCAGATGGGCGGTGACCTCGGCCGTAGCCCGCCCGAACCAGTCGGCGATGACGGCGATCTCGTCGGGGGTGTACTCGGCGAACACCGCGCCGAGCCGGGCGTAGAAGGGCTCGTAGACGGCGAAGATCCGCGCGGCGGCGGCGGGCTCCGCGACCACCCGTACCCGGCGCCGGTCGGCGGGGTCGGGCTGCCGGCTCGCGTACCCGGCGCGCTCCAGGCGGTTGAGCACGCCGGTCACCGCGCCGGTGGTGAGGTTGGTCAGCTCGGCGAGGTCGCCCGCGCCGAGCGGCTCCTCTCCGGCGCCCAGGATGTGGCCGAGGCAGGTCAGGTCGGTGACGTTCAGCCCCAGGAGCTGTGCGACCTCCTGCTGGCCGACGATGCCGAGGGCGACGTACCGGTCCATGCGCGACAGCGCTTCCTGGACCGTGGCCGCGGGGCGGGGCTTGCCCTGCACGCGGTTACTCCTTAGCATCTAAGTTACTTAGCTCGTGAGATAAATGGCTTTCTCCGTAAGAGAACGCCTTTCGAGCCTACTGAACCGACGAAGCAGGGGAGAACGATGAGTGCTCACGGCCACGTGGACCTCGGCCACACGGTGGCGGGCTGGACCGGCACCGCGATCGCCCTGGTGGGAAGTGCCGCCGCGGGCGCCGCCCTCTGTGCCTCCTGGGCCCCGGGCATCTGGATCGGCCTGGGGATCGTCGTGGCGGCCGGCGTCACCACCTGGCTGCTGCACCTCGCCGGCTGGGGCAAGCCGAGCGGGCCCCGCCCGGAGAGCCAATGGGACTGGCGGGTCCGCGACACGGCGGCGCACACCGGCCACGCCGACTGCCTCGGCTGCCGGGTCAGCGGGCCGCGGCGAGGTGCCGCAGCAGCCCCTGCGTCTCGATCCGCCGCGTCGTTGCCCGCCGCGGATAGCAGCGCATGAACATCCGGGTGAAGTGCTCTCCGTAGTGGATCACCGAGGGCTCCGCGCCGCCGTCCCCGCCCGGCCGGGACAGTGCCGGGTCCAGGGGGCGGATCCGGGCGCCGAAGCGCGGCTCGTGGAAGTAGGCGAGGGCGTACCGCTCCCGTTCCGCGAGCCGCACCCGGTGCGGGGTGGACAGCAGCGCGCCACCGGTCATGAACTGGAGGATGTCCCCGGGGAACACCGTCAGCACCCGCGCCACGGGCCGTACGGGGGTCCAGCCGGGCAGGTCCTCGGCGAAGCCCGCCGTGCTCTCGCCCGGCAGCCAATTGCGCGGGCGCACCTCGCCCGGCACCGGAGGCCGCACGAAGAGCCCGCCCACCTCGTCCTGGGCGGCTATCACCAGGAGTCCGTAGTCGGTGTGGGCGCCGATCCCGCGCTCCGCGGTCCGCTCCGCCGCGGGGAAGCGCAGCACCCGCATGTGGTGCCAGCCGCCGCGGGTCAGCCCCGCGAGCCGGTCGATGCCGGCCGGACCGAGGCCGAGCCCGAGGGCCACGAGCCGCAGCAGCCGGTCGCCGAGCCCGCCGACACCCGCCAAGTAGGCCTCCATGGCCGCGCGGTAGCCGGGGGAGGGCCAGGGGACGGGGCCGTGGCAGGGCAGGCCGGCGGCCGCGGCCGGAGCGATGTCGGGGGTGATGGTGAAGATCTCCGACGCGTCAGGCCGGCCGTCCGTCACCTCCTCGCCCGAGGCGATGTACCCGCTGTACGAGGTGTCGTTGACGCACGCGGCCTTCTCCGCCGAGGGCCGGGCGAAGAACCGCCGGCTCGCCGCCAGCGCGGCCCGCGTGCGGACCTCCTGCCGTCCGTCGGCGGCCACTTGGAAGATCCCGTCGCGCTGCCAGGCGCGGACCATCGCCCCGCCGAGCATGGTGTCCGCCGTCGTTCCCGTGATCCGAGCCGGCACCCGGAACGTCGCGAGCTCACCCATGTCCGTCCCCTCTCGAAGACTCCTCCGGAGCGCCCCGCCGAGAGCCCTTCCCAGGGCCCCTGCGAAGGCCTGCTCCCCCGTTTCACGGACGGGACGGAGAAAAGTTCGAATATCCGGAAGCACCCCGGTTGGCCGCGCTTGGCGTGTGCTCGAGCCGATCAATGGGCAGGATCGGGTCCGGCCGTGTGTGCGGCCGGTGGAACGTTGTGAAGGATCAGTACAGATGGCAACTGGCATCGTGAAGTGGTTCAACTCGGAGAAGGGGTTCGGGTTCATCCAGCAGGACGACGGTGGCCCCGACGTGTTCGTGCACTTCTCCGCCATCCAGACCACCGGCTTCAAGGAGCTGGCGGAGGGCGCGAAGGTCGAGTACGACGTGACGCAGGGGCCGAAGGGACCCCAGGCGGAGCAGGTGGTCACGATCGGGTAGCACCGCTTCACGAGCCCAGCCCGTGACGGGGCCCCGCCGGATCTTCCGGCGGGGCTCACGCACGTCCGGGGCGGACGGGTAGCGTGAGCCGGATGATGACCGGCACGCCGGACACCCGGCTGATCGTGCTGCGCGGCAACTCCGCCGCGGGCAAGTCCTCGGTGGCGGAGGGCATCCGCGACCGCCACGGGCGGGGCCTCGCGCTCGTGGGCCAGGACAACCTGCGCCGCGTCGTCCTGCGCGAGCGGGACACCCCCGGCGCCGCGAACATCGGGCTCATCGGCAGCGTGGCGCGCTACGCGCTGGACCACGGCTTCCACGTCATCGTCGAGGGGATCCTCTACGCGGACCGCTACGGCCCCATGCTCGACGCGCTGCGCCGGGCCCACCGCGGGCCGACGCACTTCTACTACTTCGACGTGCCGTTCGAGGAGACCCTGCGACGCCACGCGGGCAAGCCGCAGGCGCAGGAGTACGGGGAGGCGGAGATGCGCGAGTGGTACCGGCCCCTCGACCTGCTGCCCGGCGACTGGGAGAGCGTCATCGAGGCGGAGCAGTCCCTGGAGGACACGGTCACCCGGGTCATGGCCGAGACCGGGCTGGGCGCGGAAGGCCGAACTCTTTGACCGCGGCGCGTCCTCCGCGGCGCGGGCGGCTCCGGGGCCCGGCCGCCGGGAGGTTTGCGCGGATCACCCCGCCCGGTGGAGTGCTACGAGGAGCAGCCAGATCCGGTCCGCCAGTGCGGCCGGGTCCGCCAGGACGGCGGGGAGATCGCCGTGCAGCCAGTCCGCCAGGACGGCGGTGAAGGTGGCTGCCACGGCCGAAGCGACCAGCTCGGGGCGCGGAGCGCCCACCGCGGCGCGCTCGGCCCGGCTGCGCTCGCGCAGCTCCCGGTACAGGCGTTCGCCGAGCGGGCCGCCACCGCCGGGCAGGAGCAGGGTGCGGTAGAGGGGGGCCCGGTCGGCCGCGCCGCCGAGGAACGCGGCGAGTGCGGCCGGGGGCCGGGCCGGGGGAGGCGGCGGCGCGGCCGCCGACGGGGCCGTCTGCCAGGCGTGCAGGGCGTCGACCGCCGCGTGCACGACGTCGGCGCACGCGTCCACCGCGAGCGCGGTGAGGTCCTCGTAGTGAAGGTAGAACGTGGCCCGGCCGACGCCCGCCCGGCGGACCACCGCCGAGACGCTGACCTCGGCGAGCGGCCGGTCCGCGCACTCGGCGAGGAGGCTCTCGCGCAGCCGGGCCCTGGTGCGGGCGGTGCGGGGGTCGGTGCGGGGGGTGGCACCCGCACCCGCGGCGGCATCCGTACCGGCAGGCCCGCCGGACCTCGCGCCGGTGTCCGCGCCGGATCCGGCGGGCGGTCGCACGCCCTGCTCGCCGGAGGTCATCCGGCGAGCAGGGCCGCGCCCAGGGCGAGGGCGCCGGGCAGGGCCTGGGCGAAGAGGATGCGGCGGTTGGCGGTCGCGGCCCCGTACACCCCGGCGACGATCACGCAGACGAGGAAGAAGATCTGCGTGGCGAGCGAGTCGATGACGAGGGACCAGACCAGGCCCGCGGCGAGGAACCCGTTGTAGAGGCCCTGGTTGGCGGCGAGCGGGGCGGTCAGGCGGGCCGTGTCGGCATCGAAGCCGGACAGGGCCCGGCCGGGCGGCCGCTGCCACAGGAACATCTCCAGGACCAGGAAGTACAAGTGCAGCGCGGCGACGAGGCCGATGAGGATCGTTGCGACCGTGTGCACGGCCACCTCCCTGGGGGCGGGGTGAGCGGGAGAGCGGTCCCTCCGACTTCCTGGACAACTGTACAGGAAGTCGGGTCGCGGCCGGCGGTCCGCGGCGCGGCTACGCTGACCGCATGACTGCGCACGTATATGAAGACTTCGCCCCCGGATCCCACCGCGAGGCCACGCTGATCCGGCACGCGCTCGGCAGCGTGCACGAAGAGGCCCTGGTCGCGGGCCTGGCGGGCGGTATCGGCTTCATGTACTTCGTGTTCGAGTACGCCGGGCGGCCGCCGATGCCGACGATCGTCGCCCAGGCCCACCCCGACCCCTGGGTCCAGGTCGCCCTGACCCGCCTGCGCATCCCGTACGAGGCCACGCGCAGCGCCAAGCCCCGCTGGAACCGGGTCGAGGCCGCGCTCGACGCCGGGGCCCCGGTGTTCTGCACCGTCGACCGGTCCGCCCTGCCCTGGCACGGCCCCGCGCCGCTGGCCGAGCTGGCCGCCGCCGATCCGTACGTGGTGGCCGTGGTCGGCCACGACGGGGACACCCTCCACATCGACGACCCGGCGCCCGGTCTGGACGGGGCCGGGGGCCCGTACGCGATCGGCCGCGAGGAGTTCGGCGCCGCTTGGTCCGGCCACAAGAAGGGCCGCCATCAGATGGTGGTGACCACCGGGAAGCCCGCGGGTGAACCCGACCTGGACGCGGCGATCGCCGCCACGGTCTCCCGCCTCACCGGGCCGGTGCTCGGCAATCACTTCGACGTCAACTTCGGCTTCTCCGGCATGGAGAAGTTCGCCGCGCAGCTGCGCGACACCGGCACCAAGGCCGGCTGGGAGCGCCGCTTCGCCACGCCCGAAGCCTTCGCACTGGGTACGCGGCGGCTGTACGCCTGCCTCGAGGAGGAGTGGACCGCCCCGGGCGCCACCCGGCCGCTCTACGCGGACTTCCTCGACCTCGCCGGGCACGGGGAGGCCGCCGGGCTCTTCCGGGACTCCGGGCGGCAGTGGTCGCGGCTCGCCGAGCTGGCCCGTACGGCGGACCCCGGGGCGGACGCCGCGGGGCGGCGGGAAGTCTTCGACGCCTGCGCCGGGCTCGTGGACGGCGCCCTCGTGCTGGAGCGGCAGGCGGTCGCATTGCTGCCTCAGGCGGCGCCCGCCGAGTGAGGGTCGCGCGGTGCCGCGTCAAAGGTTGAGTCGCTCAATTTTTGACGCGGCAAAACCTCTGGGCGTACGGTGGACAAATCGTCCCCGAGCACCCCTAAGGCCCTGTACCGCGCATGGAAATGACCCTCGTCTCGATCGTCGGCGTCAGCAGCATCGTCGCCGTCGCCGCCTTCTCGAAGCGGCTCGGCCTCGCCGCCCCCCTGAGCCTGGTGGTCGTCGGCATCGCCCTCAGCTTCGTGCCGGGAGTGCCGGCGCTCGCCATCGAGCCGGAGTGGGTCCTGGCGGGCGTGCTGCCGCCCCTGCTCTATTCGACGGCCGTGAACATGCCCGCGTCGGACTTCCGCCGCAACATCAAGGCGATCAGCGGTCTCGCCGTCCTGCTCGTGGCCGTCACCACCCTCGGGGCGGGCTGGCTCTTCCACTGGCTCATGCCCGGCCTCGGCTGGCCCGCGGCCTTCGCCCTCGGCGCCGTGGTCAGCCCCACCGACGCGGTCGCCGCGACCTCCATGGGCAAACAGCTCGGCCTGCCGTCACGGCTGCTGACCATGCTGGAGGGCGAGGGCCTCGTCAACGACGCCTCCGCCCTCGTGCTGCTGCGCTCCGCGATCGCGGCCATGGCCGGAACCGTCTCCCTGGCCGGGGTCGCCGGGAACTTCCTCTTCTCCGTGGCCCTGGCCACCGCCGTCGGCCTCGTCGTGGGCCTGGCCAACGTCCGGGTCCGGGCCCTGCTCAAGGACAGCCTGCTGAACACGGCGATCTCCTTCGTCGTGCCCTTCGTCGCCTTCCTGCCGGCCGAGGAGTTCCACGCCTCCGGAGTCCTCGCGGTGGTCGTCGCGGGCCTGGTCACCGGCCATCAGGCCCCGCGCTTCCTCAGCGCCCAGGACCGGCTGGCCGAAGCCATGAACTGGCGCACCCTCGCCTTCCTGCTCGAAAGCGCGATCTTCCTCCTGATGGGGCTCGGCCTCAAGGGCCTCCTCGACGAGGTCGCCGCCGACGGGCTCAGCGCCTGGCGCGCCCTGTTCATCGGCCTCGCGGCCGCCGCCCTGGTGATCGTGGCGCGCATGGTGTTCGTCGCCCCGCTCATCGCCTCGCTGCGCAAGGACGCGCAGCGCGCCGCCGAGAAGAAGCCCCGGCTCGACTGGCTCATGGACCGGCTCGGCGCCCCGGAGTCCGAGCAGCAGGCCAATCCGCTGCGCCCCCGCAGGGAGCTGACGCCCCGCCGCAGGGAGCAGATGAAGGAACGCGTCACCCGCGCCTCGGCCGACGCCGACTTCAAGGTCAACGAGAGCCTGGGCTGGCGCAGCGGCGTGGCCCTGGCCTGGGCCGGGATGCGCGGGGCGATCACCGTCGCCGCGGCCCAGACCCTGCCCGAGGACACTCCGTACCGCCCCCAGTTGCTGCTCATCGCCTTCGTGGTCGCCACCACCACCCTGTTGCTCCAGGGCCTGACCCTGCCCGCCGTGATCCGGAAGGTGAAGATCTCCGGCGACGACCCGGTCCGCTTCCAGGAGGAGTACGGGCGGCTGCTCGACGAGGTCGCCGCCGCAGGCCGGGCCGCCCTGGACGAGCCGGGCCTCGTCCAGGGCGACGGCAGCCCGTACGCGCCGGAGGTCCTCGCCAAGGTCCGCGAGGACGCCCGGCTGGACCGCAAGAACGGGGACGGCAAGGCCCCCGCTTTGGAGGGCGCGCGCGAACAGTACGTGGACCTGCGGCTCGGTGTGATCGCGGCCTCGCGGGACGCCGTACTGGCCGCCCGCTCGACCGGGATCTACAGCTCGCAGGCCATCAACCAGGCCCAGCAGGGGCTGGACCTGGACGAGGCCCTGTTCCAGCGCCTGGGCGCGGCCACCCGGCACTGAGCCGGCGGGGCCCGGGGCCGCCCCGCTCAATCCGCCCCGCTCCATCCGCCCCGCTCAAGCCGCCCTGCTCACACGGCCCCGTTCACACCGGCCCGCTCAGGCTTCCTCGACCCTGACCGCCGACACCGGGCAGGCGCGCACGGCCTCCCGCAGCAGCGGGCTGCCGCCGCCGTCCTCGCGGCCCGGCAGCACCGCGCCGAAGCCGTCCTCGTCCTGGGTGAACACGCCCGGCGCGGTCAGGGCGCACTGCCCGGCCCCGATGCAGACGGCCGTGTCGACGGAGACGCGGCTCGCCGGACCCGCTGGACCCGCGGGGTTCACCGGACCCGTCGGGGTCACCGGGCTCACCACGCCACGGGGAGTTCGAGCATGCCCTGGACGGTGTCCCCGGGCTTGAACGGGATCCGGTCCGGCTCGGCCGCCAGCCTCAGGCCGGGGAGCCGTTCGAAGAGGGTGCCGAGAGCGATCTCCATCTCGGCGCGCGCCAGGTTCTGGCCCAGGCACTGGTGGATGCCGAAGCCGAAGGCCAGGTGGTGCCGGGTGGGCCGGTGCCAGTCCAGGACGTCGGGCTCCGCGAAGACGCTCTCGTCACGGTTGATCACGGAGGTGGAGAAGATCACCCCGTCGTCGGCGCGGACGGTCACCCCGGCGATCTCGATGTCCTCGGCCGCCACCCGGAGCATGCCGTCCGCGATCGACAGGAAGCGCATCAGCTCCTCCACCGCCGCCGGCAGCAGCGTCGGATCCGTGCGCAGCTCGGCCAGCTGCTCGGGGTGGCTGAGCAGGGTGTACGTACCGAGCGAGATCATGTTGGCCGTGGTCTCGTGTCCCGCGATGAGCAGGATCGCGGCCAGGGAGACCAGCTCCTCCACATCGGTCTCGCCGGTCTCCAGCCGCCGGACGATCAGCTCGTCCAGCAGCCCCTCGCCCGGATGCCCGCGCTTGTGGCCGATGAGCTCGCGCAGATAGCCGTTGAGCTGCTCCCGGGCGTCCTCGACGTCGGCGAGTTCCGGGCCCCGCAGCAGCCGCCGGGACTGGCTCTCGAAGAACTCGTGGTCCGCGTACGGGACTCCGAGCAGCGCGCAGATCACCATCGAGGGCACCGGCAGGGCGAAGGCGCCCACCAGTTCCGCACGGGGTCCGGCGGCGACCATCGCGTCGATCAGCCGGTCCACGGTCTCCTGGATCCGGGGGCGCAGGGCCGCGGTGCGCCCCAGCGAGAAGCTGGGGATCAGCATCCGGCGCTGGGTGTTGTGGACGGGGTCGTCGACACCGAGCAGGGCGGCACGCCGGTTGCTCAGACCCTTGAACCGCCTGGTGGGAGCGGGGAAGGAAAGGTTCTGCCGGTCGGCGGAGAGCCGGCCGTCGGAGAGCAGGGCCCGCGCCTCGGCGTGCCCGGAGACCACCCACACGGAGCGGCCGTCGAAGAGGGTGACCCGGGAGAGCGGCCGGCCCGTCCGCAGCGGCTCGTAGGCCGCCGGCGGGTGGTAGGGACAGGTCCGGTCCTGGGGGAAGGCAATGGTTTTCTCGGACATGCAGCACCTCGCACGCGATGGTTCCGTTTCGCCGGGATCCATTACATGCCTCAGGCACCTATCCGATCCATGTGACTTTCGGCCAGATCGCGCGCCTTCGCCCGGACGGCTCAGAGATGGGCGTCGAGGAACGCCCGGAACTCGCCGGCGGCCATCGGCCCCGCCTGGGTGGCCACGGGCTCACCACCCGCGATGAGCACGGCCGTCGGGGCCCCCGTCACCCCGTACCGCTTGGTCTGGGCGGGGCAGCGGGTGATGTCCACGCGCACCGCGGTCAGCCGGGTCCCGTACTCCTGAGCCAGTGCGGCGACGACCGTGTCCATCGCGCGGCAGGGCTCCAGGGCCTTCGGCCAGCTTCCGCAGAAGTAGGCGAGCACCGGCCCGTCCGTCATGCCGAGGATGAAGTCGAACTCCCGGTCCTCCAGTGGCTGGTGTACCCGACGTGCCATGGATGGTGCTCCGCTCCGTGTGCCGTGCGATCCGAACGGCTCCCATCATCGCCGCTCGGGCCTGTTGTCAGTGCCGTCTGTGAAGCTGGCCGGTATGGACGACAGGATGCTCCGGCGCCGGGTCTACGGCGCCGACCACGACGACCCCGACCCGGGTCCGCTCCCGGGGCACGCCTACGGAGAGCTCGTGGGCGGTCCCCTCGACGGACTGCTGCTCGACGTCACGGGCTGGAGCGGTGCGCAGCTCGCCGAAGAGGCCCGGCTCCCCACGGAGATAGGGCGTTACGGACCAGGCGGCCGGGCCCACTACCGCCGCCGCACCGCCGATCCCGGCCACTGGGACTGGACGGGCGACAGCCGCTGAGGCCTCAGCCCGCCGCGTTCCGGCCGACCTTGCGGGCCCACAGCACCAGCGGGACCTGGAGCGGCAGCCGGCCCAGGGCCACGGCCCGCAGGGCGGGGGAGCGGTGACGGGCGTCGGCGGCCATCTTGACGTTCGCGGGGAACACGCCGACGAAGAACGCCGCCGTCGCGAGCGCCGCCACCCGGCGGGTGCGCGGGTGCGCGACCCCGGCCGCGAGCGCGAGCTCCGCCACGCCGCTCGCGTACGTCCACTGGCGCGGGGTGCCGGGCAGCGAGCGCGGCACGGTCGCGTCGAACTGCTTGGGAGCGACGGCGTGCGCCACCGCGGCGCCGGCCAGCAGACCGGCGAGCAGGAGCGGTGAGGAGGGCATGCGCGGCATCGAGGATCCTCTCGGAGGGGCCTGGGCCCGGCGATCCTACTCGCCGGTAGCTCCGGGTGGGGCGGTGCCCGGAATCTCCGTCACCGCGCGCGCCCCGAAAATCTCCGAAGATTTTTCCGGGAAGCTGTCGATCCCGGCGTCTCCCGTTCGACGCAGGGGTGAGAGGCGGGGAGGGTCCCCGTCCTCCACCACCGAGGAGTCACCATGCCGCGCTTCCTTTCGATGATCCGCATCGACGAGCAGAACCTCACCCCCGACACCCCCTTCCCGGCCGACTTCAACGACCGCATGGGCGCGCTGATGGAGGAGATCACCAAGGCCGGGGTCATGCTCGACACCGCCGGCCTGCTCCCCACCTCCGAGGGGACCAGGGTCACCTGGTCCGGCGGGAAGCTCAGCTACACCGACGGGCCCTTCACCGAGACCAAGGAGGTCGTCGGGGGGTACGCCCTCATGCAGTGCAAGGACAAGGACGAGGCGCTGGAGTGGACCAAGCGCTTCCTGGAGATCCACCCCGAGAGCTGGACGGTCGGCGCCGAGCTCCGTCAGCTCGACGGAAGCTGACGGCAGCCGGCGGCGGCCACCGCCGCGCGCCGTTTGCCCTGCCTCGTCACGGCTGCTCTGATGGGTAGCCGTGACGGCAGTGAGTGCGACCCGAGCGGTCGAATCGGTGTTCAGGATCGAGTCCGCGCGGATCATCGCGGGCGTCGCCCGGATCGTGCGCGACGTCGGCATCGCCGAGGAGATCACCCAGGACGCGCTGGTCGCGGCGCTGGAGCAGTGGCCCGCCTCCGGGGTGCCCGACAAGCCGGGGGCCTGGCTGATGGCCACCGCCAAACACCGGGCCATCGACCTCGTCCGCCGCAAGGAGACCTACGCGCGCAAGCTCGCCGAGGTGGGCCGCACCCTGGAGGACGTGCCGCCGCCGGAGGAGGAGGGCGCGCTGGCCGACCCCGAGTCGATCGACGACGACCTGCTGCGGCTGATCTTCACCGCATGCCACCCCGTCCTCGCCACCGACGCCCGGATCGCGCTGACCCTGCGTCTCATGGGCGGCCTCACGACCCAGGAGATCGCCCGCGCCTTCCTCTGCCCCGAACCGACCGTCGCCCAGCGGATCGTCCGGGCGAAGCGGGCGCTCGCGAAGGCGGGGGTGCCCTTCGAGGTCCCGTACGGAGCCGACCGCGAAGAGCGCCTCGCCTCCGTCCTGGAGGTCATCTACCTCGTCTTCAACGAGGGCTACTCGGCCACGGCCGGCGACGACCTCGTCCGCCCCGCCCTGTGCGAGGACGCCCTGCGCCTCGCCCGGGTCCTGGCCGGCCTGATGCCCAAGGAACCCGAGGTGCACGGCCTGGCGGCGCTGCTGGAGTTCCAGGCCTCGCGGATCGCCACCCGCACCGGCCCGGACGGGGAGCCGGTGCTGCTCGCCGACCAGAACCGGTCCAAGTGGAACCGCCTGCTGATCCGCCGCGGCGTCGAAGCCCTGCACCGGGCGGGAACCGGCCCCTACTCCCTCCAGGCCGCCATCGCCGGCTGTCACGCCGACGCCGTCCGCTACGAGGACACCGACTGGCGGACGATCGCCGCCCTTTACGGACGGCTCGTCCTGCTGATCCCGTCACCGGTGATCGAGCTCAACCGGGCCGTCGCCGTCTCGATGGCCGACGGCCCCGCGGCGGCGCTCCCTCTGGTCGACGCCCTGACGGCGGAGCCGGCCCTGCGCTCCTACCATCTGCTGCCGAGCGTACGGGGAGACCTGCTGGAGCGGCTCGGCCGCCCGGCGGAGGCACGCGCGGAGTTCGAACGTGCCGCCTCCCTCACGCGCAACGCCCGGGAACAGACCCTGCTGCGCGCCCGCGCGGCCCGCCTCTGAAGCCCGCCGCCGTCGCAGGACGCGACCCGGATCAGCCGCGGCGGGCGAACGCCGCCACGTCGAGCGGGGTCCGCGCGGGCCGGCGCGGCGGGGTCAGCGCGATGGGACGGCGGAGCGAGCCGTGGCGGGCGATCTCCCGGACCGTCTCGCGCAGGGCCTCCAGGAAACCGTCCATGGTGCGGCGGGCGGCGGGGGTGTCCGAGTAGATGGAGTTCATGTGCAGCCCGTCCGCGTCCCGCTGGAACCACGAACAGGCGCCGTTGGCCTGTGCCGACCACACGTGGGAGGTGGGCCGCCAGTCCTCGTGCCGCTCGGCGCCCGGGCACTTGCGCATGTCGATGTACGAGAAGAAGTTCACCGGATACGGCCAGGAGCGTGCGGCGAACTCCCGGGGAGCGAGCAGCTCCCAGGCCCGCACGAACGGTACGTCGATGTGGTCGATCATCTCGTTGAAACCGGCCCGCACCGAGGACATGACCTGCTCGAAGTCCCGGCCCGGCGAGGCGTCGAACTCGATGGGCATGGTGTTGACGAACCAGCCCACCGAGTTGCCCCAGCCGGCCCGGCCTCGCTCGCTCACCGGCATGAACCCCCGGTAGACGCCCGGTCCGCCCGCCTCGCGCAGACACACCGCCACGGCGGCGAGCACGCCCATGAACGCCTTGCCGTCCACCGCCAGGCACGCCTTCTCGAAGACCTCCGCCTCGGCGGCGTCCAGCAGCGGGGAGGCCTCGTTCACGATCGAGTACATCCGGCCAGGTTCCACGCCCAGTTCGAGCGGGAACCGCGGGAAGAACTCGCCGCCGCCACTCGCCATGAACTCCTTCCAGTAGCCGAGCCGTTCGTCGTCCGCGTCGATGGAGAGATAGCGGGCGCGCTGCTCCTCGGCGAAGTCGAGATAGCTCGGCGCGGGCGCCGCGTCGGGCAACTCTCCGCGGCGCAGGGCCTCGTAGCCGGACTCGACCTCCTGGACCACGATCGGCATCGACATGCCGTCGCAGACGATGTGGTCGAAGGCCAGGTAGACGGTCGCCGAATCCTCGCGCAGTACGGCGCCCATCGTGAAGAGCGGCCAGGACAGCGTGTCGATGCTCCGCTTGAACCGCTCCACCAGGAAGCCGGTCAGTTCCTCGGTGCGGTCGAAGTCGGCGACCTGGACGGTGTCCAGGGCCAGTTCGGCGGAGGGGATCGGAGCGCACGCCAACTCGCCTGCCAGGCGCCGGAATTCACAGCGCAGCACCTCGTGGCGGCGGACGAACGCCAGCAGCGAGCCGGTCAGCGCGTCCTCGTCCAGCGGGCCCGCGACCTCGAAGGTGACGGCGATCCACGAAGCGGTCGGGTCGTCGGCCGCGCGGCTCTCCTCGGCGACGGTGAAGTGCTTGTCCTGATTGAAGGAGGCCCTCCTGCCGGCCGCGCCGTCCGGACCGGGGGACTGCACCCCGGCCGTGGACCGCAACCGCCACTCGACGACCCGGCCGGGTGCCATGTGGTGCATCTCCAGAGGAAACTGCCGCATTCCGTCATCCCTTCGCCCCCCGAGTCAACCCCGAGCGCCTAACGACACCCGGGCCACGGAAGTGACGCGCGCCAGGGGGTTCACCGGGAGGCGCGCAGCGCGGACCGGGTGCACGCGCCCGGCGCCGGGCTCCGGCGGCCGGCCCCGGTGACCGGCCCGGCCCGGTTCACCGCAGGCGGCGCAGGAGCGCGCGCAGCCCCCGCGAGCGCGGGGCTTGCTGCTCGTCCGGGAGACCGGGCGCACCGGACCGATCGGGCGCGTCCCGGCCGATGCCCTCCTCGACGGCGTCCGCGAGGCGGGTCAGGAACGCCCGGAACTCGGCCTCGCCGTAGGGGCGCCGTCCCGGATACGGCTCGAACGCGGAGGCGAGCACCGCGTCGGAGGCGACGGCCGCGCGAAGGCCCGCTGTCTGCCGGTGCAGCGGCTCGTCACTCAGGGGGCGCGCCCGCAGGGCGATCGCGTGGCGCCGGACCAGATCGTCGTCGAGCGCGGACCCGTCGCTGTGGAACATCGCGTCGTACAGAATGCAGTTGACCAGCCCGGTCACCCACGGTTCGACCGCCATCACAAACCCTTCTCTCTCCCGGCCCGCACTCTGGCAGACTCGGCCCATGACCACCGATCCCGTCGTCGTCTGCGAGGTCCCCGACGGCCTCGGTCTGATAGAGGTCACCGGGGACGACGGCGCCAGCCTGCTCCTCCTGGGGGGCCGGCCCGTCCTCCTGGAGGGCAGCGACTTCCGCGGCAGCATCGGCTGGCTGGCCTCGCGCGCCACCGGCCCGGACGCTCCCACCACCGCCGAGACCAAGGCGCTCACCGCATGGCTGGCCGCCCCGGAGCTCGCCGTCGACCCGCTCACCGGGAGCTTCCTGCCGCCGGACCCCGAACGGCTGCGGCCCCTGCTCTGCCTCCTCGCCCCCGGCCGGTACACGATGACCGCCGCCGCGGCCCCGCAGCCGCTGCGCGTGGTCCACCCGCGCGCCGAGCACGTCGAGAGCTGGTACGCGGACGAGGAGCTCGCCCTGCTCACCACCGACCACTGGCCCCCGCCCGACAGGGACGCCGTACGCGCGTACGTGCGGCGGATCCGGGCAGGTGACCGGCCCGCGCTGGTGGCCCTGAGCCCCGCGGAGGACTCCATCGCCGCCTACCTCCTGGACGGCCATCACAAACTGGAGGCCTACCACCAGGCCCGGATCCAGCCCCTGATCATCAGGCTGACTCCGGTCGACCCCGCGCCCTTCCGGCTCGAGGACTGCGAACCCGTCCGCGAGGTCTTCCCCGGAGAGCCCCTGATCCGGATGTTCCGCTACGTCCGCGAGGACGCGGACGAGGCGGCGCGGAAACGACGCACGGGCTGAACAGGGCTCCGGGGGAGGCAGTACCCGGATCCCGAGGTGCCTCAGCCCGCGGCAGACTCCTGTAGGCCGTTGCCGTCCGCCGTCGTGCCGTCCGCCGTCGTGCCGTCCGCCGTCGTGCCGGTCGCGTCGTCCGGGCGCAGTTCGATGTGGTCCGCGGCCAGGTCCACCGCCACCCGGTGTTCCATGCCCAGGGCTTCCAGGAACTTCTGCGGGAGCTGTACGCGCCCCGTGCGGTCGAGCATCACGTACTCGCGCTCGCTCACCGACTCGGCGCCGTGTTCGTCGGTGACCGTACGGCGCAGCACCTCGCTGCTGGTGCGGCCGTCGCGCATCGCCACCGTGCGCCGGACCTCGCCCGCGACGAGCGGGTCGTGGGTCACGATGACCACGGTCGCGCCCAGTTCGCGGTTGACGGTGCGGAAGGCCTCGAAGATCGCCCCGCCCGTCTCGGAGTCCAGCTCGCCGGTCGGCTCGTCGGCGAGCAGCACCGCCGGATCGTTGGCCATCGCCACCGCGATGGCCACGCGCTGCTGCTGGCCGCCGGAGAGCTCGGCGGGGCGGCGGTTGGCCAGATCGCCGATCTCCAGCGCTTCGAGGAGCTCGCCGGTCCGGACCGAGTGGCGCTTGGCGGCGGCGCGCCGACTGCCCTTCAACTGCATCGGCAGGGCGATGTTCTGCGCCGTCGTCAGGAAGGGCAGCAGGTTGCGGGCCGTCTGCTGCCAGACGAATCCGACCGCCTCGCGCCGGTAGCGCAGCCGGTCCCGCGCCGACATCTCCAGCAGGTCGTAGCCGCCGACGCTGGCGGTGCCGGCCGTGGGCACGTCCAGTCCCGCGAGGATGTTCAGGAGCGTGGACTTCCCGCTGCCGGACGCGCCGACCAGGGCCATCAGATCGCCCTGCGCCACGGTCAGTTCCAGTCCCTGCAGGGCCTGTACTTCGACCCCGTCCGTACTGAAGATCCGCACCAGGCGGTCGCAGGCGATGGCCGTGTCCGCGCCGTGCCGGCGGGGCTCGGATGCGGCCAGGGCCTGCCGCCGCAGCTCCTCGTAGGTGGGCTGATCGCTGTTCACCGCTGGTCTCCCGCTCTCAACTCGGTCGTGATCTGTCGTCTGCCGGAGATCGCCGCCTCCGCGAGCACGGCCCCCGCGACGAGGACGGCCAGGCCCAGCGCCTGGATCAGTACGGGCATGACCAGGACCTGCAGACCGGTCGGCACCCGGGTACCGACCAGCGTGGTCAGGTCCACGGCCGGGCCCAGCAGCGCGACGGCGCCGGCTGCCAGCAGTGCGCCGCCGAGCGCGGCGGCCAGGGCCAGCGGCACCGACTCCACCAGGATCAGCCAGATCCCCTGCCGGGGCCGCAGCCCCATGGTGCGCAGCCGCGCGAGCAGCGCCGCGCGGTCGGGGGCGGCCCGGACCAGGGTCAGCAGGACCGCAAGCAGCGCGAAGCCCGCGGCTCCGGCCAGCGAGGCCCAGAACAGCCGCTCGGCGGAACGCTGGAGCGGGTCGGAGCCCAGTTCGGCGACCGTGGCGGAGCTGGTACGGACGCGATAGCGGTCCGCGGGGGCCCCAGGCTCCGCGGTGCGGACCGCCTGCTCCAGCCGGTGCTGGTCGACCTGGCCGAGCGCGAGCCAGGTGTTGGGCAGCCCCATCTGCGGGACGGCGGCCAGCACCTGAGCGGCCGGCAGCACCACGGTGGTGTACTTGGCGCCGGGCCGGGCGGGGGTGCCCGTGACCACCCCGACGACCGCGAGCTTCAGCTCCCCGCCGTTTTCGAGCCGCAGCTGGAAGCCGGAGGTGTCGTCGTCGGCGAGATCCCGGCTGATCAGCGCGGGCACCTTCGCGCCCGAGGTGCCCGCGGCTCCGGCCGCCAGGAGTGCCGGATCGAACCGGTCGCCCCCGGCCGCCTCCGACAGTTTCGCGTACTCCACCGGGTCCGCGACGACCACGGAGATCTGGGTGCTGCCCGTTTTGGTGCCGTAGAGGAACACGTTGTCATCGGTCCACACCTTGACGGAGGACCGTACGCCGGGCAGCGCGGCCGCCGCCTTCGTCAGGGAGTCCGGAAGCGTGCCGCCGGGCGCCGAGAGCTGCGCGTCACCGCCGACGGCCGCGCGCGCCGCCTCGAACCGGGCGTCGGCCACCCCCGTCAGCACCGTGGCGCCGAAGCCCCCGGTGGTGACGGCCAGCAGCATCGCGATCAGGGGCAGTACGGACGGACGGGCCCGGCCCCCGGTGCCCCGCGCGGCGCGCGCCAGCCCGAGGAAGCCGATCAGCCCCGGGCCCCGCCCGGCGGCCCGGGCCAGCGCCCCGACCAGGGCGGGCTGGAGCCGGGCCAGCAGCAGGCCGCCGCAGAGTGCGAGCAGCAGCGGGGCGGCGACCAGCAGCGGGTCCACCCCGGCGCCGGCCGGGGCGACCCCGCGGGACCGGACCTCGAACACGGCGGCCGCGGTGGCCGCCAGGGCGAGCAGCTCGGCCACCAGCCGCCGCCGGGGACCCGGCGGGCGCTTCGGAGACAGCAGCACGAAGGCCCGTACGGGGACGGCCAGCAGCGCCAGGAGCGTGACGGCCGAAGCGGCCATCAGGGTGCCCGCCGAGCGGGGGGTCGGCAGCAGGACCAGGGCGAGCACCGTCGCGAGAGCGGCGGCCGGCAGCACGGTGACGGCGTTCTCCGCGAGCAGCCGGCGCACGATGCCGGCGCGGGAACCGCCGCGGGCCAGCAGGAGCCGCAGTTCGGACTCCCGCCGGTCCGCGGTGAGCCCGGCCGCCAGACAGAACACCACGAACGCCACTCCGGCGACCCCGGCCGGTCCCATCGCGGCGAGCGGCGCGGCCGCCTGCCGCCTGGCCTCGGCGAGGGTGAACTGCTCGGGGAGGTCGGAAGTGACCCGCAGATCGCTCCGGTGGGTCTCCTGGGTGAGGCGCGAGGCGGTCGGGCCGCTGACGTACGAGGCGACGGCCTTGGCGGTGGCCGGGAGCTGGTCGGCCCGCAGCGTCCCGGTCTCCACCGGGATCCGCCAGAAGTCCTCGGTCTGCGCCTCGCCCCATTCGGGGAGCCGGCCGAGTGCCTCCGGGCCGACGAGGGCGTCGGTGCGCCAGTACGCCTCCGGCGGATGGGTCGGGGCCAGGGTGAGGCACGCACGGGTGAGGCAGGTGAAGTCGGTCCAGTAGTCCTCGGCGTCGTCGTTCGCGACGTAGAGACCGACGACCTCCGCCTTCACGGTGGGCAGGTCCCGGCCGGTGGCGGCCTCCAGCACCATGCCGACCCGGACGCCGATGGTCTTCGCCGCGCTCTGCGACAGCGCGACGGGCAGGGGGCTGCCGGGCGCGGGGGCGGGCGCGCCGGGCCAGCGTCCTTCCACCAGGCGGACGTGCTCGGAGGCCGTGCGCAGGTGGTGCAGGCCCAGCCGCGGCGGGACCCCGTCGGGGGCGGTCAGACCGGGGTTGGCCAGCGGCCGGGCAACTGCCGAGGACCCGTGGACGGGGCCGGCGGCGGCGACGGTGAAACCCGGGGCGGTACGGGAGACCAGGGTCGCCAGTACCTCGTCCAGGTTCTGCGTGCTCTGCTCCCCGTAGCGGGGGCGCGCCGTGACGTACAGGCTGGTCTGGGCCGGTCCGCGCGACTCCAGGAACGAGCGCAGCGCCTGGTCGGTACCCCGGTCCATGGCGCGCGGCAGGGCCGCGGAGAGCAGGACGGCTACGAAGGCCAGGGCCGCACCGAGCAAGGCGCTCAGCGGGGTCGCGCGCAGCCGGGTCCGTACCCAGGGTGCCGGCGGGGGCACGGCGCGCGGGTCGCGGCCGCCCGCCGTTCCCGGTCCGGTCGGCGCCGCCTCGGTCCCGCCCTGAGCGCGCCGGTCGGCGTTGGTCGCGGCCGGCCCGGTCATATGTCCTCCACGTGCCGCAGCCGGTCGGCCGGCTTCGAGCGGTTCTGATTGCGCCGGCCGCCGAAGACCGCGGACAGCAGCGGCACGGCGGCGATGGCGGCGGCGAGCAGCAGGGTCCGCACCGCGGGCAGGTCCACGAGCACCTCGGGCACCGGGCGGCCGGCGGCCGGGGTGAGCACGGTCAGCGGTACGACGAGGTGGACGATGACCACGCCCAGCCCCAGCCCGACCGCGGTACCGAGCCCCACCAGCACGCAGCTCTCGGCGGTGGCCGACCGGGCCAGGTCCCGGCGCCGGGCGCCCAGCGCCGTCAGCACCGAGAACTCCCGGGCCCGCTCCCGGGCGGCGGCCGCGGCGGAGGCGGCGAAACCGATGGCCGCCAGCACCGCGCAGGCCACCGCGAGTGCGGCCAGCGCCCCCTGCGGGCCCGCGCTGAGCGGATCGTCGAGCAGGGTCGCGGCCACCTCCTCGCGCAGCCGCACCTTCTGCGAGCCGGCGCCGGAGCGCAGTTCCGCGGCGGCGCGGGCCGGGGCCGGGTCGTCGGCGGAGGCGGCCGGCAGCCACCATTCGCCGGGCGTCGGCAGCTCCCGGCCGCCCGCCGCGAGCAGCCGGGCGGCGGTGTTCAGGTCGACGGCGATCGCGGTGTCGCCGGCCACGGGCAGCGAGCCGACCGCAGCGGTGACCCGGACCGGGAGGGTGACGCCGTCCAGCTTGACCGGCACCAGATCGCCCACGGTCCCGCCGATCGCGGACAGGTACGCACGGGTGGCGATCCCGGGAACCTCGGCGGCCGGAGCGGGCCCCGTCGTCAGACCGGCCTGGACGCCTCCGCGTTCACCGGAACCGTCCCGGTAGCGCAGCTTGACCAGGGCCGGTCGGCCCGGCGCGGACTCGGAGTCCGGGAGCAGTTCGGCGGCCGGGGAGCCGTCGTTGAGCGGCGGGGCCGACAGCTTCCAGCCGGGTGCGGGCACGGCGACGGGTGCTGCCGCGCCGTCCCTCGTCTGCGCGACCGAGAGGCCGCGTACGGTCAGCTCGTCGAAGATCTTGACCGTGGTGCCCGGTTCGTCGGAGCCGGGCTCGGCACTCGGATCGGTGTTCAGATCGACACCGGGGAGCGGGCCTTCGCGGTCGTACGAGAACACGAGCCCGGCCAGGCTGAGCGGCGTGGCGGCCGACCCGATGGGTGCGCCGAGCATCGTGCCGACGTGCACGGACACGGTGGCGTCACCGCTGTCCGGGAGCTGCACCATCGCGGCCCGGTAGGTGATGCCGAACCGGTCGCGCAGCAGCAGCCCGAGGCCGGGGCGGCCGCCCGCGCCGGTGGGGCGTACGGAGACCGAGAGGTCGATACGCTCCGGATGGCCGGGGAGGGGGATCCCGGAGTCGGAGGCGGTGGCGCCGGGGGAGGGGGCCAGCGGGGCGAACAGCTCGCGCAGGGGGCGCCCGTCGCGCAGGTCGGACCGCAGGGCGAGCCGGTCGGCGGCGGCCGCCGTGTCCAGTGCCAGCAGCTGGCCGGTGCGCCCGCCGGGCAGGTCCTGCCGGGCACGGAGCACCGGCATGATGCGCTCCCCGCCGGGCAGCGCCGCGTACCGGCCGCCCCGGCCCAGCGAGGGCAGGTCGCTCTCGGATATCAGCAGGCCCCCGGCGGTGGTGAAATCGGCCTGGTCGCGCTGGGACGCGGACCACGCGGTGTGCTGGCCCAGCGCCAGGACCCCGCTGGAGACGGCCAGTACGAGCAGCAGCACCGGCCCCGTGGCCCGTCCCGGCCGGCGGGCCAGCTGCCAGCCGACGAGCGCCGGTCCCAGACCCCGGCCCCGGGCGGCGATCCGCGCGCCGAGCCGCGCGGCGAACGGCAGCAGCCGCAGCACCAGCAAGGTGCCCGCGCACAGCGCCAGCGTCGGGGCGGCCACCAGTACCGGGTCCACGCCGAACAGCCCGTCGGAGCGCGCGTCCGGGCCGGAGCCGCCGGCGCCGTACCGGGAGAGCTGCTGGTAGGCGAGTACGGCCAGGGCCACCAGCGCCAGGTCCGCGCCGGAGCGGGCGGCGCCGGCGACGAGTGCCTGGCGGCGGCCGGTCCGGTGCAGGGCGGCCGCGGCGGAGCCCCGCAGGACGACCGGGAGGGTGGTCAGCACGACGCACCCGAGGGCGCAGCCCGCGGCGACGGGCCAGAGCAGCCAGCTCCGGGTGACCGTGAACGGCACGTGCGCCAACGAGCCGTAGCCGCCGAGCAGGCGCAGCAGCGGCGGGGTCAGCAGGGGCGCGAGGAGGGCGGCCGGCAGCGCCAGCAGCAGCGACTGGGCCGCGGTCAGGACACCGAGCCGGCCGCGGGAGGCGCCGCGCGCGGCGAGCAGGGCGCGCTCGCCCTGCTGGCGCTCCGTCAGCAGGTGCGAGACGAGCAGCAGCGCCGCCCCGGCGAGCACGGCCAGCTGCAGCGCGCCGACCAGCAGGGTGGAGCGGGCGACGGTCAGACCCGACCGCAACTCCCCGAGCAGTGCGGGAAGCTCGGTCGACGGGGCGAGCCCGGCAGCGCCCTGGAGGTCCTTCAAGGCCTTGGCGGACCGACCGCGGACGGCCTCGGCGGTCGCCGCGTCCACGGTGGAGAAGTCCGCGGTGAGGAGCACGGCGCGGCCGTCCTGGACCAGCCCGCCCGCGGTGAAGGCGGAATCATCCACCAGCAGCGGCCCGTAGGTGGCGAATCCGGCGACCTGGAGACCGCGCGCACCAAGCGGATCGAGCCGCCAGTACGGGGAGTCCGGGTCGGCCGCCCGGTAGACGCCGGTCACCACCACGGTCAGCGGCGAGCCGCCGTACCGGTCATCGAGCCGCACCCGCGCGGGCAGCGCTCCCTCGGCCAGCCCGAGCCGGTCCAGCGCCGCCTTCGGCACGGCCACGGGAACCGGGCCCCCCCGATCGGAGACCGGTCCGGCGACGGGCTGCGGCCAGGTCCCCGCGAGGAGCCGTACCCGGTCCTTGGCGAAGGCCGCCAGCAGCGTCAGATCGGCGTCCTTGCCGGGGGTGTGCGGGCCGGGCAGCCCGTACGCACGGCTGCGCGCCACGCTCTCGGTCCCGGCCGGGAGGGGGCCGAACAGCTCGCGCGCGAAGCCCCGTACCGCCTCGTCGTCCTTGGCGCGGTCGGCCGCCGGGTGGGAACCGGTGACCAGAACGGTGCCGCGCACGAGACCGGGCCCCTGGAGGGCCTGGCGCAGTCCGGCGTCGCCGACTCCGCGGGTGAAGGCGAAGAGCGCGGTGAGCACGGTCGTGGTGATCAAAACGGTCAGCAGTACGGCGGCTGCGAGCGGCAATCGCCCGCGCAGCCGGCGCACGACGAAGCCGAGCATGTGCCTGTTCCTCCCCCGCACCGGACTGGTGACCCCGGATACCGGACGATGCTGCCAGATTCGAACAGATAGCGGAAGGGACTT
The DNA here is from genome assembly GCF_042870555.1 of Streptomyces sp. NPDC006487. NCBI lineage: Bacteria > Bacillati > Actinomycetota > Actinomycetes > Kitasatosporales > Streptomycetaceae > Streptomyces > Streptomyces sp. NPDC006487. Next base: position 546,372 of record NZ_JBIAHN010000001.1, read on the forward strand.
GCGTGAGTGGTGCAACGGATGAACAAATCGTCCGGGCGGGACCGCAAGAAGGCCGTTCTCGGCCTTCATCCGCTCATCCGCTTGGAGGGGGAGCCGCAGCATGACGCAGGACCAGGGCCAGGAACGGCGACAGGAACCGGGACACGCACCGGGGCAGGACGCCGGGGCGGCGCCGATGGTGGTGGTGCACGAGGTGCGGCGCAGCTTCGGGACGGGTGACCAGGCGGTGCACGCCCTGCGCGGAGTGTCCTTCGAGGTCCGCCGCGGCGAACTCACCGCGCTCAAGGGGAGGTCCGGTTCCGGCAAGACCACCCTGCTCAACCTGGTCGGCGGCCTCGACACCCCGACCGGCGGCAGCGTCGCCCTGGACGGCACCGATCTGGCCGGCCTCGACGAGGACGGCCGCCTCGCGCTGCGCCGCGACCGGATCGGCTTCGTGTTCCAGTCCTTCGGCCTGATCCCCGCCCTGACCGCCGCCGAGAACGTCGGGGTCCCGATGCGGCTGCGCAAGATACCGGCGAAGCAGCGCGAGGAACGGGCCCGCACCCTGCTCGCCCTCGTCGGCCTCTCCGAACACACCGAGCAGCGCCCCGGCGAACTCTCCGGCGGCCAGCAGCAACGGGTCGCCGTCGCGCGGGCCCTCGCGAACGAACCCGATCTGATCATCGCGGACGAGCCGACGGGCCAGCTCGACTCCGACACCGGCCGGCAGATCATGCGGCTGCTGCGCGCGGTGGTGCGCAGCGAGGGGGTCACGGCGCTGGTCGCCACGCACGACCCGGCGCTCATGGAACTGGCGGACCGGGTGGTGGAACTGCGCGACGGGCGCATCGTCGAGGCTTCCTCCGAGGACGTACCGGCCGCCGGGGAGCCGGCTGAGGCCCCGTAGGAGTCCATGGGCCCCGCAGGGTGGGTGGGTGGTCCCTACTCGGTGTGGAGGGCCGCGGCGATGGTCGTCCGGGCCGCCGAGCGAGCCGGGATCAGTGCGCCCAGGACGGCGATCGCGATCCCCGCGCACAGCATTCCGGCGAGCTGCGGCGCGTGCCAGACGTCCTTCATCGACTCGGGGAAGGCGACGATGCCCACGTTGTCCACGACGAGCCGGTGCGCGACGATCCCGAGGGGGATCCCGAGCAGCCCGCCGACCAGGCCGAGTCCGGTCACCGAGGTCACCGTCATCGCCACCACTTGACGCGGGGTCATGCCGATCGACTTGAGCATGCCCAGGTCGCGGCGGCGGTCGCGGGTGTTCAGCAGGACGGTGTTGAAGACCCCGAGCGAGGCGACGAGGGTCAGCATGACCGAGAACACCGAGGAGAAGCCGATGACCGTGGTGGTGGCGGCGTTGACCTTCGCGGAGTTCACCACCTCGGCGTGCAGTCCGGGGTCGGACGAGTCGACGGCGTCCGCGTACGCGCGGGCGTCCGCCCCCGGGGCGAGCCGGACGGTGTACTCGACCGGACTGCTGTCCGGGGCGAGTCGGCCGAGCGTCTCCCACGTGGATTCGAGGGCGCGGGCATCGCTGTCGATCAGCCGGCCGACGACGGTCGCAGCCGCCCGCCTCCCGTTGGCCTCCAGGGTGACCCGGTCGCCGACCGCCAGTCCGCGTTCGGTGAGGAAGGCGGGGCCGGCCGCGATCTCCCCGGGTCCGCTGGGCGGCCGGCCTTCGACGAAGGCCTCGGCCGGGGACGAGCTCCCCCGGTAGAAGTTCCCGAACGCGGGCTGCGTGTACCCGACCAGCCCGACCTGGGTCAGGGCGCGGGCCCGTACCTCCTGCGCACCCAGCGACCGCAGCCGCTCCTCGATCTGCGCGTCGCTCAGCAGCGGCTCGTGATGGTTGTCGCCGTGGCCGCCTACCAGGACGTGGACCACCGTTCCGCCGGGGCCGCGGCCGGTTTGCGCGTACGAGACCATCGTGCTGGTCAGACCCGTCGCCAGGGTCACCGTGGTGACGCCGAGGACGATGGCGGCCGTGGTCATGAAGGCGCGTCCGGGGCGGGCGAACGGGTGACCGAGGCCGAGGCTGACGGAGCGCGGGAGTCGCGAGGAGGCGAGCAGGCGCTGGACGCGCAGCCCGCGCCCGGTGCGCTGCGCACCGCCCGCGCTGATCGCCTGCGCGGCCGGCAGCCGGTGCGCGCGCAGGGCCGGTACGAGCGCGGTCAGCAGGACCAGGGCCGGCATTCCGGCCAGGCACACGACGCTGAGCCAGGGCGAGACGGTGCTCACGCCCGCGGTCCCCGTCTCGATGCCGGAGAAGGCGATCTGCAGGATGGGCGCGGTCAGTGCGTTGCCGAGCAGGGTGCCCAGGACGCATCCGGCCACCGCGGGGACCGAGACCATCGTCAGATAGACGGCGACGACCTGGTTCGGAGTGAAGCCGATGGCCTTGAGCACGCCGATGTGCCGGTTGCCGGAGACGACGGCGCCGCTGACCACGTTCGCGACGATCAGGGCGGAGACGAGCAGGCCGAGGACGCCGAAGAGCGCGATGAAGGGCAGATAGGCGTCCGCCCGGGCGGAGAAGGCCTTCTTGAGGGTGAGGTAGGTCTGCGCGGCCGTCAGCGCGTCCGCGGGAAGTCCGTCCGTGGCCCGGGCAAGCGAGTCGCGCAGGTGCGCGCCGGTGGACGGGTCGGTGAAGCGGTACAGCATCTGCGTGGACGCGGGGTGGAGGGCCGCGGCCTGCTCGGGCGTCACCCAGGCGCCGGCCGATTTGCTCATGCTCGTCGCGAAACCGACGACGGTGAGCGTCGGGCGCCCGGGAACCTCCAGTTTCGCACCGAGGAGATCGGCGTACGGAGTCCCGTCGATGGCCCAGTTGACGACGATCTCACCGGGTGCCTGGGCCCAGTGCCCCATCAGGACTTCGACGCGGTCCACCGGCCCCGCCGGATCGGCGCGGCCCACCACGGCGAGGGGGCCGGCCGGCATCCAGAGCCAGTCCCCGGGGACATCGACGACGGCCTGGTGAAACGGCCCCGCGGCGGCCTCCACACCGGGACGGTGCGCCGTCTGCGCGAGTTGGGCTTCGGAGACCTTCGCAGGGTCGTACGTGGCCACGGTGTGCGCGCCCCGCTGCGCGGTGTACGCCTTGTCGAAGGGGTCCGAGGCGGCGGAGAGCAGGCCGAGCGCGAGCAGGACGGTCGTGGTGGAGCAGAGGACGACGAGGCCGATGACGAACGTCTGCACCCTGCGGCGCTTCACGGCGGCGCGGGAGGCCCGCCATACGGCGCTCACGCGGAACGCTCCGCGGAACGCTCCAGGGATTCGCCGTCCAGCGTCTGGCCGTTCAGCGTCCGGCCTTCCAGCGTCTGGCCGTCGAGCGTCTCGCCGTCCGGTTTCCCTCCGCCCGGTTTCTCGGCGTCCAGGGCGCGTTCGCGGGCCACGCGGCCGTCGGCCATCTCGACGAGGCGGCCGGCGCAGCGGGTCGCCAGGTGCGGGTCGTGGGTGACGATGAGGAGGGTCTGTCCTATCTGGTTGAGGTCGATCAGCAGGTCCATCACCTGCTCGCCGGAACGGCTGTCGAGGGCGCCGGTCGGTTCGTCGGCCAGGAGCAGGGCCGGACGGTTCATCAGGGCGCGGGCCACACCCACGCGTTGGCGCTCGCCGCCGCTGAGCGTCGTCGGGTAGTTGTTGCGGCGGTCGGCGACCCCGAGCTCGTCGAGGAGTTCCAGGGCGCGGCGGCGGGCCTGGCGCGCGGAGGTACCGGTGAGCTGGGCGGCCAGCGCGACGTTGTCGAGCGCGGGCAGGTCGTCGATGAGGTTGAAGAACTGGAAGATCATGCCGACGTCGCGGCGGCGGTAGAGCGCGAGGCCGGTCTCCGTGAGGCTGCCGAGGTCCTGGCCGTGCACGCTGATCGTGCCCGCGGTCGGCCGGTCCAGGCCGGCCACCATGTTGAGCAGCGTGGACTTCCCGCAGCCGGAAGGGCCCATCACTGCGACGGCTTCGCCCCGGCGGATCTCCAGGGACAGGGCGTCGAGCGCCAGGGTGTCGCCGTACTCCTTCGATACGCGGTCCAGTCGGACGACGACCTGGCCGGCGTTGTCGTGATGAGGTGTCATGCCACGAACCTAGAAGGCGGGGCGGGAGGGCTGCGTCACCCCCCGGATGTAAACGGCGGGCGGGGTCATCCTGGGGATGTACGCGGGACGGAACCGGGAGGGGGATGTGGACTACACGGGGTGCCTGCGAGGGTCGGATGGAAGAATCCTGGGGCGATGATCATCGGTGAGGGAGGGGGAGTTGCTGTGACGACGGGATGGGTGGTCGCTGCCGTGGTGGCCGCGGCAGGTGTGGTGTCGGCCGGGTTCGGGCTGACCGTGGCGCTCCTGCGGGCCCGTGCGGCGCACCGGGCGGCGATCGAGGAGCGCGGCTGGCTGCTGGAGCGGGAGAGGGAGGCCGCGGCCCGCACGGCGGTCGACGCCGAGCGGGCCCGGATAGCGGCGGAGCTCCACGACATAGTCAGCCACAACGTCAGCCTGATGATCGTCCAAGCCGGAGCCGCCCGGGAGGTGTTGGCGACGATGCCGGTGGAGGCGGCGGCCGCGATGGCCGCCGTGGAGAAGGCCGGGCGTACGACCATGACCGAACTGCGGCACCTGCTGGGCCTGCTGGCGCCCGCCCAGGACGGAAATGACGGACCGTACGGGGCGAGGGCCGCCGAAGGCCGCGATCCTGCAGCGGAGTTGGCGCCGCAGCCGAGTCTGAGCCGGCTCAGTCCGCTCATCGACCGGATAGCCTTCGCCGGGCTGCCGGTGGAGGTCCGCATATCCGGCGAACCGCGGCCTTTGCCGGCCGGGATCGATGTCACCGCCTACCGGATCATCCAGGAGGCGCTGACCAACGCACTCAAACACGGGGACGGGGTGAAAGCCGAGGTGACGGTGAGATACGCGGACCAGGCACTGAGGGTCGAGGTGCTCAACAGCGGACCGAGCGTGCTGTCCGGAGAGCGGATACCCGCGCCGACGGGGATGCCCGCCCCGGCCGCGTCCACCGCCCCCGCCGCGCCCACCTCGTCGACCGCGTCGCGCCCGAAAGCGGACGGCGCCGGGCACGGGCTGGTCGGCCTGCGGGAGCGGGTCGCCGTGTACGGAGGGGACTTCGACGCACGCCGCCGCCTCGGTGGCGGGTACCGGGTCCGCGCCCGTCTCCCGCTGGAGCGGCCGTGACCACGCACGCCCCGGCCGCCGAGCCGGACCCGAGGACGGCGTCGCCCCGGGTGGTCATCGCCGACGACCAGGAACTCGTCCGCACCGGATTCCGCATGATCCTCACCGCCCGGGGGATCGACGTGGTGGGGGTGGCCGCCGACGGGGTGGAGGCCGTGTCGGAGGTGCGCCGTCTGCACCCCGATGTGGTCCTGCTCGACATACGGATGCCCCGGCTGGACGGACTGGAGGCCGCCCGGCAGATCCTCGCCGAAGCCCCGGAATGCCGGGTGATCATGCTGACCACCTTCGACCTCGACCAGTACGTCTATGCCGCACTCGCCGCCGGAGCCAGCGGGTTCCTGCTCAAGGACGTCACCCCCGAGTACCTCGCCAACGCCGTACGGCTCGTCGACACCGGCGACGCGCTGCTCGCCCCGTCGATCACCCGCCGACTGGTGGAGCGCTGCGCCTCGGCATCGGCCGCGCGCGGCGGCGGGGCCCCGGCATCCCACTCCGACCTGGACGCCCTCACGCCGCGCGAGCGGGAGGTGCTGACCCTCATGGGCCACGGCCTCTCCAATGCCGAACTGGCCCGGGAGTTCACCCTCAGCGAGGCCACCGTGAAGACCCATGTGGCCCGGATCTTCGCCAAGCTGAGCCTGCGCGACCGCGCCCAGGCGGTCGTACTCGCCTACGAGACGGGCCTGGTCACCCCCGGAGCGGGCTAGAGACGTTCCGCGCGGACTGTTCCGGCCGGCCTCGTGTCACGGCAACTCGCGGGTGAGCCAGACATGTTCACCACGGTCGTCCGTGGCAACGCGATGCCGCGCGAAGCCGATCTTCTCGAGGACACGGAGCGAGGGCGTGTTCCACGGGCCGACGGTCGACCAGAGCCGCTTCCGCCCGGTCGCGGTGGCGGCATCGACCACCGCCCGGGCCGCCTCCGTGGCGTAGCCGCGTCCGTGTGCGCTCTGGAACAGCTCGTAGGCGATCTCCGGCTCCTCCAGGGTGGAGCGGCCGATGATCAGCCCGCAGTAGCCGATGAAATCGCCTTCGTCACGGCGCTGGACGGGCAGCAGGGCGATCCCCGTCCGCGCCGTCGCCGCGAGCAGTTCCGCGATGGACGCCCGGATGTCCTCGACCTCGTGGGTTCCCTTGCCGCGTTCGGCGAGCAGGTCGCAGAACGCGGCGGCGTCCGATTCGGCCCAGGGCCGCAGTATCAGCCGCTCGGTCTCCAGGTGGAACGACATCGTCTCGTATGGAGTCATGCCCCCACTCTGCCCCAAGGCTCACCGTGGACCGCGGCCGGAGTGCGGGGCGTGCCCTGCGGCTCAGGCCCGGGGCGGGCCGGAGCCGGCCAGGAGATGCAGGCGCAGGGCGAGTTGGAGCTCCAGGGCCCGGGCGGGGGTGTTCCAGTCCTCGCCCAGGAGCCGGCGGATCCGGTCGAGGCGCTGCACGACGGTGTTCACGTGGATGTGCAGCGCGTCCTTGGCCTTGGAGAGGCTCGCCCCGTGGACGTAGTAGGCCTGGAGGGTGCGGACCAGCTCGGTGCCCCGCTGGGCGTCGTAGTCGATGACGGGGCCGAGCACCCGGTCGACGTACCCGCCGACGTCACCGTGGTCCCCGAGCAGCAGGCCGACGAAGCCCAGGTCCGGCAGGGCGGCCCCGTGGCCGGTGTGGCCCAGCGCGTGCAGGGCCCGCAGGCAGCGCACGGCCTCGGCGTACACGCCCGGCAGCCCGCCGGGGTTGCCGGCCGGCCCGGCGGAGCCCACGGTGACGGGCGTGCCCACCGCCTGACCCAGCTCCGTCGCCAGCGACCGCGCGAGGTCCCCGGGCCGCTCGGCCGGGGCGAGCAGTACGACGTGGCCCTCGTGCAGCCCGGCCAGGCCGTCGAGGGCGCGGGCCCGGCGTGCCGCCTCCGCGGACAGCCGGGGCCGCGTCGCCGCGTCGCAGTGCAGCACCAGGAGGGAGTGCGGGCGCGCGAGGTCGACGCCGAGCTTGCGGGCCCGGATCGTCCGGCTGCCGGTGTCGGGGGTGTGCCCCGGGCCCCGTGGGGTCAGGAGGTCGCTGAGGAGTTCACCGCGTACCCGGTCCTCTGCGTGGGCCACCGAGCGGCGCAGCAGCAGGAGGAGCGCGGTGACCAGGCCGGTGCGTTCGAACAGCCGCCGGTCGCTGTCCGACAGCTCGGCCCGGCCCGTCAGGGCGATGCTGCCGAGGAGTTCGGGCCCGGCCAGGACCGCGCAGACCCAGACGCCGTCGACCGGCACGGCCCGGCCGCCGGAACGGGAGGCCGCCACCCCCTGGGCGGGCGCGCCGATCGGCTCGGTGGCGACCCGGGCCAGCTCGGCGCCGTCGGCATCGTGCACCACCAGCCCGCCCCGCAGCAGGGCGGCCACCTCCCGGGCCACATCGGTGACGTCGCCGCCGCGCAGGACCAGATCGGTGAGCCGGTCGTGGGTCTCGGTGGCCAGCCGTGCCGCCTCGCTGTGGGCCCGGGCGGTCTCGGTGGCGGCGTTCAGCTCGACCAGCGCCGTACGGGTCTCCTCCAGCAGCCGCGCCCCGTCGATGGCGACGGCCGCGTGGTCGGCCAGCGAGGAGAGCAGCGCGACGGCGTCGGGAGTGAACGCGCGCACCGACCGGTCGGCGGCGTAGAGCACCCCGATGACCCGCGAGGCGACGCGCAGCGGCACGCCGAGGATGCCCCGCAGCCCCTCCTCGCGCACCCCGGCGTCGATGGTGCTGGTGTGCCGGAAGCGGTCGTCGGTGCGGTAGTCGGCGCTGGCGTACGGCCGGGCCGTCTGCGCGACCAGCCCGCCGAGTCCCTCGCCCATGCCGAGGCGCAGCTGCTGGAAGGCGGCGGAGACGGAGCCGTCGGTGACCCGCATGAAGGTATCGCCCACGACGGGATCGTTGAGCGTGAGGTAGGCGCAGTCCGTACCGAGCAGGGTCCGGGCCCGCCGCACGATGGCCCGCAGCACCGCGTCGAGATCGCGCAGCGCCGCGAGGTCGCCGGCCGTGTCGAAGAGGGCCGTGAGCTCCGCCTCGCGCCTGCGGTGCTGGTCGAGCGTGCGCCGGATGTCGAGGGCCACCCGGGTCGCCTCCTCCACGAGGGCCTGCTCGGCCGAGCCGGCACCGGCGCTACGGGCCTGCGCGCCGGGCCGCGCGAAGTGCTCGACGGGCGCGCCCTGGGCGAGCAGGTCCAGGAGCTGCCGCAATGCGGTCGCGGGCGCGGTGGGATCGGTCACGGGGGCCATGCTGGCAGCTCTTCGGCCGGGGGTGACGAGCGGGTCGGCCCGCCCGACCGGACGTACCGGTCACGGCGGGCGGCCCGACGTGCGGGCGGGCTCAGGCGGGACCGGAAAGCTTTGCGGCGTCCCCGCTTCCCGCGGACGACCCTGCCTGCGCCGAGGCCACGAGATGTTCTCGCCGAACCGGGTGCCGATGGCGACCAGCACCTGCCGCCAGTCCTTGCGGAACCTGGATGACGTGGCCTGCTCCTCCTCGCCCCGGCCCGAGGCCGCTGCCTCGGCCTGCGCCGCGAGGAAGAGCGGCGGAGATCAGGATGTGCGGGAGCCCTGGACCAGGCCGATGGAGACCTACTTCTTGTCGGCCTTGACGCCACTCAGCGGCGCGGACCGCGCCCCCGCCCGGTATGAATCCTGTGGAATGAGAGGTGGCGCGCCGCGCTCTGCGCTACCGTCTCGCCTGTCGAACACGGTGACGAACGGGGTCCGTTGGATGTTGGCGGAGGGGCTGGCGGCGCTGGCCGCGGCCGGAGGTGCTGCGGTCGTCCAGGCAGCCGGAACCAGCGCCTGGCAGGGCTTGCAGCAGTCGGTTGCGCAATGGTTTGCCCGGGGCGACGGGGCGCGTCAGCGCGTCGAGCTGGAACGGCTCGACCGTAGTGCGGCCGCCCTGCAAACAGCACAGGACGACGAGCAGGCTGGCGTGCGCAGCGGCCAGCAAGGAGCCTGGCAGGCACGCTTCGAGCAGGCGCTGGAGAACCTGAGCGGCTCCGAGCGTGATGAGGCCGCCGAGATCCTGCAGGCTCTGTTGCGGACGCACGCCCCGGCGGACGGATCCGAGGCGCCCGCCGACGGCCCGATGATCCGCGGCAACGTGGACATCCGGGCCGATCACGGTTCCGCGGCAGCGGTGCAGATGCGTGACGTCACTGTCGGAACCCCTCCACAGCCGGGTCCGCAGCAGGGCTGAGCGGGCTCGGAGATGGCAAGGCCCAGCAGGTCACGGCAGATACGATCATCTCGGCCACCACGGGTGGATTCGCGGTCGGGCACGCCGACAACATCACGTACTACGCCTCCGTGCCGGAACCGGGGGACGGCCACCGTGCCCCGCGAACGGGCGGCCCCGATCACCGGCTCGGTGCGTACCTGCGAGCCGTCATGTCGGCAGCCGATCAACTTCCTCACCCGGGGCTGGCGCCGGAGCTCGACGCGCCGGCACTGGCCGATGTCTACGTGGCGCGGCGCACCTCGACCCGGTCCGCGCCGGCTCCCGCGGCCGCCGATCAGGTCTTCGCCGGCGACGGGCCGATCCGGGTCCTGCTGGCCGGACCGGGCCACGGCAAGTCGACGCTACTGCGGCAGCACCTGCTGTCCGCCTCTCGGCACCTGCTGACGACGGAGACCGGCCCCGCTCCCTCGGCACTCGCCTTCCCGGTGCTGATCAGGGCGGGCGACCTGGTCGGTGCGCCCCTGCTGGCGCCCGCCCTGGCGCACGCGGTGACCGAGGAGTGCGGTCCCTTCGGGCTTCGCGAGGTGTTGAACGAGGACTTCTTCCGCTGCCCTCCGCGTCTCGGCGCGCGGTGGCTGGTGATGGTCGACGGCCTTGACGAGGTGCCCGACCGGACGGCCCGGCTGTCCCTCCTCGACCGCCTCGTTCGCGAAGCCGGGCAGCCGGACACGCCCTACCTGTTCCTCGTCGCAACCCGCCCCCTGCCCCGCGGCGAACTCGACCGGCTGCCCCGCGCCGCCGACCACTTCACGCTGGAGCCCTTCACGGACGCCGACGTGCGCACTTACGTGCACAAACGTCTGCACGCTCTGCCCGATGCCGACCGTCACGTCCGGGCGTTCCTGCACGGTGTCCGCCGGACCCGATTGGAAGAACTGGCCCGCATCCCGCTGATGACCGCCATGCTGTGCCATCTGTACGAGGCCGATACCGATAGCCCCCTTCCCGACGGCCGGGCCGGAGTCTTCCGGTCCTTCGTCGAACTGCTCTACGAGGAGAACGTCCACAAGGGCGTCAGCGACCTGCACGACCGTGCCATCCACACCCTGGTCAGCCGCTATCAGATCCCAGAGGACCGCCGCACCGCGGAGAAGGCCGCCGAGCTCGCCCGGGAACATCTGCCGCTCCTCATCGATCACCTGGCCCACGAAAGGATCAGCGGGAACCGGGCTCCGGCCACCGCGATCCTCGCCGAGCACCCGCACGCCCGACGACCGGACAAGGTCAAACCGCCGCTGTGGGACGCTCTACTGGCTTCGCTTCTGCGCTCCTGCGGCTTGTTGGCCGGCCAGGGCGGCGACGTCGAGTTCCTGCACCGCACACTCCTGGAGTACCACGCCGCGCGTCACGCCACCCGCGACGCTCAGACCTGCACGCTGCTCTTCGACCGGCTGTTTCCCGCACAGCGGCTGCGCGACAGACTACGCCGGGCGAGCCGACGCACGTCCGGCATTGAGCCCCTGGATCCGCTGGGCCTGGAACCGTCCTACCTGGGCTTCCTCCTCGACGCGTTGCTGGGCTCGGCGGGGCCGCTGGCAAGGGCCACGCTGCGGGCCATGGAGGACCTGTTCGGATCCGCCGAGATCACGGGGTACCACCTGCTCAAGGCGCAGCTCCAGCTCGGCAGCAGCCTCCCGCGTCCGAAGGTCGCACAGTGGCTGACCGCGTTCGCGAACAACCCCGCCGGGGACGATCGCAGTCGTGTGGAGGCCGCCTGGGACCTCGCTGAGCTGGAGGGCCACCTCGATGACGGCGCGCGGCTGCTGACCCGTCTCGCCGGTGACCGCGCGCTGCAACGGGACCACCGCAGTTGGGCCGCCGAGATCCTGGCCGGGCTGGAGGGCCACGAGACGGCCGGGGCCACACTGCTCCTCCAGCTCATTGAGGAGCAGGCACCTCACAACGACCCTGACAACCTTCTTGCCGGCGCCCGGGTACTGGCCCGGTTGCCCGGTCATGGCTTCCTCGGGGTGCAGTTGCTCACCGAGTGCGCCATGGACCCCGAAAGCATGGACTACCTTCGCTGCACGGCAGCCCATTACCTCACTGAGCTGGAGGGGCATCGCGAGTCCGGTGCCGCGCTGCTGCTCAACCTCGCCCAGTACGGGTCCGTCACCGCTGCTCAGTACCTGTCCGAGATGGATCAGCCCCACCGGGAAGACGGAGTTGGCCTGCTCACCGCGTTGGCGGGAACCAGCGCCAGGACTCCGGATGACCGGGCGAGGGCAGCCCTGGCACTGGCCGGGGTGGCCGGTTACCAGGACCGCGCAGTCCGTCTGCTCACCGAGCTGGCCCGGGAGTCGATACCTGGAAGCCACTCCCAACTGACGGCCGCCGAACGGCTTGCCGAGGTAGACGCGGAAGCAGCTGCGGAACTGATTCTGCCCGTCGTGACCGGTCGCAGCGGTCACCCGGACAACCGCCGGCGCGCACTCCAACTCCTGACCCGGTCCACCACCCACCAGGGCGAGGCCGCTCGACCACTTGCCGGTATCGCATCCGACCGGGCGATGGAAGCGCACCACCGCATGGCTGCCGCAGAGGCGCTGGCGGAGGCGGATGGGCACCGCGAAGAAGCGGTCGTCCTGCTCCTCTGCATCGCACGGGACGGGGGCGTCGAACTGTGGGACAGGGTCGCCGCGGTCTCCAGACTGGCCCGGTGGGGAGAAGAACGCTCCGCCGACCTCCTGTGGGCCTTCGCTGAGGATCCCACGACCCCCGTGGACCTCAAGATCACTGCCGCGAGCTCCCTCGCCATGCTCGACGCCCACCGCGCCGCGGGCATGCGGTTCCTGGCCGCGTTGGCCAATGACCCCCGGGCCGGCAAGGCAATTCGGACCAAGGCAGCGACCGCGCTGACCACTCTCGACCTGTACCGGGTCCGTCGATGACACAGGCCCTGATGGAGATCGGCCCGCCGTTCGCAGCAGGTCTCGGCGAGGCCGTCCAACCACGTCACCAAGTCGTCCGCGGCGGCGGTGGGCGGCTCTTTGCAGAGACGTGCTGGCGCTGTGGCCGGCGAGGGGCTGCGCCCGCACGTCCGCTTCGACATGGCCAGTGACATCGGTGGGCCCTTCCTTGATCGGCTCCCGAAGGGCGCGTACCCCTCGAATCGCTGCCCACGCAGGGTCCGGCCGTCAGCAGGGCTCTGGGGCGCAGACCTGTCGCCTTCGCTGACCGCCGGCCATGCGTCTGAGGGCGACAGCACGGGGTAGGCGCCGAAAGACCGCACCACCGGAGGAGGACGAGATGACGGCCCACGAGAAATCCCGGCGTCAACCGCGCACCACCCCGTCCGAGGCCGAGGGGGAGAGTGGCGACCGCGAGGCCCGCCGACAGGCTGACGAAGCCGTCGTCCGGCATCCCGATGGGGGCGACGGCGAAGCCGATGCCGGCGGACACGAGGCCAAGCGGCAGCGCCCGGGCATCGGCCGCGAAGAGCAGGACCGCCCGCACGGTCCGAAGCCGTAGGCGGGCCGGGCCCCAATGCGCCAGAACCAATGAAATGGAGTGGTGGCGGATGCGTACCGTAGCGGCACGGGTGATGGGCGTGGCCACCCTGGGGTACGGCGTGGCGGTCGCCTGCCGACCCGAGGTGCTGGCCCGCCCCTGCGGCCTCGCGGAACAGGGCTCCTCCGCACTGCTGATCCGCGCCCTCGGCGTCCGCGACGCCGTCATCGGCGCGGCCATGGTCGCGGTCCCCGCAGGCGGCGCGCTGCGCACGGCCGTACTGTGCCGGGTCGCCGTCGACGCGGGGGACGCACTGCTCTTCGGTACCTTCCTGCCCCACCGGACCGAGCGCGCCAAGGGTGCCTCGGCTGCGCTGGCCTGGGCGGCCCTCTGCGGCTGGACCCTGACCGGCGGCGGAGGTCCGGCGGCGCCGCTCGTACAGGACGCGGCCAACGTCGCCGTACGCGCCGCCCAGTCCGCCACGCGCGCCGAACTCTGACACACGCGAATGAAGCACCGGGTGCGGGGCAGGCGAGTCCGGACGGGGCAGGAACACCGCCGCGTAGGGCACCAAGGCAGAAGGAGTTGTTTCGCGTGACTGAGCATGTGTGGAGCTACAAGTCGACGGCCGGCCACCTGGCCGGCACCGATCTGACCGGCTACAAGGTCGAGGCCACCGACGGCCACATCGGCAAGGTCGACAAGCACTCCGACGAGGCCGGCGACGCCTACCTGGTCGTGGACACCGGGGTCTGGATCTTCGGCAAGGAGGTCCTGCTCCCGGCGAGCACCGTGACCCGGATCGACCCGGCCGAGCAGCGGGTCTATGTCGACGGAACCAAGGAACAGATCAAGAACTCACCGGAGTTCCACCGCGAGAAGCACCTCGGCGACCCCGAATACCACGCGGAGCTCGGTACTTACTACTCCACCGGCACCGGCGGCCCCTTCGGCGGCCGCATCGTCTGAACGGACGTCACCGACTGACCCGGCGTCTGAATGGGCCCCGACTCAAGGAGTCGGGGCCCATTTCCCGTTCCGGCCAAGGACTGTGCATCTTTCGATGCGCGTAGCAACCGACGGCCCGCTGCCGCTGCCACCCTCCGACTACATGTGGGGCATGCCGTAGTAGCGGGCGAACTCTTCCAGGTAGCTGGGCTCGCCCGAGTGCTTCGTCTCGTCGAACTCGGGTGCGTTCTTGATCTGCTCCTTGGTCCGGTCGACGTAGACCGTCTCGTCGGCGGTGTCGATCCGGCGTATGGTGCCGGCCGGAAGCAGCACGTGCTTGCCGAAGATCCAGACGCCGGTGTCGACGACGAGGTAGGACGCTCCCGCGTCCTCGGAGTGCTTGTCGATCTTGCCGATGTGCCCGTCCGTGGCCTCGACCTTGTAGCCGATCAGATCGTTCCCCGTCCGGTGGCCGGTGTCCTGTCCGTAGCCCCAGATCCCTGCCTCATTCATCGCTCTCGCCTCGCTTCTCCTCACTGTTCCGGCTCTTCGGGCGTGCGCCGCGGCCGCCGTGGGGAGGTACGCCTCCGGCACCGCCTTGCTCGTTCATGACGGCCTCCTCGTCTTGCTCGGAGTCCCTCTGTGGCGGCTGCCCGTCCCCCGCGGCGGGAAACCGGTTCTTCACCGCGCTCCCGGCGTGGTACCGCCGTCGTCACTCCCTGCCCTGGCGCACCGGGTGCCGGTACGGTGACTGCGGCGCGCGGTTGGTCTCCTCCGCCGACGCGTGCGGGTGCTCCGGGATTGGCGCCCGGTCTTCAGGGCAGGAGCGCGACGTGCTGAAGACACTTCTTGTGGCCCCGCTCGGCGCGATGGCGACAGGGAGACCGTGCACGAAGAACGCGCGCGGCCAGAAGCGTGCGGCGCAGGACGGCGGCGCTGTCGAAGTCGATCTCACCGCTCACGCAGACGTGCACCGTGCCGGGCTGGAGTCCGGGGGTCACACCGATCTCGAGCCCGTCGGCCGTGGTATCGAGGCGGTCTTCGTACATGATCCCGACCATGTCTGCCCCCATATGCGCCTGGGGTCGCGCCTTCAACAGCATCATCGGCACCCATCCGACATGCGTCAATAATTGCGCGAAAATGTGTGCGTAAATACAAATTCCGGGCAGGCTTGAGGCATGGGTGATGATGCACGTGACAGAACGCCGTGGACGTTCCTGACCAGCCATGCACGGGTTCTCCTGGCTCTGGCCCGGGACCCGGAAGTACGCCTGCGGGACGTCGCCACGACCTGCATGCTGACCGAGCGATCAGTCCAGTCGATCGTGGCCGACCTCGAAGCCGAGGGCTACCTCACCCGGGTACGCGAAGGCCGCCGCAACCACTACCGGATCACGCCCGGAGCGAAGTTCCGCCACCCCGCTGAAGCCGAACGCGACATCGGAGGCCTCCTCGCCCTCTTCGCCGAGGAGGACACCGCTCACCGCATGCCGGACCGCGGCTGATCCGCCCGCCCGCCGGGCGGCTCCGCCCTCATGACCCAGGAAACGGCCCGGGGTGCCGCGATCTACATGGGGTCCATGGTTCCGCTGCCCGGGCCGTTCTCCTGCTCGCTCTTCTCGCGGATGCGCATGGCCTTGTCCGTCAGCCGCTGCCGCTCCGCGGGATCTGTTGCGCGCTGGGCTGCCTGTTCCAGTTCTTGTGCCTTGTCACGCATCTGCTGGGCACGCTCACTCGGCTGGCTTTCGGTGCTCATGATCAATCCTCGTGTCGGAGGGTACGTTCTCTCCAGCCAAACAGGGCAGAGGCATACGTGCCACCGAAGGCGGGGCGCCGGCACGGGAGCGCGCCCGGCCCTGCCGGCCCTGCACTGGGCAGATCCTCCTCATCCGGCCCGGCGCGCGGAACGCGGGATTCGATTTCTCCGTGGTCTGCGACCCCCCTTCCCCTGGCTCCTGGGCCGACAACGCGTCGGCGTGGGCCCGCGTGGGACCGGCGCCGCCCGCAGCAACGCGCGCTCCCGACGAGCACGCATGAGCGCCCGACCCGCGGGTACACGTGCGGCATGCACGGACAACATGCGCGTCCTACGAGCACTTTGTTCCGTACGGCCCGGCCAGTCGCGGTGCCCGCGGCCGGCGCGGGTCGGCACTCACGCGGGGGAGGGATCCTCCGGCGGCTGCGCCGCAGGATCCTCGCCTATCAGCACATCGAGCTGCTGTCCTCGCATGTCCCGGATGACGTCGGCTCCGGTGAGGAGGTCCTGCTCCTCGTCCATGTCCGGAAGGTTGTCGGCGAAGTCCATTACCGGATGTGCCTTACGTGTGCAGAGGCCGTGATCACCGGTGTCGACATCGACGCGCGCTTCCACGCCACGGGCTTGGACACCAGAGCACTGGCCCATTTGCGAGCGCGGCATCCAGGACTCGCCTGGCACAGCACCCTGAATCTGCGTGGGACACGTGACCTGCTGCGCCGATCGCGCGTCCTCATTGGCTCTGGCCTGTGCACTCACGTGGGTCACTGGGTGGGCGAGCCGTGTACCTGACCCCGTGATCGTCTTCGGGTCGGTGGACGGCTGTGACGGCGCTCAGCCCGTGCCCGCAGGGGTCACCGATGGCGAGCGGGCGGTCTCGGCTCGCCAGGGCTTGGCTAGAGGCTGGACAGCCGGGCCAGTAAGGACTTCAGCTGCCTGACGGGGCGCATCGGGCCCAGGGGAGGAGGGCGCGGCGCACAGCAGGTGTCGCTCAGGTTGCGGCGTGTGCTCCGACGGCCTGCCGGTAGGCCACGTGCCCGCCCAGCGCACCACTGACGGCCACGGCAGCCAGTCCGCCGAGGGACCACAGTCGGCCCTTCGCCGAGCGGCCGCGGAACCGCGCCGTCAGCGACGCCGTGTAGCAGGCCACGGCAGCGACGTTGGAGACCGCGTGTGCCAGGCCGACCCTGGCCTGTTCGGGCGGCAGGTCTGCCCAGTCCGCCCAGCCCGCCATCGCTGCCGGGGCTACCCCAGCCAGTCCTACGGCGGTCAGGGTGGTCGTCGCGCGCTGTGTCCCGGGTACGACGTCGAGTACCGAGGCTGACAGCCAGCATCCGATGGGTACCTGTACCAGCACGGGGTGGAGCGGGTGGCCGAGCGGCCTGCCACGCAGTAGATCGTGCATTCCTCCCAGGGGAAGTGAACGGATTCCCCGCTGGAGCAACCTGATGGCCGGGTCGGCCGCCGTTGTCCGCTCGAGCCGGTCCAGTGTCGTCAGCCACCATGCCGAGGCAGTATCGAGCACTGCGGTCTGCCCGACCGCGGGCGAGGTGACGGGGGTGTGTGAGTCCATACTCGACGCCTACCCGGCCTCGCGCTGCGATCCCGCCTCGGCGCCAACTGCACCCGAACGACCGGGCCATGCACCGCGTGTCGCGGCTGAATGGGAGGGACCGGCGGCATTCCTCGGCGCCCTGCTCGGTCCTATGCGTCCGGTCACCGGCTGGTTGTTGGCGGGCACGATGTTCCTGGCGGCATCGGGGTGCGCCACGGTCGGTGAACGGGCCGAGGCGGCGGCCCGTTCCTTGGAGCGGGCGCTGATGGCCTCCGACGGCGTACGGATGTGTGACGTACTTGCTCCCGCGACGCGGGAGGAGATCGAGGCCGAGGCGCCATGCGGCCGGGCCCTGGCGGCGTTGCGGCTGCCGCCCGCGGCTGGGACGGCGGAACGGGTCGACGTCTACGGGGCCCGGGCAAGGGTGGTTTTCGCACAGGACAGCGTCTTCATGGCGTCCTTCCCGGATGGGTTCGGCCGCCGGGTTCCTGCTCACGCTGGTGGGCCAGGCCATCGCCGGCCACGCGGAGTCCACCGGGCTCCCCGCAAGGCGGATGTCCTCGAGGCCGTGGCACCGCTGCGGGACGCCGCCCTGGGTATGCAGGTGGAGGGCGAATCCACCGGGCACAGGCGTCTCCGTCGTGTCGCTGCCGGCACCCGTAGTCGCCCTTCGGGCGGCGCTCCCGGTTGGCGCACGGCGTAGGCGCATCGCCCATCCGGGTCAATCCTCCGTTCCGGACGAGCTACACGATCGCCTTCCGGGTAGACGGCGTCGGGGTGGCCGGCGCGCCGCCCGGTACGGCGACGCCTAGGAGGCACTGGTGGACGGGATCGTGCTGCTCAAGGAAGACCACAAGACGGTGGAGAAGCTGTTCAAGCAGTTCGAGAAGGCGGGCGACGCCGCGCATGCGGAGAAGCGGAAGATCGCCGACAAGGTGATCGACGAACTCACCACGCACACCTGGATCGAGGAGAAGATCTTCTACCCGGCCGCTCGGGAGGCCGCCCCCGACACCAAGGACCACGTCTTGGAGAGCATCGAGGAGCACCACGTCGTGCTCTGGATGCTCTCCGAGCTCAAGGACCTGGACCCGGCCGACGAACGCTTCGACGCCAAAATGACCGTCCTCATGGAGAACGTCCGCCACCACGTCGAGGAAGAGGAGAAGGAGTGGTTCCCGGACGTCCGCAAGGCGATGGGCCGCAACCGGCTCACCGACCTCGGCGAACAGATGGAGAAGGCGAAGAAGAAGGCTCCGGGTGAGCCCCTTGCCGTCCCCAGCGCCAAGCAGTGAATCCACGGCCGCGACAGTCGACCGCCCGCTCGGCACTGGCCACAGATCCGCCGCAGCTGGGCGAGGACCGGCTGACACTTGTGGACCGGTCCGCTGGGGAGCGCCGCAGGGTCGGCGGAGAACTGCACGAAGGGGAGTTCGGGGTCCCGGAGCCGGTCCCGGTGCTCGGCCTACCGAGGTGGGCGACGCCGGCAAGGCATGCGTGCCGAGCTCCCGCGCGCGCCGCATCCGTGACCTGCGACGGCCGCGCCGAGCGGGTGCCGCTGCCCGTCTTCACCACGCTCGACGGGCAGCGAGTACTCCGGTTCCCCCGAAGTGCCGCCGCCGGCCGCGTTGCCCTCCCGCCCGGCGGTCGGCGAACGTTCACCCTGGTCTACAGGTGGTCGGCAAGCTCCGAAGGCCCCGGGCTCTGCGCTCGGCGGTCCGCCGTACCCGCGGCTCGTGGCTGGCCGGGAGTGCACGCGGGGCACAGACCGCGGTAGGTGACTTCGGCCTCCGACACGGTGAAGCCGAACCTCTCCTCCGCCGGAAGTGCGGCCAGGGGATCGCCGGTCGGGTGGACGTCGCGGATGATGCCGCAGCCGGAGCACACCAGGTGCTGGTGCGGGTGGTGCGCGTTGGGGTCGTAGCGCTTCGCGCGGCCGTGGGTGGAGACCTCCACCACCTCACCGAGCGAGACCAGTTCGCCCAGGGTGTTGTAGACGGTGGCCCGGGAGATCTCGGGCAGGCGCTGTGCCGCGCGGGCGTGTACCTCGTCGGCCGTGAGGTGCACGTGCTCGCCGTCGAGGGCTTCTGCGACGACGCGCCGCTGGGACGTCATGCGCCAGCCGCGCTCTCTCAGCCGTTCCAGCAGGTCGCTCATTTCGGTTCGCCTCTCCAGTGCATGTATGTCGGGACGGTCGTCAATTCCGCTTTCCGATTTCCATATCGGCGGGGGAGATCACGATGATCTGAAGATGTCACCCTTGGAAATTCGGGTGTTTGTTACGTGGTGGTGCCCTGCGTGTTCTCGTAGCGGTGCGGTCTGCGGTGCGCGACCATACGGACGCCGATACGCGCTCGACCATTGACGTCGTCCGTGAGGATATGTTCTCGTCGGCGGCGTGAGTCGCCGTGCTCGACTCGCAAAGCGGACGGCGTCAAGAGCGGGCAGCGCGGCCGGCAGAGGTAGACACCAAGACAGGAAGAAGGGCTGACGTGTCCGGCAGCGAAAGCGAGAACCCGGTAATTCCCTCCCCGGCCCCCGCGCCGACTCGCCCCAGGACGAACCGGGACTGGTGGCCGAACCAGCTGGACCTTCAGGTTCTCCACCAGAATTCTCCCGGGTCCAATCCAATGGGTGAGGATTTCGACTACGCGGCAGAGTTCGCGTCCTTGGACGTCGACGCGCTGAAGCGGGACGTCTTCGAGGTGATGACGGCCTCGCAGGAGTGGTGGCCCGCCGACTACGGCCACTACGGGCCGCTGTTCATCCGGATGAGCTGGCACGCCGCGGGTACGTACCGCATCGCCGACGGCCGCGGCGGGGGCGGCTCCGGCGCGCAGCGCTTCGCACCCCTCAACAGCTGGCCGGACAACGCGAGCCTCGACAAGGCCCGCCGTTTGCTCTGGCCGGTGAAGCAGAAGTACGGTCGGCAGATCTCCTGGGCCGACCTGCTGGTATTCGCCGGCAACTGCGCCATCGAATCCATGGGGTTGAAAACGTTCGGGTTCGGATTCGGGCGGGAGGACATCTGGGAACCGGAGGAGATCTTCTGGGGGTCGGAGGACACCTGGCTCGGAGATGAGCGCTACAGCGGTGACAGGGAACTCACCGGTCCCTTCGGCGCCGTGCAGATGGGGCTGATCTACGTCAATCCCGAGGGGCCCAACGGCAATCCGGATCCGCTGGCCGCCGCCAGGGACATTCGCGAGACGTTCGGGCGCATGGCGATGAATGACGAGGAGACGGCCGCGCTGATCATCGGCGGCCACACGTTCGGCAAATGCCACGGCGCGGTCGGCCCCGAGTACATCGGTCCGGAGCCCGAGGGCTGCCCCATTGAGCAGCAGGCCCTCGGGTGGAGGAATTCGTACGGCACGGGGGCCGGCGTCGACGCGCTCACCAGTGGGCTGGAGGGCGCGTGGACCTCCGAGCCGACGAAGTGGGACAACGGGTACCTGGACAACCTGTTCCGGTACGACTGGGAGCTGACGACGAGTCCGGCCGGTGCCAAGCAGTGGACGCCGACGGATCCCTCGGCCCAGGGCACGGTGCCCGACGCCCACGATCCGTCGAAGCGGCACGCGCCCATGATGCTGACGACGGACCTGTCGATGAAGATGGATCCGGTCTACGGGCCGATCTCGAAGGGCTTCCACGAGAACCCGGACAGGCTCGCGGACGCGTTCGCCAAGGCCTGGTACAAGCTGCTGCACCGCGACATGGGGCCCCTCTCCCGCTACCTCGGTCCGTGGATCCCCGCGCCGCAGCTGTGGCAGGACCCCGTTCCCGAGGTCGATCACACGCTGGTCGGCGACGCGGAGATCGCCGACCTCAAGGTCCGAATCCTCGCGACGGGACTCTCCGTCCCCCAACTCGTCACCACCGCCTGGGCGTCGGCGGCGAGCTTCCGCGGCACAGACATGCGCGGCGGGGCGAACGGGGCGCGGATCCGGCTCGCGCCGCAGAAGGACTGGGAGGTCAACGACCTGCCCGAGGTGGCTGAGGTGCTCCAGGCCCTCGAGCGAATCCAGCAGGACTTCAATGCTTCCCAGACTGCTGGGACGAAGGTCTCGCTCGCCGACCTGATCGTGCTGGGCGGGTGTGCGGCTGTCGAGAGGGCCGCGAAGAACGCCGGGCATGCCATTGCGGTCCCGTTCGCACCGGGGCGCACGGATGCCTCGCAGGACCAGACCGACGTGGAGTCGTTCGCCGTGCTCGAACCCAGGGCGGACGGGTTTCGCAACTACCTCCGGTCGGGAGAGAAGCTCTCGCCTGAGACCCTCCTGCTGGACCGTGCCAGCCTGTTGACCCTGACCGCACCCGAGATGACGGTGCTGACCGGTGGCATGCGGGCCTTGAACACCGGCTTCGGTGGGTCCCCGCACGGGGTTCTGACTGACCGGCCGGAGATGCTGACCAACGACTTCTTCGTCAACCTGCTCGACATGGGTACCGAGTGGAAGGCGTCGGCCTCCGCCGAGAACGTCTTCGAAGGCCGCCACGTCGCGACGGGCGAGGTCAAGTGGACGGCCACCGCCGTCGACCTCGTCTTCGGTTCACACTCCCAGCTCCGGGCCATCGCGGAGGTTTACGCGTCGAAGGACGCGGGAGAGAAGTTCGTGCGGGACTTCGTGGGGGCGTGGGACAAGGTGATGAACCTCGACCGGTTCGACCTCGCCTGACCCCGAGGCACTGGCCGGCCGCTCACCGGTCGGCCAGGACGCCCCGGCATCGGTGGGTCCCGGGACGCGCGAACATCCCGTACGGGCATCACCCGGTCGAGCTCTCCGTGATCGGGTGCGGATCTCCTCGTTCGATCCGGGAAGGTCCTGCTGCCGGCCGCCGAAACGGCGGGCGGGCGTAGCGGGCAAGAGGATCGTATGCGCTTCCGCGCGGGGTTCCGGGAGGGACGGCATGTGTCTCTTCCGGTCTCCGTGGCGGGGGATCAACTCGCCGGGTACGGGGCTGCCTTGAGGCAGCGGGCGAGGTGGGCGGTATGGGCGGCGAGGGTGAAGCCGACGTCGTTCAGGCCCTGGAAAAGATCGGCGCTGACCTTGTGGGCGCCGTCCTCGTTGCCGACCACGCAGACCGCGGCGGCTTTGCCGTAGGTGAGTGGTTGACGAGTCCGTACCGGGCGGAGGCGTCTGACTGGTTCTCAGACCCGGTCGGCATCGCCAGCAGTGCGCGGTTGGCCAGTAGTCGCCGGCTGCCAGATAGCGGAAGGAGTGCGTGGTCTTGGCCGGCAGCGTCACGGTGACCGCCCTCTTGCCGTCCTTGCGTGGCGTGAGGGTGTGAGCGCCAGGCTGCCACTCGTTGAGGTCCCCGACCACGCTGACCGGCCCTGGTGGGGTGTCGGCGGGAAGGATGAAGGTGACCTCGGTTGTGTCCTTGCGAAGCGAAGCGTGCGCTCGAGCATGACGGGGCTCCTGCCGGTCGGGGTGAAGGGGCTGTGCGGCCCCATCCTCACGCCGGGGAGGCGTGTGCGCCTGCCGACACCATAGGTTGGGGCCGCGAGCCACTCGTCACGCATGGTGAGCCAAATGGTGCGGTTGGTGATGCTTCGTGCCAGCGTTGTCGTGGCAATCACCCTGCTCTGCCACCCACGGCGACGTTCGGTCGCCGGTCGATACCCTTGAGTACGCCCATCCCGGAGGCACGCGCCGGGGCGCGAGTACCGGAGACGCAGGCGCTGTGACGTTCGGGCCGGTGGTCACGTGCTGAACAGGCGGTCGAAGAAGGACCGGTACGGGCGCAAGGCCAGGCGAAGGACTTCTGTGGAGACCTCCTCGCCGCGGAAGAGGGTCATGTCGTGATTCCTCGGTTCCCGGGGGCGCCCGCCGGAAGGTGCGGCAGTACGGACGTGACGGGTGCGATCTACGCGTCCTCGGGCGGTGGCTATTCGGACCGCGCCGTCATGCCGCGAAGCCACTGAGAGCAGACCTCTGGCGCGTGCCATGCTCGTCATCCTCGGACTCGTCCTCCTACTTGCCGCGATGTTCGTTGGGGTGGGCGAGGGCCCGACCCGGACGGCGCGCGCCGAAGGGACACGGGCTCAGGCCGGGTGCCCGGGCGAGAGGTCCTTGACGTCACTGAACTGGATGAGCGGCGGCCTTGCGGGTCCGGGCGGGCTCTGCGCGACGGGCACGAGCAGGAAGCCGAGGTGGTCTCCGCCTGCGCCTTCGATGAGGCCTTCCACACGGCCAACGAACCAAGCGCAGCAGTCGGTGAGTACCGGTGTCGCGCCTTCTCCAGGCCACCAGGCCACCTGGGCGAATTTGTCGACGTCGTCGCCGGTCTGCCCGCCGAACAGCGCTGCGGTCCGTCTCTGCTCACGTCGCAGGGTGTGCACGGCCAGGTGGGAGGCGCGGCGTGCGATGCGGTACGTGCGGTTGGCCGTGGAGATCCACACCACGAAACGGGGCGGGTCGATCGAGCTCTGCGTGGCAAATCCCACCAGGCAGCCGGCTCGCTCGCCATCGGCCGCCGCCGTCACGACGTACATCGGGTAATCGAGTGATTCGGTGAAGCCGTCCAGTCCGGCCACGATCAGCTCCTCGGGTGTGGAGGCGGCAGGGGGCTCCGGAGGGAGGAGTGGCCCGACCTCCAGGGCTCGCTGTCAGATGCACTCGGCACGGATGACCACCACAGCGGATCGACTGGAAGGCGGCTGCCCAGGATCGGGATCCCTATCCCCGGATCCGCCGATCGTCTCCGGACCAGGCGGAATGAGGTGCCGTTTCGAGCTCCGCTGACTACGTCTCGCTCGTCTTGGGTCGACCAATAGTCACCAGCGGCCTGAGGGGGTCGCCCGGGTGCGTGGGATGAGTGAGGGAACGCTCCTCGCCCAGTGGGAGAGGCCTGCAGGGGGAGCGAGCTCGCCTTCCGCTCGTCTTGGCGAAGGAATAGCGGCAGTCTGGGATACATGGTGCGAATCGGATACACGATGATGACCGAGCAGGCTGGGCCCCGCGAACTGGTCACCCATGTGGTGGGGGCGGAGCGGGCGGGCTTCGATTTCTCCGTCATCTCGGACCACTCCTTCCCCTGGCTGGAGTCGCAAGGACACGCGCCCTATGCCTGGAGCGTCCTGGGTGCGGCGGCGCAGGCCACGTCCAGTATCCCGCTCATGACATGTGTGACCTGCCCAACCTTCCGCTACCAGCCAGCGGTGATCGCGCAGAAGGCCGCGACCATGCAACTCCTGTCCCAGGGGCGTTTCCGGCTCGGCCTGGGCTCAGGCGAGAACCTCAAGTGGGAGGCGCCCAGCAGGAGCCCTTCCTCGACTGGGCGCAGGCCGAGCCACTGCCCGCCCTGCGGGAACTGTGAGGAGCGGACACCATGAACCGTGCCGCACTCTTCGACGTCGACGGTACCCTCACCGACACCAACTACCTCCATGTGACGGCCTGGTGGGAGGCCCTGCGCCAGGCCGGGCACCAAGTCCCGATGCACGCCATCCATCGAGCCATCGGCCTGCCCGGCGAAGACCTGCTCGGCCACCTCCTGGACAGCGACCGCGACCAGGCGGAGGATGCCCGGCTCAGTGCCGCGCACGACACCCTCTACGCCACCAGCTTCGACCGGCTTCCCGCCCTCGCTTCGGCCGCCGATCTGCTGCGCACGCTCGCCGATGCCGATTGGCAGGTCGTCCTCGTCACCTCCGCCAAGGACAGCGAACTCGACGCCCTTCGCCGGGCCATCGATGCCGACGATGCCATCGCCAAGACCAGTTCCTCCGATGACGTGGAGGAAGGCAAACCCGCACCGGAGCCCGTGCAGCATGCTCTTCAACTCGTCCACGTGCCGCCCGAGCGGGCCGTGTTCGTCGGCGACACCGTGTGGGACATGAAAGCGGCCACCCGGGCCCATGTGACCTGTGTCGGCCTGCTCTGCGGCGGCATCCCGCAGGCCGACCTGGAAGACGCCGGGGCCGCCGCGGTGTACCGCGATCCCGCGGATCTGCTCGCCAACCTCAGCCGCAGCCCGTTCGCCGCTGTAGCGGGCGCAGCGTCGTCAGCGGGGCGCCGCCGGGACATGACGGATCGGTGAGCCGGACGTCGCTGACGTTGCCGACCCCGCACTTGCGGGGCGCCCACTTGGCCGGGAGCGACGGGTCCTGGGGGGAGTGACGGGTCGTCCATCAGCGGTTCCTCCGTTCGGCTTCAATGATCCGGAAGCGGTAGGACTCGTCGTGCCCCGGGCCATGAAATTCGCCGTAGCCGTCCACCCTCTGGTCACCGTCCTGGCCGTCCTGATCGGTGGCGCTCTGCTCGGCATCATCGGCGCCTGGTCGCCATCCCCGTGGCCGCCGGCCGCGACGGACGGCCCTGACGCCTCGAACGTCAGGGCCGTCCGCGTTGCCCGCGCCCGTGCAGGCCGAACCTTCCGGCTCCGGCCCGCACGAGAGCCGCAGAGCGCAGTGGAAGCGGCGGTCTTCCCGGATGCCGGGCGGCGCCCCTCGCTGGGCGGGCGATCCAAGCCCCCTCGTTGGACGATCAGACGCTGGTGGGGAACCTGCTCCAGGCGCGGTGCTCTGCCAGGGCTTGCGTGATGGCTTTGAGGGCTGCGCCGGCGGTGGCGGTGAAGGCGATGCCCGGTTCGTCATCCTGGATGCCGACGGCTTCGAGGATTCGGGAGAAGTCGTTCCAGCCGCCGATGGCCTTGCCGTGGCGGTAGGCCTCGGCCAGCAGCAACAGGACCCGGGGGTCCGGGCTGCCGGGCTCGGGTGCACCGGCTTTGGCGTCGCGTGCGCCGCCGCGGGCGTCGTCGGCCGTCTGGGGTGTTCCGGCGAACAGGAGGGCGTCGAACTCGATGGAACGGGCGGTGGTGAAGGTCCGCTGGACCGCCACCGGATTCTTCGCGGGTCCCAGTGCACCGCCGGTGGGGGCGATGACGAGGGGAACCATTCCGGCCTTCAGCACGGCGTCCCGCACTCTCCGCACGCCCCTCAGGTCGGAGTCGCGGTCGGCGACGATGCCGATGATCCGACTCTCCACCGGCCAGGTGCGACCGAGCTGGGACAGGGCGGGGCTGGGGTCGGGATCCGCGAGCGGCACCGTAGCGGCCGGGACGGGGAGCCCGAGTCCGGTGGCCACTTCCTCGCAGAGCTGCGGGTCAATGTTGGCGAGAACGGCAAGGACGCGCTCCTTGACGGTCTGGTCGAGGCACTTGCTCAGTTCGAAGGTGTAGGCGGCGATGATGTGTTCGCGCTCGACCGCAGTCATGCTGAGCCAGAAGAGGCGGGGCTGGGTGAAGTGGTCTGCGAACGAGGCGGGGGCTTCGCGGATCTTCCGCGTGGCGGGGAGTGCGCGGGGTGCTTCGATGAAGGCGCCCGTGTCGGCTCCCGCGAGGAACGGGCAGCCGGCGTCGAGGCTGTTGGGCCGGTACGGGGCGACGCCGGTGTGGACGGCGCTCTGGTGCATGCCGTCGCGGAGCATGTCGTTGACGGGGGCGTGTGGCCGGTTGATCGGGATCTGACCGAAGTTCGGGCCGCCGAGGCGGCTGATCTGCGTGTCGAGGTAGGAGAAGAGCCGTCCCGCCAGCAGGGGATCATCGGTGACGTCGATGCCGGGTACGAGATGGCCGGGGTGGAAGGCGACCTGCTCGGTCTCGGCGAAGTAGTTGGCCGGGTTGGCCGTCAGCGTCATCAGTCCGATGGGCTGAACGGGAGCGAGCTCCTCGGGCACGATCTTGGTGGGGTCGAGGAGGTCGATCCCCTCGAAGGTCTGCTCCGGGGTGTCGGGGAACGTCTGGATGCCGAGCTCCCACTGGGGGAAGGCGCCCGCCTCGATCGCGTCGGCTAGATCTCTGCGGTGGAAGTCGGGGTCCATCCCGTTCGTGACCTGGGCTTCCTCCCAGACCAGCGAGTGGGTGCCGAGCTTCGGTTTCCAGTGGAACTTCACCAGTGTGGTCGCGCCCTTGGCGTTGACCAGGCAGAAGGTGTGGATGCCGAATCCCTCCATCATCCGGAAGGACCGCGGGATGGCCCGGTCGGACATGTTCCAGAGGGTGTGGTGCGTGGCCTCGGTGTGCAGGGAGACGAAGTCCCAGAACGTGTCGTGGGCGCTCTGAGCTTGGGGAATCTCCCGGTCGGGGTGGGGCTTCCCGGCGTGGATGACGTCGGGGAACTTGAGGGCGTCCTGGATGAAGAACACGGGGATGTTGTTGCCGACCAGGTCGAAGGTTCCCTCGCCGGTGTAGAACTTCGTGGCGAACCCGCGCGTGTCACGCACCGTGTCGGCCGAGCCCCGTGACCCGAGGACGGTGGAGAACCTGACGAACACCGGTGTCTCGACGCCCTTCGCCAGGAACGCCGCCTTGGTGACCTTTGCCGAGGTGCCGTAGCCCTGGAAGACCCCGTGGGCGCCAGCCCCCCGGGCGTGGACCACCCGCTCGGGGATGCGTTCGTGGTCGAAGTGGGTGATCTTCTCCCGCAGATGGTGGTCCTGGAGCAGAATCGGTCCCCGCGCACCGGCCTTCAGCGAATGGTCACTGTCGTAGAGCCGGGCCCCCTGCCCGGTCGTCAAGTAGGCCCCGCCCTGCGCCACCGCCGTCGGGGGCGCGCCTGTGGGCTGACCGGTCGGGCCGAGCGTGCCCGGGCCGCCCTGGTCAGGTTTTAGGGGCAGAGGCCCCCGCGGCCGGGGCGACTCGGTCGCCTTCGGCGGCTTCTGTGCGGGCCTGCTGGGGACACCGTCGGGCTTGCTCCGCTTTCCGGGCTTGTCTTTGGCCGCGGCCTTCGTCGCCTTCTTCTGGACCATTCCTGGTGTCTCCTCTTGCCGGATTCCGCGGCCCGCGGGATTCGCCGCCCCAACTGGCCGGCCGCCCTCAAGCCCCGGCGCAACCCTTCCGCCTCTGCCCGCCTTCGGCACTCCGGGTACGCCCGTATCGGCTAAAGCGGGGGCCAGGCGTCGGCTTGTGACGACCCGACCCGGTCTCCGTACGGGAATGCGCAGGGCGAGCATGACGGCGTCGTCTCCGGGGCCCGGGTCGGCGAGCAGGTTGCCGATCCGGTGCAGCAGTTCGGGCAGCGGCTGGTCCCGATGGCGGACGGGCAGGGCGGCGAGTTGCGCGATGGTTGCGCCGATGTCGTGACCGCGGCGCTCGATGGGTCCGTCGGTGTAGAGCAGCAGGGTCGCGCCCGGAGGCAGCTGACGTCGGTACTCGGTTCGGTGGACGGACGCGGCCGAGTGCCCGGCTGCCGACAGACCGGCCAGCCGGAAGGCCCGTCGCTGTGGGGTGCCCGGGTCCGCTCCGGTTTCCCGGCCCCGCGCCGCCATCTGCTCTCCGGGCCACCGACAGCCACGGAGCCTCTGCCTTCGGACCTTGCCGGTGATGTCCCGACAACGCCGGCACGGGTGAGATGCGAGGTCACGCGCGCACCCGCACCATAACCGTGGAGACGACTCCGCCTCCGATAGAGGGAGGACTCCTTCCATGGCCATCCGGCATCAGCTGATTCGGCGTCCCCCGCACGCGGTGTGGACCGTGCTCGCCGATGCGACCCGGTACGGGGAGTGGGTGGTGGGGCCGTCCGAGTCGACACCACTCGATCAGGCCTGGCCTGAGATCGGCTCCCGGCTTCGCTACACCGTGAGGCTGGGCCCGTGGTCGACCGATGGGGTGACGACCGTACGCCACTTGGTGCCCGGGCGGGAGCTTGAGCTGGAAGCCTCGTTCAAGGCCCTCGGGACTGCGCGGATCTTCCTCCAACTGCGGCCATGGGGCGAGGAGACCCTCGTCATCTGCGACGAGCACCCGTTGCGCGGCCTGGGAGGCGCCCTCCACAATTCCGCGGTCGAAGCCCTGCTTCAGCTCCGGCACCGGGGAATGCTGGCCCGCCTGGCCACGGTCGTGGAACAGGATCAGGCCAGGACCGGGCACGCCTGACTTCGCGGTGATCGGCTCCGGCCCGCATGGGATGGTGCGTGTACGCGGCGGCGCCTCGATGTTCGAGATCTGTGCGTCGCGTACGTCCACGACCGTGGTGACCGGCAGTACGACCGGGGCGCCCCACCGCGCCGCGATCACCGATGGCTGACCCCAGGTGCTGGTTTGGTGCTGGTTCAGAGGTGCTGTGCAGCGAAAAGCCGCAGGTGGTAGCTCTGGTCGGATGAGTTGTGGTACCACTCGATGGTGGTCCGATGAGACTGGCGGCGACGATCCGTCTGATGCCGGACGGAGCCTTCGGGTCAGCTGCGGTGGAGGCGATGTGAACCACTTCCAGGTGTCTGCGGGGACGTGGGGTGTGGGCACAACGCCTGGGGGCAGTCGGGCGACGAGGCCGGGAAGCTACCTACCGGCGGATCGGCACCCACCACGCGGACCACGGCGTGCGGGAGCACATCGCGGAGCTGCCTCCCCCGCCTGGAGACGGCCTGGATCACTCCTCGTTCGCGCGGCCGCCCTCGCGCGCACCGCCCGCCTCGACATGGCGCGGTCGTGGACTCGTTGGCGTGCGGCCGGGCGCTGTGGCGGAGCCGGTCAGCTCTTCGAGTCCTGGGCGGCGAGGGCGTGCGGGAGGGTGGCGCGGATGGCTGTGATCAGGGTGTGGCTGGCTTCGAAGGCGGCGGCCATGCCGGCGGTGGGGTTGGTGTCGGCCTGCTGGTGGAGGACGACTCCCAGGATGAGGCGGGGGACGCCGGCGACCTCCTGGGTGGCGGCCCACATGAGGTTGCCGCCCGCCGGGGTGGAGGAGCCGGTCTTCAGGCCGATGACGCCGTCCTTGCCGAGCAGTTTGTTGCTGTTGCGGATCGGTGTGCCGGAGCCGGGGGCGGTGACGGCGGGTGTGGCCACGATCTTGCGGAAGGCCTCGTTCTTCATGACGGCGTGGGCCAGTTTCATCTGGTCGGCGGCGGTGCTCTTCGTGCTGGATTCGAAGCCGGAGGCACCGGTGTATGTCGTGCGGTCCATTCCGAGTGCGGCGGCGGCCTTGTTCATCTTCGAGGTGAACCGCTCCTGATCGCCGGAGTCCCAACGGGCCAGCAGTCTGGCGACGTTGTTTCCGGAGGGCAGCATCATGAGCTCCAGGAGCTGGCGTTGGGTGTACCGGCGTCCGGCCACCACGGGTGCGGTCGACTCCGCAGTGGAGAAGGACTCGTCGGCAG
This sequence comes from Streptomyces sp. NPDC006487, assembly GCF_042870555.1. Taxonomy (NCBI): domain Bacteria; kingdom Bacillati; phylum Actinomycetota; class Actinomycetes; order Kitasatosporales; family Streptomycetaceae; genus Streptomyces; species Streptomyces sp. NPDC006487. The sequence continues at coordinate 576,591 of NZ_JBIAHN010000001.1, forward strand.
CCTGCTGGTCTGCGGTCACCTCCTCGCCCTGGCCGTCGCCGGACAGCGGGTGGCCGGTGAGGATGACGTAGGCGGTCATGACCTTGGTGATGCTGGCGATGGGCACCGGTATCTGATCGCCCTTGGTGCCGAGACTGCCGATGCCCTCGACCTCCGCGCTCGCCTGGCCCTCCGCCGGCCAGGGCAGGTCCAGCGACCGGGCCAGGGAAGCGACAGCCGGGCTGTCGCTGTCCGGGGAGGCGCCCGGACTCCGGAGCCCGTCGCCACCGAAGGCGTACCAGGCGCCCGTACCGGTCGCCATGACGAGAGCGGCGGACAGCGGGACGAGGACGGACCTGCGGAAGCCGGAAGGGGAGCGGCGGTGATGGTCGGCGGACATGGGGAACCTCCAGGAAGACGGGTGCGGATCCCGCACCCGAATCACCTTCGAGGGGCCGTACTTCCGGACCGGTGCGACCCTGTTTCCGCCGCCGGGAGGTCGTGTTGCGGTTCCGTTTCAGGCCGGTCCGAGGTTCAGACGTCCAGGTCGAGGGTGGCCACCGCGCCCCCGTCCGGGGCGTTCGCGAAGGCCAGCCTGGCCCCGAGGACCTCCGCCTGCCCGAGTGCGATGGTCAGCCCGAGTCCGTGCCCGCGCCCCCGTTCGGCGGTTCCCGTGCGGAAGCGCTGCGGGCCTTCCGAGAGCAGCGCGGCGGGGAAGCCGGGCCCGTGGTCCCGTACGACGATCCGCGCGCCCTCGACGGTGACTTCGACGGGGGCCGTCCCGTGCCGGTGGGCGTTCGTGACGAGGTTGACCACGATCCGTTCCACCCGGCGCGGGTCGGTCTCCACCACCCCGGCGTCCCCGGCCTCGACGTGCGTCCGCGTCCCGGTCCGGCGCACGACGTCGGTGACCAGCTCACCCAGCGGCACCGCGTCGGTCCGTGCCCGTTCGGCGCCGGCGTCGAGCCGGGAGATCTCCAGGAGGTCCTCGACCAGCCCGTTCAGGGCCCGGGCCCGGTCGCGGACGAGCTCGGCCGCCTCGTCGTCTTCCGGGAGGAGCCCGGCGGCGGTGGACAGCCCCATCAGCGGGGTGCGCAGTTCGTGCGCGACGTCCGCGGTGAAGCGGCGCTCGCCCTCCAGTTTGCGCTGCAGGGCCGCGGCCATCTCGTCCACGGCCGCCGACATCTCGGTGATCTCGTCACGGGCCCGGCCGGCCGGGCCGATCCGGGCGTCCAGGTCGCCGTCGGCGATCGCCCGGGCGGTACGGGAGCCGCGGCGCAGCCTGCGGTTCATGGGCTCGGTGGCCAGGGCCGCGAGCGGGACGACGACCAGGAGGGCGGCGAGCACGGCCTTGACGATGCTGCGGTCCAGGAGCTGCAGGCCGCGCACCTCGGAGCTCATGTCCGTCCGGAAGACGAGCACCCGGCCGCCCTCGACGGGCATGGCCGCCCACAGCCAGTACCAGTTGGGGGGTTTGCGGTCGTACCAGGTCGCGTACAGACTGGCCGGGTCCTTGGCGGCCAGTGCCCGCGCGAGTGGCGCGTCGAGCCGCTCCGGCGCGAGAACCTCGACGTCGAGCGGCGCGCTGCCCGTACGGGTGTACTCGCGCTCGGCAGCGGTCAGCCGTGCGGCGAGGCGTTCGTGTCCGGTCCGGTCGCCGCGTTGGGCCATCGCCTGGTGGACGAGTACGCCGATCACCGAGGCCACCGCGCAGCAGGCGGCCGCGGTCAGCGCGGCGATCTTCCACCGCAGGGCGCGCGGGTTGAGCAGTGCCATGTTTCCGGCCGGGCCCCTCAGTCGCGGACGAGTTTGTAGCCGAAGCCGCGGACGGTCTCGATCCGGCCGGCGCCGATCTTCTTGCGCAGCCGCAGCACGCACAGGTCCACGACCCGGGTGTCTCCCTCCCAGCCGTAGTCCCAGACGTCGCGCAGCAGCCGGCGGCGGTCCAGCACGGCGCCGGGAGCCGCGGCGAATTCCAGCAGCAGGCGCAGTTCGGTGGGGGTCAGCGGGACGGGCCGCCCACCCCGGTGCACCTCCAGGCCCAGGGTGTTCACGGTCAGGTCGCCGAAGGCCAGTACGCCGGGGGCCGCCCCGGCGTCCGGGGAGGTGACCGCCGGCTCGACGGACTCGGCCGCACTCGTCCCCGGCTCGGTCGGCCGGAAGGTCGCGCGGCGCAGCAGCGTACGGATGCGGGCGACGAGGACGGAGGTGTCGACGGGTTTGACGACGTAGTCGTCGGCGCCCGCCTCCAGCCCGGCGACCACGTCGAGGGCGTCACCGCGTGCGGACATCATCAGGACCGGGACCAGGCTCTCCTCGCGGATTCGCCGGCACAGGCCGATGCCGTCGAGTTCGGGCAGCATCACGTCCAGGATCAGCAGGTCGTGCGCGCCGGCCCGGAACGACTCCAGGCCGCCGAGTCCGTCCGCCGCCACCGCGACCTGGTAGCCGTACCGCTCCAGGGACAGCTGCACGGCGCGGCGGATGGTGGCGTCGTCCTCGACGACGAGGACGCTGACGGGGTCGGGGACCCGGGTTTCCGACACGCCACCTACTTGTTCATTAACGGACATATTTCTCCGGCCATCGTAGTCAGTGGCCCGCGCGGCCCGGTCACAGCCGCAGGGAGGCCGCGACGGGCAGGTGGTCGCTGCCGGTGTCCGGCAGGGTCCACGAGGAGACCGGGCTCACCCCCTTCACCAGGATCTGGTCGATGCGGACCACCGGGAACGAGGCGGGCCAGGTGAAGCCGAAGCCGGACCCCGCCTCCCGCTGCGCCGAGCGGAGCGGTGCGGTCACCGGCCTCAGTGCCGAGTCCTCGGCCGTCCCGTTGAAGTCGCCCATTACGACGACCCGGGGCAGCGGCTCCGCCCGTACGGCCGCGGCCAGCTTCCCGGCGGCTTCGTTGCGGCGCGCGGTGGTGAAACCGGCGTCGGGGGTCACCCGTACCGAAGCGAGGTGGGCGGCGTAGACCGCGACGGGCCCGCCCGGGGTGTCGACGATGGCCCGAACGGCACGGGTCCAGGGCATGATCGGCACCGCTTGCACGTCGTTCAGCGGGTGCTTGCTCCACAGCCTGACGCCGAGGCTTTCGGAGTGGTGCGGATAGCCGGCGGCCAGCTCGCGCTCGTAGACGGGCGTGGCCTTCGAGGACATCTCCTCCAGCGCCAGCACGTCCGCGCCCGACGCGGCGAGCGCTCGCGCGGTCCGCGCCGGATCGGGGTTGTCCTCGTCCACGTTGTGGCTGACCACGGTGAAGTCCCCGCCGTCGGCACGCCCGTCGGTGAGCATCCCGCCGAAGAGGGAGACCCAGACGACCGCGGGGGCCAGGACGGCGACGGCCGCGAGCCGCGAGCGTCGCACCGCCGCCAGTGCCAGCAGCACCGGGACGCTCAGCCCGGCCCAGGGCAGGAAGGTCTGGAACAGGCTGCCGAGGTTGCCGACCCCGTTCGGGATCCACGCGTGCAGCGCCATCAGCAGGGCGCAGCAGAGCGCGGCGGCGGCGATCAACCGACCGCGCCCGCCGCCGGTACGGATGCGGCCGGTGCGGATGCCGGAGCGAGACGGGCACGCCTGAGGAGGCGGGTCGGCGGGCCCCTCTTTCTCGGTGGCCTCGGAACGGTACGGGGTGCTCAGCACGGCAGCTGCCTTCCGATGTCGCGTACACCGCGGATCGGGTACCGGCACAGCCTCGAAGAGGCGCACTTCCGGTTCGTCAGGGGACCGCTTCGAGCGCCCCACAGCTGTGTTTCAGCTGGGTATCGGTCAAACGATCGCCGTCGCGGCGGCGATCGCGCCCTGCCGCCTCGGTCCTCGGCGAGCGGGAAAGGCCCGAACCGATTCGCCCGGCGGGGGCCGGTGTTGTTCCGGGTGCCCGCTACGGCTGCGCCTTACGGTGGGTTTCGTGAAGGAAGACGCGCTGGACGCCGTGAGCACCGAGACGGCCGCCGCGCAGCTCAAGGAGCGGCTCTACGCGACGATCACCATGATCTCCGTCGTCATCGGGCTCGCGGGCAGCGGCCATGTGGACGTCCTCGGAGCCGTGGCGACGGTCACGACCGCCTCGGCGGGATTGTGGCTGGCCGCGCTGGTCGCGGACCAGCAGGCCCATCGCGTGATGCACGGTGCTCTCGCGCGGGGGCGGGAACTGCGCGCGATGCTCTTCGTCAGCAGCCCGCTGTTGCTGTCCGCGGTCGGGCCGCTCGTTCTGATCGGCGTCTCGGCACTGGGGGCGATGGGTCTGGACACGGCTCTGCTCACGGCAGCCGGGGTCAACGTCGCCACTCTGTTCGCGTGGGGGTGCTACGGCGGGATCCGCATGGGCGGCGGGACGCTGTTCGCGCTGATCGCCGGCGCGATCGACGCGGCGATCGGGACGGCGGTCGCATTGGTCAAGGCCCTCGCCGGACATTGACGCCACGTAGCGGCATCCGGCAGCACGCGGACGAAGCGCCGCGACCGAGAAGTCGGGCGGGTACGGCTCCTCTCCGTACATGCCGGGATGCTCGCCATAGGTCCGCCGCCAGTGCGCACGCTCCCGTCGACGCATCGTCGTCGTATGAGAAAGATAAAATGCTCGTTAATGCCCGCTTATTACGCGGTTTAGGCTGATCTTCCATGGATGTGTCTTCGAGTGGGAACGGCGGATGGCGATGAGCGATGAGGTCCCGGCGGTCATCGCGGGTCGGGTGCTGGCACCGACCGAGACCGCACACGTGGAGCCCACGGAGACCGTTTCGTACGCGGTCACGGTGACGGGCCCCTTGGACGCGTTCGCGCTGTCGAAGGCCTTCGCGGCCTCGTGTCGAACCCATCCCGTCTTCACCGGACACATCCGCTCCGGACATGCGGGAATCGAGCTCGTCGTCGACGCCGACCGCACCGTACCCGCAATCCGGGTCCGTACGGGCGAGGGGAGTCCGGAGCCCGCGATGCGCAAGCTGGATCACACCGAGGAACTCATCGGTCTGGAGGTCTCCCACGCCGCCGGCCGCTCTACGGTCACTTTGCTGACGGACCACAGCATCGCCGACGCGAGCGCATCGGTGGCGCTCCTGGCCGAGCTGTGGGGCCATTACACCGACATCGTCGAGACCGGGCTTCCCACACCGCTCGAGGTCTTCCCGGTTCCGGAGTCCCTGGAATCGCTCCTGGCCCGCCGAGGGGTCACCCGGCTCGGCCGCAACGGCCTGGAAGAGCTCTTCGAGCCGGCCGAGGTGCCGGACCGGGCCGAGGAGCGGGCCGAGGAGCGGGCTGAGGAGCGGTCGTCCGCCGAGCCGGCGACCTCCGTCGAGCGGGGCCCGTCGGCCCGCGGCCGGATCCGTTTCACGGCCGGGACGACCTCGGCGCTGGCCCGGATCGGGCGCGCCAACGGGGTCTCGGTCCACGGTCTGGTCTCGGCGGCCGTGATGATCGCCCACGCCAAGGTCAAAGCCGCCACCGACCACGTGGACGAGGTGGCCGTTCCCCTCATCTATCCGGTGGACGTGCGCACCCGCATCAGCCCGCCGGTGGACGCCTTCGCCGGGACGAACATCTTCGGCACGGTCGGATTCAAACGATCTGTCGGCCAGCACACCGACCCGCTGGTACTGGCCAAGGAACTGCTCGACGAACTGAACACGAGCATCGAGGACGGTGTCGTACAGCAGTCGCAACTCCACCTGACGGGGCAGGACCAGGACGCCTCGCAACCCGCGGCCGCGGAGAGTGCCGGCGAGGAGGATGCCGAGACGGCGTACGTGCTGGCGGACGACACGCTCATGCTGACGAACTGGGGAAGGATCCCGGACCTGCGCACACCGGCCGGTTGTGCGATCGAGGATTTCCGCGGGGCCATCATCGATCAGAGGTTCCGTCCGGCCGGGCGGGCGAATCCCGAGGAGATGGCCGCCCCCACCTCCACGTACATCGTCACGAGCTTCGCCGGACGGCTCAGCGTCGAACTGGCCACGGCGCACTCCGCCGCGCGTGCCGGCGACATCATCTCGGCCCTCGAAAGGACCGTGCAGCGGCTGACCGCCTGAACACGCCCGTCCTTTCCCGCCTGCCGCAGGCCGTCTCTTCCGGCGGTCCCGTCAGGGAGCCGGGGAGTCGGTCGCGCGGGCGATGCCGTCGAGGCGGCCGTCGGTCCACGCGTGTCGCGCCGCGTCGCGAGCGGCCGGGGGTGCGCCGGGGTGTCGGTTACGGGTGCGGGCGTTTTCCACGACCGCCCAGCCCTTGCCGCCGTCGAAGGTCCGGAACTCGACCAGGTGGTGGTCGAGGTGTCCAGTGATCATCACTGCCATGAGGGACAGGTACTCTCCCCGGAGGTCGGGGGTGAGCTCGCCCTCCTGCGGTCCTCCCAGGAGGACCTGCTGCTCCTCGGCCAGGAGCGTGCACGTGGTCTGGACGGCTCGGACGAGTGCCTCGAACTGCTCCCCGCCCAACCGCTTCCGTAAGAACTCCAGATGGGAGCCGAGGGCGTCGGCCTCCCGGCCGCCTCCCGACCCACCGGGATCCGCCTGCGCTCCAGGCCCTCCAGGGTCCGGCGGATGATTCTCGGTCATGCTTCCGCCCTTCCCCCGACGGCCGTTGCCCTGCGCAGTGTAGGCAGAGGCCCGCGCTCCGACGGCGCTCTTCGGCCACCCGGCCGGCCGCGGCCGCCTTCTCTGCGGCGCCCCTGGCCCCAGGCGCCCCGAACGCCATCGACTATGCCAATTGCACATTCAAAAGGAATGCGATTTCGGCAATTCCGGGATGGATTACCCGCGTTCACTCTCCCAACGTTGACAGCGTGCTGCGTTCTGAGGGTAAATGAGTTCACGGGTGGCCTGATGTGGTCGCCGATAGGCCGGATCACGCCACTCCGTGACCGGTTCATTCCGCCCGTCACCTGGTGTGGCCGTGGCGATGTCGTAGCAGAGGGGCGTTTGGGTCGCGGGTGTACAGCGCGGTCGTGTAGTGAGCGGGTATTGACGAATCCGATTCTTCCGTGGGGGATCAATGGCCCAGCTCAGCTCTTTTTCCGTCCCCGATTTCCACCTTCCGTTCGGGAACTCCAAGCACCCCGGGGCCGCCCGGGCGAACACCGAGGCGACCTCCTGGGTGTTGCAACACGAGCTCGTGACCGCCGCGGCCGAGCAGTTCTCGGGCATCGGCGTGGGCCACCTGGCCGGCCGGGTGAGCGGTGACGTCCCCTACGAGCGCGTCCTCTTGCTCGCCGAGTGGATGGCCTGGTCGTTCGTCCTGGACGACCAGCACGACCACCTCATCAGGGCGGGAGAGGTCGCGGCCTGGCGGCCCGTCACCGATGCGATCACCGGCTATCTGCGAACGGGGCGGATCGAGAGGTCGGCAGCGGGCCGAAATCCGTTGGTGACGGGATTCGTCGACCTGTGCGACCGGATCCTGGCCGGCATGTCCGAGGGGACCGCGGCCCGGTACCGTGCCCATGTCCCCCTCATGCTGCACTCCTTGGACCAGGAGGCGGGCAACCGCGCAGCCGCGACACGCCCGGGAGTCCAGGAGTACGTCCTCATGCGCCGCCACAGCTCCCAGATCCTTCCGATGATGGACATGGTGGAGGCCGGGCTCGGGATCGACCTCCCGCAGAACGTCCACGACCTCCCCGAGTTCCACGCTCTCGCCGCGAGCGTCCTCGACGTCATCTCATGGGGCAACGACGTGTTCTCCCTGCCGAAGGAGCACGCCTGTGGGGACACCAACAACCTCGTCTCCCTCATCTCCTTCTGGGAGAGGTGCTCCCTCCCCGACGCCGTCCAGGCGGTCGAGGGGCGAATTCAGGAGCGCATCGAGCAGTATCTGACCGAAGAAGAACGTCTGATTCAGGCCGTCAACGCGCTCCCCGGGACGGAACCGTCGCTGGTCGACGCGGTCACCCGCTGCGTGCGCAGTTACGAGGACTGGATGATCGGCGCCGATCTGTGGCAGCGTTACGAGTGCACGCGGTACAGCGACGAACGGTTCGCGGCCGGACTGGAGTCTGCGTACACCCGCCCGGATCTTGTCTCCGCGGCGTGACGGAGAGTCAGTTCATGTCATCTGAAGCGCATTCCGGTCCCGGGGTTCATGCTCCGGTCGCTCCGGGACGGTTACCGCTCCTGGGTCACGCGCTGCAACTGTGGCGCCGGCCCATCGCGTTCCTGGAGTCGCTCCGGGAATACGGCGACATCGTACGGCTCGACATCGGCACCTGGCCCGTCCACGTGCTGACGAGCCCGGAGCACGTCCACTCCGTGCTGGTCCAGCAGGCGCAGCAGTTCGGCCGGGGAAGGATCTTCGACAGGCTCCGTCCGGTGTTCGGCAACGGGATCGTGACCACCGACGGCGACTTCCATCGCAAGCAGCGCCGGATGATGCAACCCGCCTTCCATCGCAACCACATCACCGAGTACGCCGAGGTGATGTGCCGGCAGGCGGAGGTGATGTCCGCGTCGTGGACGGCCGGCCGTGAGATCTCCATGGTCACGGAGGCGCGCGGGTACGCGATGTCTTCGGTCGCCGAGATGATCTTCTCGGGGGACCTGAGCCGGCCCGCCGTCGACGAGGTGCACCGCTCGCTGCCCATCGTCCTGGAGGGCATGCTCGTGCGGGCGGTCATGCCCAAGTCGCTGGACCGGCTGCCCATTCCGTACAACCGGCGGTTCGACGGCGCGGCCGCCCGGCTGCGCCGGGTCACCGACGAGGTGATCGAGCAGTACCGCGCCGAGGAGCCGGCCGACCGGGGCGACCGCCACGACCTGCTCTCCTTGCTGCTGGCGGGCGTGGACTCCGAGACGGGCTCGGCGATGGATGCCGAGCAGGTGCGGGACGAGGTCATGGCCATCATGCTCGCCGGCACCGAGACCTCCGCGACCACCCTGTCCTGGATCTTCCACGAGATCGGCCGGCACCCCGAGGTGGAGGCGCGCGTCCATGCCGAAGTCGACTCGGTGGTGGGGTCCCGGCCCGTGCGTCCCGAAGACATACCCGCGCTGACCTACACGCACGACGTCTTCCAGGAAGCCCTGCGCCTGCATTCCCCCTTGCTCTTCACCCGCAGGGCCCTGGCCCCCCTCACACTCGGCGGAATCTCGATCCCGGCCGGCGCGGAACTGGCCTACAGTCCCTACGCGTTGCACCGGGACCCCGCGCTCTTCCCCGACCCCGGCGTCTTCGACCCGGACCGCTGGCAGAAGGGGGCGAAGGAGCGGTCCCGTACTCACGGTTACGTCCCGTTCGGGGCCGGTCAGCACAAGTGCATCGGCGATTCCTTCGCCGTGGCGGAGATCCTGACCGCGGTGGCAACCGTCGCCTCGCGATGGCACCTGAAGCCCGCCCCGGGCGTCACCGTGCGCGAGCTTCCCGCAGGGATCCCGCAGCCCAGCGAACTGCCGATGATTCCCGTGGCGCGGAAGGTACAACATTCTTCTCATACGAGTGAGGAGATACCGCAATAGTGTGCTGAAACAGCATCAACTCCTCCTCCGGCCCGTACACTCTGCCGCACGTGCTGGAGGGGGTAAAGGATGTCACAGGTCACGGAACCGAGAGGCTGGAACACTCAGCCCCTGCTGGAGCGGGAGGCGGAAGTCCTCGCGATCCAACGCGCGGTGGACGTTCTCTGCGGCATCTCGGGCAATGGCTCGGCCAACCGCAGCGGGGGTGTCCTGACCTTCGCCGGATCGGCCGGCATAGGCAAGACCACCCTGCTGAACGAGGCTCGCCGCCACGCCGCGGACCGCTCCTGCACCGTGCTCTTCGCGCGAGGCGGCGAGCAGGAGCGGCAGGTTCCGTTCCACGTGATGCGCCAGCTCATCCAGCCGGCCCTCGCGGCCATGAGCGAGGACGAACGGCGCGAGGCGCTCGGCAACTGGTACGGCATCATCGCCCCCGCACTCGGGCTGACCGCCGCCCCGAAGGGCCCGACGGGGCCGGACCCGCAGGGCGTGCGCGACGGACTCGACTGGGTGGTCACGCATCTAGCGGTACGCAACGCCCCCGTCGTGCTGATCGTCGACGACGCGCACTGGGCGGACGCGGAGTCCCTGAGCTGGCTCACCTCCTTCGCGGCGCGCGCCGAGGAACTGGCCATGCTGATCATGGTGGCCTGCCGGCCCGACGAGATCCCCGCCGACGCCGGCGCGCTGCGCGCCCTCATGGGACGCCACGGGACGCGCCCGCACGAGCTGGCTCCCCTGACCACGAGCGCCGTCGCGCGCATAGTGCGCGACGCCCTCGGTGAGGACGCGGACAACGTGTTCTGCCGCGAATGCTGGGCGATCACCGGCGGAAACCCCTTCGAGGTGGTCGAGCTGGTCATGAAGGGCCGCGACCGGGGGTTGAAGCCGTACCAGGGCAACATCCCCCAACTGCGCGACCTGGCTTCCGCGGTCAAGGGCAGCGGCCTGATCGACCGGCTCGAACAGCTCGGCCCGTCCACCGTCCGGCTCGCGTGGGCCGCCGCCGTGCTCGGCACCGCGGTCCCCCTCGGCATCGTCGGTGGCGTGGCCGCCCTCGGTGAGGCGCAGGCCGCCGAGGCCATCGACCGGCTGCGGGCCGCACGCATCCTGACCGTCCTCACGAGCGTACGGCGCAAGGAGGTCGTCGAGTTCTTCCACCCGCTCATCGCCACCGCCGTGTACCGCTCGATTCTGCCCGGTGTACGCGTAGCCATGCATGGGATGGCCGCCCAGGCAGTGATGGACGACGGGCAGGGATCCGCGGCCGCCGCCCGCCACCTGCTGGAGATGCACCCCGAGGGCGACCCGTGGGTCGTACAGCAGCTGCGCCAGGCCGCGCGCGAGAGCTTCTCCGCGGGCGCTCCTGATGCCGCGCGCCGCTACCTGGCGCGTGCCCTGCGCGAGCCCCCGGAGGTGGAGGACCGCGCCGAGGTCCTGTTCGAACTCGGATCCGCCAACCTCCTGCACGATCCCGCGACGACGATCAACCAGCTCAGGGCCGCGCTGGAGGAGCCCAAGACCGACCAGGCCCTGCGCGAGGCGATCACGTACCGGCTCGCCCAGGCGCTCGGTCACACGGGTCAGCTGGGTCTGGCGGCAGGACTCCTCGCGGACGAGGCCCGGCGTGCCACGAGCTCCCGTACGCGGCTGCGCATGCAGGCTGAGCAGTTCAAATGGAACGCTGTCCGGTTCGACGAGGAGAACTCGCCCGCCCGCTCCCGGCTCCTCGCCCAGTTCGCCAAGAGGCTCACCGGTCGGGGGCTGCCCGAGCGGCACATCCTCGGTCTGCGGGCCTGGGACGCCGCGATGCGCGGCGAGCCCGCCTCCACCGCCCTGGAATACGCGGAACAGGCGCTTGACGGGGGCATGAGCTGGACCGACCAGGACTTCGGCTTCGAGGTGCCCGCCGTCCTTGCGGTCACGCTCATGTACTGCGACCAGCCCGGCCGGGCCGAGGACCTCTTCAACACCGCGATCGTCGAGTTCGAGGGGAAGGGCTGGCGCGGCGCGCACCTGTCGTTCGTCTACACCCTGCTCGGCTACGTCCGCTACCGGCGCGGGCAGCTCGCCGAGGCCGAGGACTTCGTACGCAACGGCCTGCAGATCGCCGACCGAGTCGGCACCGGGATCCCGGCGCAGTGGTACGCGATCGGTACCCTCATCGAGACCTTGCTCGCCCGGGGGAACACCGCTGAGGCCCAGCGCATCGCCAAGGCCTACAAGCTGGCCGACGGCTTCCCCCAGGCCGTGGTCTATCCCGATCCGCAGGCCGTGTGGGGCAAACTGCTCCTGGCCCAGGGCAGGATCGAGGAGGCGGAGCACCACCTCACCGCAGTCGGCCGGCGCCTGGATCTGCGCGGAACGCGCAATCCCTCGTGGAGCCCCTGGCAACTGGACTTGGCGCTCGCGCAGGCAACGCATGCGCCCGAGCAGGCACAGGCCACGGCGGCCGAAGCGGTCGCACGGGCCCGCGCGTTCGGGACGTCCAGCGTGATCGGACACGCCCTGCGCGTCGCGGCCGCGGCCACGGACCCGACCCAGGCGGCGGGCCTGCTGCAGGAGGCGGTGGAGTACCTCGAACAGTCTCCGGCCGCCTGCGAACTCGCGCACGCGCTCATCGACCACGGCATGGCCCTGCACGCCATCGGCGATCCGCATCAGGCGGCGCAACAGACTTACCGGGGAATGGAGTTGGCCGCCGACTGCGGCGCCGACGGGCTCGTGAGCCGGGCCAGGGCCCAGCTGACCTCGGCCGGTCTGCGGCCTCGCCGTCTGCACACCTCCGAGCAGGACACCTTGACCGTCGCCGAGCTCACAGCTGCCCGCCACGCCTCGGCGGGGATGGACAACAGGGCGATCGCCGCGGCGATGCACACCAACGCCCAGGCGGTGACGGAGCTGTTGTCCGCGGTCTTCACGAAACTGGGCACCGACCGGCTCGGACTGCACCGGGCGCTCGGAGCCTGATCGCACGGCCGGCCCGCGGGGGACCCCGGGCCGCCGTCGGTGTCCCCGGTGCGGACCGACGGCCGTCTGCGGGTGAATCCCGTGATCACCGCCTGGCACGACGGGGTGCTCGACGGGGTCGACACTGGGCGTTGGTGTGCTCGGAGACCCACAACGGGATTCCGACCTCCAGCACGGTGCGGTGGAGTCGGAGGACCGAATCGGGCATGACGGCGGTGACGTACCGGCGGTCGGTCGGAGCGACCGCCGGGTGTGGGCACAGCGTAGGAGTCCGCAGGGCACCGGGACATGTGGTGCGTCAACACGATCAGCCCCGGTCGGGGCGTGGACCGTGACGAGCGTTCGTCCGGGAACGTCGATGGGGAGGCGAGGGGCTTTGGGGCGCGCGGAGCGCATGCCGATGCGATAGGAGCAGGTGGAGGGGCGGGGGAGCGAAGCGAGCCGGACGCCGAGCGCGGCCCAGTCGTGCAGCGTCGCAAGAGCGGCGACGTCTCACGCAGTCCATGTTTCCTGCCCGGCCGGTGCGCCAAACCCGGAATCGGGGACTTCGCCGGTCGTGCGGCAGCTCTTGGGACCTTCGGCCCCGATGAGGACCTCAACGACCCTCTCCACTGGGGCGCCTCGGTGTCAGCGTAGAGCTACCCCAAGTAGCAGTCAGCGAGGAGGAACCATGGAAAGCAACCGTGGCTGTCCGGAACTCGGATCGGTCATCGTCGGCGTCGACGGGGCCGAACCGGCCCGGCGGGCGGCGCTCTGGGCCTCGGACGAGGCCGCTCGGCGCCGACGCCCCCTGCACATCGTGTACGGGTCCGACATCGACGGACGTGTCCTCGACCTCTCGGACGAGGACACGGAACGGGTCCGAGCCGCGGGCCGTGAACTGCTCGAGGCTACGGCGGATGCCGTGCAGGCCCGACATCCCGCGCTCTCCGTGACGACGGAGCTCAGCCGCAGCGGCCCTGCCATGAGCCTGCGCCGCGCCGCAAGCAGCCATGGAACCCTTGTCGTCGGCAATCGAGGGCCGGGTGGCTTCAGCTCGTTGACCCTGGGCTCGGTCGGACTCGAGGTCGCGGCGGAGGCCCGCACGCCCGTGGTCATCGTCCGGGGGAGCGATGAGGAGGCCGGGCACGACGTCGTGCTGGCCGCCGTCCGCGACGAGCGCGACCTCGATTGCCTGCGTCATGCGGCGCGGGCGGCCGAGCTGCGCAAGGCCTCGTTGAGACTGCTGCACGTCCGGAACATCGTGCAGTCGGTCGGCTCGGCGGCGAGAGCGTTCGGGGGCCTGGATGCGGTCGGCGGCCGCCAGGAGCAGAGTCTGGCGGCCGTTGCGGAGCAGATCCGGGACGAGTACCCCTCGCTGACGGTCCAGGTCGGCACGGAGAAGAGCGTGTCCGTCGCGGGGGTGCTGGTGGAGGCGTCCCGCCACGCGGACCTGCTGGTCATCGGCGGGCGCCGGACGACCGGACACATCGGCCGCACCCTCGGGCGCGTGACACACAGCCTCGTGCACCATGCCCACTGCCCCGTCGAACTCATCCCCCGGCACGGTGACGAATGCAGGAGTGAGACGTCATGACCATCACCGAAGTCGGCGAGATCGTCGTCCGCATCGACCCGGAGAAGAACTGGTACGCGGACTTGGCTCAGGCAGCCGCCGAGGCCGGGCAGAGAGGACTGGGGCTTCGGCTCGTCTTGCCCATGTCCCCGCAGCACGATCCGCTCCGTGCCGAGGAGGGCCGGGGAGCCACCGAGAACTGCCGAGGCCAGAGCCTCCAGGGGTCGGATCAGTGCTGTGGGGAAGAAGAGGTGTGTCGCGGCGAACAGGACGACAGGCCCTAGCACCCCGCATGCGCAGAGCCCGGCCCGGTCCTCGTCACCTGGCCGGGCTCAGTGGCGCGTTCAGCGCCGCACCGCGTGGGCAGGTCGGCGTTGGGATGAGGAAAGCGGTGCACCGGACCGGAGACGTGCCTCAAGGCCCGCCGCCGCGCCCGCCGCGGAGCAAGCACTACTCGCGTTCGGGTGCTTCAGGGGTGTGCGGACAGCTGTCGTCCCGGGTGTCGCTCCAGGCAGTCCGGGGACCGGTGCAGGCCTTCGGGTCGTGCCCTGTGTGTACGCGAGACCCTTTCAACGACTCGGAACAAAAACGGTTCTGCACGCATGTGCGGGACCCCTGGCGGCGACGCCGCACGTCATCGGCTCGTTGAACGGAACACGGGGATGCACACCCGTACTCGGTGCTCCGAGCGTGCCGAGTACGGGTCCGTATGGATGGTGCCCGGCACCCGGCACTCAGGGGTGCGGGACGACCGCGACCGGCGCCGTGGAGTGGTGGAGGACGGCGTGGGCGACCGGGCCGAGGTGGGTGCCGATGGCCGAGCGCCGGATCCGTCGGCCGACGACGACCAGCGAGGCATCCACCGCGGCCTCGAGGAGCTGGCCGGCGGCCTGCCCGACGGAGCATTCCTCTTCGACGCGGACCTGGGGGTACTTGCCGCGCCAGGGCCGCAGTGCGTCACCGAGCGCGGTTGCCGTGCCGGCCGCCATGCCCTCCCGCACCTCGGGCGCGAGCAGCACCGGGTCGAAGGAGAACGTCGGCGGCATGCTCCAGCCGTGGACCACACGCAGCGGGGCCCGGCGTACGGCCGCCGCGTCGAAGGCGTGGTCGAGCAGTTCGTCACACGGGCGGGAGAGGTCCAGCCCGAGCACGACCGGTCGGTAGGTCCCCTCCTGTGCCCCGTTGCCGTCGGGGGCCTCCTGGTAGGGAGTGTCCATCCAGGTGCCGGACCGCACGACCACGACCGGGCGCTCGGCGTGGGCGAGTACGGACTGGGACACGGATCCGACGAGGAAGCCGGTCATTGCCCCCAGCCCGCGTGAGCCGAGCACCAGAACCTCGGCTTCCTGCGCGGCGGCGGCCAGTACGGTCAGCGGCCGCCCGTCCACCTGCTCCGTGGTGATCGCCAGGCCGGGATGCCGCTCGGCCAACTGCCGGGAAGTCTCACGTGGGATGCGCTCGCCCCAGTACTGGGACGACGGTGCGGCCCCGGTCCGCGACGCGTAGCCGTAGGACGGCACCCATTCCTCCACCGCGTGCAACAGCTTGAGCGGGAGCCGACGCAGCCGCGCCTCCCGGGCGGCCCACTCGGCGGCGGCAAGCGATGCGGGGGAACCGTCGAGGCCCGCGATGACCGTATGTGACATGGCGTTTCCTTCAGAACCGTGAATGACGGAGCGACAACCGCCGGCGGCGGCGTGTATCCCACCCTTCCGCTCCGGGACGAGGGGAAGTGAGGGTCCAGGTGGCCCGGGTGCCGGGCCGAACGTCCCTCCGTCACCCGGCCGGACGGCGGCTTCACGAGGCACGAGGGTGGTCAGCCGTGAGAGATGACGGCCACCGGCGTCCGGCAGCGGTGCGGGACCGCGCGGGCAACTGCTCCGGTGTGGCCCCCAGCCGGGAGTCCCGGTTGCGACGGCCGATGAGGGTCAACTCCCGTGCCGGCGCGGCCCGCATGGCCAACGGGCACGGCGGCCCCGGTCCTTGGTCCCTTGGTCCCTTGGGTGCGATCCCTGCCGCGTCGCCTGCGGGGCGGTCGCAGACGTGCGGGGCTTCTACCGGGCGGCCCGGCTCGGGGGCCGTCCGGACCGGGAGCGGAAGCCGACGGGACCTGACGGCCGGCTCCCCAGGGCTTTCTCGGTCTGGTGCGGCGTCCCACCGCATTGCTTCGAGGGACGTTTGGCTGCGCGGTCCGGGCCGTTCGTCCCCAGGGCGCGCCGTCCCCTGAGCCGGGACATTGGAAGGGCAGGCACATGGCCTGCCGTGAGGGAAGGCTTCGACGTCATGGCTCTCCACCAGCACCGCCAGCCCGGGATGTCCGTCGCAGGGTGGCGGAAGGCCGCCACGGCCACCGCATCACCCGACGGCACGGCCGACGAGCTCACCGCGCCTCTGGCCGTCGCGCGCATCGCGGCGACGACCCGCCTGCTGACCTCGTTCACATTCCTCTGGGCTTTCGCGGACAAGGCGTTCGGCTGGGGGTACGCGACTCCGTCGGGCAAGGGCTGGATCGACGGCGGTTCTCCCACCAAGGGCTTCTTGAGCCATGTCGCCGCCGGGCCGCTGGAGGGTACCTTCCACGCCTGGGCCGGAGCGGCATGGGCCGACTGGGCCTTCATGCTGGGGCTGCTCGGCATCGGTATCGCCCTGGCCGGCGGCGTCGCCCTGCGGGCCGCGGCTGCCGCGGGCACCGTGATGATGGCGCTCATGTGGGCCGCGGAGTGGCCTCCGGCCCGGCACGTCTCGGACGGCACCCTCAGCATGTCGACGAATCCGCTGGTGGACTATCACGTCCTCTACGCGGCCGTCCTGGTGATGCTGGCGGTGATCGGTGCCGGTCGCGTATGGGGTCTGAGCACCGCCTGGCGGAGCCTGCCCCTCGTCCGCCGCAACCGGTGGCTCCTGTAGCGAATGCGTCCATCCGGGGCCGCCACGGCCAGGCGGGCCCCGGATGGCGTCGTCGACCTGCCCCTCCGGCGTCCTGCCGGAGGGGAGGTGTCGATCTGGGTGGACGACGAGGGCCGGGTACCGAGGGCTCCGCGGTCCACGGCGGCATCGGTGTTCGCCGGGGTGGAGGCGGGAGCCTCGCCCGGTTGCCCCATCGCGCTGACTGCGGCCGGCGATCGCCCGGGAGACGCGTTGCGCAGCGGTGGCGCGATGCCTACCGGGCTTCGAGAACGTCGGCCGCCGGACGGCGGGGCGTTTCGGGGCCCTGAGGTCCGTAGCCGAGGCGCAGGACCATGTGGACGTGGCCCATCGCGGCGACCGGGTCGCGGACGGCCCAACGCAGTTCGGGCCATTCGAGGGGCTGCGATGTCATCGAGGCGACGAGCCCGTCGGACGTGGCCTGGAGCAGCCCGCGTTGCAGTGCCTGGCCGGCGCTCAGCCAGTCCTCCGGGGTGTCTTCCGGCGTGCCCAGCAGCGCGATACGGGGGTGCTCTTCGAACACGGCCGACTCACGACCCGGAACGGGGCGCCAGCTGCCGAAGTCGCGTACGGGAGCGCGGGATCCCGTCTGGCTGGGGCCGAACGCGTTCCCGGGGATGCCCGCGTCGCGCGGTCCGCCGGACGCCGTGTCGGCGTGCGTCCAGCGCGCGGTCTCCTCCCGTGCCGCGGGATCCATGGCCTCGCGGTGTTCGGCGTCGTGTACGAGGTCCAGTACGGCCTCGGTGTGCCAGGTGTCGGGCAGGACCAGCCGGGCTCCTTCGAGGAGGGCCGCCGCGCAGAGTCCGTCCTGAACGGCGGAGGGGATCTCCTCGCCGGTGAAGGGGAAGCGGCTGGTGTGGCGGCGCCGGACGGCGGGGTGCAGGGCTGCGAGGTCGTGGTCCGCGGTCCGGGTCTCCCGCAGTACCACTTCCGCCAGGTACAACGGCCGTTCCTTCTCGGGCAGGAGCGTGACGGCCGTTGCCCAGCCGGCTGCCGCCGCGGCCACCCGGAGATTGAACAGGGCCGCGGCGCAGCCCAGATGGAGGGCTCGAAGGTCCGGGTCGGTGTGGGGCATGGCGCGTTCTGGGTCGCCGTGCAGCTCGATGGCGTGGTCGTCGGGCCGCAGGACGAAGCGCCACGGCTGGGCGTTGTGCATGGACGGGGCGATGACGGCGTCCTCCACGAGGGCGAGGACGGTGCTGCGGTCGAGGCCGGCTGTGGGCACGGTGTGATCCCTTCTGTGCGGGTGCGTCAGTCGTGCGCCACGACGGCTACCGGCAGCGCGCAGTGATGTGCGACCGCGTGTGCGACCGATCCGATGTGGGCGCCGAAGGAAGAGGCGCGGATGCGGCGGCCGATGACGACGAGCGCCGACTCGTGGGACGCCTCCAGGACGCGGACGGCCGCCTGGCCGACCGGTGTGCTCCTGTCGACTTCGACTTCGGGGTACTTGTCGCACCAGGGTGCGACCATGTCGTCCAGGGCGACGGCGACAGCGCGGCTCATTTCCTGGAGTAGGGCAGGGTCGAGGCCGGGGGCGTAGCCGAGGACCGGAGGAGGAGTCCAGGCGTGCACCACGCTCAGCCGACCCCCACGACGCGAGGCCTCGTCGAACGCGAAGGCCAGCAGCTCGCCGCACGGCCGACGGGCGTCCACGCCCGCGACGACCGCGCCGTCGGCCGCGCCGTCGGCCGGGGCGTCGGTCGAGGCCCGGACGAGGACCACAGGGTGCCGAGCTCGGGCGACGGTTCCCGACGCGACCGATCCCATGACGAAGCCGGCCATGCCGCCGAGTCCGCGCGAGCCGAGTACGAGCATCGACGCCGTGTCGGCCGCCCGCGCGAGCGCCTCCGGGGGGAGGCCGCCCAAGCGGCGCGTGGTGATCTCCAGCCCGGGGTGCAGAGCATGGAGCGAGCCCGAGGTGTCCTCCAGCAGGGTGTCCGCCCACCGTCGGGTGATCTCGCCGGTCGAGGCCGTGTGCGCAGGGTGCTCCAGCCACTCCTCCACGTGGACGATCTCCAGCGGTACTCCTCGCAGGAGGGCTTCACCGGCAGCCCACCGCGCGGCGGCGTCGCTCTCGGCGGAGCCGTCCAAGCCCACCGCGACATGGTGCGTCATGCGTCTCATCTCCCTCGGATGGCGTCGGGTGCCGCTTTCAAGCGTCCACCTCCCGGACCCGCGGCGCAGGCGGTGGGCCGCGCGGTGGCCGTCAGCCGTGGGCGAGCACGGCGACGGGCGTCGACGACGCCCTCGACGGCCCGGATCGCGCGGATGGGCAACGGGACCAGAGCCCGGTCGCCCCAGGTCGCCACCGAGAGTCGCGATCAAGTTCCGTACGGTGACGCCGTCCTGTACCCGAGGGCGCGAAGGCTCTCCTTCGGGTGAGCGATCCGATCGGTCGAAGCCGTGTTCAATGCGGGCCTCCGAGCGTCCCCGGCCTCGCCGTCCGCGCGGCGGCCCTGTTCCTCGTGGGGCATCGGCCGGGCGATGTCGACGACGTTGACGACCCGGACGGCCAGCGAGGGGAGGTGCTCGCGGAGCAGGGCCGCGGCGGCCAGGACCTCCATGGTGGGCACGTCGCCGGCGCAGGCGAGCACGACGTCCGGCTCGTGGTCCCGCCGGGAGGGGAAGACCGGCCCTCGGGGAGGGACTGTCGGCCCCTGTGTGCCAAGGCATCCGGCGGCGAAGGTGAGTTCAGCGGCGCCGGTTCCCCTGGCCGGTGCCGCTCCCCTGCCGGCCGACCCCGATGCTCCGGCATCAGTACGGAGGACAGACTCGTGAACCGCACCCTGGTAGTCGGAGTGGACGGATCCCCTCAGAGCCGGGCCGCGGCGGACTGGGCCGCACGGGAGGCCGTACGGCGCGATCTGCCCCTGCACGTGGTCCACGCCTGGCTGTGGCAGCCGATCGCAGCCCCGATCGTCCAGGAACGCGACACCGAGGCCCACCGCGCCGACGACGTCCTGAACGAGGTCGAGGCCGAGCTCACTCACCGGTACCCGGAGCTGGCCCTCACCGCGGAAGTGCTCTGCGACGCGCCCGTCCCTGCCCTCCTGCGCGCCGCCAAGGAAGCGGAGTTGCTGGTGCTCGGCACTCGCGGGCACGGAGCCCTGGTCGGGTTCCTGCTGGGCTCCTACGGTCGGCAGGTGATCGCCGCCGCCGAGGGCCCCGTCGTCTCCGTGCGCTCCGCGCACGGCAGGCCGGTGGCCGTGCCGGAGGAGGGCGAGGTCGTCGTCGGGCAGCAGGGCGGCGTGCAGGAGTCCGCCGAGGTACTGCGCGTCGCCTTCGAGGCCGCCGCGGTGAGGAAGGTACCGCTCCGTGCGGTCCGTGCCTGGAGCCTGCCCCCGGTCTACGGCTACAGCCCCGGGTCGATGTGGATCGCCGACCAGTTCGGTGGCCTGGAGCCGTACGAGAAGGCCGCGCTGGAGCAGGCGCTGGAGCCGTGGCGGCTGAAGTACCCGGAGGTCGAAGTCGTCATGCACGTGGAGCAGGGCAGTGGCGGCCACGTGCTGCTGACCGCGGCGTCGGACGCGCAGCTGCTGGTCGTCGGCCGCCGGGTCCGCGAATCGGCGGTGGGCGCGCACATCGGGTCCGTGGCGCATGCGGCCCTGCACCATGCGGTCTGTCCCGTGGCCGTGGTCCCGCACGCCTGACCCGGCCCGGGTCAGGAAGGGAGGCCGGGCACGCGACCGTACGGCGTGCCCGGCCCCATCACGTGCCCAGCCATCACGTGCCCAGCCACCGCGTGCCCGCTCGCCGACTATTCCGCGGACGGGACGGGGCGCTGCTTCGGCGGGATCAGCGTGTGGCTGGCGATCACCGCTGCCTGGACGCGACGCTCCACCCCCAGCTTGGTGAACAGGCGCGAGATGATGTTCTTGACGGTCTTCTCGGCGAGGTACATCCGCTGGCCGATCTCCCTGTTGGTGAGCCCCTCGCTGACCATGACGAGGATCTCCTTCTCCCGGTCGGTGAAGCCGGGCAGACCCGGGACCCGGTCCTCCTCGGGTACGTCGCCGCGCATGCGGGCCATCAGCCGGGTCGTGGCTCCGGGATCGAGCATGGACTGGCCGGCCGCGACCGTACGGACGGCGGTGACCAAGTCGGTGCCGGTGATCTGCTTCAGCACATAACCGGATGCGCCCGCCATCACCGCGTCCAGCAGAGCCTCCTCGTCGTCGAACGACGTCAGCATCAGGCAGGCCAGCTCGGGCATACGCGAGCGCAGCTCGCGGCACACGCTCACGCCGTCGCCATCCTGGAGCCGTACGTCGAGGATCGCCACCTGGGGACGCAGTGCGGGGATGCGGATCAGGGCCTGTTCCGCCGTGCCCGCCTCACCGATCACGTCGAGGTCGGGCTCCGCGTCGAGCAGATCGTGCACCCCGCGGCGTACGACTTCGTGGTCGTCGAGGAGGAAGACCGTGATCGGAGGCTTGATGGGGGAGGGGGCACCGCTGTCGTTCATGACGCAACTCCTTCGCCTGGGATCGTCCGGTGCGCCCGAACCCCAGCATCGTGCCCGTGGGAGGGGCCGAACGGACAGGGCCGATAGGCCCTCATCCGGCCGCTCCTCCGTGCGGTAGGCCCCTGGGGAAAGGGACCTTCGGCCCTGGGCGGGGGGCATGCGGACCTTCCCGGGACCGCTGTGCGTGCGGTGAGCTGGAGCCGCACGGGGAACGGGGAAAGGTGCGGCCCGACCGAAGAACCGCACGCAGCGTGGAGGGTCCCATGACGACCACCTTGATCGACCTGAAGTCCACGGTGAGGAGCGAAGGGGACGTGCGCGTCACCCTGACCGGAGAACTCGACTTTCACACAGCGCGACAGGTGGAACCCCGCCTCACCGGCCTCGCCGAATCCAGTCACCGCAGACTCGTCCTGGACCTGTCCGGGATCTCCTTCTGCGACAGCTCGGGCATCGGCCTCTTCTTGCGTGTCGACCAACGCTGCCGCTGGGCCGGAACCCGGCTTTGGCTGTGTGGCGTGCCGCCTCTGGTGGCCAAGTCGATGAGGGTACTCGGCGCCGATCGCGTGCTGCGGACCGTCGCGACTTGAGCGGGGCGGCTTCCGAGTCCGGTTCTCCGGCCGGGACCATTTGGCCCTGGTTCCCCTGGCGATCGCGGGGGAGGCTGGTGACTCGGAAGGCGAAAACGATCGATACCGGATGAGGGTGCGGATCATGGAGCAGGACGGCATGGGACGCGCCGACGGTCAGGCGGGCGATGCGACGATCGGTCGGCGCATGCGCGAGCTGGACAGGACCGAGGCGCTCATGCTCCTGGCAACGGTGTCCCTGGGGCGCATCGTCTTCACGCAGCACGCTCTGCCGGCAGTCCGTCCGGTCAACCACCTCGTCGAGGGTGAGGACATCATCGTGCGGATCCATGACGACGGGGCGCTCGCCTCCCTCGTGGCTCCGGCCGATGTCCCCGGCGTGGTGGTCGCCTACGAAGCGGACGCCATCGATCCCGTCACCCACTTCGGCTGGAGCGTCGTCGTCACCGGTTACGCGTGCCCGGTGACCGATGCCGACGAGGTGGCCCGGTTCGCTTCCCTGCTGCGTCCCTGGGTGGGACACCCCATGACCGGAGCCCTGAGGATCCGCCCCGACCTCGTCACCGGATTCCGGCTGGAGGCGGAGCGGACGCCGCCCGAGTCGGCTGTCCTGGGCTGATCGCGTCGGGGCCGTCAGCTCCCGGTGGGGAGCGGCGCCCGCCAGACGAGCCGACTGCCTCCCTCGTCAGGGGTGTCCACGGTGAAAGACCCGCCCAGGCCCCGTGCCCGGTCCTCGAGGTTGCGCAAACCGCTTCGGCGGCCCTGGGCCGGGATGCCCCGGCCGTTGTCGGAGACCGTCAGCACGATCTCGCCCGGTTCCGCTTTGAGGGCCACGGCGACCCTGGTCGCACCCGCGTGGCGCGCGGCGTTGCTCAGGAGCTCGCCCAGCGCCGCCATGGCATGGTCGGCGACCTCGGACGGGACGTCCGTATCGAGCAGGCCCTCCATGCTGAGGCGCGGCGGATGGCCGAGGGTGGTGGCCGCCTCGCCGACGGCCCGTGCCGCGCGGGCCCGCAGACCTGGTCCGCTCTCGCGGTCCTTGGTGCGCAGACCGAAGATCGTCGAACGGATGATCTTGATGGTTTCGTCCAGGTCTTCGACGGCGCGGCTGACGCGTTCGGCTGCCCCTTCGTGTTCGACGAGCCGAGCGGCGCTCTGGAGGGTCATGCCGGTGGCGAAGAGCCGCTGGATGGCCAGGTCGTGCAGGTCCCGTGCGATCCGGTCGCGCTCCTCCAACAGTGCTATCTGTTCCGCGTCCCGGCGCCGCTCCGCCAGCTCGAGGGCGATGGTCGCCTGACCCGCGAAGGCGACGAGCGGCTCGAGCTCGTTCTCGCCGAAGGCGGGCTCTCCGGCCTCGCGCGCGAGCAGCAGCACGCCCCTGCTCTCCCGGCCGGCGGTGCCCAGCGGGACCGCGACGGCGGGACCCAGCCCGTCCTGTGTCTGCGCATCGGCCGGGTAGCGGTCGTCGTCCGAGGCGTGGAGGACCGTGACGGGTTTGCCGGTCCGGTGCGCGGTTCCCGAGAGGGTTCCCGCGAAGGGGACCACGAGTCCCTGCCTGGCCTTGCTGTCCGCACCGGCCGCGAACTCCACGAACAACCCCTCCGCGCCGGGGACCGGCATGGAGATGTCCGCGATCCGGGCCCCCGTGATCTCCTGGGCCCGCAGCGCGATGAGCTCCAGCACCGCCGGACGGGGACTGCCGGACAGCAGGCTCTCGGTGATCTCCGCATTGGCCTTGAGCCACAGCTGCTGGCGCTGGGACCCCTCGTAGAGCCGGGCGTTGTCGATCGCCACGCCCGCCGCCACCGAGAGGGTGGAGATCACCGTCTCGTCCTCGGTGTCGAAGTCGAACCCGCCCCGCTTGTCGGTCAGATAGAGATTCCCGAACACCTCGCCCCGCACCCGGATCGGTACGCCGAGGAACGTGCGCATGGGCGGGTGGTGCGGCGGAAACCCGTACGAGGAGGAGTGGGCGCCGAGATCGGTGAGGCGCAAGGGCTCCGGGTGGTGGATGACCTCCCCGAGCAGACCGTGACCGGCCGGCAGGGGACCGATTTCGGCGATGGCTTCCTCGTCGAGCCCCACGGTCAGGAACTGCGACAGGGTACGGCCATCGGGGCCGATGACCCCCAGTGCCCCGTAGTCGGCGTCGACGAGCAGGGCCGCGGCCTCCACGATCCGCCGCAGCACCTGGGCCAGGTCCAGTTCCCGGCCCACCGAGACGACGGCCTCCAGCAGGCTGTGCACCCGGTCCCGGGTGCCGCGCACGGCGTCGATGCGTACTTGGAGCTCGTCGAGCAGCTCGTCCAGCCGCATCCGAGGCACTTGCGTCAACGGATCCCCCACACTCACGTGTTTCCCCTTCGCTGCCCACCCCGTCCGGAGCCCAGCGTATCGGCACAGACGGGCCCGAAGAGGGCATCGGCTGCGGGCACTGCGAACGGGGGCCGATGCCTGGTGAGACCTGAGAGTGAGGGCCGGGCGGGGTCCCGACACGGGTGCGCGACGCGAGAGGCATCGGGGCACCGATGGTCCGCGAAGTCCCGCAGGTTTCGGGCCGGGCCGGCGTGAGGCGGGCATGAGGAAGGGGCGGTACGGGTTGAGGTACCGCCCCTCGAGCATGCTGCCCGGTGCTAGAGGACCTTGGAGAGGAAGGCCTTGGTGCGGTCGTGCTGCGGGTTGCCCAGGACCTCGCGGGGGTGGCCGGATTCGACCACGACGCCGCCGTCCATGAAGACGAG